>NZ_JBEPOL010000002.1:0-668827 GCF_040546795.1 Devosia sp. UYZn731
GTTGCGACACAGATCGCTGGCAGGTTAACCGCATCGGCCTCTATGGCAGCTTTGGGGAATGGTCAATGAGCTTCCGAATGTCCACTATGGGGTCGACTGCGGACTGACACTCACGGGCTCCTTTTCCGCCATTCGTCAGGCGTCACCTGTAGCCTGAGAGCAGTCGTTTCAGCCAGAGGCCGGAAAATGTGATGAGCGGTCCATTGCAGACTCCTAGGTAGCAGCAGGCGAGGATGCGGTTGCACCTGATGCGCATCGGTTTTGGTCGAACTGAAACGTCTGCCCCAATTTCCGGGATTGTAGTTAGATTTTCATTCTTCCTCTACGGATCAGGTATTTAGTGTTGTTCGGAATTGGGCACATCGAAGGAACAATTTTGTCTGGTCCGGTTTCTGCCACGTCATCGCCCGTAAGTTCGCTAACCAACGGGCACAAGGTCGAACGCTCCATCGCGACTATCGCCTTCTTTACGCTTGTCGGTCCCTTGATCGGGTCGATTGTCTGGTCAGGAACATCTCTTCCCGCATTTTTCGCCAAGATGGCATGGAACGTCGGTTTGCCCATCACGCTGCTAGGCTTCGGCGTCCTAATTTACGGCGCCGGGATGTTAATGGGCCTGACTACAGGGTGTTTCGTAGCGCTGGTATCACCCTCGATAAATAGCACACGACGCTATGTTGCGGCGTCAACGGCCTTTGGAACCACTTCGGTAGTTGTCACAAGCGGCCTGAGTTCAGGCTACTGGCAAACTGGTGGCTTCCGAGTTCTCGCAAGTGTCGCCGCCACCAGCGCATTTTGTGGATTTGTCACCAGCCTATTTAGAAGCAGGCCGACAAAATAATAGCTCGAAGTTCAACACGCAGAACCTTTTCCCTAGCGGCAGCTTTCGGGATGGGTGCGCTGAGGCCCGAACGTCGTGAATGGGGTCGGGAGCTGTCGGACTGGAACGCGCTCCATTTCGACCACGGAAGCGTGGAGCTTCGCGGTATGAAAGTCGCTTGGGGGACGCCAATTGGTCAATGCTAAACTGGTGACGGCGCTCTCGGCCATTTTAACGGCAGCCATTTGTCGTTTGGGCGATGGCTCTTCCAATGTTGGTCTATGCCCGGGCGTCGATGCTCGCGAACGGTTGGCTCCATTGCAATATTTATGGCCTTCCGTGGGTGGCATTAAACTGGTTAATCACTCCTCAGACGGACCTGAGGTCTGCGCAAATCCCCAATGGGGGACTGCTTGATCGGAGTCTACATGGTCGGCCGGGATGGTATAGACGGCTGATGGGTAAGGAAATTGCTGCCGACATGCCCCGACGACGTCTATGCCGGCTTGGCCGGTCCTGCGGCGCCTCATCAGGGCGGTGGGTTCAAAAGGGGGACGTCGATGAGATGTAAATGGAAGTCGCCGCGTGCCGCGCTCCTAGTGGGTCTATTGCTGGGAACCAGCAGTGCGCCCACATTTGCATGCGACATCGGAATGCCAAAACGCGACCCCACCGTTGCCGAGCAAATGGCCGGCCTGTCGACCATTTTTGGGGGCACTGTGGTCGGTTGGGAATTGGCGAACGGCAAGCGCTTGATGGGTGAGATGCCGGCAGCTTGCATCGATAAGAAATTTGGTGGCTATGACTGGATATCCGACACAAGACCGGCCAGGTGCCAAGCGTATTTGGACACCTCAGCCGCCCTGTTCAGGGTGGATACCCCAATTGTCGGTCCGGAGGCCGGAGCTATCATTCCTGTGTACATGACCTGGGGCGACGGGGACTGCGACGCCGACTTCGATTGGGGTGAGCAATGGTTCATCGCCGGCTATGAGAGAAAAGGGAAGGTATATTCAGACCTGCTCAGCGAAGCCGCACAGCAAGAGCTTAGAGAGCCGATCCGCGCCGACGAAATCGCGGTTCTGCGCAAGATGGCGGCCGAAGCTAAGTTTGATTTCAATACTCTCTACTAGTGACGCGAGCGATGCTGTGCAGGCGCCTTATGCCTGGCGTCGACATCTGGAGGTTAACTTCGTGCGTACCATACTTGGAAGCCTTGCCTTGCCGGCCGTACTGGCGATTTTATGCTCGATCCTACCGGCTTCGGCGGAAGATTTTACGACATCGAACGGCACGACGGTAGAGCGAACATTCGTGGGGCTTGGGAGCCCCAAGGCCAAACTTGCGCTGTGTGCGGACAAGCAGATCGTGGATGTCGAAGCTTTCGGTAATTTCGCTTCCAATTATCTCACGGACCGCGCCTTCGAGATTGTCGATGCTGATGTGGTATCTTCGTTGGACGCGCACCAGTACACTCTCGTCTACATTGGACCCGATCCACTGACTTCCAAAGCGCCGCCATGCTTGGGGAAACACTCGGCTCTCACGATGTTCGCTCGAGCCGACGCCGAGCAGTTCGAGGGACCGGTATCGCCAGGACCAAATTCGGCTGTGCCTCCAGGAGGTCCAACCGCCGCAACCTACTTCCATTACGGCGACGATCCCAAGGTGATGGACGCTGTCGTATCAATCTGTGACCTCACCCAGATCAGCGCGACTGAATGTAGAGATTTGTCCGTTCCGGGCTCGTTCAGCTTGGACGGCTGGGGGGCCGAGTGGGATTTCGAGTCACAGGCGCAGTGACCTACCGCGTCGAAAAGTAGGTCAGGAAGGCAACGCATGTGCGATGACAAATCCCAACTCTTCGGCATCGCCAGACCACCAGGACGCAGCCGCAACGAAGTCGGAGCGATTTAGTGAGCCTCTACGCTTTGGCCGCTCAGGCGGGTGCAGTGGCCGTGGTGTCGGCCATGTTATCAGCGTGCGCCATAATCCCTCATCAGCGCGCACCGGCCAACTCCTTGGACGCACAATTGCTGGAAATAATGCGCGAACGCACTCGATTATGGAGCCTGCCGAAGAGCGAGGGCGGGACGCGCGAGATAGATGGGGGCTGAGGCAGCGACGCCTGACGCCATGCCAAACTTTGTCGCGATCGCAACACGCCTGCTCAGTCAGGATCCAAATTGGGGTTGGGCGGGATGCAATCGGAGCAAGTCGCCGACCAAGCTATTCCCACACAACTTCGAAATGGCCCAGACCTTCCTCGCGCACGCCGATTTTTTCGGGGCTGGGCTGGATTGGGAGGCAGACGCAACTGTCGAGGCCATCCTCAGTGGGCACAGCGATGTGGCGCGGCTAATGATTGACAAGTTCGAAGGCTCCGTCTGCGCCGTCTCAAACTCCACCGACGATGCCTTTTCCCGCGCGTATTCAACGAGCATGGCCTCCATAACCGATGCCCTCGCAGCGGCGGTTGAAGTGAATGGCCCGCAGCTATTCGCCGACGTTGCGGCAGCGCAGGAGCGCTTCAAATGCACCCCGGAGTTCGTGCCGTTCACCAGCGTTCGCCAGAACCTCAGCGCGCTTGCGGCGTTTGCGATCTGCGATGGCAAGACGGCCATGATAGATCCGGTCGTCGCGCTGGCGCATAGCATAGATACTCGGGCGATTATCTGCGCTTCAAAGGACGGCGATTTGCCGCTCGTCCGCCGGATCGTGATGGAGAAGGCAACCCAAATTAGCCAACAGGACTTTTCGCAGCTCGATGACGCCACGCAGGCTCTCGTCTGCGATGGCATCAAGGCCAACAACAAGCTTTTCTATCAAGACACCATCGTTTGTCCCTGAAGCACTCGATGGATGCCTCAGCAGCGGGGCGTTTTCCGAACGAGAACCACGGCTGCGCAGCGGACACGTGGCCGCTTGGCGGTTGTCATTAAGCAGTTGCGATAGGTTGGAAATGGCTGAAAAATTTGTCGACGACAACCGTGCTTACGAAAAATGGCTCCGCACCCAATGTTCGATTGTATTGTCCGATCTTAAGTATAAACACCGGCGAATAAAGAAAAGCCCGTTCGTATTCCTCAGGGCCACGTATTTTCGGTGGGTCAGAACGATCGAAGAGATTTGCTCCGAAATTATGGATGCGCCAACTGTTCTCAATGTGGGCGACGCGCACACTGAGAACTTCGGGACTTGGCGGGATGACGACGGGCGCCTCGTTTGGGGCATCAACGATTTCGACGAAGCGGCCAGCATGGCATATACATTTGATCTGGTGCGCCTTGCGACAAGCGCCAAGCTAGCGCCCGCGATTAAACTTGGCACGTCAAAACTAGCCTCGGTCATATTGGATGGATATCGGCGAGGCCTCGAGGAGCCACTACCCAATATCGTCTATCAGAACGGCGTCTGGACATTGCCATACGCGCAGCCGTCCCGCGACGGGGTGAACTCGTTTTGGAAAGAACTCCACAAACTCCCCAAACATGCACCACCTGCCGACGTGTTGTCGGCGATGACATTCATTTCCAGACGGCACAAGTGCGATCAGCACCTATTCGCGGGTGCGGCAGGGGGGCGGAGGCTTGGGGCGTCCGCGCTATGTGGCCATTGGACAATGGCAAGGTGGCGCAATCGTTCGCGAAGCCAAGGCCTGGATACCTTCTGCATGGGGTTGGGCACATGGCAGGACCACCGAGCCGGCCGACTACCTGCGTTTGGCGACAGGTCGGTACAGATTCCCGGACCCAAAGCTCGGCTTGCCGACAGACCTGAAATTTATAATTCGACGGCTGGCCCCCGACTCGCGAAAGATCGATCTGGGCGACAGAGCCGGCACTAAACTCCATGCCAGCGTGTTGCGTGCGATGGGCTCAGATCTGGCGGCCATCCATGCCGCGCACGAGCCTTCGCGATTAGCCATCTTGCGCGACCTGGACAGCCGCAATGCTGACTGGCTTCGGGAGGCTGTCAAAAAGGCGGCCTCCGCAGCCGAGGCCGATTTCGCTGATTGGCATCTTAGTTCGCAATAGCGGACGCCCTTTGGTTCGCAACGATATTGGCGAAGCGTAGTGAAAAACACTTACACCGTCCTCGCGCCGCCTTGATTATTACAGAAGATCGTGAAACTGATTTCATCATGAAATAATCTAATTTGGCCATCTTATAATTTAGTTAGCACGACCGAATAATAGACCCCCAAATACCGCGTTGCGCATGAGGGAGCAGCAAATGGCAGAGGTCAAGATCAATCGGCGTCCGGTCAACCTGTCGGATTATCAGCCGCCCGACAACGCCTTCGCCCACAGATCGCTGCGAGACCTGCTGGAGGCGCGGGAATTCTACCACGAATTTTTGGTCCGCCACCCCAATGTCGTGGCAACAGCGGTTGGCCGCTATTTGATCCGCCACAACGATAGCTGGCCTAATGATAAGACCAAGCGTCACGGTAAAGGCGCTCGAACACTCAGCAACTCAGAGGTGCGTCCATATTCCTGGCCGTGCATCCTGGTTTTTGTGTCCGAATGGCAGCCTGCTGCCAGCTTTGCCGACAATCCCAGCGAGATGATCCCCCCGACACTCTTCATGCCGGATGGTCGATCGGTGCCGGTATGCGTTGTGGAGGCGCCAAAGGAATCGGCGACTGAAATCGCGCCTCAGGACATCCCATTTCCCACCAACAACCTTGGGCCTGGCCGGCCGGTGATCGCCAAGGTGCAGGGTCGCGACTATGTGGCAACCGTCTGCTGCCTGGTCAGCGACGGCCACAAAGTTTACGCGCTGACTAATCGTCACGTCACCGGCGAAGCGGGGGAGATTGTCTACGCCCGGCGTGGATCCAGCGATGAGCCGATTGGTGAGAGCTCCGGCAAGCAGCTATTGCGGATGCCGCTGACGACGCTCTACCCGTCTCTGCCCGGCAAGAACACCTATGTCGACGTAGACGTCGGCCTGATCGACCTTGACGATCTTGATGGGTGGACCGCCAAAGTTCCGAGGATCGGCGTGACCGGCAGCATGGCCGACTTCTCCGATAGCAGCTTGTCTCTGTCGCTCGTCGGCTGCCACGTGGTTGGGTTCGGCGCCGCGAGCGGCGAAATGCGCGGGGCGATCCAAGGCCTGTTCTACCGCTATAAGACAACCGGTGGTTTCGACTACGTTGCCGACCTGATGATCGGACCTCGCACCGACACCGGTCCGGCCAACGCCAAGGATCGACCGGTTTTTCAAACTCTCCCAGGGGATTCCGGCACCATGTGGATGCTGGAGCCCCTGACGCAGAATGGTACCCGGCGCAGCAAGCCGGATTCGCAGGACTATCTGCCGCTCGCCGTGCAATGGGGACGGAACATGCTTCGTTCGGCGGAAAGTGCGTGGCCGCAGGGCTATGGCCTCGCCACGCTGTTGTCGCGGGTCTGCGCGCTGCTGGATGTCGAGCCGGTGCGCGACTGGAACCTCGATGTCGCCGACACTTGGGGCGCATTGGGGCACTTCTCGATCGCCGCAAGGGCGCGTGTTGCACTTTCGGGCGACCACGCAGCGCTCGGCACGCTGATCACCAACAACGCCGAAATCATCAGCCGCAGCGACGCCGACCTGACGTCCGGACAATTTGCCGGCATGGGGAGCGCCAGTTTTGTGCCAATGGCTGACGTTCCTGACTTTTTCTGGAAGCCGCGGGTTGCCAAGCAAGGACATGCTCGCGCGTCAGAAGGGCCGAACCACTTCGCCGACATGGACCAGAAGGACGCCGCGGGCAGGACGCTGCTCGATATCAGTTCCGATCCGGCCAACATCGATGCCGCCGTTTGGGACGCGTTCTACGAAACGCTGCTGGACCGGCTCAAGCAGGAGCGCATTACGCCCAATCACCGTGGCCTGCTGCCATTTCGCGTTTGGCAAATTTTTGACCACATGGTCGAGTTTGTAAAGGGGGGCGACGGCGAGCGCTTTGTCTGCGCAGCTGGCGTGCTGAGTCACTACCTTGGCGACGCATGCCAGCCGCTTCATGTTTCCTACCTGCACGACGGGGACCCTGCACGTGCCTATACCCATACCTATACATCGGGCAAAAAGGCGGGCCAGACCGAGCTGCGACCGTTAGGCAATGGTGTTCATTCGGCCTATGAAGACGGCATGATATTCGAGCACCGCAAAGAAGTCCTCAGCGGGCTCATGCACACTCGCAAGATCAAGGCTGCCGAACTCATCCCGAGTGGCCGCCAAGCGGCAGAACTGACCGTTGCGATGATGCGCGAGACGGTGCAATTGGTGCCACCCATGGCAATCGTCGATGCCTTCATCTCCGTCGGCCATGGTGGGAAGGCGGCTGCTAACGCGCTCTGGGGGCAATTTGGTGATGACACCATGACGATCATGAGAGGCGGAACCCGCCTGCTAGCACTATTGTGGGAAAGCGCTTGGGTCGCGGGTGACGGCGACAACACGGTCAGGAAAACCGATACTCTAAGCCAGGTGCGGGCGATGGAGATTGTCTCAGACCGTGACTTCCTGCCATCGGTGACCATCGACAAAATTGGCGCGCTGCTTTCCTAACCCGATTGCCCGCGGCCGCCGTCGTGCTGAGGGCTGTCCACCACTGAAGTCCGATGGCGTTACAAAACAAAGTTCCAGGACAAGGCGGCGTAACACCTGGCAGCCACACTCCAGATTGAAGGCGGCGCTCCGTCGCAGTCAGGAGCAACCCCATCGGCGAGAAGGAAGATCCGCCGCCAGTACCGCGACCACCGGTCGAACCATCGCTTTTCTAGCCGGATGAGTTTGTACCGGGCGTCTTCATCTTCATGGCAGGCCTGGCGATCTTGCTTGTCGTCCTCGGCGGCTGGGCCACCGGGGATAAACTTGGACTGAAAGACCAAGGGTTGAATTAGCGCTTTCCTGAAATGCTTTGGCGCCTGTCGAAAGCCGAGGGAATGGTCACCGAAAAGTGGTCGGTCTTCGGAGGGCTTCTAATCTTTGCGCTAACCTTCGGCATGCTCTGGCTGGGAGTTGGCCGGTCCGATTAGGGATGGAAAGGGGACAGGCAGGTTTTGGGTCTGCCGATCAAGACGCAAACATTGGTCGGTCGGCGAATTCGGGCCGTAAGCCGAATGGCAGCTTCTCTATCGCGGATTGTGTCAAGGGTCGCGCGAAGACATCTGCCGCGGGGAGGCGGCACTGCTGACCGTGGAATGTCGCCGATAAGCGGCACGCGTATAGGGTTAGGCTTTACTGCTTGGCATGAGGTCGTGCCACACGGGGCTCGCGCTTCTCCTCGGGGTCGGCACTTTGGCCGCCCCATGATGGGGTAAGAAAGGTGGAGTGGACCGATCTTTCAGGCGCCCTTGCTACTGACAGGGCTGCTGCCATTACGATCTCACGCCACCTTCGTCCCCGTGAGGACCTCTTTCCTGCCGAGGCAGAACCGTTAAAGAACGTGGTCACTGGTCGTGGCTGAAGGCCTGGGGCATGCGGGTTATGACCTGGCCCTGCATTTCCGACGCGGTCGCTCACCGGAAGCCTGCGTCGACAGCCTCAAGGCATTGATGCCGAAAGAGCCGGTAAAGCAGGTCGATCGTGCCAAATTGCAGGATCAGCACGGCTTTGGTGAAGCATTGGTCTGGGGTTTGGAGCTGGCACAAGACTTCGAGCTCTGGCGTCGTGGCCAGCTGTCCTGGGAAGAAGTCGATCACCGCTCCGTGCTGCTGGCAGGCCCGCCTGCAACGGGAAAGACCAGCTTCGCCGGGCTGCTGGCCGGTACATTGGGAGTTCCTCTTATTTCTTCCAGCGTCGCTGAATGGAACGCGCAAGACTATCTGTCGGGCACGCTCAAAAAGATGCGCATGGTCTTCAATGAGGCTATGGAGAAGGCGCCCTGCGTGCTCTTGGTCGACGAGATCGATGGTATATCAAGCCGAGGCAACATCTCAGGTAGGTACACCGAGTACTGGACCCAGATCGTGAACCTGATGCTGGAGTTGGTGACGCAGGCCATGGCCGCAGCAGGTCTTGTGATGGTCGGCGCGACAAACTACGTGGACCGGATCGATCCGGCCCTGACGCGGTCCGGCCGACTGGACCACACCATCTTGATGAAGCCACCAGGCGTTGAGGACAGGGCGGCGATCCTCGCGGCGTATGTGGGCCCGGCCTTCGCCCGGAAGGACCTGCGCGTCGTGGCGGGGCAGCTCCAGGGCAAGACCGGCGCCGACATCGAGAAGCTGGCGCGCGCCGCAAAGGCAAAGGCCCGCAGAGCAGGGCGTGGACTCTCGATCTCGGACCTGCAGGCGGAGGCTTCCGGTGCATTCGGGACACTCCCGCCTGACGCACGTCGCCGCATCGGCGCCTATAGGGCGGGCCAATTGCTTGTGGCCCGAGCGCTCGGCATCTTGGATGCAGGTGCAGAGGCGCCTGCAGACCTCGGCCGGATCCCCGTGCCGCCGTCGCGCGAGGCCGAGTTCCCGACCGAGCAGACCTACAACGACGCCATCGCCGTACTGATGGGAGGCCGTGCGGCGGAGGAGATTCTGATTGGCGCACCCTCAATCCTTATAGCGGAGACTGCAGAATCGGACCTGGCAGCGGCGACCGCCCTCGCGAGGCAGCTCGAGACGCGGTCTGGCCTCGGCGAGGCCGGGCTGGTCGATCTGGGCGACCCGATCCTGCAGGCCGTGATCCCCGCGTCGACAATAGGCAGCGTGCGGCGGCGCCTGGAAACCTCAATCGCCCGTGCGACTGGGATACTGCTAGACCGAAGGGCCGAGTTGGAGGCCACGGCGGCGGCCATAGCGAGGGGGCCCGGGCTCGCGCGGCCAGCACCGCCGCGCCGCGTCTTGCACTGAGGGCAGCGGTCTCGCAGGCGGCCGCGCCAGAGCCCGTGGTTGGGGGGCGACCGCGCAAGCGCCGCCCCCCAACCACGCGGCACTTGGGCTCCGCTCAGCCCGCCCACCGAAACGGGCCTAGGAACTCGGCAAGCCGCACACCCAGGCCGTCACGCCTGAGTTCGCATTCCCAGAGTAACATGACGCCCCACCCGGACCGCGACAGCGCCTTCTCGGCGCGCGTCGCGTTCGGCATTCCCTTCGATTTTGCTGCGCCGGCACCTTGCCCTGGCCGCCTGCGGCGTGGCCGTGCCAGAAGCAGCCGTGGACGAAGACCACTTTGCGCCTGGTGCATCTCCGCATGCATATGCACGCTGGGGTGCCGAACGGCGCCGCGCGGAAATCAACGACAAGTTCTACGAGACCGTGTTCGATGGTTTGGTCAGCCCTTCCAATGGCAAGGTAGAGCTGCCAACGCTCCAGGTCTGGGTTTCACTCCCAAGTCAGGAATACTAGAACTAGCTATTAATGCTTGACTGGTCTGCGAAGCGACTTACCGGTCCAGCCGAAGACGCAGGCGGCGCGCGCGCTCCTTGAACGCCGCCTCGCCGCCTTCCAAGATATCGCATACGTGCTTTCGCATCTCCGCGTCCTCTAGTCCGCCGGACAGATAGGTGATTGGCGGCAGCTCACCAGGACTGTGCGGTCCGGCGGTCGCGACGATGATCTGGTCGGCGTCGGTGTTGATGACGAGGTTCGCATTGTGAGTGACCATGATGACTTGCCGCTTGGCCTTGGCAGCGACGAATAGGCTCACAAGCTCGTCGAAAATCGACTTAGGATCGAGGTTTTCTTCAGGCTGGTCGATGATCAGAGGCCGGTGATCGGCCTCGTCCAGCGCAAGATAGAGCAGCAGAAGGACGATGCCGCGGGTGCCCGGAGACAGCTTTGTAATATCGGTGCCTTCGTAGTCGATCCCGTATCCGATCTGGATGTGGTTGCTGCTGAACAGCCATTTGGCAAAGCGCATGAGCCAGGCCCGATGGCCGGCGGCATCGTCTGCGGACACGTTGGCAACCGCCATCAGTTCGTCCTGCCATTCGTCGGTGAAGTGCCGTAGCGCCTCGTCGATGGCAGCCACATCGCCTGCCTCCCAGGCATTGCGAATATGGGTATTTGCCCACTGCTCGATCGAGCCCTTGCCCTTGAAGTCGCCGGCACGGCGCAGGTCGAACAGCTTTTCTCCAAGCGCGGCCCACTGTTTGACATCCGCCTTGCGGGCGGCAGAGAACGACAGCTTCTGCAGGGTGCCCTCGGCCGCCTGCAGCCGGTCGACCAGAGGCTTATAAAGATCGCGAAGGACCTGCTCCTCCGCGATGATCGACGCGAAGACGCGGAGGTAGGTGGCTTGGCGTTGCTGGCTGAGCACCCGCATTCGCTCGGCGGCGCCCTCGCAATCGGCAAGGGTGGTTCGCAGTTCCTCGATCTGGGTGTTTTCCTCCGCGATCCGTCTGATCAGGCCGGCAAACTTGGCGGCTGTCTCGGCATCGACATTGATGAGGGCCTGCAATCGGGCGGCTTCGGCCTCAAGGGCGGCAAGCGGCAACTTCATCGGGTCGACGCCCTCGGCCAGATAGGACTGGTTCATGTCGCTCATCGGGGCCGGCTTTATGCCTCGCCAGGTGGCGGCATTGCGTTGCGCGGCGTCCAGTTTTGCCTTCAGCGCAGCGTCGACGTCACCATGGTATTCGAGAAGAAAATCGGCCCAGTCGCTGTCCTCGAGGCGCGTTGCGACGAAACTGGCCTTGGTGACGCGCAGGGCTTCGGGCGCCTTGCTCTGCCGGAACGCCGTGACCTCGTCATGCAGCGACAGCAAGGCGCTCTCCTGGTTGACGTAGTAGCGTACATAGGATCGGACCTTTTCAGCGGCGTTGGCGATGAGTGTGAGGCTTGCCGCCCGCGCTTCGCTGCCCTTGACGATGAGCTTGTCCCGATCCCCTTCTAGCCCCTTTACCGTCTGCTCCTTCTGGGACAGCTGCTGCTTGAGCCCCGCGATCCGCCGCCGCTTCTCGCGCTCAAGGCCGATCTGATCGGACAGCGATACAATGGCCTCTTCCTCACGCTCACGCGCGAGGCGATGACGGTTTGCGCGAAGCTCGAGGAGCTGATCGAAGCGGAACGTGCCGTCCTTTTCAGGATGGGCCTCGAAGATGACGCGCTCGATTTCGGCCAGCAGCGCATCCGTCATGCCGTTGGCCGAGCAAAGCTCCTCCACGAACTTCTGTGACAGGTAGAGCGCGCGGGCAAATCGGCCGTCGAGCTCCGGATCATAATTGTAATCGAGAAGGGCGCGCTCGGACGGATCGCCACTGCCCCAATCGACCCGCACGCTCACGTCCGACAGGAGATCGCCGGCGCGGACCAGGAACGAGGCCGCGCTCAGCTGGCCAGAGGCGGCATCGCATCCGGCGGCAATAGCATCAGCCAGGGCTGTCTTGCCCGAACCGCGCGCTCCGATTATGGCGACTAGGCCGGGATTGAGATCGAGTTGGGGAGTGCGAGCCCAGTCCGCGTCGTTGAGTGTGACGCGGGCAATGACTTGGGAAGGCGTCGCGCGTGTCGGCGGCGCCGTGCCGACATAAGCGCGTCCGGAAGGATCGATGACAGCCTGCTTGAGCGTGTCGAAATGAGCGCCACCCTTGACCCAGGAGAAGCGGTCGCCGTCCGGCACGCCGATCTTGGCGGGCTCGTGCGCGTCGCTGCCATGCAGGCAGGGCTTCAATCCGCCATAACGGATTCGGATATCGTCTTCAGTGGTCTTTCGACCAAGCCAATAGTCCCGTTGACTAGGGCTGCTGGAAAAAACCACATGCGCGAACTTCTCGACCTCTTGGCGTTGCGCCCCTTCCGCCTCTCCCCGCATACCGGAGGTGCCATCATGCTCGCTGCCGGCAACGGCGATAAGGATGTTCTGGTTGGCCCATCCGACAGCACGGTAGACCTCGACGAGTTGCTCGAAGCTCACCTTGAACTGTGTTGCGCCCCGAGCGAGCGCCGCACGACCGGACAGGCTCGCATCAACCTTTTCGCCCAGACGTGTCAGATCCTCTGGCGTGCAGGTAAAACGGTCACCGAAGGCATCGAACGTCAGTTGAGCGAGGAAGCGCTGCGTTGCCTTGACGTGATCTGCCGCTTCAGGATCGACGAGTAGATGGCAATTGACCCAGTTGCCCTTGACCGTTCCGAAGCCAAGGCGCAGCTCGACATTTGGAAAGATCAGATCAACGCCAGGCAGACGATTGTCGCGGTATTTGGCGGCGCGAATCTCCTCATACGTGTCGAGCAGATAGTAGTCCGTAACGCCCAGCGCGCGGATTTTGGGCGTCGCCGCCTCGACCCGGGCGAGATAGTCTGCACGGGTGTCGGCGCCCTTGAACTGATCATTGAGAACCGTACCGGGTGCATGAATATGCGGTTCCCAACGAAGCCAGCGTGATCCAGAATTGCTCATATTCCCTCAAAAACGTGCATTTATGGTCTCCGAATCGCTAAAGTATCCAGATCCAGTTGCATTTTAAAATGAAACGATATGCTACGTATTGCGGCCCTATGCGAAGGAAATAACTCAATAGATCTGTTTTAACGGTACTAAATTTAGAGTAAATCTAGGTTTTTGCTCATTCGCAATAGTATCAAGAAGTATGACTCTATATCGCCATACCACAGATGATCTGCCCTTTAGGGCTTTGCCAGAAGTTCCTAGTCGGTGCTTGGCCTCATTTGAATGGTGTCCATTTATCGCTGATTTCTTTCTCGAAACTCATCCCACGCTGCCCGTATCTTGGCAAGAACGTCTTCTGTTTCGTCACCGTGAGGCGGCTTGAAGCCATCAAGTTTAGCCTGCGCAGCAATACTTCTGAAACGCTGCCATTCTCCTTTCGTCTTGAGGGTCTGAAGGATCGGAAGCGCCTCAGCAAATACCGCGCCCCAGCGGTCAAGCATATACGACGGCACCCTGGCCTCAATATGTGTATCGGAGCGAATGTATTCGGATCGGCGAGTTATCGCAGTGTCGTCGTTGCTTTCGCTCTGACGGCGAATGTGCCATGCCAACATATCCGCCGCCTGCAGCGCCAGGTCGCGCATGTCATTGCCATAGCGAATGGGCATCTTGATCAGCGCACGCGAAACTGGGTCGAGGTTTTCCACCATGTAGTCGAAGAAGAGGGCAATGTCCGCGCTGACGCCGTCCTGCTCGTCAAAGACAAACCGAACCGGCGTACTGATGCCCTCGCTTGCCAAATAGCGTGCCACCATCGACGTGGCCCCGAAGGTAGCCGCAAAGTAAGGCGTTGATAGGCCTCGAGGTGTCGTTGGGGATACGACTCGCTCGTACTCTGCTCGGCTGATCGAAATATCAAATGTCCACCGGGGCCGGCTGCGGTGAAGGACATTCGCGAGGGTTTCCAGTTTTTGGTCTCGAGCATCTCGAGACCAGCCCGCGAACTGACCACGAAGTCCGTTCGCTTCGACCATCTTTAGATGGCCAATCGTGGGTGGCTCGGACAGCGCGGCGCTCCAGGCTAAGCCGAATTGGTCCCAAGCGTCGTCGGCATTCACGAGGCCAGCAAACACAAGGTCGCGGCCGCCGGAGTCGCTACCAGAGTCGTCAAAATACGCGGAAAAATCCATGGTCTGCCTGCTCAATTGCGTTGGCACTTTGCAGCTGTTCAGCCAAACAGTCGAGTGCGGTATGGCACCACGACGGGCGACCTGGTGAACCGTCATCAACCGCTTTCTAAGAGAAAAGCGGACCTGGCGGCAAGGGCTGCTCGTTTTGACGTGCGAGCCGAATTGCTGCACTGCCAGCGCGTGGGGCGGGTCGAGCCTCAACTGCACGCGAGTGACGACAGCGATGAAATCGGAGCCTCAAAACTCAAAGCCAGGGGTGCTGTCACCGATGTCGATGATAGCACGATAGGCTTCGGCTATATCTTCATCGATATTCCATGCTGCCGAATTCTCAGGGGTTATTTTATCAAGAACCTCTATAATGTTGCCCACGAGGATATCTTGATCGGGTACTGGAATATCTGAAAACACGTCCCTGACGTACCCCTCTGCGTTTTCTGGCCGGATTTTATCCGCAATCAGTTGGGCGATGGTTGTCTGGATACGCATTCGTTCTCGTAGTTCTACGCCCCTCGGACGACGCTGAGTGGCTACCGCGGCGGCATAGGAGGGGGCAGATTGCCGGTAGGCGTCAAGCAACGTCTCGGCAAGCAGAGACGTATCTGCGGTCTCGTAGAATGCAATTAGCCCCGACAAATAGTTTCCGCGATCGATTCCTATGAACGACATTGGTGGTAGTCCCCTCGCAAGCAACGGGATGTTGCAGAGAACGCGACCCATTCTTTTATTACCGTCGACGAAGGCTTGGAGATAAGACATTCCTGCAAGCAACATAAAGCTGCTTTCGAATGGGTCTTGAACTTGCTCAGCCTTCCATAGCAGCGTCCCCAAGTCCGTGGAAAGTTGGTCGCGGTTGGACTCTGGCCTGTAGCTCGTTGCTGTAATACGTACGGAAGTATCACGTACACGCCCTAGTTGTTCCGGTCCGATAAGGTCTCGCATCAACATGGCGTGTAAGCGCGAGACATACCGCATGTCTAGTTGTGGTTTCTCGACATTTTCCAGCAGTTCCACCAACGCGTGTTTGTGGTTGAGGATCATGGTTGCCTCAATCAAATCGTGGCCGGTGGCCTGCTCGCCGTATTTTAGCAGAACTTCTGTAGCAAGATAATCATAGGTATTGCCTTCTAAATTTGAAGACGCCCAAGACAAGTCTAGAAGAAAGCGCTCCGCAATCTGTTGACTGTAGGTTGATGCGTCAAGTTGATGCATGACGCCCTGCGCCGCGTGCTTGAACCCTTCAGCGATTTCGTTGGGAAGCCAAGTAGTTTCGTTTGGTACGTATTTGGCAATGCGAGATGGATCATAGGGAACGGGCTGGCGTAGCTGTGGCGGTATAGCAAAATATGAAGCGACGTCGCTCAGTGCGAACTTGGCTCCCTTAGTTTCACCCGACTTGACGATAATGCCGTTGGAGATCAGTGATGAGAAAACCCTTGATACCGTTGGCTGGCTGGAGCTGCCGCGCAACTTGGCCCGTACCTCGATTTGAGTCATCGCCTGCTTTGAACGCGCCAGAATGTCGACCACATCCTTCTCTATTGGTGACAGCTCTCGCAAAGCAGAGATCGGATGCATTTTCGTTGTCCTGTGAATTAATTCAGGATATATTCTTGCCAGGGCCTTAAGTCAAGGGCGCTCTGGAACCGTGAATTAAAGAGCTCAATTTTATCATTCATTATCAGATATTTACGTGGGTAACCGATGGTCATGAATATAAAATGAATTAATTCTGGAGGGCACCGCAAGCTCGATTAATTCCAATGATAGAGGCTAGGAAAGGCGTCGTCGAAATTAAAACAAAGGGAAGCCCCCACAAGGCCAGCATCGCCCTCTCTTGGCCCGTCTTTGGCTATGCCATAGGCCAGTTCGCTGCTGATTGGCTGGACGGCAAGAGCGTGCCCGCAGGCCATGGACAGACGGCGATCGTCTAAGACAGCTGCCTATCACTGTTATCCAAGGATCGGCGGTTGCTTCGATACAGTGTTTTCGAGACCGCGGCCGCGACTATTCGGACTATCCTGCGAGCCCCGTGCGGCAATCAGGCGGACCGGCCTTCCAATCGTCGCAGGCACGATGATGACCGAAACCGGGACAATGACGGCAATCGTAACCGGTGCCGGCTCTGGCATCGGACGGGCGAGGGCCCAAAGGTTTCTCAGCGCAGGCTGGCACTTTCTCGCGGTCGACCAGCATGAGGAAGGCTTGAGCTTGAGGGCCTTGGTGAACCCAAGTGCCGGATTGCCGACCCTCCTCGCCACCCTGCAATGCGACGTCACCGACGCGGCAGCGGCGGCCATGATCTTTGACAAGTGCCTGCGGGAATTCGGCGCTTCCCACTGCCTCGTCAACAACGCCGGCAAGGGGGGGCACTCGAGGCACGACAGACGACCGATGATGACTGGGACGCATCGGTCGATCTCAAACTGGGCAGCGTGTTCCGGATGTCAGGCATAGCCATCGACCGACTCGCCTCGGGAGGCAATATCGTCAACATTGCCTCGGCCTACGGCGTGACCGGTTTTCGAAACGGCGCCCATATTCGGCCGCCAAGGCGGGCGTCATCGGCCTGACCCGACCGATGGCGGCCGACTATGGGCGCGAAGCATCAGGGTCAACGCAATCGCACCAGGCATCACCGTCACCGCGGGCACTGCTCGGCGGATAACCGACGAATGGCTCATTAAGGCGATGGTCGATACCGCGCCATTGGGCAGGCTCGGACGCCCGGAAGACATCGCGGAAGTCGTCTATTCCCTCGGTTCCCCCGCAGCTTCCTACATCAACGGCGTCGTGCTTCCGGTAGACGCCGGATGGACCGGCACGCGATATTATCCCGATCTCTAGGTCACGTTGGACGCGTAGCCTCTGAGTTCTCTGCGACCAAGTGAATTGCCCCCAATAAACCGCGGCGGCATGTGGACGTGGATTGATCGGTCAGGCTCACCCCGATAACTCAATGCGGTGGTTGCCTGACAATTGATTCGATTAGTCCATTCACCGGTTTCCTCCATACGATTTGCTAACGCGAAGTAATCGCAGGGACGAATTGCGGGTTTTTCGGCGGACGATTTGGCCTTGGAACTTTCCTACGACTCTATGAAGATGCGGAAGATAACAATGGACATTAAAGCTGCGCAGAAGCTGCTCGGCGATGATCTTGCCCGCATTTTTCATAGCTTGGTTTCCGACATGAGGGGCGCCATGTACTTGAGCGAGATGCCTGAAGGTCCTGAACTCAGCGAACAGGACGGCGTGCTCAAATTCAGCTTTCCGCTGCAGGGACAGGCCGTCCTCGATGTGTGGCCCCTCGCAACGTCTGGGCTCACTGTGGATAACTGGGGTGGCACGCATCGAGTCAAATTGATCCGGATCCGCAATAATGGTGCGGTGTTGATATGACCGATCCAAATTGGGCGTCGCCCCCGGGCGACACGATAGTCCGCATCATGAAGAACAGAGAGATCGGCGCGTCGGATCTCGCCGACGCACTTGGCATGTCGGCCGCGGACTTCGATATGTTGCTCGACGGCAGGCGGCGTCTGAGCCAGAGCGAAGCTGACGTGCTTGCGGAAAATCTTGGATCGACACCGAGGTTCTGGCTTGCTCGCGACAAGTCATATGTCGTGGAAATGGCAAGACTGGATCAACAGGGTGAACCGGCGTCCGAAACCTCCTGGATCGACTCGATGCCAACCTCCTCGATGCGCAAGTTGGGCTGGATTCCAAAGGAAAGCAGGTCAAAAAACAAGCTGAAGCAGGAGCTCCTGGCATTCTTCGGCTGCGATACGCTTCAGGAATGGGGGCAACGGTACTCCTCCGGCGTTGGAGCGGTGGCATTCCGTACGTCAGTGTCGCTTTCGTCCGATGGCATGGCGACGTTGGTATGGCTCCGGGTGGGGGAGCAACTTGCTGCCAATCAGATAGCTGAACCTTTCGATCGGCAAGCGTTCAAGAGAATTTTGCCGAGTTTGAAGAAGCTATCTGCCTTCAAGCGGCCAACATCTTTCCTGCCCCGACTGATCGACGCCTGCGCTTCGGTTGGCGTCTCGGTTGTGACTGCAAAGACACCAGAAGGGTGCCGGGCAAGCGGGGCCTCTTGGTTTGACGCGGCGGGCCGGCCAGTGCTTCTATTGAGTTTTCGACATTTGTCCGAGGACCACTTCTGGTTCACATTCTTCCACGAAGCGGCCCATGTCATCCTGCACGGGGAAAACCACATCGACGGCGAGGGCGGTGTCGCCATGGGCACCGACACCGCCAAGCAGGAGCGAGAGGCGAACGATTTTGCCCAGGAAACCCTATTTTCCACCGAGCTGCGCGAAGCACTTCTAGCTGGAAGTCTGCGCCCTAAAGCAATCATGGAGAGCGCTAGGGCGGCCAATGTCACAGCCGGCATCGTTGTGGGGCAACTCGAGAAACTGGGTATCGTGCCGCACGGCAAGATGAATTTCCTGAAGCATCGGTATCGGTGGGGCGATAGCCCTTACGTCCCCGACTTGATCGGCTAACCTTTGAAATAGACGTAGTGGTTGGGGCTCTTCTGCCAATTGCACAAACTGTCTTCGAGCACCTGTTTACCGACGTTGAGGAAGGTGTCCAGATCGTCGACGATGGCTTCGATTTCCTTGGGTTTCTTAGCCGCACCATTTCCTTGGATGAGTAGCCGCGCACCCGCCAGGGGGCCGGTAGCTCCGCTCAGATGGACGCTGTCAGCTTCGATCGGCGCGAGTTGAAGCTTGCTGAGCATCGTGAGGAAGTCAAAATTGCCCAAGCGGCCGAAGCCATAGACGGTCCGCATTGAGCGATATAGGGCCCGAAACACCAATGTGGGTTCTTGGCCCACCTGTTGGTGGATGCTGCGCACCTTCCCGACGAAGTCGCCGTTGGCAACTAGCCACGAGTTGAACGTTGAAAAGACCGTGGCAATGATATCCGCGCTTTTGCTCTGGTACTGGCGATGATTGGAATAGCGTCCTGAAATGGCTGGATCGGTTAGGTCAGCTTGATGGGCATGGAGCATGGCCTCGAAGTCAGCCGGCGCTGCACCATAGTTATCGAATGTCCAAATTACCCCTCCGAAGGAGCCCATGACGTTGGCGGCGAGCTTCCAGCCGTCGACTGCGTGCTTTCCAAAATGCGTGGCGACGAATGTCATCCAGACAGCCTCGTCAATGGCGCCCTTCTGACCAAGCAAATAGGCACCCTTGAGCGGATCGAATTGCTCCGAATGGGGCTCTAGGCGGATTGCTGCAATTTTTTGCGCAGGAAATGCCCTTATGTATTCGATGCGCCGTAGGCTTGAGATCATCTGTTCAATCAGGGTCTGGCGGGCGCTTGGTTGCACAATGCCGGGCAGGGCACCATGCTGCGCCTCGTAGGTCGCCAGCCCGGCCATCAGTGCTGCAGCCTGGTTCCTATGGATTCCCTTAGTCGTGGCCATCGTTCACTTTCTCGAACATTTCCATCGTGCCCGACTTCGGCGCGGGCTTTTTTGCTATGCGGTCGAGTATGTACAGCTTGAACCCCTCAAACGAGATCTCGTTGAGGAGCTCGTTCATGTCGGCGGCAGGATCGTGTCTTCCTATTGCGAAAGCTCGCAGGAGCAGGACCAAGTCCTTCCAATAGGGATCGAGATCGCTGGGCGGGGTGTAGTCCAGCTTTCCCGCGCGGAGAAGCCTCTCTGCCTCTAGCACGACCACGATAGCTGGCCATGGATTGCCCTTCGGCATCGGTGGCATGGGGACGATGTCGTGAATGCCTTCATCTATGAAGGCTTGGGCCATCGTCTTTGCAGGGATATCTTCGGAATCGTCGTAGAGGTGAAGGCTACCAACGGAGTGCTGGTATCGCCCGACCTCTAACTCCAGTTCTCGAGCAGCGATTTCCTGCATCATCGTGAAGGCGAAGATATCATGTGGAAAGCCCAGGACGACATCGTTCGAGCGCATGTGCACGTGGAGGTGGAGCATCTTGTTGCGAATAACGAAGTGCAGAGTGCAGGTGCAGGGGATGTCCTTGCTGCCCTTCTCGCCGTCGCTATTGGCATAAATCTGAATAATTGCGTTCCGCGAGCCTTCCCGCTCTCGCAACGTCTTTATCACTCGTTGCCATTGGTCATCCGAGCTCTCTGCACCCTGAGCACGGGCTGGGCTAAAAATGCGCGGTCCATACGCTCCATTCAGGGTCTTCTCATCATCGGAGAATTCCTCGTACCCTGAAATATAATACTGGATTTGTTCGAGATCGTTGCTGGCCGACAAATACCACAGAAGCTCTCCCAAGGGGCTAAACACCCGAGAGCGGGACTTTGAACGGCTCAACCGGGCGCGTGGGTTCTTGAGCTCAAGCAACGCTCCGAAGGCCTCAGTGCTGTCACCCTTGCGCGACCTGACGCGATTGTTGATCCGCGTTCCAGATAGAAGCCGAGTAAACACCACACGCATCAAGTCGTCGAGATTGGTGGAAGAGTGATGAAACACAATAAACTCGGGAAAATACCATTCGAAAGTGCCGCTGATTTGCTTGCCGGCGCAAGATGGGTTGGAACTTTATTCATTTAGAATGATGGCTTGGTGGTGAGGCGCGAGCATCGGCTTCGAGTTTCCACTTATCCGCCGGGATTCGAAACGACTGCGCTGCATTTGCTCACCTGGTCTGAGCGTCAATTTCGGCTAGATGTGCTACTACCGCAAGGCTGGCGAACCCGCTCCTACAAAGGTGGGCATCGCAATCCGACCGCGGAAACTGCTGCCTGGCGATGCCGGGGTGCCTCCACTTATGTCGCGCGCTTTTGCGCGGGCCGAGCTCCCCGACGGTCCAGTGAGTCGATATGCACGACTTCAATGGAATGTTGGAACGTGCAACAGACGAATATCTCCAACGACTGAAGTGCTGCCAGACGACGGCCTCAATGGATTGCATGAAAGAACCACAGGACGTAGGCGGCCAAGAGGGACTTTTTCTCGATATCGTACTGCGCCGAAACCCGATCCATAGTCATCGCAATCCTCCATTCCGCTTTGCAAATGGGACGCTAGACCATCAATTCAAGCTCGAAGGCGAGAAAGATCGCGCCCGAAGGCCACTTGCGCGCGCCTTGAGCGGTCATGAGCAGGTGCGCTATACAATTCAAGTCATGCGCCCGCACCAGCATCAACGCAGTGTCCGTCCCAACCGTGGAGCATTTCCGACGGAGCAAGATGCGCTGGATGCGGTTGTGAGCCGCCTGGTCGAGCAGCTCAAGCCAGCGGCAATATGGCTGTTCGGATCGCGAGCGACCGGACGGCACTGGCCGGACAGCGACTTCGATCTTTTGGTTGTTATGCGTAACGAGCAGGGCGACGCCGGCCGCGATTACGATCGGGTCTATGCTCCAATTGTCGGACTCGGCGTAGGCGTCGACGTGGTGCCCTGCACGGAGGAGGACTTCGACCAGCAACGGCTTGCCAGAACGGGACTGATCCCGGAGATTGTTCGCACCGGGCACCAGATTTATCGAGCCGGACTGGTTGCCAGCTCCAGACAAGATATGACGGACGACCGCGAGAATTGATGTCTGTGCATGTGTAACCTGTACTCAGTCACGACCAACGTAGAAGCCATCCGCGCCTTCGTTCGCGACTTGGTCGTCGATGTCGGCAGTATTGGCAATTTCGAGCCGCAGACCTTCGTGGTGCCAGATTATTTCGCGCCAATCGTTCGCAACTTCTACGACGACCGCGAGCTCACAAAGGTTCGCTGGGGCCTTCCATCGTCATCGGTGGCGCAATTTGAGGCCGCCAAGAAACGGGCGCAGAAACTCCAGGCCAAGATGGGCCGCGATCTAACGGTAGATGAATTCAAAGAATTGGTGGCCATGGAGCCCGACCGGGGCACCACCAACGTCCGCAATGTTTCGAGCAGGCACTGGCAGCGCTGGCTGTCGCCTGAGTTCCGCTGCGTCGTGCCGTTCAACTCATTCAGCGAGTTCAACCGCGATGAAGGCGACGACGTCTGGTACGCCTTCGATGATAGTCGCCCTCTGGCCTTCTTCGCAGGCATCTGGGTGCCGGCATGGACAAGCGTCCGGAAGATCAAAGAAGGGCTGGTCACCACCGACCTGTTCGCGTTCCTAACGACCGAGCCGAATGCCGAGGTGAGGCCGGTTCATCCCAACGCCATGCCGGTCATTCTAACCACTCCGGCCGAAGTCGAGACATGGATGACCGCTCGGTGGGACATCGCAAAGCAGCTGCAGCGTCCGCTGCCCGATGGCACGTTGAAAATCGTGTCACGCGGCGAGAAAGAGGATCCACCGCCAGCACCGCGGCCGCCATCCGAGCCATCACTGTTCTAGCGGTTGGCGTCGGGCGCGGGCTCGTCAATCGCTGAATCTGACGCCGCCGCGATTCAAGCCGTTGACTCTTTGCTCTTGTTTGTTCTCTTTATGTTCTCTTGATCATTCCGGATCGAGAGGACTCAAATTGGACGCCCCGGCCTATGCTGAACTGGTCTGCGCAACCAATTTCTCGTTCCTGCGCGCTTCGTCTCACCCCTATGAACTGGTCGAGACCGCGGCGGCGTTGGGGCTGGCCGGGCTAGGCATCTGCGACCGCAATTCGCTAGGCGGCGTCGTGCGGGCCTATGCCGCTGCGCGCGATATCAAACAGGATTATCCAGATTTCCGGCTCGTCGTCGGCAGCCGTATCGTCTTCAATGACGGCACACCAGATATCGTTGTCTACCCGACCGATCGGGATGCATACGGGCGGCTCTGCGCGCTACTCACCCGCGGCAACCGCCGCGCGCCGAAGGGCGAGTGCCACCTGCAATTCACCGACCTGCTGGAGCATGCCGCCGGGCAGCTGTTGATCGTCATCCCAGACCTCAGGAATATGCAGCACGGGGCGGACATCGCAACCGAGATCAACCTGGTGGCGCCAGGCCAAGTCTGGATCGGCGCCAACACACTTTTCCTCGGCAATGATCGGGCTCGCCTCAATCGCATCCAAGCAATGTGCCACGCGGGCGGCGTACCGATGCTGGCTCATAATGACGTCCTCTATCACCACCCTGACAGGTCCATCGTCCTCGATGTTCTTACCTGCATCCGGCTTGGCCTCACCATCGAAACCGCGGGTCGCAACATGCAGCCCAACGATGTGCGGCATATCAAGTCCAGCATGGAAATGGCGATGTGGATGCCCGAGCATCGCGAGGCGATCGACGAAACCATCCGCTTCCTGTCGCTGATCCATTTCTCGCTCGACCAGCTCAAGTACAATTACCCCGAGGAGACCATCGGGGATGGCGAGACTGCGCAACAGACCCTCGAACGACTGGCCTATGAGGGCGCGTCATGGCGATATCCTCAAGGCGTGCCGGAGAAGGTGAGCAAGGGCCTCGCGCATGAACTTGCCCTGATTGCCGAGGTGAAATACGCGCCGTACTTTCTGACCGTGCAGGACATCGTCAGGTTTGCCCGGCAGGAGCGCGGCATTCTTTGCCAGGGGCGCGGGTCGGCCGCCAACTCCGCGGTTTGCTTTTGCCTGGGCATCACTGAGGTCGACCCGATGCTGGTCGATCTGCTGTTCGAACGGTTCGTCTCGACCGAGCGAGACGAGCCACCCGACATCGACGTCGACTTCGAGCACGAGCGCCGCGAAGAGGTGATGCAATACATCTACCAGAAGTACGGGCGTCATCGCGCGGGGCTGACGGCAGTGGTCACCACCTACAAAACCAAGGGCGCCCTGCGCGATGCCGGCAAGGCATTCGGGCTGTCAGATGACGCCATAACGGCCTTGAGCAAGCTCAATTGGGGTTGGGGCTCCAGCGATATGGGGGAGGACCGCATCCGCGCCGCTGGGCTCAATCCAGACGACCCGATCATCGCGCAATACCTGGAGGTGGTGAAGGTCCTCTACGGCTTTCCTCGGCACCTGTCGCAGCATGTCGGCGGTTTCGTCATCACCCGCGACCGCCTCGATAACCTGATCCCCATTTCGAATGCCGCGATGGAAGACCGCACCGTCATCGAGTGGAACAAGGATGACCTCGACGAGCTCGGCATCTTGAAGGTCGACGTGCTTGCCTTGGGTATGCTGTCGGTGCTGCGGCGAAGCTTCAACCTGCTCAAACAGCACTACGGCCTGTCGCTAACGCTGGCGACCGTGCCGCAGGAAGATCCGCGCACCTACAAAATGACCCATCGCGCCGACACGATCGGTGTGTTCCAGATCGAGAGCCGGGCGCAGATGTCGATGCTGCCGCGGCTCAAGCCGTCCGAGTTCTATGACCTGGTCATCGAGGTGGCCATCGTCCGGCCCGGACCGATCCAGGGAGACATGGTCCACCCGTATCTCAAACGCCGGCTGGGCCTTGAGCCGACCAGCTATCCATCGCCCGAATTGGAGCACGTCCTCAAGAAGACCTATGGCGTGCCGCTGTTTCAGGAACAGGCAATGAAAATCGCCATCGTTGGTGCCGGCTTCTCGCCAGGCGAGGCCGACAAGCTGCGGCGGGCGATGGCGACATTCAAGCGGACCGGCGGCGTTGGCGTCTTCCGCGACAAGTTCATTGCCGGCATGCTGGAGCGAGGCTATTCGCAGGATTTTGCCGAACGATGCTTCAGCCAGATTGAAGGCTTCGGCAGCTACGGTTTCCCGGAGAGTCACGCCGCGTCGTTCGCCCTCCTGGTCTACGTCTCCTGCTGGGTCAAATGCCATTACCCCGACGTGTTCCTAGCGGCGCTGCTGAACAGCCAGCCCCTTGGCTTCTATGCGCCGGCCCAGCTCGTCCGCGACGCCCAAGAGCATGGCGTCGATGTCCGGCCCGTCGACATCAATCTCTCTGACCTCGAAATCGTCATGGAGAAAAGCAATATCGGCGGCGATTACATCGCGCCACGGCATGCCGAGATGCGCGACGATATCTGGGGCACCAACGGGGTCCGGCTCGGCTTCAACCTGGTCAAGGGCCTCAAGACCAAACACGCCAATCTCATCGTCGCTCGTCGTGGCGCCGGTTATGACAGCGTCCGCGATGTCTGGCTGCGCACCAACCTCTCGCCAGGCGCCCTGGAAGTCCTGGCCGAGGCCGATGCGTTCCAATCGCTCGGGTTGTCTCGCCGTGATGCGCTTTGGTCCGTGAAGGGATTGATTGGCACCCATGGCGCAGACTCCTTGCCGCTGTTCCGGGCAGCGGGCGAAGCTGGCCATCGCTACGAACCCGATGCCGGCCTGCCACCCATGCTTCTCGGCGAAGAGGTCATCCACGACTATCGCAGTTTGTCGCTGTCGCTGAAGGCCCATCCGGTCGGCTTTCTGCGGGAATGGCTGACCCGGAAGCGAGCGATATCTTCCGACGACCTGCGCACCGCGCCGGCCGGCCGCATCGTCACCGTGGCCGGCCTTGTGCTCGTCCGGCAACGGCCGGGCACGGCGAGCGGGGTTATCTTCGCCACCCTGGAGGACGAGACCGGCGTTGCCAACATCATCGTCTGGCCCAAGGTGTTCGAAGCCAACCGGGCCATCGTGCTCGGCGCCCGTATGATGGCGGTCAAGGGAGAGCTGCAGCGCGAAGGGCTGGTCATCCATGTCATTGCCCGCGAGCTGATCGATCTGACGCCGAAGCTGCTCGATATCGCCGGCGGACATGATATCGGCGACGCTGTCGTCGCGAGGGCGGATGAAGGCAAGACCGGTCCCCATGGTAGTCGCACCCGAGAACGCGACCAGTATGCCGAGATGCAGGCCCGCAAGGCACACCTGGCCTTGCCGGCCGGCCGCAACTTCCACTGATCATGATCCTGCCCGCGAGTGCCACCACCCTGGAGGAATTCCGCGTCAGCGGCAGGACCATCAATGCGTTCTGCAGCAACTATTGGGTCTGCAGCCATAGCGGCGAACTGCGGCTGGAACTGCTGGCCGTGCATCTCGGTTGGCAGTTCGACTTCTATGCCCGGCAGGCCTACCTCGCCGGACGGCTCTATTGCTCGATCTGTGGAAAGTATCACCCCACGTTCGCCCTCGGGCATGTCAGCAAGCCGTCAGGCTATGCCGGCACCCACAGCGCTGGGTTCAAGCCGCTATCACCGGAGGAGTCGGCAAGGCTGCAACTCGCCCGACAAATCGCCAGCAAAGACGAATTGCCTTGGGTCGGGGTGCGGAAGGGCGGACGGAAGTTTGGGCGATGACGTTAGTAATGCTGACATGGAATGACGGCGAGGGAGTGCACATGGCACTTGCATGGGCAGGCTGAAATGACGGTTCGCAAAATCATCCATATCGACATGGACGCCTTCTATGCGTCCGTGGAACAGCGCGACAATCCGGAATTGCGCGGAAAGCCTGTCGCGGTCGGCTATGGCGCTGCGCGCGGTGTCGTGGCTGCCGCCAGCTATGAGGCGCGGGCTTTCGGCGTCTATTCCGCGATGGCCTCGGTTACCGCCATGAGGAAGTGCCCCGACCTTATTTTCGTGCCCCCGCGGTTCGATGTGTACCGCGCCGTCTCTGCCCAAATTCGCGAGATTTTCGCCGAGCATACCCCGCTGATCGAGCCATTGTCGCTCGACGAGGCCTATCTCGACGTCACCGAGAACCTGCGGAACATCCCCATCGCCACGGACATCGCCAACGCTATCCGCGCCAGGATCAAGGAGGTGACCGGCCTCAACTCGTCGGCCGGGATCAGCTACAACAAGTTCCTTGCCAAGATGGCATCCGGGCATCGCAAGCCGAACAACTTCTTCGTCATCCCGCCGGCAAAGGGGGCAGAGTTCGTCGCCAGCCTGCCGATCGAGAAATTCCACGGGGTCGGGCCGGCAACTGCAGCTCGAATGCATGCCCATGGTATCTTTCACGGTTCAGATCTAGCCGTCATGTCCATGGAGCAGATGACCGAACGGTTCGGGCGATCGGCGCAGTACTACTTCGATCTCGCCCGGGGCATCGACGAGCGCGAGGTTCAGCCGCATCGCGAGCGGAAATCATTGGGCGCCGAGGATACCTTCCCCGAGGATATTTCCACGGTTGAGGATGCGCGGCTGCTTACTGCGCCCTTGGCCGAAAAGGTATGGGGCGCCTGCGAGGCGCGGGGACTGCACGGTCGCACTGTGACGTTGAAGGTGAAGTATGCCGATTTCGAACAGGTAACCCGTTCGCGAAGCAAACCCGGACCATTGTCCGGCAAGGCGGAATTCCTGTCAGTCGTCGAGGCGTTGTTGGCGCAGTCATTTCCATCGACCACGCCGGTCAGGCTTTTGGGTGTGACCATCTCAAACTTCGTGACGCCTCTCGATGTCCAAGCCGACCAGATTTCCCTTCCCCTCTAGCTCAATGGCTGAGTCATCGTACTGCCGCCAGCCCCGCGATTGCAGTGTTGACCGCAGCGACGTCAACCGGCTTGAAGACATTGCTGCGATCGCCAACAAATTGGGGCATGCCGATGATCTCTGTCGTGGTGACGATCACCCGGACCTCCTGCAGGTCGCATTCGTCAAGAACGGCCTCGCAGGTCTCGGAGCCCAGATGGGTATCGACGAACGCGAAGTCCGGCCGCTCACGCCACAGCAGTTCGAGCGCGGCGGAGCAGTCCATGCGGGACCGAGAACGGTGTGCCCGGCATGCTCCAAGACCCGCTTGAGTTGGGTTCCATGCTCGGCCTCGTCCCCGACAATTAGTATTTTGGAGCCCCCCATCCTCACCAGCTCCCTCGGATCCGGTCGATGACCTGGGACAACATGACCTGACCAGCGTCGGTGAAATGCAGTCGCTCTGCTGTTGGTGCCGCAAGGTTCAGTCTCACCAATTCCTCGACCGCAGCAGGGTCGGCCTGGTGGCCAGACGCATCGCTAGAAACGACGCTAGTCACGGCGTCGCCACTCTCGAGTCGATGGTAAGCAGCGAAAGCGAATAAGGCTAACGCCTTGTCGCTGAGATCGTTGGGTGTGGTCACCGGGCGTAACTCCTATTCTGGCAAGCAACGGCATGGACTGGTAGATGTTCCAGCGTCATCGGCGAGGCTGACCCGCGCGGAACAAGCCAAGCGGTTTTGCGTTCCCATGATGCAGGAGAAAACCATGGCTGTTCGACCCTATTGGAGAGGCTATCTCAAGCTGTCGCTGGTCAATTGCCAGGTGACGCTGACCCCGGCCACCACGGAGGGCGAAAAGCTCCGTTTCCATACCCTCAACCGCAAGACGGGCGATCGCATCTACACACGCTACGTCGATGGGGTGTCCGGCAAGACCGTCGATGACGACGACCAGGTCAAAGCCTACCCAAAAGGCGAAGATGATTATGTCCTCCTCGAGGAAGAAGAACTCGACTCCGTCCAGCTGGAAAGTGCCCGAACGATCGATATCGACTCCTTCGTGGAGGCGGACACCATCGAGTGGGTCTATTACGACAGCCCCTATTTCGTGGTGCCTGCCGACGACGTCGGCGAGGAGGCCTTCACCGTCATTCGCGAGGCCATGACCAACAGCGACGTCGTGGGCATTTCGCGACTGGTGATCGGCGGCCGCGAACGCGCTGTCATGCTGCAGCCCTGGGATAAGGGCATCGTTCTTTGGACCCTGCGCTACGGCGATGAGGTCCGCGATGAGGATGAGTATTTTAGGAGCGTCAAGGGCACTAAGCCCGACACGAAAATGCTCGACATGGTCGGGCAGCTCATCGAGGACCGCACCGTGGCCTGGTCCGACTCTATGGTGAAGGATCCCGTCCAGGACCGCCTGCTCGACATCATCAAGTCGAAGAAGTCCACCAAGCGCAAGACGACGGCCAAGGATGAACCAGAGGTCGATCTGGAACCGCAGAGCAATATTATCGATCTGATGGCAGCGCTGAAGAAGAGCCTTGAGAACAAAGCCGCGCCCGCCAAAAAGAGCCGTTAGCTGGCTTTCCGGCGCTTGGCCGGAGCCTGGTCATCCTTCTTTGCAGCGCTGGTTTTCTTGGCAGTCGGCTTCTTAGGCGGCTGTTCTTTGCCGGCCGCACTGAGACGCAGCGCTTCCAGCAGGTCGTTCGGCTGTGTCGGCTCCGGCTGGCGGAGGGGAATGATCTTCCGGCCTTCGATCTTGGCCTTCACCAGCTCGGCGAGCGCTTCCTCATAGCGGTCGTCGAATGTCTCCGGCTGGAACTCGCCCGCCTTGGTCTTGAGGATGTGCTGAGCCAATTCCAACATCTCCGGATCGATCTTGCGCTGGGCAATATCATCGAAAGCCTCGCGAGAGGATCGCACTTCGTAGTCGAAATTCAGCGTCGTCGCGATGAGGCCCTTGCGGTGTGCACGGATCAACACCGGTCGGAGCCGGCGAAACAGCACAGTATGCGCGATGGCAGCCGCCTTTTTCTGGCGCAGTGCCTCCCGGATCAGAACGAAGCTGTCCTCGGTGGCATCCGTCGCTGGCAAAAGATAGTAGGGCTTATCGAAATAGGTCGGGTCGATGCGACCGCAGGCGACGAAATTGTCGACGTTGAGCACCTTGTCGCTGTTCGGCACTGCCGCCTTGATCTCTTCGGGCTCGAGGACGACGTATTTGCCGCCACTCGTCTCGTACCCCTTGACCTGATCCTCGCTCTCTACCGGCTTATCGGTCTTCTCGTCCACATAGACCCGGCGCAGTCGGTGACCTGTCTGGCGATTGACGAGGTTGAGGGAAATCCGCTCGGAGGTCGTCGCCGCGGCATACATTTTGACCGGGCAGACGATTTCGGAGATCTTGATCACACCAGACCATATTGCGCGCGCAGCCATATCAGTCCTCCGGGCTCGAACCAGAACGAGCTGGGCAGCCAGCCGTTCCCCCGGTGATGTCGGGGTTCATCGATAAGGCGGTAGCTTTGAACCAGGCAGCATATGGCGTATTCTTCACCATCCGTCGGTTGTGGTCGGGTGCACCGTCATCCCACCACACTGGTCCGCGTTCGCCCAAAGCGTGTTTGGCTCTGTCTACGTCCCGGCGGGCTTGCGCTTTCGCGTCCGGATCAGGTGACTTTACCTGGCGCCGGGCCTCCATCAATTCTTTCACCAAACGATTGCGCTCAGGTTCCGGCAAATTGGGATTGGCGGCGCGCCAGAGCCGGCCGTTGACCACGATGTAACGGCGATCCGGCGTCTGCAGTGCCGTCACTTGAGCACGATCCACGTTGGCGCGTGATCGCTCGACTTCTCCCAGCCCCGGACGTGGCGGTCGACATTGGCGTCGACGAGCCGTTCGCTCAAATCCGGCGACAGCAAAAGGTGGTCGATGCGCAGGCCTGCATCGCGGCCATAGGCGTTTCGAAAATAATCCCAGAACGTATAGATTCGCTCGCCGGGATGCATGCTGCGCAAGGCATCGGTCCAGCCCTGGTCCACGACTTTGCGATAAGCATCTCTGACCTCGGGACGAAAGAGGGCGTCGTCGACCCACCGCTCAGGTTTGTAGACGTCGAGATCGGTCGGCATCACGTTGTAGTCGCCGACAAGTGCCACCGGCAGGCCGCTTTGCAGCAGCTCCGCGGCGTGCGCGGTGAAGCGCTCGAACCAGTTCAATTTGTAGTCGAATTTCGGACCCGGAGCTGGGTTGCCATTGGGCAGATAAAGGCACCCGACGATAATGCCCTCGACCGCCGCTTCAAGGTAGCGGCTGTGCAGGTCGAGAGGATCGCCCGCCAAGCCGCGTCGGGTTTCCACCGGAGTGGCGCCGTGAGCCAGGATCGCCACACCGTTCCAGCTCTTCTGCCCGTGCCAGATGGCCCCGTAGCCGGCCTTTTCGATCGCTGCGATCGGGAACCGCTCGTCCGGGGCCTTTAATTCCTGAAGGCAGACAATGTTGGGCTGTGCCTCTTCGAGCCATCGCAGCAGAACGGGAAGTCGACCGTTGACGCCGTTGACGTTATAGGTGGCGATCTTCATCGAACGACCCTCAGTGGTTCCTGACCACATCCTGAATGCGCTCAGTCAGAGTTTGCTCCGTTTCGAAATAGCCTTCCCACGCGTCGGGCTCCTGAGCGCGTTCGGCGGCCGAAAAGACGTCGAATGCATTGGCGCGGTCGATGGTCTGCAATTCATCCCAGGTCACGGGCGCCGCTACGGTGCGGCCCGCCCTGGCACGCGTCGACCACGGGCAGACCGCCGTCGAACCCTGGCCGTTTCGCAGGTAATCGAGGAACATGCGGCCTTTGCGCCTGGCCTTGCTCATGTTGGCAACGAAGCGGTGCGGCTCCGTCCGGGCGAGGAGCTCGGCGAAGTTCTGGCAGAACGATTTGACCGCGGTCCAGTCGGCTTCCGGCACGAGCGGCACAACCACATGAATGCCTTTACCACCGGAGAGCAGCGGCCACGACTGCAGACCAATGGCGCCAAGGATATCGCGAATGTCGACCGCGGCACGCTTCACGTCCTCGAAGCTCAAGCCCTCGTCCGGATCGATGTCGAACACCATGCGCTCCGGCAGGTCGGGCTGGTGGCGGTCGGAGCCCCAGACATGGAACTCCAGGGTGTTCATCTGTACGCCGCCGATCAGGCCGGCCAGGTCCTCGATCCACAGAATGCGGCTCTCGGTGCCCTTGACCTTGGTGAGCTGGCCGGACTTGATCCACTTCGGCATGCCGGGGAGAGCATGCTTTTGGAAGAACGTCTTAGCCAGGTCGTTGTCGGTGTCGCGCACCAGCGACAGCGGGCGATCCTTCAGGTGCGGCAGCATCCTGTCGGCGACAGCGGCGTAGTAGGCTACCAGGTGGGCCTTGGTGATCCCCGTGCCGGGGTGCATGACCTTTTCGGGATGGGACAGCTTGATGCCCAGCGCGCCGGCGACCTCGACGCCGATCACAGGATCCAATTCCGAACCAGCCTCCTCGACCGGCACTTCCAGCACGACCTGGTTGGCCTTCTTGTCAGCCCGCATGCCCTGGAACGAGGCGTGCCGCAGCGAGCCGTCCGGCGTGATCTCCGCATAGGCGACCTCAGCCACCAGTTCGGGGCGGACCCACATGGCCTTCCTGGCGATGTCATTTGGAACGGCGGCGAAGGCCGGTTTGGCGATCCGCATCGCCTCCATCTGTTTCAGGATCTTGGCGCGCATGGCGTCGGAGAAACCGGTGCCCACGCGCCCGCGATAGACGAACTGGCCCTTCTCATAGGTCCCCAGGATCAGGGACGCCATGCCGCGCCCGTCGTCGCTGGGGCGCCAGCCGCCGATAACGAACTCCTGGCGCTTGGTGCACTTGATCTTGAGCCAGGTCTTCGTGCGGTCGCCGATGTAGCTACCGTCCGCGGCCTTGGCGATCACGCCCTCATGGCCGCCGGCGCACATGGCGTCGAAGACCTGCTGGCCGTTGTCGACGACATGGTGGCTGTACTGCAGGCTGTCGCCGCCATCCCGCTCGCCAATCAAGCTTTCTAGGATCGCCTTGCGCTCGATCAATGGCAACGCAGTCAGGTCCTCGCCGTCTTTCTCCAAGAGATCGAACGCATAGAACTTCAGAGGAATGCCAGCGCCGATGCCTGTCTTGAGCATGGAGAAGTTGGTGCGGCCAGCCTTGTCGATGGCGACTATCTCGCCGTCCAGCAGCACCGAGCCTTTGGTCAAGGTCCGCAGCGGCTCGAGGATAACTTTGAACTGCTCCGTCCAGTCGTGACCGTTCCGGGTATAGACGCGGACCTCGGGGCCCGAGATGGCGATCTGGGCCCGGTAGCCGTCGAACTTCATCTCAAACAGCCAGTGGCTGCCGGTCGGGATCGTATCGGTCAACGTGCAGAGCTGGAACGGGCGGAAGGTCGGGAGCGGAAATGCACGGGTAGATTCTGAGTCCCTGCGGGTTGCCGCTTTTTGCGGGGTGGGGCCTCTACGGCCTCCATGGCTCACTCGGGTACATCGGAGTCGAGAATGCCTGACATTTGAATCGGTTGCCAGTTAACCGGCAAGGATGGTGAGCCATCAGAGGACTCGACATATGTTCTCTTTTCGTTCTATTTTGAACTCTCGTTTTGAAGGAGAGATCAGATGGGCTGGAAACGGTTTGACCTGGGCGAGCACTCGATCTGGGAGGCAGGTGAGGAGCTGATGGACGCGTTCTACGATGCCGTCCTGCCCATAACGGAGGGGCCGTCGTGGTCCGCGGCAGCGATCTTCGTCGACGCCGCTGGCGAGACCGAGAAATCGACGATCTGGCTATCTCCCAAGGCGGTCGAGTTGCTGAAACCGCTGCCGATGTTCGTGGACTGTGATGGACCGCGCCCGGACGAAGTTGAGCAGTTCCTGGGTGCTGGCGACGATTTCGATCCCGTCACCGTCGAGCTGCCGGACGACCTCCGCCCGCAGGTCCTGTATCCCGCTATCATGGATCATTGGATCGCCCATGAAATCTGGGAGCGGCAGCACATAATGTCGGGTGGGTCGTTCGAATTCATTGGTGAATTCCCGCTGCGAGCCTGACCATGGAACATCGAGAAAAACCTGCGGCGCCGCCGCAAAAGCTGATCGTGCTGCTCGCCTTCGACAAGGGCGAGGACGGCGAGCTACTGCCGGCATTCGAGCCCCGCGAGATCCGCGACGAGGCCAGCGCCGTCCGGACGGCCAAGGAGATGGCCAAGCGCCACGTCGGCGTCATCACCTGGACGCGGACCGCTGACCTAGTCAACGGCGTGTTCGGCGAACCCGTGGTGCTGTTCCAGAACGGCGACGTGCCGGAGCTTGAGTGAGGCCACTAAACCTGCTGTCCGTCGACGAGCCGGACGAGGGTTCGCTGGTCCTGATCGTGCGCACGGACAATGACGGTGTCGCTCGCGGCGAGTTGGCTGCCGTTATGGCGGAAGATCGAGGCCGGCTGGGATGGCCTGCACAGCGTCCAGATCGCCGTCGGCCTGGCCGACAGTACGCTGAGGTACGGGTATCGGGCGATCGCCATCAATATCGAGAGCAGCCAGATGTGGACGACGCCTGGGGCCCGTTGTCTATGCCGTGGTCAGACGCTTTATGAGATCTGCGATAGCCTCGGTGCTGTACGGCTTGCCGACGAACACGCCATCCTGGGGCAGATCCGTTTCCTTGACGTCCCGGTGCCCCGACGTGACGATGATGTCGATCGGCGGCCAAGCCGACTTGACCATCTCCGCCAGCTCCAACCCATCCTTGTCACCGGGCATGTCGACGTCGGTAAAAAGGCATTCGAACCGGCGGCCGGCCTTGAATATTTCGATCGCTTCCCGGGCGTTCGATGCTTCCATGACCTCGAAGCCGTGGTCATTGAGATCGTCGACGGTGGCCATCCTGAGCAGGGCCTCATCCTCGACGACAAGCACGGCGATTTTCTTGGTCACGTGGGGGCTCCTTGATATGGCATCACCTCTAACGCGCAGCGTGACGAAATGGTCATGTGCGTTTTTGGACGTTTGCACTACAGTTGATCTGTCTCTTCGCCGTTGGCGTAACGGCTTGAATGAACCCGGTAAGCATGGCCCATGTCTGAACAAAAACTCCTCGCGGGCCGCCGCGTTTTGATCGTCGAAGACGAGGCGCTGATCGCCATAGCGGTCGAGGACGAGGTGCGGCAGCTGGGATGCGACGACATTTTCGTCGCCTACAACAAGGCGCAGGCCCTGGTCGAGATCGACAGCTACAAGCCGGCATTCGCGATTATTGACGTCAACCTGACCGATAACGGCGAGGACTACGAAATCGCCGATACACTAGTCGACCGTGGCATCCCGTTCATCTTCTCCAGCGGGCACCTCGCCGGCGAATTGCCGGACCGACATTTAGGCCGCCCCTTCGTCAGCAAGCCGATGCAATCCAAGGATTTCGCGGACGCCGTGGCAATGGCACTGCGCTAGGCTGGAACCGTAGATTCCGGCGCGCGTTTTCGAAGGATTGAAAACTCAACCCTTGGAGACCACCCATGGCCAACACCAAACAGGACCGCGCCCGCGTCGCTGGCGGCCAGGACCACGAAGTGAAATACGAAGCCCGCAAGACCGGCACATCGAAGTCCGAGGTGAAGGATGCCGTCAAATCCGCCGGCAATAGCCGCGCCAAGGTCGAAGACAAGCTGGGCTCGAAATGAGCCGCGAGGGTCTTCCCACCGGTGAGGGCACGGCCGGCAAGAACGACGTTGCCGACCCGCACCCGTCGACCGAAGAGAACTACGACAAGATCAAGAACCCCGGCCGGGTCATTCCGCCCAAAGGGCCAGACATCGGGCCAAACTCCTACGCCCACGATGACAAGGTGCGTCCACTTTCGGAGACGCCGGGAAACAAACCCAAATGACATCGGTCAAGCTGGACGAGGAACTGCTCGACGGCGTTGAGCAGTTCATTGCCGACCGGGACGCCCCGCCTGCGGGTAAGATGAGCTACGAGGACGCGGTGAACGTCATCGTGCGCGATTGGCTTATGGGCCAGGGATACATTCCGCTGTCCGATGAGCCAGACGAAATCATGCCAGCTCTGGAGGCAGCGCGCGTCCCCCGCTAGTCACGCCTCGTCGTTATGGCGGCCTTTCGTCTGACCGACCATTTTGGCCAGCTCGGAAAACGGCGTGACCTCGGTCTCAGCGGCGCCATTGTTTGCCAACCTCAAGAGCCGGATGGGGAAGGCGATAGCGTCGCGTTGGGCAGGCTCCAACTCCTCCGTCCGGTAATCGCCGAGCACCGTCTGTTCAGCAACATCCATAGCGTGCGCAATTTCTTCGCGGTCAACAATTCCCTTGGTGACTAGCAGGTCATTCATCGACGCGATGGCGATCAAAAGGCCTTCGAGCTGTAGATTGGCGGTGTTCATGGCTATCTCCGTTCATCTGCACAACGCTTGAAGCATCGGCAGGATGCCGGCGATCACGCAACCAGTCCGGCGACCGCCTGTTGTCGTCAGTTCAAAGGAGATGGCCATGACCAACGACGAACTGACGCCGCAAGAACTGGAAACACTGGCGAGCTTCCTGTCGCCGACCGTTCCGGAGCATGTCGATGCCCTGCACTTCGCAAAGCTGCTTTCGCTCGCTCTGCTGAAGCAGGAAGAAGGCGGGCCTGTCTTAACGGACGCAGGTCTCGAGCTCTTGAATACGAGAGACCATGTCAGCCGACCTCAGTCCGCAACCTAGCAGCGCCGATGGCGATGAGATCATGGGTGGAGAGGCCATTCGACTCTGGCGCCCTACCCAAAAGGCCAGGCGACCAAATCACAACAAGGATTGCTCGAACTTGGTGCCCGCGTCCTTTAATGCCACGACAAGCTTCAGCGATGCCTGATGTGCTGCGAGGGCTTCTTCGCGGCTGCAGGGCTCATCGCCGTATCGGATCGCAGGCGAGCATTGAATCACACTGGTCAGCGGAAACCAGTTGAATCTCAACCCAAGGCTTTCGAGATGCTCGCATAGTTTCGCGAGATCGTGGGTGTTCTTGTACATCCCGCCTTGCAACACGATCGCTGCCTTGAGGGTTTTCTCCGCGGCCTGCAGCGACGCCCACTTCGATTCAGCGAAACGATCATGCCGGTCCATCAGTGTGTTGATGGCGGTCAGGATATCGCCGCGAGCGATCCGGATCAGCTCCTGCTTCTGGCTGGATTCGAGAATGTCGTGTGCCTCGAGCCCGGTGTTGAACTTCTGGTCGAGACCGCGCAACGCCTCAATGGAAAGCGTACCTGCTTTCGCCTCGGTCAGGTCTTGCACCAGTTGGAGGATGTTGCAAATGGCTGGTCCGTTCGAACTAAACCGGGGCGCGTCGATGAATTTGGTCAAGGTCACAAATTGGACGCTGCCCATGATTCGGGGGAACGCCAGGATGTAGAGGTCTCGATCGAGCTCGATGACCATCTTGCCCATGCCCATATCCAGCTTGAGCCTGTCGCCATAGGCCGCTTCGTACCAAGCGTGGATGTTCTCCGACAGTTGGGCGGTCGCTTTCAGTTCGGCGGGCGCGCCAAGCGACGGCTTGAAGAAGGGCATTGCAAGTTTGAACATTGTACCCACTGCTATCACGGCACGTATCGGCCGGTGCGGGATCGAGACATCTTCCTTGCTAAGATCGGCATCGATCGCGCGCATCATGGCCTCGAATTCCGGCCCACTCTCTGGCGGTTTTACAGTCACAAGCCATCCTCCACGTGATATCTGCAACAACTTCCCATGCGTGAGGCGAAGTCCATGTGAAAGTCCGCTATTTGTGGAGGAAATTTTCGCTTTCAGAAGGCCTAAGAATTTCAGATTGGCACCGGTTTGCTTACCTTCTCGTTCCCTTCAGCACCGCTGCCCTGGCGCGGCTGGCATGCTTCGCAGAGCTGCCGGACACCCTGACACGATGTCGAGCAGACGCACCATGCTGATCAATCCCCAGAACCGTGAGGGCATTCGTTGAAAAGCACTCAAGCCTCAAATAGTCTTTGCTGGGGAGTCACTTATGAAACTGGTCAGCGACTTTAAGGATTTTCTAGCCGATACAGTCAACCTCAATCAAACCCGTATTAACCGCCTCGAAGAGCGGGTGGAAACCATCAAGGACTTCATAAGGGGATCGGACTGGGAGCCACCTATATCAACGTTCATCGAGCAGGGGTCCTGGGCGCACGACACCATAATTCGCCCTGTGGACATTGGCGAGTTCGACGCAGACCTCCTAGTCAAAGTTCATGCGGTGAAGGGTTGGAGCGCCGCCCAGTACGTTAAAGAACTCGGCCGAGTTTTTCTCGACAGCGGCCGATATGGCGACAAGACGGTTGTCTATGACTACTGCGTAACCATCACCTATGCGGATGATTGCAAGATCGACATTGCTCCCTTGGTGATGGACCGAGATTATCAAGGCACCCTCGAAGTCTGCAACAGACGCACGGGTGAGTTCGAGGATTCCCAGCCAGTCGAGTACACGCGATGGATGCGCGAAAAGAACGGTTACTCGGGCAATAACTCGTTCCGCAAAGCTACTAGGCTGATCAAATACGTACGCGACATTAAGAGGCGATTCAGCTGCCAGTCCGTGCTCTTGACTACCCTCATAGGTCACCGCATCGAGTGGTTCGACAAGGACTCCAACGCTTTCTCGGATACCCCTAGTGCTTTGCAGACGATCATGGGGAGGCTTGATGACTGGTTGCAGGCACGCCCGGATAAGCCGGCAGTCCCTAACCCAGCGCTGCCGGCGCAAGATTTTGCTGACCTCTGGAACGACACTCAGTATGCCAACTTCCGGAACTTCGTGAACAAGTACCGGAAATGGATCGACGAAGCGATCGATGCAGCCACCCGTTCAGATAGTATAGAAAAATGGCGCAAGGTCTTCGGCGACGATTTCGCAAAGGGGGAGAACGTCAAGAAAGCCGAAGCGTCCGCAATGCAGCGCACGAACGCGATGCTTCTGGAAAGCGCCGCCCACCTCGACAGTCTGGTGGACAGCATAATCGACTTCGGCATCACCATCCTTCCCCCTTGGTTCAAGAGTCCACCACACATCCAGGTTCCGCCTTGGAAGACAACGGACAATGTTTCCCGCAATGTCCAGGTATCTGCGGAATACGCCCTCCAGAAAGGGGGTAGAGCTCACCCTGTCCAAAATGGAGAGGTGCTACCTTCCCGCGGGGGACTGTGGTTCGACGTCCGGGTCAACAAGTTTCAAGTGGTGCCTGCCGACTGCTATGTTCGATGGCGCATCACTAATACTGGTGCCGTCGCAATGGCACTGAAGAAGGGGCGGGGCGGGTTTGAACGACCCGCCGAGGGCAATCGCCGATGGGAGGAGTTGGAATACCGCGGCGTCCATCTGGCGGAGGCATTCATCATCCGAAGAAGCGATGATCGTCTGGTCGGTCATAGCGAACCGTTTTACGTCGTGATCAAATAGGTCGGCGCCGCGCGCAGATGGCAAGAGCGAAACAATGAGCACCTGCAACGAATGGTAAGGACGATCGCGGAAGCATTTCGTGTTCTTCGCAGCAATCTCGAGATCCCAGATCTGCAGGAGCAGACGGTCGCGATCCGCCAACGAGACATCCGAGGTGTCCTGGAGCGCGATTTCGTCGTCAACGACACATTTCTCACGGGATCATACCGCCGCAGCACAATGATCAGGCCCCTGAAAGAGGCCGACGTCGACATCTTCATCGTGCTTGATGTGAAGTACTACCGCGAGGACGGAAAGAAGGCGCTGCTCGAGAGCATCAAACAGTCGCTCCGTAAGACATATACTAAGACCCCCGATATCAGGCCGGATGGTTCGGCCGTGACCATCACCTTCAGCGACTTCAAGGTCGACGTGGTGCCTGCCTTCCATCGCAAGGGAGGCGGGTACTTGATCCCCAGCCTCGAGCTGAACAAATGGATTTCCACGGATCCCCGAAAGCACGCCGAGATCTGGACAGCAGCCAACAAGACGCACAACAACGACCTCGTTCCGTTAATCAAGATGATGAAAGGCTGGAACAAGAGCCGTAGCCTCTTCAAGTCCTTCCACCTGGAGACGCTCGTCCTGCGGTCCCTCGATGGCATCACGATCACTGATTTCCCCTCTGGCATGCGCTACGTCTTCGACAAAGGCATTAACCTGGTGCAGTACAAACTGGCTGATCCGGCCGGATATAGCGACGATGTCGGGGAGCATGTGAATACGAAGGCTAAGATCAAGGTTCTCGTCGACCGCATGACCTGGGCCAGAGATCGTGCAAAGGAGGCCGAAGCAATGGCGGCAGTCGGCAATGTTTCGGGTGCGGTTGACAGATGGCGTCTGGTCCTGCCGAACTATTTTCCGGCGTATGGCTAATCTCAGCCCTCCAAGAGATTGCCCGCGCTCCAGAGGTCCCCACACTTGCGCGGCCTCGGGAAAGTCGCCTAGCTATGGCGGACTGCATTCTAAGCGAGAACTTTTGTGTCACTCAGCCCTAGCAAACTTGTTGGTTATCAGCTTGCCGAGTTTGATAAATCGTCTCGACTTCGAGTTTGGCTCTTCTTCCTGCAATTGCTATTGGCGGTCCCGGCAGCACTTTCCGTTGTTATCGTCGATGAGACGTGGCTGTACGCCTTGGCCATTGCGGGTGGCATAGGCCTGGTCGTTTGGTGGCTGATCAGCATTCAGTATGAAAAGTCCCGCAGCGCGGCGCAGACAGCCCGTCGAGCGTCGCTGCTCTCGGGTGCGTTTGCCGAGACGTTTTCAGCCTTTGAATTATCAGAGCTGCGCCAACGTTTCACGGTAACTGAGGAGCAGGCGGTCGCCAAAGAGAACCCAGACTACTACGCCACGAAAAATGCCCCTGGAGCTTCTCGTCTTGCCGAAATGCTCGAGGAATCCGCGTTTTTTACATCCGAGTTGCAGGATTTTAGCGGCAGAGTAATGGGGGTGATCCTCGCTGCGTTCATTGTAATCGCAGGTGTGATCGGCCTGTCCGTTGGAATCAATCTAGACCGATCGGCCTCAATGACCTTCGTAAGGATCATTCTGTCGGTCTTTGTGTTCATCATGTCATCGGACATGCTTGGAGCGTTTTTCAAGCACTTGGCTGCAGCTGCGCAGACAAAGGCAATCCGGGGGCGGTTGGCTACGCTGCAGCAGCGCAGCGCACCGTTAATGGACGTCTTGCTGGTCATGACGGATTATAATGCCGCAGTTGAAGCTGCGCCCGAAAGCGTCCCCTTCGCATTCAACTTGCGAGAGAGGAAGCTCAATGCCCGTTGGGCTGAATACTTGGCGGACAAGGCGGCGTCTGATTAGCCCACATTTGAACGGAAGGTAATCCGCCGCGCCTGTCGCCAGCCATTTCCGAGCGGAGGTTGGCGGGATTGTTCGTCGGTCCGCCGTCGACCGGCTTCGAGACCATGGGATAGTGACACCATCTCCACTCTCACTGCACTAAGTAACTGAAAGTGGCACAGAGACCTTCGCTATTGATGTCGAAGGGCGCTTTTTTCGAGCTGAACATGGCGATCTCGAGCACTTGATCGCCGCCGAAGACACTGCCTTCCGAGAATACCAAATAACGAACTGGATCGCCGCAGAGGGCGTTGCCGTTCCGCAGTGTGCCGGGGTCAGAGGCAAGGCGGAATACCTCCGCGGTTCGCGTCTCGCCATTGAGGCTCCATTGCCTCCAGGAGGCACCCACGGAACTCAGCTCGATTGGTTCACCACCATCGAAGGATATTTTCGTTGTGCTGCCGACTTCGGCGAAGCTCGGATTCCCCGTTAGGGCGATAGCGCCCGTGATGGCGATGGCTGTCCGACTCATTGGCTTGAAGGTGCTCTGATCTTGCCAGATGTGGTGTTCGACGGCGCTTTGCCCAACCACTGGCAATGACCAAACCATAGCGCCGAGGCAGGCCAGTTTGCTAGCCAACAATAGGCTTTGACTAGAGGGGAACGCCACTAACTAGTCTCCCCTGGACTTTCCACACCGACTGGGTTCGCCAAATGCCGTCGCCAGTCATCCGCTAGCACCCACCCACCCATCTGGTCGCGGAGATGCCAATCGTTCCAGCCGTTGCGGTTTGTTCGCGTGAGCGTCTTTGAGGCGCCAGAGAAAGTCGCAAACGCACGCTCCACTCCCTCTACGACCAGATGACCTTCCCTGATGGTTCCTGCATAGTCCACGCCCGCATAGGTGAACTTGCACTCTGTTCCGTCTGGAGGAAGTTTGACACCGTCGCCGGCGAGGTCGTTGACCGCGGACTGGTCTGCACCTCTGGTCGGGGCGACCCAGATCTTCTTGGCAGTTCCGAAGAGAGCCAGCCCTCGGCTTGAGATTGTTCCCTCGTTCCAGTCATCATATTCGACCAGCTCGCGATTCAGCGCCAGACTGGAATGGGCGCGGACAGCGGGCATCTTCGACGAGTAGGGACCGTTTGAAACCGCCGAATTGAGTGGTCCAGTGAGCAGCGTGAGGTTACCCAAGTTGTCGACAACGCCATCGCGCGCCACCTTCCGGGCGACATGATCCGGGTCGGTGTCACTATCGTCGAGGTGATCGAACCCAGGGATTGGCCAGTTAGTCCTCCATTTCTGAGGCATGATGTGCTCAATTGACAGCGTCGATCTGATCTGGATGTCTTCGTTGAGAGCCGTTCTCTTGGCGAGCTCGATGGCTTCGAATATGTAGCGCAGCCGTGGTTGCCGGGATCCTTTGTATTGGTCGCGTCCAAGCCAGGCATGCTGCCATTCCGCGTCGTCTGGCCAACGATCGAGATCGGACTGCCGGCTTGAGAGATATAGCACGAGCGCGTCGACCTTGTTTCCTTCGGCTGCGCGAAGACGGTCGATGATGCCAATGAAAAAGCGGTTGTAGTTCTTCGTTGTGAGACCGCAAATATCCCGCCGCAGGATGTAGCTCTCAAGCGCTTCGAGCGCTCTATCGATATCCGCGCCCACTGCCTCCTCGGTTGCAAGATATACGACGAGTGGCATCGCCGTAGAAACATCGAATGCGTCGGCGAAGCGGCCGAAATTGCCGATGGGATCCTTTGCGTCCTGATCGAACAGCCGTTTCTCGATAGCCGCAGTCGCCGAGATGGACTCGAGTTCAGCGGTGACGTCGAGGAACGGACGGGAGTTGAGTATCCAGCGTCGGTAGCTATCGAAAAGAGTCTCCACCGAGACCAGATCGCCGATGTGCATGGACAGATGGTCGGTCAACATCCAATCCAGTCTTTGGCGGGATTGCCGCCCTCGCGATGCCGGTTGGCCCCAGACCGCGCGATCGAGCGGCAGCCAATGCTTCTCATACAGCTTGTCCACCAGCAACGAGTGATCGGCTTGGCCCAACCCTTTAGCGCGCTGAAATATGAAATTGCGCATCAGATCGCCCGGCGTCAAATCCACGCCGCGGCTATTCAGGGTTTCGAAGATAGTTTGGGGGTCGTCCCCGCCCTCCAGTTCGATGGACACGATGGCAAGCCCATCCTTTAAAGCCTCGAAGAGGATTTCCAGACGATGCTCGTCGAAGCTTCCGTTGTCATCTACATGGGATTCGATCTTGTCTTTGAAATAGGCATGTGCGGCGACTGAGCGCCTCACAATGCCATCCTCGTCGACTGGCTTGGGACCCAGTACATGTGGATCGACATGCGGATCAACGATGCCGATGAAGGATCGCCGGTCGTTCAGTGAAGGCCAGAGCTTGAAGCGTTCGACTTCTTGGTTCTCCATGACGCCATCGTTCAGGAGATATTTTTGGAGTTCGGCCTCGTACTTGGACCCATTGGCTTGGGCGACATCACGGATTGCCGCCAGCAGAAGCTGGAACGTCGTGAGACGCTGCTGGCCGTCTATGATCTCGTAAGCCTGGACCTGCTTGCCGAAGGTCTTGACCTGGGCAATGACGATTGCGCCCATAAAGTGTGGCGTCAAAGACGAGCGATCCTGTTCCAGTCTTTGAACGGATCGCTCGATGTCCTCCCACAACAGCTCCAGCTGCGGCTGGGCCTTCCAGGCGTATTGTCGCTGATAAAGCGGGATCAGAAACCTTTTCTTGCCATCGAACAGCTCGATGATTGAGCGAGTATAAGGCTTCATGGTCCCCCCTTGGCGAAGCAGTGATCTGATCGTGGAAGATAACTCTATAGCGAGCAAGCGGAAGTAGCGGGCGGGACCCGCTCTTAGGCTGCTATCGCCTAGTCTTGGTCCGCCGGCAACAACTGCAATGCACCGAATAGGTAGGGCGAGCGACCAAAGTCGCTCGCCCTACTCATAGGCTTGTCATTAAATCCCGTCGGGCACTTTGCAAGTCAGTGGAACCATTATGCCCCACGTACTGGAAGGCTACCCGCGATTAGTGGAACTTTTATTCCCCACGTCACAGCGGCGGCGGACCTGCCGCTCAGCTACACCCAGTCGTCGTCCCGCAATCCTCGCAAACCATGCAGTGACCCGACACCTTCATGCGCATCGAATTGCAGTTGCTGCATTGATCGCCCGTATAGCCCTTCATCTGGGCTTCGGCGCGGAGCTGGTGCTTGTCGGTGGAGGGCGGCGGGCTTGGGATGGGGTCGAGTTCGGCGGCGTTGAGGACGGTCGCCGAGGGTTCGATCTTGAGGGCCGTGGCACTGCGCAGGGCGGTGACGGTCGAGATCGAGGAGGACTGCGCCGCGTAGTGCGAGGCATGGGCGGTCGGCACCAGCATCAATGAAGCATTGGCTGTGCGGCCGCGGGTCATGCCGCGGGAGACGAACTTGTCGGCCGGAACCGGCGCCGGGGCACTCGGGGGATTGCGGGTGCTGGCTTCCTCGGAAACACCGCCCGAAAGCGAGGTCGGCGAGGCCGGGTTCACATGGGCCAGGTCGTCGCGGTCGAGATAGGACACGGCCAGCTCGCGGAACACGTAGTCCATGATCGAGGTCGCGTTCTTGATCCGGTCATTGCCCATGACCATGCCGGCGGGCTCGAAACGAGTGAAGGTGAAGGCCTCCACATATTCGTCCAGCGGCACGCCATATTGCAGGCCCAGCGAGATGGCGATGGCAAAATTGTTCATCATGGCGCGGAAGGCAGCGCCTTCCTTGTGCATGTCGATGAAGATTTCGCCGAGGCGGCCATCGTCATATTCGCCGGTGCGCAGATAGACCTTGTGGCCGCCGACGACGGCTTTCTGGGTATAGCCCTTGCGGCGATCCGGCATTTTCTCGCGGCTACGCACCTGCTCGATGATGCGCTCGACGATGCGTTCGGCAACCTGGGGCACGCGGGCGGCCGGAGACTGCAGCAGCAGCTCCTCCATCGCGTCTTCCTCGTCCTCATCCTCGACGGCGAGCACGGAGGAGTTGAGCGGCTGGCTGAGCTTGGAGCCATCGCGATAGAGCGCGTTGGCCTTGAGCGCCAGCTTCCAGCTGGTCATGTAGCTTTCCTTGGCGTCCTCGACCGTCGCATCATTGGGCATGTTGATGGTCTTGGAGATGGCGCCGGAGATGAATGGCTGGGCCGCCGCCATCATCAGGATGTGGCTATCGACCGACAGCGAGCGCTTGCCGATCTTGCCGCACGGGGTGGCGCAATCGAACACCGCCTGATGCTCGGCCCGCAGATGGGGCGCGCCTTCCAGGGTCATGGCGCCGCAGACGTGGATATTGGCGAGCTCGATATCCTTCTTGGAGAAACCAAGGAACGGCAGCAGCTCGAACGAAAAGTCGTTCATCTGCTCCTGGGTGACGCCCAGGCTCTTGAGGAAATCGACGCCCAGCGTCCACTGATTGAAGATGAACTTGAGATCGAACGCGCTTTCGGTGGCAGCGTTGAGCGCGGCGATCTTGTCGTCGGTGAAGCCCTTGGTGCGGAGGGTCGCCGGATTGACGCCGGGCGCCTGGTTCAGGTTGCCATGGCCGACCGCATAGGCCTCCATCTCGGCGATCTGGCTTTCGCCATAGCCAAGGGTGCGCAGGGCCGGCGGCACGGCGCGGTTGATGATCTTGAAGTAGCCGCCACCGGCCAGCTTCTTGAACTTGACCAGGGCGAAATCGGGCTCGATGCCGGTGGTGTCGCAATCCATCACGAGGCCAATGGTGCCGGTCGGGGCGATCACCGAGACCTGGGCGTTGCGATAGCCGTGCTGCTCGCCCAGCGCCAGGGCATTGTCCCAGGCGAGCTTGGCGCGTTCGGACAGGGCCGCATCGGTCAGCGAGGCGTGGTCGAGCGGGACGGGGTTGATGGACAGGCCCTCATAGCCGCCGGCATTGCCATGGGCGGCGTTGCGATGGTTGCGGATGACGCGCAGCATGTGCTTGGCGTTGCGCTTGTAGTCCTTGAACGGGCCCAGTTCCTTGGCCATTTCGGCGGAGGTGGCGTAGCTGACGCCGGTCATGATGGCGGTGACGGCGCCGGCGATGGCGCGGCCTTCCACGGAGTCATAGGGAATGCCCGAGGTCATCAAGAGGCCACCGATATTGGCGTAGCCGATGCCCAGCGTGCGGTATTCGAACGAACGTTCGGCAATCGACTTGGACGGGAACTGCGCCATCATCACCGAGATTTCGAGGACCACGGTCCACAGGCGCACCGTGTGCTCGTAGGCGGCGGTGTCGAAGGTCGAGTCGGCGTTGCGGTAGGGCAGCAGGTTGACCGAGGCCAGATTGCAGGCGGTGTCGTCGAGGAACATGTATTCCGAGCAGGGGTTCGATGCATTGATCGGACCGGCTTCAGGCGAGGTGTGCCACTCGTTGATGGTGGTGTGATACTGAATCCCGGGATCGGCCGATGCCCAGGCGGCATAACCAATCTGTTCCCAGAGGTCGCTCGCCTTGAGGGTCTTGACGACCTTGCCATCCTTGCGGGCGGTCAGGTTCCAGTCGCCATCGGTCTCGACGGCTTTGAGGAAATCGTCGGTGACGCGGACGGAATTGTTCGAGTTCTGGCCGGAGACGGTCAGGTAGGCTTCGCTGTCCCAATCGGTGTCGTAGATGGGGAAATCGAGATCGGTATAGCCCTGCTTGGCGAACTGGATAACGCGGTAGATGTAGTTCTCCGGCACCAAAGCCTTCTTGGCAGCGCGAACTTCGCGCTTGAGGGCAGGGTTCTTCTGCACGTCAAAGCAATCGTCGCCACTGCCTTCACAGTTCACGGCGGCCTTCATGATCGCCTTGAGGTGCTTGGAGACGACCTTGGAGCCGGTCACCAAGGCCGCGACCTTCTGCTCTTCCTTGACCTTCCAGTTGATGTATTCCTCGATATCGGGGTGATCGATATCGATGACCACCATCTTGGCGGCACGACGAGTGGTCCCGCCCGACTTGATGGCGCCGGCAGCACGATCGCCGATCTTGAGGAAGCTCATGAGGCCCGACGAACGGCCGCCGCCGCTCAGCTTTTCGCCACCGCCGCGCAGTTTGGAGAAATTGGTGCCGGTGCCCGAGCCGTATTTGAACAGGCGGGCTTCGCGGACCCAGAGGTCCATGATTCCGTTGTCGTTGACGAGGTCGTCATTGACCGACTGGATGAAGCAGGCATGCGGCTGCGGATGCTCGTAGGAGCTTTTCGAGGCAACCAGCTTGTGGGTGAACGGGTCGACGTAATAGTGGCCCTGGCCGGGGCCGTCGATGCCATAGGCCCAGTGCAGGCCGGTATTGAACCATTGCGGGCTGTTGGGCGCCACGCGCTGGCTGGCGAGCATGAAGCAGAGTTCGTCGAAGAACGCCTTGGCGTCGTCTTCGCTATCGAAATAGCCGCCCTTCCAGCCCCAATAGGTCCAGGTGCCGGCCAGGCGATCGAAGACCTGCCGGGAGTCCATTTCCGAACCATAACGTTCGGCCTCCGGGAGCTTCTCGAGCGCAGCTTCGTCGGGGACGGAGCGCCACAGCCAGGAGGGTACGGAATTCTCCTCAACCTTCTTCAGCGCCTTGGCGACGCCGGCCTTGCGGAAATACTTCTGCGCGATGATGTCAGCCGCGACCTGGCTCCACTGAGCCGGCACCGCGATGTTTTCCAGCTTGAAGACGACAGAGCCATCGGGATTGCGGATTTCGCTCGTCGCCGAGCGGAAATCGAGGGCGCTGTAGCGGTCTTGATCGGCAGTCGTAAAGCGGCGTTCGATGCGCATTCGCAAATCTCTTGGGTCAGAATGTGTGGTGGCCGGGTGCGGTCGGGAGGACTCGGGTACTGGCGTTGGATTTACTCTGGGCTAGCTTGGGAGCCAGAGTCGAGGCCAACATTTTCACTTTTTTCCCACAACCTTCACACCACTCGTTGTGTCGGGGCCCATCATAACCCCAAAATCTAGTATCTGATATGGGATTAGTGGGGATAAGCGACAAGTGTCATCAAAGGTTAATGACGCCTTAATAAGGACGATGCAGCTTAGTCGTGAGAGCCAGGAATCAGGCTAAACCCGCTTGTTGCAAGACTCTTTCGGCAATGCCGGGCAGGGGCCGAATGTGGCGAGTTCGTGTCAAGCGGACTTTTTTGTGAAAATGAGCGCCATCCGGCTCTTGTGTTTAGCAAACTCTGGCGAAGCGGCATCCGCTCATGCTAGAGCCTGTTCAGCCGACCCCTCCCGGACGTAAGCAGGCCCGCGACATGAAAGACTTCCTCCTCGAAATTTTCCGCTGGTGGCACGGGCAGACCTGGGGCACGCGGCTGTGGATCTGGCGCCGCGGAGAGCTGGTCGGCACCGACGAGATGGGCAATAGCTACTATCAGGACCGCAAGGAGAACCGCCGCTACGTCACATATAATGGCGTTGCCGATGCATCCAAGATTGCGGCCGAATGGCATGGCTGGATCCACTTCCGCACCGATGCGGTGCCGAGCGATGTCAAATATGTGCCGCGCGCCTGGGAAAAGCCGCACGAGCAGAACCTGACCGGCACGGCCGCCGCCTATCGTCCCGATGGCAGTATGCTGAGCAAGGGCGAGCGCCCGCGCGTGACCGGCGATTACAAGGCCTGGTCGCCTGAATAAGGACAGTGGCGCCTTGCGCCTGACAGAGTTTCTTCCACCAACGCTTCGCAAGACGCTGGTGCCGGTCGCGGCGCTGGCGCTTTCGGTGTTTATGGGTGGGGCTGCTATGGCCGCTCCGATCGCCAATCCGATCGCGACGTTTGCCGGTCTAGACAAGATTACCGGCCGCATCACCAAATTCGACGTCTATATCGACGAGACGGTGCTGTTCGGCGCGCTCGAAGTGACGCCGCGCGCTTGCTACAGCCGACCCCCGACCGAAACGCAGCGCATTTCGGCATTTCTCGAAGTCGATCAGCGCAGCCTGCAGGGCAATTCCAAGCGTATCTTCACCGGCTGGATGTTCGCCGATAGCCCCGCGCTGAACGCGCTCGACCACGCCGTCTATGACATCTGGCTGATCGAGTGCAAGACCACCTCGACCGTGCCGCCGCCCGGATCGCGGGCCACGCCGGAAGCAAGCGGGCCCGCGCAGTAATTTCCTGAGTGGTGTCGCAATGTTGCGGCCGCGCTCGTCTTGGCCGTGAGCAGACCGAACCGCAGCACTTGTTGTTGTTGGTTCGTAACCATCGAACATATTTGACGACTATCCAGGCCCACTGTGTCCTTCCCGCGGGCTTGACGGGAAGATCGGTGGTTGTGGCCAAAAACTCTGCTATCAAGCTCTTGGGCGCCGATCCCACGCGCCCCAATCCCCATCACGGTCCAGTGCCTCGGCCAGCATCTCTTCATAATCCGCGCGGGGGATTTCGATCCCGCCCAGCGAGGCGAGATGGTCGGTGATGAACTGGGTGTCCAGCAGGGTGAAGCCGCCGGCATTGAGGCGGTCGACCAGATGGACCAGCGCGATCTTGCTGGCATTGGTGGCGCGGTGGAACATCGACTCGCCGAAAAACGCGCCGCCGATGGCCAGGCCATAGAGCCCGCCGACCAGTTCCGCTCCGTCCCAGACCTCCACGGTATGGGCCACGCCGCGGCGGAACAGCTCGCCATAGACCGCGCGGATGGTGGCGTTGATCCAAGTCTCGTCGCGGTCCTCGCCCACGGTGGCGCAGGCTTCGATAATGGCTTCGAAATCGGTGTCGACGCGGACCGTGAAGGCGCTTTTGCGGATCGCCTTGCGCAGGCTAGTGGAGACGATGAGCCCATCGAGCGGGATGATGCCGCGCTGCTCCGGGCTGACCCAGAACACATCGGTTGAGTTGGCGCTTTCCGACATCGGAAAGATGCCGGCCCGGTAGGCCCGCACGATCAGTTCGGGGGTGAGCTCGATATCGAAGGGGTCGTTGCGTCTGGCCATCGACTACCTCTGGTTCCCCCTCTCCCCTTGTGGGAGAGGGTGCCCGAAGGGCGGGTGAGGGGTATCTCTCAACCATCGCAGCCCCCTCATCCAGCGCTGCGCACCACCTTCTCCCACAAGGGGAGAAGGGAGAAAGTCACATCACACCTTGTTCTCGGCCAGGTACTTTTCCAGCCAGTGGATGTCGTAGTTCCCGGCCAGGATATCGGGCTCGCGGATCAGGCGCTGGAACAGCGGCAGGGTGGTCTTGATGCCGTCGATGACGAATTCGTCGACCGCGCGGCGCAGGCGGTGCAGGCATTCGTCGCGGGTACGGCCATAGACGATCAGCTTGCCGATCAGCGAGTCGTAATAGGGCGGAATCTTATAGCCCTGATAGACCGCCGAATCGACGCGCACGCCAACGCCGCCAGCCGGGTGATAGAAGGTGATCGTGCCGGGCGAGGGCGCGAAAGTCTGCGGGTCCTCGGCGTTGATGCGCACTTCGATGGCATGGCCATAGAACTGCACCTGCTCCTGCGTCATCGAGAGCTTTTCGCCCGAGGCGACCCGGATTTGCTCGTAGACGATATCGATGCCGGTAATGCGCTCGGTAACCGGGTGCTCCACCTGCAGGCGGGTGTTCATTTCGATGAAATAGAACTCGCCGTTCTCGTAGAGGAACTCGATGGTGCCGGCGCCCGAATAGGAAAGCTTGCGCATGGCCGCGGCGCAGATTTCGCCGATCCGGTCCCGTTCTTCGGGGGCAATGGTCGGCCCGCCGGCTTCTTCCCACACCTTCTGGTGGCGACGTTGCAACGAACAGTCGCGCACGCCAAGATGCACCGCATTGCCCTGACCGTCGCCCATCACCTGGACTTCGATATGGCGCGGCTTGCCGAGATATTTTTCCATATAGACCGAGTCATTGCCAAAGGCGGCCTTGGCCTCGGAGCGGGCGGTCGACCAGGCGATCAGCACGTCGGCTTCGGTCAGCGCGACCTTCATGCCGCGTCCGCCACCGCCGGCCGTGGCCTTGATCAGCACGGGATAGCCGATTTCGCGCGCGGTCTTGATCGCCTCTTCGTCGGATTCAACGGCGCCGGCCGAACCGGGAACCACAGGAATGCCGAGCTCGACGGCGGTCTTCTTGGCCGTGATCTTGTCGCCCATAATCTCGATGTGATGGGCAGAAGGGCCGATAAAGGTGACGTTATGCTCCGTCAAAATCTTGGCGAAGCGCGCGTTCTCGCTGAGAAACCCATAGCCCGGATGCACGGCATCGGCGCCAGTGATCTCGCAGGCGGCCATGATCGAGGGAATGTTGAGATAGCTGTCCTTGGCCGCAGGCGGCCCGATGCAGACGCTTTCGTCGGCGAGGCGCACATGCATGGCATTGGCGTCGGCGGTCGAATGCACCGCGACGGTGGCGATGCCTAATTCCTTGCAGGCGCGCAAAATACGCAGCGCGATTTCGCCGCGATTGGCGATGAGGACCTTCTGGAACATGCCCGCCCCCTATTCGATGACGGCGAGCGGTTCGCCATATTCGACGGGCTGGCTGTCTTCGACAAGGATGCGCGTGACCGTACCCGAGCGATGCGCCGGGATCTGGTTCATGGTCTTCATGGCCTCGATGATGAGCAGGGTCTGCCCTTCGGTGACCTTGGCGCCCACTTCGACGAAGGCTGGCTTGCCTGGCTCGGGGGAGCGATAGGCCGTGCCGACCATTGGGGAGGTCAGGGTGCCGGGATTGGAGGCGAGGTCTTCTGCAGCGGCGGGAGCTGCCGGCGCAACGGAGCCCGCGGGGGTCAGCGACTGCGGCGCGGGAGCATATTGCGGCTGCGCCAGATACTGCGGCGGATAGGCAGGAGCCTCATTGGCATAGGAGCGGGTAACCCGGACCCGGAAATCCTCCTGCTCGATCTCGATTTCGGCGAGATTTTCCTTGTTGAGCAGTTCGGCGATGGCCCGGATCAGGTCCTGATCCACTTGAGATGCCTTGGTCATTCTTGTCGGTCTCCCGCGCTTGCGCGTCGATCGTTATTTGAGTTTTTCGGAGAGGGCTTGTAGCGCCAGACTATATCCCAGTGCGCCAAAGCCGCAAATGACGCCATAGGCGACGGCCGACACATAGGAATGATGCCGAAACGCCTCGCGCTGATGGATATTGCTGAGGTGAACTTCGGCCACCGGCAAGCCGGCAGCCTTAAGAGCATCGTGAATGGCGACCGAGGTATGCGAATAGGCGGCCGGATTGATCACGATCGCATCGGCCGTCTTGCGGGCGTCCTGAATCCAGGTCACCAGCTCGCCCTCGTGATTGGACTGGCGAAAATCCACTTTGAGGCCAAGGGTTTGGCCCGTGGATTGGCAAAGCTTCTCGATGTCGCCCAGAGTCTGGGCGCCATAGATTTCGGGCTCGCGGATACCGAGCATGTTGAGGTTCGGGCCGTTGAGGACAAGAACGCGCTTAGCCATGATTTTCGCCTTTTGCACCAGCCCCTAAGGCCAGAGCAAGCTCGACTATACGAATTGCACTGAAAACGCAAAAATGCGCGACGAAACCTTGGTTAACTCGCGCAGGAGGTTTCCCCGCAGGCGCGCATATTGGCGATTCGGGTCTTGAGTTCGTCCAGCCCGATGGCGCCGGGGATCACCTCATTGCCGATGATATAGGTCGGCGTGCCGGTGATATTGAGCGCCTTGGCGATGTCGTAGGAGGTCTGGATCGCCTTGGACACCTGTGGCTCTTCCATCTGTAATTCAAGATTGACCGGGCTAAGGCCCAGATCGGCGGCGGCGGCAAGCGCGACCTTCTTGTCGACCTGGCCACGGCTGGTGAACAGGGCCTCGTGGAAGGTCCAGTAATCGGCATCGGATTCGTTGACCAGGATAGCGACGCGGGCCGCGTCTATCGATTCGTTGGAGAGGATCGGGAATTCCTTGAGCACGACGCGCAGGTTCGGATCGTCAGCCAGCAGCGAGGCCATATCGGGCAGGGCGTTGCGGCAGTATCCGCAATTGTAGTCGAACAGCTCGACCAGGGTCACGTCGCCCTTGGGATTGCCGAGTACCACCTGGTTGGGATCGTTGAAGATCGCGTCCTTCATGGTGGCGATGACCTGGGTGGATTTCTCGCGCGCGGCGACCTGCATCTTGCTATCGAGCGCGCTGGACAGGCGCTGCAGGATGGTGGGGTCGCTCATGAGATAGCTTTCGATCATCGGGTTAAGAACCTTGGGATCGAGGCTCGCAACGGCCTGCGGGGCTTGGTTGATTGGCGCTGCGGAAGCCAATTGAGTGTCGTGGCTGGCCAGAATATCCTCGACAATGCTGCGCACCGCGGCAGTGTCGGTCTGGTGCGTATCCTGATGCAGGACGGAAAAGCCCAATGCCCCAGCGAGAATGCCCGCAAGGGCGACGAGGGCGAGTGTGACGCGCTGCATGAAAGGCTCCAGATGAGTCGATATGACCGCAATCTCTAGCAGCCTCGACGCCACAATAGCAGGCGGTGATGAAGAGCGGCTTCGTTCCGGTATCAATTGTAGTTGAGAGCAAAGACTGTTCGCAGTATGCCATGCATACGCAAAAGGAATCTATATCTTGGACGATGTACGCAATCATGGCCTAATGCCGTTCCATGCATTAGAAATTTTGAATCGCGCCAAGGCGCTCGAAGCCGGTGGCCGCGTGATCTGCCATCTGGAAGTGGGCGAGCCCGGCTCGCCGCCTGCGCCGCGCGTTATCGAGGCTGTCGCCAAGGCGCTGCCGCAGGCGCAGGGCTATACCAATGCCAAGGGCCTGATCCAACTGCGCGAGGCACTGGCCCGCTACTATTCGGACCAGCACGGCGTGATCGTCGACGCCGACACGATCCTGGCAACGATGGGGTCATCGGCGGGCTTCATTATCGCGTTCCATGCTGCTTTCCGGCCCGGTTCGCGGATCGCCATCACGAGGCCCGGCTACCCGGCCTATGTGAACACGCTGGTGGGGCTGGGCTTCGAGATCGCCGAAATCCCGCTCTCGGCGGCCACCGGCTGGCAACTGCGTGGGGCGGATATCGAGGCGGCATATAAGCTGCAGCCGTTCGCCGGGCTGCTGTTTGCGAGCCCGGCCAATCCGACCGGAGCCGCCGTCGACCGGGCGGGCATGCATGATATCATCGATACCTGCAAGCGACTGGGCGTGCAGCTCATTTCCGACGAAATCTATCACGGGCTGGATTATCGCGGCGCCTCGGTGAGCGCTCTTGAGTTGACCCGCGACGCCATCGTCATCAACAGTTTCTCCAAATATTACTGCATGACTGGCTGGCGCATCGGCTGGATGGTGATGCCCGAGCACCTGCTGCGTCGCGCCGAAATCCTGCAGCAGAACCTGTTCATCTCCGCCCCGACCCTGAGCCAGATCGCCGCCACGGCAGCGCTGGGCGAGCGCGATTATTCGGAGGAGCAGAAGGCCCACTACGCGGCCAACCGGACGCTGCTCTCCGAAGGGTTGCAATCCATCGGCTTCGACGTTGGACACCTCTCGGAAGGGGCGTTCTACGTCTATGCGGGGATTGCGCCATTCTCCAACGACTCAATGTCGTTCTGCCAGACGCTGCTGGAAGACGCCGGCGTCGCCACGGCGCCGGGGATCGATTTCGATCGCGCCGGCGGGAGGAGCTTTGTGCGGTTTTCGTATGCGGGGACACGGCGGACGATCGAGCTGGCGCTGGAGCGGATGGGGACGTTTTTGAAGTAGGGTTGGTCGCCGCTAGGTCCCAAATCTTAGCCATCCATCCATCCATCCGCCCACCATCGATCCATCCCCACCCACCGTCCTTCCCGCGGGCTTGACCCGCGGGCCTCTCGCCACTGGTGCCGTGTTGATAGTGGCCCGCGGATCAAGTCCGCGGGAAGGACGGTGGGTGGGGATGGGTAGGGGGATGGGCCCACATGTACTCTGCGGCTGGCCTGACCACTACTCTGCTGCTGGCCTGACTACGCCAGCGCCGTTCAGCGCGGCTGGTCGGCCAAAACGAACGGGCGCAGGCGGTGGCCGTCGAGGTCCTCGACCACGAAAGTAAAGCCGAAATCCATCTGGGTGGGCTCCTGCACCACCTTGGCGAGTGTCCTCCAGGCATCGTAGGTGGCGAGGACTGCATCCTTGCTTTCCTCGGTGAACGATATTTCCACGCCACCGGCGGCCTTTGGCGCGGGCTCGATCTCGTCCTTGATCCAGAGCCCGATCTTGACGCCATTAGGCAGCACATACAGCACGAATGTAGGTGAATTCTCCACCGGCTCGACGCCGAGCAATTTGGTATAGAGCTCGGCGCTTTTGGCCGGATTGGCGACGGCCAGCAGTAGGTAATTGAGAGTGCGCATGGTCTTGTCTCCTTGGTTGGTGCAAGGAGAATAGGCCAGGGGACTGTCAGTTTCCGGCAGTGGCTGTCAGGTCGGCGGAATGTTCTGGGCGGCGCGCCATTCCTTGAGCATCACGGCGCGGCGACGGGGATAGCGGCCATCCAGCGCCTGTATGCTGGTGATGTGATCGACGCGGAAATTGCGATAATCCTGCCGCAACTCGCACCAGCCGGCGACAATGCGGACGCGATCGAAAAAGCCGATCAGGAATGGCCAGATCACGCGCCTGGATGCCGAGCCGTCCAGCGCGCGATAGGTGATGGCCAGCTTCTGCTCACTGCGGATGGCGCTACGAATCTCGGCGGGATCGACGGGACCGCTGGTGTCGCGATTGCGCGCGACCAGCAGGTTGGTGGCCTCGGCGCGCTCGCGCAGTTCGGGCGGTAGCACGGCGGTGATCTTGCTCAGCGCCTGGCTGGCTGATTGGCTCAATCGGGTATCGCCATGACCAGCCGCCACCCACCGCGAGCCCAGCACGATGGCCTCGATCTCCTCAGTGGTGAACATCAGCGGCGGCAGCGTGAAGCCGGGATGCAGGATATAGCCCAGGCCCGGCTCGCCACGGATATCGGCTCCCTGCGCTTGTAGCGTGACGATATCGCGATAGAGGGTGCGGATGGAAATGCCCAGCTCCGCCGCGAGGTCCGGCCCCGTGACGGGCTGGGTGCGGTTGCGCAACAATTGCAGCAGATCGAGCAGGCGGGCGGTGCGGGACATGCGCCACGATAGCAGCGCTGGTCAGCAATAGAAAAGGCGGCCGCAGCCGCCCTTTCAATTCATGGCTATAAGTCGGGCTTAGCCGAGGCCAAGCCGGCGCTGCCACCAGCCGCCTTTTTTCTTCTTGTCGGGCTCAGCGGCTTCTTCTGCGGTCTCTGCCTTTGCCGGGCTGGAGGATACGACGACCCCCTCCGGCGGCAGTTCCTTGCGGGCGCGCTTCGGCTTTTCAGCTTCGACAACCGGAGCCGCGGCTTCGACCGCAACGGGGGCAGGCGCCTTAACCGGAGCCGGTGCCTCGGCGACTGGGGCCGTCACCGTTTCGGCGGCAGCAGCATCGCTGGCTTCAGCCTTGGCCTTGCGCGGAGCCCGCTTGCGCTTGGGCTTTTCGTCCTCGGCGGTAACGGCTTCCGTCGCTACGGCCTCGACCGGAGCGGTCTCCGCTGGGGCAGACTCGGCCGTCTCTTCAACCTTCTTGCGGCGCGAACGTTTTGGCTTTTCGGCGACTACCGGCTCAGCGGCGGCTTCGGGCGCATCTGCCACGATGGCGTCCTGGGCCAGCAGCACTTCGGCGACAGTCTCAGCCTGATCGGGGGCAAGACCGGTTTCGCCAGCCGGCGAGGGGGCCCGCTCAGCGCCATCCAGCTCATCGCGACGATTGCGACGGCCACCACGACGACCGCGACGGCGGCGCTTGCGCTCGCCCTCGGCTGCGGCGTCGGCCGCATCATCGGGCCGCGCGGAGTTTTCGTCCTCGTCGCCTTCTTCCTCGGACTCATCGCCCTCGGCTTCGGCCGGCGTGGCCTGGACTGACTGCGGCGGACGCTGCTGGGCCGGACGCGGGCCACCATTGTCATCACCACGTTCGCCACCACGACGGCGGCGGCGACGGCGACGGCGCGACGGCTCGCCGCCCTCTTCATCACCAGTCTCGGGCGTTGAAGTGACGTTGGAAGCAACGGGAGTATCGTCCTGCTCTTCCTCGTCTTCCTCCACATAGTCATCGTCTGCGCTGTCATCGATGACGGCGCTGTCGACGCGGACATGTTCGCTCACACGCTTGACGGTGTGGGAGATGACGCGGTCTTCGCCCTTTTCGATGGCGAACTGGTTGCCGGTCATCTTGCCATCGGCGGTGATGGTGATGGACAGCGTGTATTTGTCTTCGAGCGCAGTCAGGGTGTCGCGCTTGAAGTTGAGGATATAGAGCGCGACTTCCATCGGGATGCGCACGTTGATCGACTGGCCGGCGCGGCGCAGCACATGATCTTCGACATGGCGCATGACCATAAGGGCCAGTGACTCGACGGACCGCACCAGACCCGTGCCATCGCAGATCGGGCACTTGTGGGTCGAGCTTTCCACGACGCCAAAGCGAATGCGCTGGCGGCTCATTTCCATCAGGCCGAAATGCGAAATGCGGCCAACCTGGATGCGGGCGCGATCGTCCTTGAGGGCGTCCTTGAGGCGGCGCTCGACGGCGCGGTTGGAGCGGTTCTCGACCATATCGATGAAATCGATGACGATCAGGCCGGCGAGGTCACGCAGGCGCAACTGGCGCGCCACTTCATCGGACGCTTCCAGATTGGTCTGGAGCGCGGTGTCCTCGATATTGTGCTCCTTGGTGGAGCGGCCCGAGTTCACGTCGATCGACACCAGCGCTTCGGTCGGGTTGATGACGATATAGCCGCCCGAGGGCAGGGTGACCGTCGGCGAGAACATCGAGTCGAGCTGGGTTTCGATGCCGTACTTGGAGAACAGCGGCTGATCATCCTTGTAGAGCTGCACGTTCTTGGCGTGGCTCGGCATGATCATGCGCATGAAGTCCTTGGCTTCCTGGTAGGCGTCGTCGCCCGCCACGAAGACTTCGTCGATCTCCTTGTTGTAGAGATCGCGGATGGTCCGCTTGATCAGCGAGCCTTCCTCATAGACCAGGCACGGCGCCTGGCTCTTGAGGGTGAGCGAACGCACATTTTCCCAGAGGCGCATCAGGTATTCGAAATCGCGCTTCACTTCCGCCTTGGTGCGCGAGGCACCGGCGGTGCGCAGGATCACGCCCATGCCTTGCGGCACTTCCAGATCGCTGGTGATTTCCTTGAGGCGCTTGCGATCGGCCACATTGGTGATCTTGCGCGAAATGCCGCCGCCACGGGCGGTATTGGGCATGAGCACGGAATAGCGACCGGCGAGCGACAGATAAGTGGTCAGAGCCGCGCCCTTGTTGCCGCGCTCTTCCTTGACCACCTGCACCAGCATGACCTGGCGGCGCTTGATCACTTCCTGAATCTTGTAGTGACGGCGGTTCTGGCTCTGGCGGCGCCGCTCGGGAACTTCCTCCAGGGCATCGGCGCCACCAATTGATTCGACGGGCTCTGAATTGGCCGGCGCCTGCTCGATATGGCTGGCCCCTTCCATGTCCTGCGTGTCGGTTTCGGCGTCGGGCTCGGTTACGCCAGTCGGCAGCGAGATGTGCTCGTCTTCATCGTGGTGCTCGTCCTCGGCCTCTTCATCGCGCAGCAGGGCTTCGCGGTCGGCAACCGGGATCTGGTAATAGTCGGGGTGGATTTCGGAAAAGGCGAGGAAACCGTGGCGATTGCCGCCATATTCGACAAAAGCAGCCTGCAGCGACGGCTCTACGCGCGTGACCTTGGCGAGGTAGATATTGCCGCGCAACTGGCGGCGTTGGGCAGACTCGAAATCGAATTCTTCGAGCCGGTTACCCGCTGTGACGACAATCCGAGTCTCTTCCGGGTGGATGGCATCCACCAGCATTCTCTTGGTAGCCATAGAAATTTGCTCCGCGCGCTCGCGCGCCGACAAACGGATTCCGGGAGGCGGAGATCCGTGCAGTGGCGCTGTGCGAGGCGAATGGTTTGAGGGGGATGGCGCGCGAAACCATAACGGTGGGCGCGCCGGTATTAAGGGTCAAGGCCGGAAAATGCAGCGTGGCAAAACGGCAATCGGTATTCTCGATCGCGTCGCGTTTTGTCCGCCTGCGGGCCATATGACCTCTTCCAATTGGGCTGCAATTGCCTCTCACGCAGTGGCAGCCGTCCGGTTCACGAGGAACCGAAATTCTTGTTAGAGACGCAGGATTGCCGCTTCTGAACCGGATGGAGGGTTACTCTTCGACCCCGTCATCCGCCCACTTCCTGCCCCGATAAAGTGGCCTTCGCCGCTTAAATTGGTTTGGCAAGAAGCTTGCGCCTCATCCACTAGCGTGTAGGGGTGTTGCAACAGATTGGCAACAGGAAAGTCAAAATCGACTATCCTGTGCGGTTTCTACTGCCGGCGAATTGCGGGCTCATTAATTCTTGGCGTAACTGCGCCAACGCCGCAGATTCGCCGAATATCGATGCGACTGCGTCGCGTCTTACAGATAGGGATCGCGCGGCCCGTGTTCAACTTTCCTCGATTGACGGCGCTTGCCGTGATGGTGGCGCTGGTTCTGTCCGGCCCCGTCCGGGCCCAGGACGCCACCGTGCCCACGACCCTCCCCACCGTCATGGACGTGCGCGTATCGGCGACGCCCGAGCGGGCGCGGCTGGTGATCGACCTCGGCACCCAGACGCAGTTTTCGCTGACCTCGCTCAGCGGCCCGGACCGGCTGGCCATCGACGTGCGGGCAGGGGCGATCACGCTCACCGCTCCTGAAGGCACGCCATCGGGCACCGGCATCGTTTCGGGCTATGCGGTGCAGCAGATCGGCGCCGATCGGGTGCGCACCACGCTGACGCTGTCGTCGCCGGCGCAGGTGCAGCAGGCCTATGTGCTCGATCCGTTCGAGGACCAGCCCGCGCGGCTGGTGGTGGACATCATCCCGGCCACCCTCGAGCAGTTCGCCACAAATGTGAAGAACGACCTGACGGCGGCCTCCGGCATGGTTGCGCCCAAGGTTGCCGATGCCCCCACGCCCGCAGGCGGCTCGGAACTGCCGATTGCTACCAAGCCCTTGGTGGTCATCGATCCCGGCCATGGCGGCATCGACAGCGGGGCGGAAACCGCATCGGGCATCAAGGAAAAAGCCATCGTACTGGCCTTTGGCCTGCGGTTGCAGCAATTGCTGGTCGCGTCGGGCCGGTTCGATGTGGCGCTGACCCGCGAAGACGATAGCTACCTCAAGCTGGAGGACCGCGTGGCGCTGGCGCGGACGAACAAGGCCGACCTGTTCGTCTCGATTCATGCCGACAGCTTCCAGCAGCCCGAAATTCGCGGCGCCAGCGTCTATGTGCGCGACGAGAACGCCACCGACGTGCTCGACAAGGTGCTGGCCGATGGCGAGAACCGCTCGGACGTGGTCGCCGGCTACACCATGCCGCAAACTGCGCCGGAGGTTGTGGATATCCTGGTCGAGCTGATGCGGCGCGAAATGCGGGTGCAGTCCTATACGGCGGCGCAATCGATCGTGCACCAGTTGGAGCCCAGCGTCGAACTGCGTCGCTTCCCGGTGCGGCAGGCCGATTTCCTGGTGCTGCAGGCGCCGGACGTACCCTCGGTGCTGATCGAGCTGGGCTTTCTGTCCAATGCGCAAGACATGTCCAACCTGCTGGAATCAGGCTGGCAGGACCGCACCGCGGATGCAGTGGCACGCGGGATTTCGCTCTATTTCGACAGCCTCAAGCCGCAAGAGTGATTGTGGCAATAAAGTCACCGGCAGCGCCAAGGGACTTCATCCACGGCGCTGTGATCCACTTTTGCCTCCCGCTCTGCTATGATTCTCGTGATTTCGACACGGTGTTTGCGGCCGCTGCCGAGACGAATTCAGATGCTGCGCCAGCCGCGTGTGGGCACGCGGGAGAGATTGTCTAATGCTTCGTATTGTCGGCTGGCTGTTTGGCTTCGCAACGTTCATGGCCCTGGCCGCCTTGTGCGTCAGCGGCGTTTATCTTGCGACCGTGGCCGCCCAATTGCCCGATTATACCGTGCTCAAGGACTACCAGCCGCCCGTGACGACACGCGTCCACGCCGCCGATGGTACGCTGCTGGCCGAATATGCCCGCGAACGCCGGCTGTTCCAGCCCATTGAAACCGTGCCGCCGCTGCTGATCCACGCTTTCCTTTCTGCCGAGGACAAGGATTTCTACAGCCATGGCGGCATCGCGGTGGATGGCATTATTCGAGCGGTACGTGACAACGTGCTGGCCCGGGTGGACGGCAACGCGGCCGTGCAGGGCGGCGGCTCGACTATTACCCAGCAGGTCGCCAAGAACTTCCTGCTGTCGAGCGAGCAGACCTGGGATCGCAAGATCCAGGAAGCCATTCTGGCCGTCCGCATCGAATCCACGTTCTCCAAGGACAAGATTCTCGAGCTTTACCTGAACGAGATTTTCCTTGGCCTGAACTCCTATGGCGTGGCCGCAGCAGCGCTGAATTACTTCGACAAGGCGCTGTACCAATTGGACCTGGCGGAAGTCGCCTATATCGCCGCGCTACCCAAGGGGCCGAACAATTATCATCCGTTCCGTCGGCCCCAGGCTGCCATCGAGCGCCGCAATTGGGTGATCGATCGCATGGTGGAAAATGGCTATGCGACCGTCGCCGAGGCGGAACAAGCCAAGAGCGAGCCGCTCAATGTGGTGCCGCGTGCGTCCGGCAGTCAGAACTATTCGGCCGAATATTTCACCGAAGAAGTGCGCCGGGAACTGGCCAAGCTTTATGGCGAAGACCAGCTTTATGGCGGGGGCCTGTCGGTGCGTACCACGCTGGAGCCCAAGCTGCAGGAATACGCCCGCCAGGCGTTGCAGGACCAGTTGATCGCCTTCGACCACACCAAAGGCTTCCGCGAGCCGGTGGCCAGCATTGAGATCGGCGACGATTGGGGGCTGGATGTTGCCAAGATCAAGCCGCTGAGCGATGTGCCGGAGTGGCAATTGGCGGTCGTGCTTGAAATGAACGGCAACGAGGCCAAGATTGGCCTGCGCCCAGGCGACGATGTCGACGGCAAGAGCCTGTCGGATCGCACCGTGGGCACGCTGAATGGCGGCGACGTCAAATGGGTCTCCAAGTCGCTGTCGCAAATCCTCAAGGTCGGCGACGTGGTCTATGTCTCGCCGATCGAGGGCAGGGTTGGTAGCTACACGCTCCAGCAAGTGCCCGAGATCGAGGGAGCGCTGGTCGCCATGGACCCGCGCACCGGGCGCGTGTTGGCCATGGTGGGGGGCTTCTCCTTCGCCGAATCCGAGTTCAACCGCGCCACCCAGGCGCTGCGCCAGCCCGGCTCTTCGTTCAAGCCGATCGTCTATTCGGCGGCGCTCGACAATGGCTATACGCCCGCCTCGGTGGTGCTCGACGCACCGGTGGAAATCCGCAATAGCGACGGCAGCATCTGGCGGCCGGAAAACTATGCGCAGCAATTCTACGGTCCGCAGACCCTCCGGCGCGGCATCGAACTAAGCCGTAACGTCATGACCGTGCGGCTGGCCAAGGATATCGGCATGCCGCTGGTGGCCAAATACGCCAAGATGTTCGGCGTCTACGACAGCATGCAGCCGGTGCTCGCCATGGCGCTGGGCGCCGGTGAAACCACTGATATGCGCATGACCGCTGCCTATTCGACGATCGCCAATGGCGGGCGCAAGATCGTGCCGACGCTGATCGATCGCATCCAGGATCGCTATGGCGTGACGGTCTACAAGCACGACCAGCGCGTCTGCACCGGCTGCACCGCTACCAGTTGGGAAGGGCAGGGCGAGCCCACCATCACCGACACGCGCGAGCAGGTGCTCGACCCCATGACCGCCTACCAGATAACCTCGATGATGGAAGGCGTGGTGCAGCGCGGCACCGGCACCGGCGCGAAGTCGCTGAACCGCCCCGTCGCCGGCAAGACCGGCACCACCAATGACTACAAGGACGCCTGGTTCGTTGGCTTCACGCCCGAATTGGCCGTGGGCGTCTATATTGGTTACGACACGCCGCGTTCGATGGGCAGTTCCATCACCGGCGGCACCTATCCGGTGCGGGTGTTCACCGAATTCGTCGGCAACGCCCTCAAGGGCCAGCCAGCCACGCCCTTCAATGTGCCGCCCGGCATGACCGAGGACTGGATCAATTCCGCCTCGGGCGTGCAGGCGGTGGATGGCGACCATGCCGTGCTGGAGGCGTTCAAGCCGGGTACGGGGCCGAACCTGGCGACCTCGGTGATCGGCGTCGACGGCGGTGGCTACCTGGCGTCAACAAGCCCAGACGGCACCTTCCAGGACGGCGCATACTCTGACGGGTCTTACCCCGTGAGCAGTCCCGGCCCCCGCAGCAACAGCTATTCCGTCGGCAACAGCTATCCCGCCAATGGCGGACGTCCGGTGGACGCGGCCGACATGGTCAATGGCCGCGGCGGCTTCTAGGGCATGGCCGAATTCGTTCGCTATCCCGATCCGCGGCTGACGGTCAAGGCGGTCCCTCGCCCGATGGACGCCGCCTTGCGCGCCACGGCCGAGCGCCTGGTCGCAGCCGCCAGCGATGTGCAGGCCTATGGCCTGGCGGCCGCCCATATCGGAGAAATCGAGCCACTGGTGGTCATCAGCGTGGCTGCGGACACGGCACAGCGCGACTATCGGGTGCTGTTCAATCCGGAGATTGTCGGCACTGCCAATGCGGGGCAGGCAGGTCCCGAAGGCTCGGTATCGATGCCCGGCATCGAAGCGCCGATCGAGCGGCCGATCTGGGTGGATGTCGCCTATGACACCGTTGACGGTGGGCGCGTTGTCACGCGGTTCGAAGGCTTTGTGGCCCGCTGTGCGCTGCACGAAATCGAGCAGATGAACGGCATTTTCTTCCTTGGCCGGCTCTCGCGGCTCAAGCGTGATACCGCGATCCGCAAGTTCCAGAAGCTCGGCCGCACCCAGTAGGCACGGCCAAGCCGTGTGCCACTATGGAGCCGGCATGGTCGGCGGCGCAAAGACAAGGAACGGGCTCTTTGGCGCCGTGCCGGGTGGCACATATTCTGGCGCCGGATCGCCCGGTTCGCCGAGCGAGACGATATACTGGTGCAGCGACCGCATTTCGGACTCGTCCAGCGCGTGCACGTTGAACCAGGGCATAGGCGGGCGCGCTTCGAACGTCGTCAAAAATTTCACAAAGTCATCTTCGCTGTATTTGGCAGCGATGATGCGCAAATTGGGGGCAAAAGTGGTGCCCCAAGGCCCTTGGTAGCCCACCGGGTTGCCTTTAAGCGCAGTGGCTGGATCGATTACGCCGCCAGTTTCGCCATAACCGACAGTGTGGCAATCGTGGCAGCCACCGATCACCGCAACCCGGGCCCCCTTGGCAACCGAGACTACACTGTCGTCAGCGAAAGCAAGACTTGCGGTCAGCCCAAGAACAGCAACAACAATAGTGCGTAACATTTCCCTCTCCGTCCTCAACTCGGTGACTTCAAAGTGTCCCGCTGGCGAGGATCTGGCAATACGCATTCCGATCCACCCAAAGGTTGATACCGCCACTCTCCTCGTCTACATGAGGGCCAGCACGAAGGACCTATTGCTATGCGGATGGAAATCGAAAAGACCGTGGCCGAAATCCAGCAGGTGTTGACCCTGCTGAGGAGGCATCTTTGACTGGGATACAGCCCAGCTACGCCTCGACGCGCTGAACGCGCAGACTGAATCACCGGACTTCTGGAACGATGCCGAGAAGGCCCGCGCCGCCATGCGCGAGCGCGACGAACTCGATATGGCCGTCAAGGCTGTGCGCAGCTTCGAGACCGGCATCGACGACAATCTCGAACTGATTGAACTGGGCGAGGCAGACGGCGACGCCGAAATCGTCAAGGCCGCCGAGGACGCGCTGTTTGAACTGCGCGACCAGGCGCGCAGCCAGCAGATCGAAACGCTGCTCTCGGGCGAAGTCGACGCCAATGACTGCTATGTCGAAATCCATTCCGGCGCCGGCGGCACTGAAAGCCAGGACTGGGCCAATATGCTGCTGCGCATGTATACGCGCTGGGCGGAACGGCGGAAGATGAAGGTCGAAGTGCTCGAAATGCATGACGGCGAAGAAGCCGGCATCAAATCGGCCACCATCAAGGTTTCGGGCCACAACGCCTATGGCTGGCTCAAGACCGAAAGCGGCGTGCATCGCCTGGTTCGCATCAGCCCTTACGATTCGGCCGCACGGCGTCACACCAGCTTCTCCAGCTGCTGGGTCTATCCGGTGGTCGACGATTCCATCGACATCGAAATCCGTGATGCCGACCTCAAGGTCGATACCTATCGCGCCTCCGGCGCCGGCGGGCAGCACGTCAACACGACCGACTCCGCCATCCGCATTACCCACGTGCCCTCGGGCATCATCGTGGCGTGCCAGCAGGAGCGCAGCCAGCACAAGAACCGTGCCACGGCCATGGCCATGCTGAAATCGCGCCTCTACGAGGCCGAATTGCAGAAGCGCGAAGAGGCGGCCAATGCCCAGGCGGCCAGCAAGACCGATATCGGCTGGGGTCACCAGATCCGCTCCTACGTGTTGCAGCCCTACCAGATGGTCAAAGACCTGCGCACCGGCATCGAAAGCAGCCAGCCGGCCGCGGTGCTGGACGGCGATGTCGACCAGTTCATGCAGGCGGCGCTCGCCCAGCGCGTTGGCGTGGCGACGGACGTGGTCAGCGAGTAACTGGCCTATGCTGGTTGAGGCTACCGACGACCATTTCGCGGCGCTCATCACGGGCGCCGCGCCACCTGGTTTTCAGGTCCCCGATGGCGGCGTCGAAGCGCTGGCGGTCCTGCACATGTTGCAGGGCCTGGCCCAGAGGGTGCGGCAGGAAATCAGCCCGGCCAGTTGGCTGATCGTTGCCGATGGCGAAATCGTCGGTCTTTGCTCGATCACCAAGGCCTTCCCAACGCCCGGAACTGTAGAGATCGGCTACGGGCTGGCCCAGACGCGTCGCGGGCGTGGGCACGCGGCGGCGGCTGTCGCCGAACTGTTGGATTGGGCGCGATCCGAGAAGCGCATCGCCGCGGTTGCCGCCGACACCGCCGTGGACAACCTGCCGTCGCAGCGTGTTCTTGAGAGAAACGGCTTCATTCGCGTGGGCGGACGGATCGACGCCGAAGACGGGCCACTGATCTGCTGGCGACGAGAGGTCGCTTAACCCAGCAAAGCCGACAGGCGCTTGCCGGCCTTGAGGAAATTGGCCGGATCGATCGCAGCGTCGTTGCGGCGCACTTCGAAGTGCAGGTGCGGGCCCGTCGAGCGGCCGGTGGAGCCGACCTTGGCGATTGGCGTACCGGTGTGGACGACCTGGCCAACTTCGGACAGGAACCCCGACAGGTGCCCATAGCGCGTCACCAGTCCATTGGCGTGAGTGACTTCCACCGCGTTGCCATAGCCGGACATGGTGCCGACAAAGGTCACGGTGCCGTCGGCGGCGGCGGAGACGATCGAGCCGCTGGGGGCAGCGAAATCCAGCCCGGCATGGAAGGCACGGCCGCCGCTGAACGGGTCGGTCCGGTTGCCGAAGCTCGAACTCTGGCGGTACTGGCCGGTCAGGGGCATATGCACCGGGGCCGAGGCAATGCTGTCACGCGCCGCTTTGTAGCGCACCAGCGCGGACATGACCGCATTGGCATCCTCCACCATCGGGGAGTCGGGCTCGCCAGCCTGGGGCGGCAGCAGCGGGCCGCCCACGCCTTCATCGTCATCGGGCAATGCTACGTTGATGCCGATGCCCGACAGTTCGGAGACGATGCCTTGCGTGCGCTGGGTGGCGGCGTCGGCGATGGCGGTCATGGCGGTCTGGGTTTCACCCATCATCCGGTCCAGCGCTTTCGCGGTGGCGTCGATATCGGGATTGCCGCTCGGCGCAACCGGACCGGCATCGGCCAGATCGCCACTCGGCTTCTCGGCGGGCAGTGTGGCCGTATCGATGCCGAGCTCACCGGCCTTGTCGACCAGCACCTGCACCAGTTGGTGCTGTTCGGTCAGCACTTCCTGCTGCTGCGACAGCTCCTGCAATTGCAGGTTGATATCGCCGGTCTGGGCAAAACTGCGCGAATGCAGCCGGTCCACCTCGACCCGCAATTGCGCGACGCGGTCCTCATAGGCCTCGACGACCTGTTCGGTCTGACCGTTGTAGAGCCGCGAAATATCGGGGGCGAGCAGGAATGCCGTTGCCGTCAGCGCATTGCCGGTCAGCAGGACCGCGAACATGCTGTAAAACAGGGCAGGGCGGATGCCGGCGGACTTGGGCGGCTTGGCGGGGGCGGCGCCGCGGGCAAAACTGGGATGATGACGCACGCAACACACTCCGCGAGACCACAACTATGGTCAGCAAAGTATGAGCAAGTGTGGTTAACAAAGCGCCAATCCTAAGCCTTTTTGCCTTTCGTGGCAGGTTTTGGCGCATCCATAGCGTCCAGCGCCTCGAGCATCTTCTGGGCGTGTCCTATGATGCGCGTGGCGCGGATCGTACGGGCAATGCGGCCATCGGCATCGATGATGAACGAGGTGCGGATCAAGCCCATGAATTCGCGACCATAGAGCTTCTTGAGCTGCCAGAGCCCAAAGGCTTCGATGGCCAGACGATCCGGGTCCGCGGCGAGAGGAACGACGAGCCCGTATTTGGCGCGAAACTTGCGATGCGACTCCAGGTCATTGGGCGAAATGCCGACCAGCAGTGCGCCCCGCTGAGCAAACTGCGCACTGAGCGCCGAGAATTCCTGGTTCTCGTTTACGCAACCGCCAGAATCGTCTTCGGGATAGAAATATAGGACCAGTCTATGGCCACGATGACCTGAGAGTGTGAAACTAGTCCCGTCGTCCAATGGGAGGCTGAAATCGGGAGCGAAGTCACCTTCCTGTGCGATACTCATGCAATTGTCCCCTCACAAACAGCACCCGCGTGAAATCGGGGTGTCGGTGCCATATTCCAGCCGGTATCATTGGGCAAGAGACCGCGCTGTGCGGTTGATTCTCGGGTTGCCAGGAGATGCCGGCCATCGCCCGATCTGGAAGCAAGTGAGCGCGTCAACCACTCCCGCAGCAACGCAGACTCCACCTTCTGCGCAGCGCAAGCGGCCGCCAGCGCGCCATGCCGCCAAAATACTGGTCTGGGCGCTTGGCATTCCAGCCACCCTCCTGATCCTGATTTACATAACACTGCTGTTCACCCCCATCAGGCTACCCTTTGGCAGCGATGCCGCGCAAGCCGTCGCCCAATCGGCAATGCCCCCCACCAGCAAGCTTCAACTGGGCGAAATGGCACTGGCCCTGGAAGGTGGCGTTTGGCCGGTGATCCACTTCTCGCCCGTGGTGCTGACCGACACCAAGACCGGCGCCAGGGTGGAAATGGCGGCGCTGGAAATCGGGTTTTCACCGGTGCGCGCGCTGTTCGGCCAGCCCGGCGCCACCGTTACCATCGTCAAGCCACACATTCAGATCGTGCAGGACCTGTTCGGGCCGCGCGTCACCAGTTTCGAGATGGTCGACGATCCCAAGGGCGGGCCGCCGACGGTGCGGGTGATGGAGGGGCAGGACACCTTCCCCTCGGTTGGCATCTCCTCGACCGGCATCGATTTGCGCGGCCAGGGCGGGGAAGCCTCCTCGATGGCCCTGCGCTCGGACAATGACTGGCTGATCTATAACCTCGAGTCCAGCGAGCAGGGCATTAGCGAAATCGTCGCCCAGGCCGCCCAGGGCCGCTTTTCCAAGCTGGTGATCCGTGACGGCACCGTTGACATGAACGATGCGGTCTACGGGCTGTTCCGGCGCTTCGAGAAGATCAATCTCGAAATCGCGCCATCGGTCGACGGGCGCAGCACCGGCGGTACTTTCTCCGCCACGCTGGGCGGCAAGACCATGGCCGGCAGCTTGTCGCGCACCGTGGACGATGCCGGCGGGGCGCGCCTTGAGGCCGATATCACCAATATCGATTTTGCCTCCTTCCTGCCCTTCATCGATGATGCGCAGAGCATGGCGGCCATCCGCGGCGCCGGGGCACTCTCCATCGACGTGACGTTCGCGCCCAAGACCGGCAAGCTGGTGGATGGCGCCTTCAAGGTGGACATGACCGGGCTCGACCTGCGCCTGCAGGACAGCTATTTCCCGATCGCCACCTCGATCATGGACATCTCCTGGTCACCAACTGAGGGGCAGTTCAAGCTGGCCGATGCGGCCCTGCAGATCGGACAGAGCTCGGCCCGTATTTCCGGCATCTTCGCCATGGGGCTTGACCCCAATTTCGGCCCGACCATTGGCATGTCGATTACCATGCACGACGTCGTCATCCATCCCAATGACATGGCCGCACCTGCCAAGCCCTTCGACACGGTAGAGTTTTCCGGCTGGTCGGCGCCGCTGTACGGCGCCCTCGGCATCGACCGCTTGCTGGCCACCAAGGGAGCAGGCCACGTCGAAAGCACCGGCCGCATCGACATGTTGCAGGCTGGGCTGGGCCTCGACATGACCATTGCGGGCGGAGGCGTCAGCGCCGATGACCTCAAGCGCTTGTGGCCTTATCTGATGGGGGGAGAAAGCCGCGACTGGTTCGTCGCCAACGTCAACGATGGCACGGTCAAGGATGCGACCCTGAAGTTCAAGTTTCCGGTTGGCACCATGGCGATGGGCGGCGAGGAAAAGCCGATCCCAAAAGACTCCATGACGATCGACCTGGTCGGCACCGGCGTCATGGTCAAGCCGACGGCTGAAATGGCGCCGATCGCCATCGATGGCGATACCAAGCTGCAGGTGCGCGACAGTGACGTGACCATTTCAGCCGGCGGTGGCGCCGTCGATACCGGGAACGGTATCCTGGCCGTGACCAATCCGGCCCTTGTCATGGACAATTCAGACGCTGCCCAAAGCATCGCTGAGATTTCGGGCGACCTGAGTGGCCCGATCCCCGCGCTGCTGGCTCTGGCGAAAAGCCAACAGGCGGACGCCGTCGCGAACCTTAAGGTGCCGCTCGATCTGGCCTCACTCACCGGCTCGGTTGCGGTCGGGCTGGTCGCCACCGTCAAGCTGCCCAATGCCAAGAGCGGCCGGAAACTGGGCTTTGACTATGTGCTCAATGGCGCGGTGAAGGATTTCGCCAGCAGCCAGCCGATCCAGGACCACAAGATCGGCGATGGGCAACTCTCGTTCAGCGCCTCGCAGGATGGCTATCGCGTCGCGGGGACGGCCAATATCGACGGCATGGCTGCCGATGTGGAAATCGCCGGGACGCCCGCTACGACACCCGTTTTCCGGCTCGGCTCGACTATCGACGCCAAGGACTTGGCGGCAATGGGGTTCGACGCCTCAGAATTCCTGAGCGGAAAACTGCGCTTCGTCGCCGAGCCCAAGGCCGACGGGTCGATCCAGATGGCAATCGACCTCAAGGACGCCGGGCTGACGATCAAGGACATCGGCATTACCAAGGCCGCCGGAGTGGCGGGGAGCCTCGTCGCGACGATCCGGCAGAAGGACAAGCTCACCGAGCTCAGCGACATCGACCTCGCCTTCGGCACGGTGCATCTGGCTGGCGGGCTGAAATTCGATGCCGATAAAGGTTTGCAATCGGCCGAGTTCACTCAGTTCGGCCTCAGTGAAGGCGACAGCGCCCAGCTCAAGCTGGCGCCGGTCGATGGCGGTTATGCAATCAATCTGACTGGCACACAGCTCGACCTCAAGCCGATGCTGAAACGCTTTTTCGGCTTGGGTGAAGGCTCCGGCGGTGTGCAGACGCAGTTCAAGCAGACGCTGGCGCTCAACATCCATCTGGATCGCGCCCTGGGGTACTACGCCACCACGGCCTTCAATCTGGCACTCGACATGACTTTGCACGGCACCGACATGCGCAGGGCCAACATGACCGCACAGTTTGGCGACAACAACGCCGTGTCGGTGACCACTAATCCGGCGCCGGACGGGCGAACGCTCACCGTAGCCTTCAGCGACGCCGGCACTATCCTGCGCCTGCTCGGCGTCTATTCCCAACTGGCCGGTGGTGATGGCAGCCTGGTGCTGACCACCAATACCGAGCAGAAGGCCGAGGTCGGGCAGTTACAGTTACGCAATTTTTCCATTGTCGACGAGGCCAATGTCGCAGAAATCCTCGGCAATCACGCCGACTCCCGCGCTGTCATTGCCAAGCAGAACCGGCTAGATTTTGACGGCGGCGTCGTCACCTTCGTGCGCCGTTCCGACCGCGTCGAAGTCACCGACGCCATCCTCAGCGGCGCGACCGTCGGCGGCACCATGCGCGGCTTCGTCTATACCGATAAACGCCAATACGACCTGACCGGCACCTACGTGCCGCTGTTCGGGCTCAACAGCGCCTTCCAGAAAATTCCCCTGTTCGGCCCCTTGCTCGGCGGGCGGAACGGCGAAGGCCTGTTTGGCGTGACCTTTGCGGTGAAGGGCCCGCTCGACAAACCCGAATTCAAGATCAACCCGCTATCGGCACTGGTGCCGGGCGCGTTCCGCGAGCTGTTCGAGTTCCGGGCCAAGGAACAACCCCGGGTTGAATAGCCGAAGCTGAAAAAGGCGCGGGGATGAATCACCGCGCCTTCTGCATCGGCCAGACTGGTCGAGACTAGGACTAAACCGGCTTGATCAGCGCGTGGCGCTTCTTGCCGATGGAGAGTTTGACCACGCCTTCGGGCAGTAGCGCGTTATCGCCTAGACTGAGCTTGTCGTCGTCGATCAGGGCGTCGTTAACGCGGACGGCGCCGGATTGGACGTGGCGGCGGGCTTCGCCGTTCGATCCTGCCAAGCCTGCCAGCACCAGCGCGGCGAGGATGCCGATGCCATTGCTCAGGTCGGCATGGCTGAGCGTCGCGGTTGGCAGCGACAGGTCCAGCGATCCGGTTTCGAAGGTGGCTGCCGCTGTGGATGCGGCTTGAATGGCAGCGTCTCGGCCATGCACGATTGCCGTGACCTCGGTCGCCAGCACCTTTTTGGCCTCGTTCAACTCCGAGCCACCCAGGGCCGCTAGCCTGGCGATTTCGGACAATGGCAGGCGTGTAAAGACCTTGAGGAACCGCTCCACATCGGCGTCCTCGGTGTTGCGGAAATATTGCCAGAAATCATAGGGGCTGAAGAGATCGCCATTGAGCCAGACGGCGCCGGAGGCTGACTTGCCCATCTTCTCGCCGCTTGATTTGGTCAGCAGCGGCGTGGTCAGCGCGTAGAGCTGCGGGCCACCCATGCGGTGGCTCAGATCGACGCCGTTGATGATATTGCCCCACTGGTCGGAGCCGCCCATCTGCAGCACCGTGCCATAGCGGCGGTTGAGCTCGACGAAGTCGTAGCCCTGCATGATCATGTAGTTGAATTCGAGAAAGCTTAGAGACTGGTCGCGGTCCAGCCGCAGCTTGACCGAGTCGAAGCCCAGCATGCGATTGACCGAGAAGTGCCGGCCCACGTCGCGCAGGAATTCGACATAGTTGAGCTTGAGCAGCCAATCGGCATTGTTGACCATGATGGCCGGGTTGGAGCCGCCATAGTTCAGGATGTTGGCGTAAACCTTCTGGATGGAGTCGATATTGGTCTGGATCTGCTCGACGGTCAGGAGCTTGCGCTGGTCATCGCGGAACGAGGGATCGCCCACCATCGAGGTGCCACCGCCCATCAGGCTGATCGCCTTGTGGCCGGTTTCCTGCAGCCAGTAGAGCATGGTCACGGTGATCAGGTTGCCGATGTGGATCGACGTCGCCGTCGCGTCATAGCCGACATAGCCGGTGATCGGCCCGGCCAGCGCCTTGGCGTCGAGCCCCTCCGGATCGGAAATCTGGTGGATGAAGCCGCGCTCATCGAGCACGCGGAGAAAGTCGGATTTGTACTTGGTCATAGGGTGCGATCCCGTACTGAATTTATCTCCGGTGTCATTCCCGCGCAGGCGGGAATCCATTCTTCCAGACCGAATCTAAGATCGTCGGAATGGTTTCCCGCTTGCGCGGGAATGACGCCGTGGGTTGCTTACGATGATCGCGGTTTGCGCCCTCGAACTAGCGCCCGCCGCCGGCGGCGATCTCTGCCCGGCGGCGGTCGAGATATTCGGCCGAGCGGTCGGTGAGATCGTCGATCTTGCCCTCAAAGAAGTGGTTGGCTCCCTCAACGACTTGCTGCTCGATATTGATGCCCTTTTGCAGCTTGAGCTTGTCGACCAGCTTTTGCACCGCCGATGGCGGGGCCACGCGGTCCTTGTCGCCATGGATGATCAGGCCCGAGGACGGGCAGGGGGCGAGGAAGGAGAAATCGTAGAGGTTTTCAGGCGGCGCGACGGAAATGAAGCCTTCGACTTCCGGCCGGCGCATCAGAAGCTGCATGCCGATCCAGGCACCGAACGAGAAGCCGGCGATCCAGCAGCCGCGGCTTTCGCGGTTGATGGTCTGCAGCCAATCGAGCGCCGAGGCGGCGTCGCTGAGCTCACCGATGCCATGGTCGAACAGCCCCTGGCTGCGTCCAACACCGCGTGAATTGAAGCGCAGCACGGCAAAGCCGCGCTCGGCGAACATGTAAAAGAGGTTGTAAACGATCTGGTTGTTCATCGTCCCGCCGAATTGCGGGTGGGGATGAAGCACGATGGCGATCGGAGCGTTGGGCTCCTTGCCGGGCTGGTAACGGCCTTCCAGACGCCCCTCGGGGCCATTGAAAATCACTTCTGGCATGGGTCTACTTTTCCGGCCATTGCGGCTCTGTTGATATGGCTCGCCGACCCTTTGCGGGAAGCGCTGCGGCTTGACTAAGCGCGCCTCGCTGCCTAATACAGGCATCGAAAAACCAGTTTAGAATTATTCGAAACTCGTGTTTTGGCCGCCATCTGGCGGGGAAGTGCGCCCCTTGTAATGAAAGAGGGCGTCAAATTTCAAGAAGTGTTTGGACTCAAGGGCACAACACCGCCCCAGCCCAGGCATGGAAGCTATGAACGGCGCGCATGCGCCACGGGCCCGTGATGACCAGACCGGCGATCTATCTCGATCATAGTGCCGCGTCTCCGCTGCTGCCGGAGGCCCGCGATGCGCTGGTCGCCGCGCTGGATATGGTGGGCAATCCGGCGTCGGTGCATGGGCACGGCCGGGCGTTGCGCAATGTTATCGAGACCGCGCGCGGGCAAATTGCCAGGCTGGCCGGGGCTGAGCGCAAGCAGGTGGTGTTCACCGGCTCGGCGACTGAGGCGATTACGCAGGCGATTGTCGGCGGGGCCAAGACATTCGGCAGCCATGCTGTAGTGGTCAGCGCCGGTGAGCATACGGCGGTTTTGAAGGCTGCAGAAGCGACGGGACTGCCGGTGCTGGTCGTTGGCCTTTTGGCCGATGGACGGATCGATCTGAACCAGCTTGCTGGATTTCTTGCTGATGCGGACGCGACGAACCAAACGTTTTTGGTGGCCTTGCATTGGGTGAACAATGAAACCGGGGTCGTTCAGCCGATCGAACGGATCAATGCGCTGGTCGGACCGACCCGGCATACTCTGTTCATTGATGCGGCCCAGGCGTTCGGCAAGCTCCCCCTCGAATTTGCCGCCTCGGCACCCGATATGATGGCGGTGGGCGGCCACAAGATTGGCGCGCCGGCAGGTGTCGGTGCGCTGCTGGTCAAGGCGCATGCCGATACGGTTCGGCTGATCCCCGGTGGGGGCCAGGAACAGGGCCGGCGCGGCGGCACGGAAGCGGCGGCCTTGATCGCGGCCTTCGGCGCGGCAGCGGAGAGTTTTGCCGGGCACTATGGCTCGGCGGATGTGAACGCGTTGACAGGCGAGCTCGAAGCCAGCCTTCGGGCGCTGGCGCCGGATGCGGTGATCTTCGGCGAAAATGTCGAGCGGATCGGCAATGTGGTCGATTTTGCGGTACCGGGCGTCAAGAGCACGGTGGCCATGATGGGGCTGGATCTGGACGGGATTTCGGTGTCGTCGGGCTCGGCCTGCTCGTCGGGCAAGGTCGGCGCCAGCCATGTGCTGGCGGCGATGAACGTGCCGAGCGAACTGGCCGAATGCGCGCTGCGCATCAGCCTGGGGTGGAATTCCACCCGCGACGATATTGCCGCGTTTTTGCGTGGCTATGAAACGATCCTCAACCGGCAGCGTGGCCGGCAGGGGAAAGCGGCCTGAGGGCCAAGTATTGACGGCTCGCGGCGCCCTTGAAGCGCCGAGGGGCAATTAGGAGAAGCCAGATGGCTGACTACGACATCCCGACGCTCAAGGAAAACATCGACCGGGAGACCGTCAATTCGGTCCTGGCGCTCGACGTCGACAAGTACAAATACGGCTTCTCGTCCGACATTGAATCCGACATGGCCCCCAAGGGCCTGAGCGAAGACATCGTGCGCTTCATTTCGGCAAAGAAAAATGAGCCCCAGTGGATGCTCGATTGGCGGCTGGAAGCCTATAATCGCTGGCTGACCATGGAAGAGCCGACCTGGGCCAAGGTTCATTACCCGCAGCTCGATTTCCAGGACATGTATTTCTACGCCGCGCCCAAATCGACGCCGGCGCCGACTAGTCTCGATGAAGTCGATCCGGCGCTGCTGGCCATGTACGACAAGCTGGGCATTCCGCTGAAGGAACGCGAAATCCTGGCCGGTGTCGAACGCCCCAATGTGGCGGTCGACGCGGTGATGGATTCGGTTTCGGTCGTGACCACGTTCCGCGAGGAACTGGCCAAGGTCGGCATCATTTTCTGCTCGATCTCCGAAGCCATTCGCGAGCATGGCGAGCTGGTGCAGAAGTACCTGGCATCGGTGGTGCCGGTCTCGGACAACTACTATGCGACGCTCAACAGCGCCGTCTTCACCGATGGCTCGTTCGTCTACATCCCCAAGGGCGTTCGCTGCCCGATGGAACTGTCGACGTATTTCCGCATCAACGAAAAGAAGACCGGCCAGTTCGAGCGTACGCTCATCATCGCCGAGGCAGACAGCTATGTGAGCTATCTGGAAGGCTGCACCGCGCCGATGCGCGACGAGAGCCAGCTGCACGCCGCCGTGGTCGAACTGGTGGCGCTGGAAAATGCCGAGATCAAGTACTCGACGGTGCAGAATTGGTACCCGGGCGACAAGGACGGCAAGGGTGGCATCTACAATTTCGTCACCAAGCGTGGCGACTGCCGTGGCGACAATTCCAAGATTTCCTGGACCCAGGTCGAAACCGGCTCGGCCATCACCTGGAAATATCCCAGCTGCATCCTGCGCGGCGACAACTCGCGCGGTGAGTTCTATTCGATCGCCATCTCGAACGGCTACCAGCAGGTCGATAGCGGCACCAAGATGATCCATCTGGGCAAGAACACGTCCAGCCGCATCATCGCCAAGGGCATCGCCGCCGGCTTCTCGGACAACACCTATCGCGGCCAGGTATCGGCCCATGCCAAGGCCAAGGGGGCGCGCAACTTCACGCAGTGCGACAGCCTACTTATTGGCGACAAGTGCGGGGCCCATACCGTGCCCTATATCGAAAGCCGCAACGCGACCGCGGTGTTCGAGCATGAGGCGACCACGTCCAAGATTTCGGACGACCAGATGTTCTATTGCCAGCAGCGCGGCCTGTCTGACGAGGAAGCGGTGGCGCTGATCGTCAACGGCTTCGTCCGCGACGTGCTGCAGCACCTGCCGATGGAATTCATGGTGGAGACGCAGAAGCTGATCTCGATCAGCCTCGAAGGCAGCGTCGGCTAATGAGCAAGCCTCATGGGCTATCGGCAGGGATACTGAGGACGAGGCGCCAATATTGGTTCGCGTTGTTTCGCCCTGTGCCGATGACGGCCCACGATCGACAATTGCAGGAGCCTCAGTTGCCGGCGATACTCGCCATGCTTCCTCGTTCAGGAGTCGACCTTGCACCGCGGTTCATAGGCTTAACGCGGGTACAAGCCATTCGTCCTGTTGCGCCAATGGGCGTCGTGGTGGCGCTGGCCGCGGTCATCGGTCTTGCGATAGCACTAGCGCTCTTCATCGGTGACGGAATCCAGAATTTGATTGCGGCCGCCGCTGTTCTGGTGGGCGTCGCTATAATGCTTGCGCTCCTGTGCCGCGGTCGGCTTGATCCAAACTACTACGTCGAAGACTACGATGAAGCCCGTGATGCGGAACGCCGCGCAAGTGGCAAGCAGCCGTGGTTGGACTGGGCCCCCAACCAGTCGGGCCTCGGCCGGGTGCAGACGGCTAACTCGAAGGCAAAAGACAATGGCTGACCAGCAGACCCAAGCACCGGTCATCTCGCTTGGCGACCTTACGCTCGATAACTGGGAGCGGGGCACGCTCTACAAGTCGGCGGATGTTTCGTTCGGCAAGCTGCTGGGCCTCAAGGGGCTAGGCATCAGCTATAATGAGGTGCCGGCCGGCAAATCGAGCTGTCCGTTCCACAACCACCACGTCGAGGACGAGTTGTTCGTCATCCTTGAGGGCGAAGCGACTTATCGGTTTGGCGCGCAGTCCTTTGCGGTCAAGGGCGGCGATGTGCTTGGCGCCCCGGCTGGCGGCCAGGATACGGCGCACCAGATCATCAATACCGGCAGCGTGACCCTGCGGTATCTAGGCGTCTCGACGATGGCAGCAACCGAGGTCTGCGAATACCCGGACTCGGGGAAGTTCCTTGTGACCAGCCGCCCGGCGGCCGGACAACCGGCCCAGCATATCTATGATGCCAATGACAAAAAGCTGCGGCAAATGGGTCGCGATGGCATTGGGCACCTCGACTACTGGGATGGCGAACCGGGCGCGTGAGGCGCCCCATCCCCCAAATTCGGCGCTCGGCGCCAACACTTATCGGAGACTATCTATGACCACCCCAATCCTTGAAATCCGCAACCTGCATGCGCGCATCGAAGACCGCGAAATCCTCAAGGGCGTGAACCTGATCATCCCGCCCGGCCAGGTGCATGCCGTGATGGGCCGTAACGGCTCGGGCAAGTCGACGCTGAGCTATGTGCTGGCCGGTAAGGAAGACTATGAGATCACCGAGGGCGAAGTGCTGCTCGACGGGCAAGACCTGCTGGCAATGGAGCCCGACGAGCGCGCTGCCGCCGGCCTGTTCCTGGCGTTCCAGTACCCTATCGAAATCCCCGGCGTCGCCACCATGACCTTCCTCAAGGCGGCGATGAATGCGCAGCGCAAGAAGCGCGGTGAACCAGAAATGCTGACGCCCGACTTCATGCGCGCGGTCAAGCAGGCCGGCGTCGATCTCAACGTCGACAATGACATGCTGAAGCGTCCGCTCAATGTTGGTTTTTCGGGCGGCGAGAAGAAGCGCGCCGAAGTGCTGCAGATGGCGCTGTTGCAGCCGAAAATGTGTATTCTCGACGAGACCGATAGCGGGCTCGACATCGACGCGCTGCAGGTCGTTGCCAAGGGCGTCAACGCGCTGCGTTCGGCTAATCGCTCGATGCTGGTGATCACGCACTATCAGCGCCTGCTGAACCATATCGTGCCCGACGTGGTGCATGTGTTCTCGGATGGTCGGATCGTCGAGAGCGGCGACAAGGACCTGGCATTGCAGCTCGAAGCCAAGGGCTATGCCGACTTCGACAACGCGGCGGCCTGATCCATGAAGCAGACCATGCCCGTCCGCCTGAGCGCGGCAGAAAACACGTTGATCGAACAGCTGACCGGCCTTGGCGCCACGGTGGAAGCCGAGCGCATGACCATGGCCGGCCTGCCGACCCGACGCGTCGAGAGCTATCACTATACCGACCTCAAGATGCTGCTGAAGGCGGTTCCGCCTTTGGCGCAGGCCGCCAATGAAGCCAGCGCCCCGGCGCTGCGCGTGGCTGGCGCACACCAGATCATGATCGCCAATGGACGCGTGCAGGAGAGTGGCACGGCACCGGCTGGCGTCATCATCGGCAAGGCAGACGGCGCGGCGCTGACCAGCCGTGACGATGTGCTGGTGCATCTCAATGGCGCGCTGGCCAAGGAAACGCTGACCCTGACGCTCGACGGCACGGTCGATCCCGTGGTGCAGATCGATCGGCGCACCGAAGGCGCGGCTGCCCATTCGGCCAGTTCGGCGCGAATTTTCGTGGCAGACAATGCCTCGGCGGTCGTGCTGGAGACCTATTCCGGCTCCGACGCGGCCCATGTCGCCAATCACGCGAGCTACGTCACCATCGGCAAGAACGCGGTGCTCACGCATATCACCCTCGATCTGAGCAGCAAGTCCGCGACGCACTTCGCCACCAATGAGTACACGCTCGCCGAAGGCGCCAAGCTGCGCACGCTGACCATCCACGCCGGGGCAGGGCTCGCCCGCTCGCAGGTGTTCGCCCGGTTTGCCGGGGAGGGGGCACATGCCGACTTCACCGGGCTGAACCTGGTGGATAACGGCCAGCATCTCGATATCGCCATAGATATCAACCACGCCGTGCCCAATACGACCAGCCAGGAGCTGTACAAGCAGATCGCGCGTGGCCGCTCCAAGGCGGTGTTCCAGGGGCGCATCATGGTGTCCCGCGACGCGCAGAAGACCGATGCCAAGATGATGATGCAGGGTCTGATGCTGTCGGACGAGGCGGAAATCCTCTCCAAGCCGGAGCTTGAGATTTATGCCGACGACGTGGTCTGCGGCCACGGTTCGACCTGCGGTCAGCTCGACGAAGACTCGATGTTCTACCTGATGAGCCGTGGCATTCCAAAGGCGGAAGCCGAGACCATGCTGGTGCGCGGGTTCCTCGAGGAACTCGTTGACCCGATCGCGGACGAAGCCCTGGCCGAAGCGCTGCATGGCGTGATCGATGGGTGGCTGCTCGGGAAGTGATTTGCGGCCTCTTCACCTCTCCCTTTGGGGGAGAGGTCGGCGCGTAGCGCCGGGTGAGGGGGCCTTGGACGGGTCAGGTGCGAGGGGAAGGCCCCTCACCCGACCGACGACGGTCGACATCTCCCCCAAAGGGAGAGGTGAAGAAGCAGCGGCGCTTGCCGCAGGAACTAACTTATGACCTTCGACCTCGAAAAAGTCCGTGCCGATTTCCCGATCCTGGCCGAGCAGATTCACGGCCATCGGCTGGTCTATCTCGATAGCGGCGCATCGGCGCAGAAGCCGGTGCAGGTGTTGGACCGGATGGATTATGCCTTCCGGCACGAATACGCCAACGTCCACCGCGGCTTGCATACGCTCGCCAACCGGGCGACGGAGGCCTATGAGGGCGGCCGCGAGGCGGTGCGCAAGTTCATCAATGCCGCACGACCCGAAGAGATCATCTTCACCCGCTCGGCGACCGAGGCGATCAACCTGGTTGCGTCGTCGTTTGCCGGTCCGCGCATCGGCGAGGGTGACGAGATCGTCACCACGATCATGGAGCATCACTCCAACATCGTGCCCTGGCACTTCCATCGCGAGCGCAAGGGCGCGGTGATCCGCTGGGTCGATGTGACCGACGACGGCAGCCTGGATATGGCCTCGTTCGAGGCGGCGTTGACCGATCGCACGAAGATCGTCGCGGTGACGCATATGTCCAACGTGCTGGGCACGGTCAATCCGGTCAAGGCTATCATCGAAATCGCGCATGCGCGCGGCATTCCCGTGCTGGTCGATGGATCGCAAGGCGCCGTTCACACCAAGGTGGACGTGCAGGACCTCGGCGCCGATTTCTACATCATGACTGGCCACAAGCTTTATGGGCCGACCGGCATCGGCGTGCTCTATGGCAAATATGACCTGCTGGCGGAAATGCAGCCCTATCAGGGTGGCGGCGAGATGATCGATACGGTGACGCTCGACAGTGTGACCTATAACGAGCCCCCGCACCGCTTCGAGGCTGGCACACCGCCAATCGTGCAGGCGATCGGGCTGGGCGCGGCGCTGAAATACATGGATGAGCTGGGGCGCGAGGCGATTGCCGCCCACGAGGCCGAGGTCGCCGACTATGCTCATGAGCGGCTCAGCCGCATCAATTCGCTGCGCCTGATCGGCACGGCGCCGGGCAAGGGTGGCATTTTTTCGTTCGAAATCAAGGGCGCTCATGCCCATGACGTTTCCACTATTCTCGACCGCTACGGCATTGCCGTGCGGGCGGGGACCCACTGCGCCCAGCCACTGCTCAAACGTTTCGGTGTCACCTCTACCTGCCGCGCCTCCTTCGCCCTATATAACGGCAAGGACGACGTGGACGCGCTGGTGGACGGCATCGAACGCGCCCAGAAATTTTTCGCGTAAGCGAGGACTGAAATGACCGACGAATTCGAGATCGACGAATCCAAGATCGCTCCTGCACCGGCACTCCCGGAGCCGCCGCGAATCGTGCCGAACCATACCGGTTCGCTCCCTGAAGCCGATGTGGAGCGCATCACCAGCGACCTGATCGGCGCGCTCAAGACCGTCTATGACCCGGAAATCCCGGTCGATATCTATGAGCTGGGCCTGATCTACAAGGTCGACCTGGACGACGACCGGAACCTTGTCATCGACATGACGCTGACCGCGCCGGGTTGCCCGGTGGCCGGCGAAATGCCCGGCTGGGTGGAAAACGCCGCCCGCGCCGTCGAAGGTATCCAGGACGTGACGGTCAATATGGTGTTCGATCCCCCCTGGGATGCCAGCCGCATGAGCGAAGAAGCCCAGGTCGCGCTGAACTGGTGGTAATTTCCGTCGCGACGCGCTATATATCGTGAATTGACGATAGACGAGGTTTCCCGATGGCTTTCAAGATCATGTCGCTGACCGATGCCGCTGCCGAACGCATCACCGAGATCATCGAAGATTCGGAAAAGCCCGTGATCGGTCTGCGCGTGGGTATCAAGAATGCCGGTTGCGCGGGCGTGTCCTACACCATGGACTACGTCGCCGAGCCGGTGAAGGGCGACGACCACGTCACCGACAAGGGCGTGGACGTCTGGGTCGATCCCAAGGCGACCATGTACCTGCTCGGCACGGTGATGGATTTCGAGGTCGCCAAGATGAGCTCGACCTTCACCTTCAAGAACCCCAACCAGACCGGCGCCTGCGGCTGCGGCGAGAGCATCACGCTCAAGGCAGCCGATCTCAAGGCGATCGCGGAAGCGCGCGCCACGGCCTGATTGCGTCGGGCATGCATTTGGCCTAACAGGCAGGGGCAATTTCGGCTCCAGCTTTAGAGTAGTCCAATGACCGCATTGCCCGCGGCCCTGACCCTTATTCCGCCCACTCATCCCCTGGTGGGGCGCGTGTCGCCTCCCGGCTCCAAATCCATCACCAATCGCGCGCTGCTGCTGGCGGCGCTGGCGGACGGCACCAGCCGACTGACCGGCGCGCTCAAGAGCAAGGATACCGTGCTGATGGCCGCCGCCTTGCGGCAAATGGGCGTGAGCATCGAGGAGCCGGACGCGACCAGTTTCGTCGTCACCGGGACTGGCAAGCTGACGGCGCCCGACGGGCCGCTATTCTTGGGCAATGCCGGCACGGCGACGCGCTTCCTCACCGCAGCGGTGGCGACGGTGGATGGCACGGTGATCGTCGATGGCGACGCGCATATGCGCCTGCGCCCCATTGCGCCGCTGGTGACCGCATTGCGTTCGCTGGGGATCGATGCAGCGGCCGAAACCGGCTGCCCGCCGATCACCATTCACGGCAAGGGCAGCTTCGGGCGGGGGCGGGTCGAGATCGATAGCGGGCTGTCCAGCCAGTATGTGTCCGCCCTGCTGATGGCGGCACCGATGGGCGAAGGCCCGATAGAGGTGGCACTGACCGGCTCCGATATCGGTGCACGCGGCTATGTCGACCTGACGCTGGCGGCAATGCGAGCTTTCGGCGCCAAGGTGGAGCAGGTCGATGCCGGCACATGGCGAGTGCAGCCCACCGGCTATAGCGCAGCCGACTTCGTCATCGAGCCAGATGCGTCGGCCGCAACCTACCTGTGGGGCGCAGCGGCACTCACGGGCGGCGACATCGACTTGGGCGTGGCTTCCGATGCCTTCACCCAGCCAGACGCGCTGGCGCAGGCCGTGATCGCGCAATTTCCCAATCTGCCCGCAGTGATCGATGGCTCGCAGATGCAGGATGCTGTGCCGACCATCGCGGTGCTGGCGGCGTTCAACACCACGCCGGTGCGGTTCGTGGGGATCGCCAATCTGCGCGTCAAGGAATGCGATCGGATTTCGGCGCTATCGACAGAGCTCAACCGGATTAGGTCGGGTCTGGCGCGGGAGGAGGGGGACGATCTGGTGGTCAACAGCGATCCGACCCTGGCGGGGCAGACCTTGCCGGCGCGGATCGAGACCTATGCCGATCACCGCATCGCCATGAGCTTTGCGCTGGCGGGGCTCAGGATCGGCGGGATCACCATTCTGGACCCAAGCTGCGTCGGCAAGACCTATCCCGATTACTGGGACATGCTGGCGGGTTTGGGCGTGGGTATGGTTGGCGAGTAACGGCGGGACAACTGTCGCTGCATTAAAGCTTCACCCATCCCTCCCACTATCCTTCCCGCGGGCTTGACCCGCGGGCCACTCGCCGCTTGTGCGATGCTGATAGAGGCCCTCGGATCAAGTCCGAGGGGATCGGTGGGGGGAGAGTCCAAGGCAGCCTGGTTTTGCGTGCCAGGGGCAGCAGCCAGGCCTACGCCGCCCGGATCGCCGCCAGGTCGATCTCGCTGACGACGCGGTTGCGGCCGGCGTGTTTGGCGGCGTAGAGGCAGCGGTCGGTGCGTTCGATCAGGGAACTGGCCGTGTCCGAAGGATGGAACACCGCCACGCCGAACGAGGCGGTGATGCGGCCCAGCTTTTCGTTGGTCGAGCGCTTCATCAATTCCTTGGCGGCGATGGCCTTGCGGATGTTCTCCGCCACGATCATCGCGCCTTCAAGGTCCGTCGAGGGGAGGATGGCGACGAATTCCTCACCACCATAGCGCGCCGCCAGGTCCTTGCTCTTGATGTTGGACTTGAGCGTCATCGCCACGAGGCGCAGGACCTGGTCGCCGGTCTGGTGGCCATAGGTGTCGTTGAAATTCTTGAAATAATCGATGTCGAGCAGCAGCAGGCAGAGCGGATTGCCATTGGTGCTGGCATCGGCCATCGCGGCGGCAAGGCCTTCGTCAAAGCTCTTGCGGTTGGCGATTTTGGTCAACGGATCGAGCAGGGATTCGCGCCGGACATCGTCGAGGTCACGCTGCAGCGAGGCGATATCGTCGCGCGAGGCTTCGAGCTGCATTTCCAGCGCACGGTTGGTGTCCTGCATGCGCCGGGTTTCGGCCAGCAGGCGGTCGGCCAGGGTCTTCATGGCCGGACCGGTGATCTCGCGGTCGAGGTCGCCGCTGGCTGCCTGCAGCGAGCCCGAATAGGCGTTGGCCGTGGTCATGGCGGAATCGATAGCGTCATGCACCGCCTCGATGCGCGCGTGCATGCGTTCCGAGACGTGGGAAATGCGGTCGTTGACGTCCGACTTCAGGAATTCGTTGTACAGCGTCTCCGCCAGGTCGAGCGTCGGTGACTGGCCAGCGCGGAAGATCGCATTGATCCGGTCGTTCAACGTCGGATTGACGCCGGTCGCATAGGTATAAAGCAGCTCATAGAACTGCGGATAGGGCGGAATCCCGCTGCGCTTAAGCAGGTCGAAAGCCGAATTGGCATAACCAAGCGCGCGTTTGAATTCCTGTTCCGACACAGCGTCCCCCGCGCCTCAGGCGCTTACAGCAACGGCATTCGCCGCAAGCATCGCATGTTTAAGTACCGCGTCAAAAGTAAGGATGACAACTATAGTTGCCATCCTTTCAACTGACTTAGCCAAAAAGAGCCCGTTTATTCAGCTTTTATGCCGGTGGGTCGCAGCAGGAAGGCCGGGACCGGACCATCGCTACCAAAAGGCGAGCTCGAATCGATACCCGAATCGTCTGACTGGCCAGCGGCCGGCTGTGGCGGACGGGTGCGTGACGGCCGTGCCGGCGGTTTGATCGCCGCAAGCTGACGTGCCGTCAACGGCGCCGGCGCAGGCGTCGCAACGACAGGAGCCTCGGTCGGTGCAGCATCGCGCGGGGCTTCCTGCACTGGGCGGGTCCGTGGCGCACGAGCAGGCCGCTCACGCGGTGCGGCGGGCACGGCGGCTTCGGCGTCCACGGTTGGAGTTGCCGCCTCAGGGCGCGTCCGGGCGCCGCCACGGCGGGACCGGGGAACACGCGGCTTGGCCTCGGTAGCCCCGCCTTCCGCAGGTGCGGAAGCCTTGGGGGCCGAGCCGGTGTCGAGCCAGGCGATGTCGCGCTGGATCAGCTTGACGATGGCATCGAGATGCTTGCCGTCAGCCGGGGCAACCAGCGTATAGGCCGCGCCGGAGCGGCCGGCACGGCCGGTACGACCAATGCGGTGGACATAGTCCTCGGCATGAACCGGCACGTCGAAGTTGAAGACGTGGCTGACCGCGGGGATATCGAGCCCACGCGCCGCCACATCGCTGGCGACAAGCAGGGTGAGGCGGTTGTTCTTGAACGCGTCGAGCGTTTCGGTGCGGCTCTTCTGGTCCATGTCGCCATGCAGGCCACCGGCGGAAAAGCCATGACGCTCGAGCGAGCGGGCCAAGGTGGCCACATCGCGCTTGCGATTGCAGAAAATGATGGCGTTGGTCAGCCCATCGGCGCCGCGGAGCAGATCGCGCAGCGAAGCGCGCTTGTCCTCGGGCTTGGACGAGACCTTGACCAGCTTCTGGTCGATGGTATCGGCGGTCGATGCGGCGCGAGAAACCTGCACATGCACCGGGTCTTTCAGGAATTTCTTGGTCAGCCGCTCGATCTGCGCATCCATGGTGGCGGAGAACAGCATGGTCTGGCGCCGTGGCGGCAGGCGACTGACGATCTTTTCGATGTCGTCGATGAAACCCATGTCCAGCATGCGGTCGGCTTCGTCGATCACAAGGATCTCGACGCCGTTCAGCATGATCTTGCCGCGATCGATCTGGTCGAGCAGGCGGCCCGGCGTGGCGATCAGCACATCGACGCCACGATCGAGCTTCTTGTTCTGGTCTTCAAAGCTCACGCCGCCGATAATCAGCGCCATGGTGAGACGGTGGTTCTTGCCGTACTTCTCGAAGTTCTCGGAAACCTGCGCGGCGAGTTCGCGCGTCGGCTCCAGAATGAGCGTGCGCGGCATGCGGGCGCGGGCGCGGCCATTCTCCAGCAATGTCAGCATGGGCAGGACGAACGATGCCGTCTTGCCGGTGCCCGTCTGGGCAATGCCGATAACGTCCTTCTTCTCAAGGATATGCGGGATGGCCTGCGCCTGAATTTCGGTCGGCTTGGTATATCCCGCGGCGGTCACCGCATCGGTTACTTTGCTCGAAAGGCCAAGTCCGGAAAAATCGTCGGTCAAATTCAGTCGATCCACTCAATGGTGTTACCCGGTGCCTGATCCGCTCGAGACATTCGAAACGGGGCCGGGAGATAGGCGCACGGCAACTGCGGGAGCAGCGGCGGCGTCAGGAAGGCGGACGAAAAGGAAACGCGAGGCGTCCGCTTTCTAACTTTGGCCAACCGGACGGGTGTGCAGAACCTGCAAATCGACGGCAAGGCCCTGAGGCATCTTCAGCCAAGGCGGACATGGTCCAAGACGATCTGGACAACAGTTATGCCGTCAAGCCGGAAAATGCTCCAGCGGCGCGGACCATAGCGCAAAGGCCTTATCTGTCAACGGGGTTGAAGGAATTGAGGCAATTGCGGTTAAAGGGGGAGGCCGTCGCTGCTCCCCTTAACCTCTCCCTTTGGGGGAGAGGTCGACCGTCTTCGGTCGGGTGAGGGGGCCTTACTGGGTGCGATGCGAGGGGACGGCCCCCTCACCCGGCGCTGCGCGCCGACCTCTCCCCCAAGGGAGAGGTGAAGAGTCAGATATCCAGGTCGTGCACGAAGGCGGCGTTTTCCTGGATGAAGTCGAAGCGGGCTTCGGGCTTGGTGCCCATCAGGCGATCGACGCTGTAGGCGGTGCCCTCGGCGTCGCTCTCGATCTTGACCTGGAGCAGGGTGCGCGTCTTGGGCGACATGGTGGTTTCGCGCAGATGGGCAAACGGCATTTCGCCCAGGCCCTTGAAGCGGGTGATGTCGACCTTGCTCTTGCCGGTGAACTCGGTTTCCATCAGCTCGTCCTTGTGCGCGTCGTCGCGCGCATAGAGCGTCTTGGGGCCCTGGCTGATGCGGTAGAGCGGCGGCAGGGCCAGGAACAGATGCCCGCCATCGATCAGCTTGGGCATTTCCTGGAAGAAGAACGTCATCAGCAGCGCGGCGATATGGGCGCCGTCGACATCGGCGTCGGTCATGATGATGATCTTGTCGTAGCGCAGATCGTCCTCGCGATAACGATCGCGTGTGCCGCAGCCCAAGGCCTGGATCAGGTCAGAGATGAGCTGGCTGGCGGCCATCTTTTCTCGGCTGGCGCCGGCGACGTTGAGAATTTTGCCACGCAGCGGCAGCACGGCCTGGCTGGCACGGCTGCGCGCCTGCTTGGCGCTGCCGCCGGCCGAGTCACCCTCGACAATGAACAGTTCCGCGCCCTGGGCCGCCCCTTGGGTGCAATCGGCCAGCTTGCCGGGCAGCCGCAGCTTGCGGGTGGCGCTGGCGCGGTCGATTTCCTTGTCCTTCTTGCGGCGCAAGCGCTCCTCGGCGCGCTCGATCGCCCAATCCATCAGCTTGCCGGCCTGGTTGGGGGAGGCGGCGAGCCAATGATCGAAGGCGTCGCGCAGGGCGGTGTCGACGATGCGGGTGGCCTCGCCGGACGCCAGCTTGTCCTTGGTCTGGCCAACGAATTCGGGCTCGCGCACGAAGACCGACAGCATGGCGCTGCAATGGGCGAACACGTCCTCGGCGGTCAGGATCGCGGCGGCTTTGTTCTTGGTCAGCTCGGCATAGCTCTTGAGACCGCGCAGGACCGCGGTGCGGAGGCCCGTTTCGTGGGTGCCGCCATCCGGGGTAGGGACGGTGTTGCAATAGGAGGAGACGCCGCCGTCGCCCAGGGTCCAGGCGATGGCCCATTCGGTGGCGCCATGGGTGCCGGGCTTGCCGCTTTGGCCGGAGAAGATGTCGTCCACGATGCGGGTTTCGCCCTCGATGCGGGCGGTCATGAAGTCGCGCAGGCCATCGGGGTAGTGGAAGGTGGCGCGCGCAGGGCATTCGTCAGTGGCCAGAGCCTCGTCGCAGGACCATCGCAGTTCGACGCCGCCGAATAGGTACGCCTTGGCGCGCGTCATCCTGAACAGGCGCAGTGCCGAGAATTTGGCCGTGTCGCCGAAGATTTGCGGATCGGGATGGAAGCGTGTCGTGGTGCCGCGGCGGTTGTTCACGCGGCCCATCGGCTGGATGTCGCCGACCGGTTTGCCGCGCGAGAACGCCAGCCGGTAAAGCTGCTGCTCGCGGGCGACTTCGACGATCATGTCGTCGGAGAGGGCGTTGACCACCGAAATGCCGACGCCGTGGAGGCCCCCGGAGGTCTCGTAGGCCTTGGAATCGAACTTGCCGCCGGCATGGAGCACGGTGTGGACGATTTCGAGAGTCGAGCGGCCGGGATATTTCGGATGGTTTTCGACGGGAATACCGCGGCCGTTATCGGTGACGGTGATGTATCCATCTTCGCCAAGATGGACTTCGATGCGGCTGGCATGGCCGGCAATGGCCTCGTCCATGGAATTGTCGATGACTTCGGCGAACAGGTGATGCAGCGCGTTGACGTCGGTGCCACCGATATACATGCCGGGGCGGCGACGAACCGGCTCAAGGCCTTCGAGGACTTCGATATCGGCAGCCGAATAGCTGCCCGTGGTCGGCCCGGTGCGCGGCACTTCGGGCTTGGCCTTGGGGGCAGGCGTGGAGCTCGGGGCGCCGAAAAGGTCGTTGGCTTGCGACATTGATCATCCATGCTGGCGGGCGAATCAGCCCGATTGTCTTTTACCATATTCGCGCAAAACGGCGCCCCCGCCACGCCATCGCCGTCAACCTGAACAGTGGATGAACGGATAATTTCGCTGGGGTTCAACCGGCGCGTGCGATCTTGGCCGGCTGATGCGCACATCGTGCATGCGTGGGGCCACGGGAGTAGCCGAAATGACCATGATGCCAGCCAAGTTCAAGTCCGTCATCCGCGCCGCCATCATCGCCCTCGCTTTGGGCGGCAGCGTCATGGCGACGATTCCCGCGCAGGCGCAGCAGGGGCCGGCCTTCAGTTTGAACCTCAACGTTCCCGGCGGGCAAGGGGCCACGACCTTCGGTGGCGGCAACGGCTTTGGCCCACGTCATCACGATAGCATCGGCCAGCGCTGCATGACCAATCGCGAGATCCGGCGTGGCATCGAGGCCAATGGCTACGAGCGGGTCGAAATCCGGCGCGAGCTGTCGCGCGATCGTGTTGAAGTGGCTGGACAGAACGGCAACTGGCTCTATTCGATGCGCGTTGATAAGTGCAGTGGTGAAGTTGACCGGGTGCAGCGCATCCGCCGGGTGCAAGGCGGCGGGTTTGGCCTGCAGTTCAACTTCGGCAACTGAGCCACCACGGTGCGAGGATACGGACAATGACGAACGACAGGATTCACACCACGGTGCGGGCAATCGCGATCGCCGCGCTGCTGGGGCTGGGCGCGGTGGCGGCGCCGGCCATGGCGCAATCGCCGGGTTTCGGCTTCGGACCCGGTTTCGATGACCGGCCGGGCGATCGCTTCGATCCGCCGCTGCCGATGTGCATGACCGATAATCAGATCAGGCAGACCATCGCTGAATATGGCTACAGCCATATTTCGCTCAATGTGCCCAACGATAAGCGGATTCAGGTGCGCGGCACGCTGGATGGCACGGTTTATCTGATAAAATTCAACTATTGCACCGGCCGCATCGAGGACCGGGACGCGTTGCGCCGCGCCCAGTAATCCAGTTTCCAGACAGATTGGTCCCAAGATGGGGCGCGATCTTTACCAAGCGTTTGCTTCTTGAAAGCACTTTATTAAGTGCGTCTTGGTATAAAAAACGCATACGGCCTGTGTTTGAGTAGCCGTATCCGAGCACCCGACGGAGCAGGTTTGATGTATCAGGCAACTCCGTCGCGCTCATTGTGGACCGACAATTGGCTGCAAGCCGGATTTAGTAGTATTGCGTACCGGCTTGCCCATTTGTCCTTTCACCGTCTGTTTGCGGTGACGCTGGCCTCCATGGTTTTCTACTTCTGCTGAAAGACCGTCCGGAAGTTCTACTCCGGCGGCCATATGCAGCGATTTTCTGCGCTTCCGGTGCTTACGTACACAACGTACGCTGCGCTCCGGTTCTCGAAGACCGCCGCGTCTGACTCGCCAGAGCGAATTTCCAAACGGTCTTGACGTTGATCTTGCTGGCCAGGCCAGTTATGGATTGGCTCATTCCAACACCAGCGCCGAGGGAGGGCCGCATGAGAGTCTGTTTCGCGCATCGTCAGCACGGCCCCATTCCCGCCCTGTGGCTCAAGCTGCAGGGCTGACCGGAACTGGTTCGGACTTCATCCTAGTCTCGTCCTTCTGGTTTGCCCGTCGTGGCGTTGCATAAGCAACGCTGGGGACCATGGCGCTCGATCACGGATCGCGCCGCACCAGAAAGACTTCGATCATGGGCTCGATCAGCCTCCGCAATGCCGGCCTTGTGGCCACCGATACCCTCTTCTCCAATCTGAATATCGTCCTCGCCGATGGCGACCGCGTTGGCCTCGTGGCCGGCAACGGCAATGGCAAGACCACCTTGCTGCGTGCCATGGCCGGGCTGGGCGAACTGACTTCCGGCGAGATCGTGCGCTCGCGCGGATTGCAGGTGGGCTATGTCGAGCAGGACATGCCGGACGACACGTTCGAGCTGACACTGTACCAGGCGATCCTCGCGGCGCTGCCGCCGGCGGACCGGGACAGCGATAGCTGGCGCGTCGACGTGGTGCTCGATGAGTTCGAAACGCCTGATGCCATGCGGCACCGGCTGATCCGCGAACTGAGCGGCGGCTGGCAGCGGATCGGGCTGATCGCTCGCACCTGGGTGCTGCAGCCCGATGCGCTACTGCTCGATGAGCCGACCAATCATCTGGACCTCGGCAAGCTCATCCAGTTGGAAAACTGGATCAATCAGGCGGCCAAGAACATCCCCGTGGTGATCGCCAGCCATGACCGGCAATTCCTCGACGCGACGACCAACCGGACGCTGTTCCTGCGGCCCGGCGAGTCGCATTATTTCGCTCTGCCTTACAGCAAGGCGCGGGTGGCGCTGGACGAAGTCGACGTGGCGGCCGAGGCCAAGCGCGAAAAGGACTTCAAGGAGGTCGGGCGCTTGCGCAAGCAGGCGGCCAAGCTGACCAATATCGGGATCAACTCGGGGAGCGATCTTCTCGTGGTCAAATCCAAGCAGTTGCGCGACCGAGCCGAAAAGCTCGAAAGCAGCGCGCTATCGCTGCACAAGGAGCGCTCGGGCGAAATCAGGCTGAGCAATAGCGGGACCCATGCGCGGGTGCTGGTGGCGATCGAGAATCGCGACGTGACCACGCCGGACGGCACAAAACTGTTCCGCATCGACAAGTTGCACATTTTCCAGGGCGACCGGCTGGTCATCCTGGGGCGCAATGGCACGGGCAAGTCGCAGTTCATGGGACTGATCCATCGCGCCATGCTGGGGCAGGCGGAGGAGGGCATCCGCATCAGCCCGTCGGTGGTGCCCGGCTATGTCGATCAGGGCATGTCGCAATTGCCGGTCAAGGGCTCGCCCATCGAGTTCATCACATCCCGTTTCGACCAGGGCGACCAGCGCAGCCTCAGCCTGCTGGCTGCAGCGGGCTTTCCGCCGGAAAAGCAGGATCGGCCTATCGCGCAGCTTTCATTCGGCCAGCGGGCACGGCTGGGGCTGCTGGCGCTGCGGCTGAGCCAGCCGAACTTCTATCTGCTGGACGAACCGACCAACCACGTCGACATCGCCGGACAGGAAAAGCTGGAGGAGGAAATCCTCGCCCACGAAGCGACCTGTATCCTGGTGTCGCATGATCGCAGCTTCGTGCGGGCGCTGGGAAGCCGGTTTTTCGCGATCGATGGGCGGCGGTTGAAAGAGGTCGACGGGCCGGAGCCGTTCTTCGCGCAAATGGCGGCGGAAGCCAGCTAGAAGCGGCCGGCGCGCAAATGGGCCGAGGTGAAGGTGCCGTAATGCGGGCCGCTGCCCATGTAGATGAGCACCAGCACGATGAGAGCGACGACAAACACGAGATTCCAGTTCATTTGCGCGCGCCATGGTTGGAGGACTGGCGCGCAAAGGCCATGGCGGCGCTGAACTGGTGGTGAATGGACGTGGGCGGTCGGGAGAGATAAGGGTTCAGGCGAACTGCAAGGCGGTCAGCTAAAGAATGGCACCAGAATAACCATTCTGTACAGTCTGTACAAAATGCAAATGCAGGTGTTACTTTGTGCTGGCGAATAACAAATCCGCAGGTATCGCCTAATAAACCTGAAAATACTCATTAAGGATTTCTCCGTATGCTTGGGTGATGACCATGCCTGGCGAGGGGAGCCTGCGTTTTGGAAGCATATCAGCCATTCCTGATGTCCAAACTGGCCCGACGCCAGGACGTTCGCTTTATCGGCGCGATGCCGGGTCGCTATACCTTGTCGGATCGCAAGATCAGCGATCCGTCCGAAGTCGAGGTCTATGCGTGCCGGCTGTGCTCCATCTCCCCGCAAGCGGCCGTGGTTGAAGCGCCGGTGCGGGCCGAGCCGGGAGAGACCGTCGCGGCTTATTTCGATGATTTCGGGATCATCAGGGCGAAGGCGACCCGGCAATTGCCGACCGGCTTCGCCATGGAGCTGCTGCTGGATGATAACGAGCGCGCCAAGCTGGCGGCACAGATCAAATGGCGCAAGCGCCAGGCGGTCAGCCGGGAGCCCGACAAGCGGGAATATCCGCGCATCCAGCCGCAGGAGCCCTGCACCCTGCTCACCCTGCCGGATGGCGGCCATCTGCCGTGCTTCGTCATCGACATTTCCCAATCCGGCGCCGCTGTGTCGGCCGCCGTGCTGCCCGCCCGGGGCACGCCGGTGGCGGTGGGAGGCCTGATTGGGCGCGTGATCCGCCGGCTCGATGTTGGCTTTGCGGTGCAGTTCACCGAAATTCACGAGTTGAAACACCTCGAGCGCTTGCTGGCGCCACCCGCAAAGGCGATGAAAGAGGTCGGGTGACGCTCAACAGTGGGCCGGCCGGCTACATGCGGCAGTCGTCTCCTGTCCCGTCGCGGGGACCGAAAAAAAAGGGCCCCGAAGGGCCCTTTCTCATTCGTTCTATCAACCCTTAGGCCGAGTAGTACATTTCGTATTCGACTGGATGCGGGGTGTGCTCGAACTTGATCACTTCCGTCATCTTCAGCTCGATATAGCTGTCGATCTGGTCGTTTTCGAAGACGCCGCCAGCGGTCAGGAACTCGCGGTCCTTGTCCAAGCTTTCAAGGGCTTCGCGCAGCGAACCGCAAACGGTCGGGATCTGCTTGAGCTCTTCCTTGGGCAGGTCGTACAGATCCTTGTCCATCGGGTCGCCGGGATGGATCTTGTTCTTGATGCCATCGAGGCCGGCCATCAGCATGGCGGCAAAGCCCAAATAGGGGTTTGCCAGCGGATCGGGGAACCGGACCTCGACGCGCTTGGCCTTCGGCGACTGACCGAACGGGATACGGCAGGAGGCCGACCGGTTGCGCGCCGAATAGGCCAGCAGCACGGGAGCCTCGAAGCCGGGAACCAGACGCTTGTAGGAGTTGGTGGTCGGGTTGGTGAAGGCGTTGATGGCCTTGGCATGCTTGATGATGCCGCCGATGTAGTAGAGCGCGTCCATCGACAGGCCGGCATACTGGTCACCCGCGAAGGTGTTCTTGCCGTCTTTCCAGATCGACTGGTGCACGTGCATGCCCGAACCGTTGTCGCCATAGACGGGCTTGGGCATGAAGGTTGCGGTCTTGCCATAGGCATTGGCAACCTGCTGGATCACGTACTTGTAGATCTGCACGCTATCGGCAGCCTTGATCATCGGGCAGTACTTGATGCCCAGTTCGTGCTGGGCCGAGGCCACTTCGTGGTGATGCTTTTCGATCGGCACGCCCATGGCGCCCATGGCTGCCAGCATTTCGCCGCGCATGTCCTGCGCAGTGTCCAGCGGCGGCACGGGGAAGTAGCCCTTCTTGAGAGCGATATGGTGGCCGTTATTGCCGGCTTCGTAGTCGGTGTCGTTGTTAATCGGCAGTTCCGAGCTGTCGACCGAGAAACCGACCTTGTAGGTGGTGTTGGAATAACGGACGTCGTCGAAAATGAAGAATTCGGGCTCAGGTCCGAAATAGACTGCGTCGCCCAGGCCCAATTCCTTGAGGTAGGCTTCGGCCTTCTTGGCCGTGGTGCGCGGATCGCGCGAATAGGGCTGGTAGGTCAACGGCTCGAGAATGTCGCAGTTGATGGCCAGGGTCGAGGCGCCGAAGAATGGGTCCATATAGGCCGATTCCGGATCGGGCATCAGCACCATGTCGGACTCGTTGATGGCCTTCCAGCCGGCGATCGAGGAGCCGTCGAACATGGTGCCTTCTTCGAACAGGTCTTCGTCGACCATGGTCTGATCGAAGGTCACATGCTGCAGCTTGCCGCGCATGTCGGTGAAGCGAAGATCGACATAAAGGATGTTCTCGTCCTTGATGCGCTTGAGGATATCGGCTCCGGTGGTCATTGATTACCCCTGTAGGTTCGGATTCTTGTTGGTATTGCGGCGCGGCGTGTTCGAGGGGAGGACCCTAGAGCGCGTCGTCGCCGAATTCGCCGGTACGGATGCGGATGGCTTGCTCGATCGAATAGACGAAGATCTTGCCGTCGCCAATGCGACCGGTTTGCGCTGCATTGCGGATCGCCTCGATGGCCTTTTCCGCCAGATCATCGGGGCACACGACCTCGACTTTGACCTTGGGCAGGAAGTCCACCACATATTCGGCGCCGCGATAGAGTTCGGTATGGCCCTTTTGACGACCAAAGCCCTTGGCCTCGGTCACGGTGATGCCCTGAAGACCCACTTCCTGCAGTGCCTCTTTGACTTCGTCGAGCTTGAATGGCTTTACGATAGCCTCGATTTTTTTCAATTGAGCCTCCACTTCGCGGGTAAACGCGGTTACCGCCAATCGTATGCACGGGCTGTGCCAGCAGTGAAATAGCCCAAAAAACCCTGCGACTGGAAAGAGTTAACGGGGTATGAGGATCACCGGCACGGGGCTGGACCCGGGACCCGTGATCATATTATGTGCAGTTTGCCCAATTAGTAAGCAGGAGAGCGCGTCATGACGCCAGTAGCAATCGTCGAAGAGCAGTTCGCTGCCTATAATGCGCGCGATCTGGAGCGTTTCATGGCGTGTTTCGCCGATACGGTCCGCGCCGTCCGCCTGCCGGACATGGTGACGACGCTGGATGGCAAAGCGGCCTATGCAGCCTTCTATGCCCGCGAGCGCTTTGTCCATGACGGGCTGCGGGCGGAACTCGTGAACCGCATCGCCTATGGCAACAAGGTCATCGATCACGAATTGATCCATGGACTGGGACCGGACCCTATCGAGACTGCGATCATGTTCGTGATCGAGGACGGGCTGATCGCCATGGCATTCGCTATTCCCGGCAAATAGCAACGCAGCCTTTGACTACAGAGTGTCACAAATGCCTTGCTCACAAAACGTCACAGTTGGAGGGGTGAGTGTCGTTCCGGGTGGGATTAGGCCAGCCCAACATGCCGCGTATTTCAACTCAACATGCACATAGGTCTTGTCGCTCGACCACGATGCCGGGTTCATCAAGCTGGTCCTCCATGTGAACCAGTAGTCCCGAACAGAGTTCATGCTTTCAATAGTGGAATTTGTTTCACGAGCGGCCTCATCCAATTCCTCTATGGTGCGAGGGCAGATTTGCGCGGTCACGTCTCGTGCTTCGCGGACTCCGCGGCCATCGCTAAGCAGAACATCAATTGAGTGCGCTGTTTCGCTCCGAAAATACCGCTCGGAGATCATGTAGGTCACCTCTACAGCGCCAATCGCCAGCAATAGCACAATAGCCAAAACCCCGGCCAGCACGATTGGCTTTCGGACAATATTCATGGACACCGAGGACCGACTGACTGTGGCGTGACGATTGCGAGGAGACCTAGCCCCTTCATCCATTCCACGCAAATCGCCAAGCTAGCCTTTGACTGGCCCATAAACTTAGGCTAGACCCACGCGCAACCCGGCCAGCGGGCATTTGCGGGTGTGGCGGAACTGGTAGACGCACTGGATTTAGGTTCCAGCGCCGCAAGGCGTGGAGGTTCGAGTCCTCTCACCCGCACCAAAAACACCGCCGGCCTCAGGACACGAACAATACGGGATTGAACCGAATGCAGGTTACCGAAACCCTCAACGAGGGCCTGAAGCGTAAATTGAGCGTCACCATTCCCGCCAAGGATTTGGTGACCCGGCTCGATGCCAAGCTCGTCGAACTCAAGGGCCAGGCGTCCATCAAGGGCTTCCGCCCAGGCAAAGTGCCGACCGCGCACCTCAAGAAGGTCTATGGCCGCTCCGCCATGAGCGAAGTGATGCAGGACGCGATCAACGCGACCGTCTCCGAGACGCTGGACAGCCGCTCCGAGCGCGCTGCGGCCCAGCCCAAGGTCGACCTGCCCGAAGACCAGGCCAAGATCAACGACGTGCTGGACGGCAAGGCCGACCTGGCATTCGACGTCGAGTATGAAGTGCTGCCGCCGGTCAAGCTGATGGAACTCAAGGGCGTCAAGCTGACCCGCCCTGTGGTTGACGTCACCGAAGAAGAAATCGACGCCGAAGTGAACCGCGTGTTCGCCCAGAACCGCGGCTATGAAGACAAAGGCGACGAAGGCGTCGTCGAAACCGGCGACCGTCTTGGCCTGTCCTTCGTCGGCAAGGTCGATGGCAAGCCCTTCGATGGCGGTACCTCCGATCACGCGCACCTGACCGTTGGGTCGGGCGAATTCATCCCCGGCTTCGAAGAGCAGCTCGTGGGCATGAAGAAGGGCGAAAGCCGCGAAGTGAAGGTGACCTTCCCCAAGGATTACCAGAGCGAAGAACTGGCCGGCAAAAAGGCCGTGTTCGACGTCACCGTGCTGCATGTCGACGGCCCCAATGCCGGCGAGCTGAACGACGAATTCGCCAAGAAACTGGGCGTCGATGACGTCGCGGCACTGCGCGAAGCCGTCAAGGGCCAGATGGAGCAGGCTTTGGCTTCTATGAGCCGCCAGCACGTCAAGCGCCAGATTCTCGATGCGCTCGACGAGGGCCACAAGTTCGACGTTCCCGGCCAGCTGGTCGAAGCCGAGTTCGAGCAGATCTGGAACCGCGTCAAGCACGAAGTCGAGGCTCATGGCCGAAGCTTCGAGGACGAAGGCACCACCGAGGAAGCCGCCCGCGAACAGTACCGCACCATTGCCGAGCGCCGCGTGCGCCTGGGCCTGGTCGTCGCTGAAATCGGCAACGTCAACAATGTCGACGTGACCGAGGAAGAGCACCAGCAGGCGCTGATCGCCGAAGTGCGCCGCTTCCAGGGCCAGGAACAGCAGGTTTACGACTATTACCGCAAGAACCCCCAGGCCCTGGCCGGCCTGCGCGCGCCCGTGTTCGAGAACAAGGTCGTCGACTTTGTCTCCGAGCTGGCCGAGCAGACCGACAAGAAGATGACCCGCGCCGAACTGGCCAAGCTCATCCAGGCCGACGAAGATGATGTTCCCGAAGAGCACCATCATTAAGCGCTTAGCGGATTGATTTTTGAAAGCCGCCCAGAAATGGGCGGCTTTTTTGTTTGTATAGACACTGCGTTCCGGAGTTTGCCGCCATGACCGACGCTGCCATCGATATCTTGCTGACACCCGTCCAGATGGCCGAGGCCGATCGGCTGACCGTGCAGGCCGGCACCCGCTCGATCAAGCTGATGGAAGCCGCCGGCAAGGCGGTGACCGATGCGATCGTGGAACGCTACTATCAGCGCTCGGTGCTGGTGCTGTGCGGCGCCGGCAATAATGGTGGCGACGGGTTCGTGGTGGCGCGCTTGCTCAAGGACAAGGGCTGGCCGGTGCAACTGCGCCTGTTCGGCGCGCGCGAGGCACTCAAGGGCGATGCGGCGGCCATGGCGGTGCAGTGGACGGGCAGGGCGGAACAGCCAAGCGCGGCCGACCTCAAGGACACCGATCTGGTCATCGACGCCCTGCTCGGGGCGGGCCTCGACCGGGACATCGAGGGCGAACTGGCCGAACTGATTGCGGCGATCAACGCCAGCGGCAAGCCGGTGGTCAGCATTGACGTGCCGAGCGGGGTCGATGGGGCCACCGGTGCCGTGCGCGGGGCGGCTATAAAGGCCGATACCACGGTGACCTTCTTCCGCCAAAAACCGGGGCATCTGCTGCAGCCCGGCCGGGACCTGTGCGGCGAGATGGTGCTGGCGGCCATCGGCATAGCGGATTCAGTGCTTGAACCGATCGGCGCAACAACCTGGCGCAATTCATCAAATCTGTGGCGTGTTCCGGCAGCGGGCAATCAGGGCAACAAGTTCGACCGGGGTCATTGCGTGGTCGTGTCGGGGCCGCCACTGCAGACCGGAGCGGCCCGGTTAGCTGCGCTGGGCGCATTCCGGGCCGGTGCCGGGCTAGTGTCACTGACCGGCAAGATTGACGCCTTGACGGTGCAGGCGGCGCATGTGACGGCCGTGATGCTGAAGCCGGCCGAGGACACGGCGGCGCTGGCGGAACTGCTGAGCGACCAGCGGATCAAGGCCGTGGTGATCGGGCCGGGTGCGGGGATCGGGGAGGAGACGCGGGGCAATGTGCTGGCGGTGCTGGGCTCCAGCGCAGCGGCGGTGCTCGATGCAGATGCCATCACCAGCTTCAAGGACGACGCCGAAAGCCTGTTCGGGGCGATCAAGGCGACTGTGGGCCGGGCGGTGGTGCTGACGCCGCATGAGGGCGAGTTCAAGCGGTTGTTCGGCGACGTGCCGGGCAGCAAGCTGGAGCGGGCACGCAGCGCGGCGGCGTATTCTGGCGCCATCATCATTCTCAAGGGCAGCGATACGGTGATCGCCGCGCCGGACGGACGTGCGGCGATCAACGGCAATGCGCCGGCCTATCTGGGCACGGCCGGGTCGGGCGATGTTTTGGCGGGCATTGTCGCAGGGCTGCTGGCGCAAGGCATGACCGGGTTCGACGCGGCAGCCGCAGGGGTCTGGATCCACGCGGAAGCCGCCAATGATTTTGGCGGTCCGGGCATGATCAGCGAGGACCTGCCGGACCTGGTGCCGGGCGTACTGGCTGAACTGGGTTAGCCACGCCGGGCATCATTCATATGAATGATGCGGCAAGGCACCGACCTCGCTAGCCTTGTCGCACTGACACGTGCAACATCATGAGCGGGGCGATCGGGATGGCTGGCAAGGCAGCGGACGGCAAGGGCGGCAAGCAGGCTCCGACGACCAAATTCGTGCGCTCCGATAGTCCGCCAATGCTGGGCGTGGGGACCGACACGACCGACAAGCGGTCATTGGACGAACACGTGGCAGCCGCCGCCGCCAATATTGCCGAGGCGATTGACCAGGCGAAGAAAGCTGGCGGTTTCCAGACGCGCGACTACGGCATTGCCGGCACGCTGCATGGGCTGTGGATCAAGGATGGCTCGCAGAGCCACTACGAGACCAATTTGATGAACACCAACCAGCTTCATGCGGTAGTGTCCGACTATCACAATCGCGGCTTCCGCCCCATCGACGTGCTGGGCTCCGGGCGGTTCATGGAGCCTTGGTCAGTGGCGTTCGCGCCGCGCCGGGACGTCGGCTATTATTGGCAGGCAGCGGCGAGCGAAGCCGACTTCGTCGCCAAGGACATGGAGCTGTTCCGGGCCGGATTCCGCGTGAATTCGTTTAACATCCGCCAAGGCGCGTTCAACGCCACCTGGGGCTGGACCGGGGCCACGACCGAATTGCAGGTGACGCGCTGGAACATGGATTGGTTCGGGCTGCTATCGTGGGACCAGCATTTCAAATCCGAGGGTCACCGCATCGAGACCGTGGACCGCTATGGAGACGGGGGCATGCTGTATGCAGCAACCTGGCGGCCGGGACAGGGCGAACAGATTCTCGAAGCGCCAGGCGGGTTCAACACCTATTTGGGGCAACCGAACAAGTTCCTGGTTCATAAATACGAGCGGCAGGGCCTCGAAGTTCATGCCATGGGACACAACGGCTACGCCGTCGCCGCCTATCGGCCTAAAACGGGCAATTACCACCAGGAATGGACCTATGACACGGCGTCGGCGTTCAAGGCCTATGACGCCTCATGCCGTCAGGACGGCTACCGCATGAGTTTCCTCAGCCACGCGCCATGGCAGATCGGGTAGACCTCCTTTTTTGTCGCATCGCTTTCGCGAAAAACCGGTTCCCACTTTTTCGTGCGATGCTCTAGGGCCTACCAACTCACCATCAACCGTTCCAACCCATGGAAATGGTACACATTGTTGTACCGTGGCTCCTCCGCCAGACGCAGCTTGGGCAGGCGCTTGAACAGCTCGCCAAACGCTACTTGCAGCTCGATGCGGGCCAGGGGCGCGCCGATGCAGAAGTGGATGCCGGCGCCGAAGCTGACATTGGCGCCGTCGGTGCGGAAGGGATCAAAAGCGTTGGCATTGGCGAAGCGGCTGGGGTCGCGATTGGCGGCGCCGAGCATCAAGCCGATGACGTCACCCTTCTTGAACTGCAGGCCCTCATACTCGATGTCGCCCAGCGCATAGCGCGTGAACATATGCAGCGGCGCGTCGAACCGCAGGCATTCCTCGACGGTGGCGGCAGTCTGCTCTTCGGTGGCCAACAGGCTGGCGGGGTCGAGCCCTGATTGCAGGATCGATTTGACGCCATTGCCGGTGGTGTGGACCGTCGCCTCATGGCCGGCATTGAGCAGCAGGATGGCGGTGGACATGACCTCGTCATCGGACAGCACCGAGCCCTGGTGCTCGGCGGTGATCATATGGGTCAGCAGGTCTTCGCGCGGGGCCTTGCGACGCTCGGCGATGACGCCGCGCAGATATTCCATGAAATCGTAGGAGGCGCGGTTAGCGTCGTGCTCGGTCTCCTCGCTGACGCCGAACATATACATGGCCACCATGCGGTTGGACCAGTTGAGCAATTGCGGCGCCATCTCGGCCGGCAGGCCCAGCATTTCGGCTATGACGATGGCAGGAATCGGGGCGGCGAAAGACTTGATGAGGTCGACGCTGTTCTCGCCCTCGAAGCCATCAATCATTTCATTGGCGAGGCGGACGATGCGCGGGCGCAACTGCTCAACATGGCGCGACACGAATGCACGGTTGACCAGGGTGCGCAGGCGCGTGTGAGCCGGCGGCTCCAGCGTCAGCAGCGAGTATTTTTCGGTCAAATCGAAATGGGCGGTATGGGCCTTGGGCTCGGGCAGGCCAAGTTCCTCGCGCGTGGCGACATGCAGGATTTGGCGGCCAAACCGCTTGTCGCGGAGCAGGGCGCTCACGTCCTTGAAGCCGGCAAAGCACCAATGCCCGTATTCATCCCAATAGAAGGCCGGGTTGCTGGCATGCAACGCATCGTAGAAGGCATAGGGATTCTGGAAGAATGCCGAGTTGCGCGGATCGGCCTGGGCGCGGGCGGTAGCGGTATCGATGGCGTAAGGGCGCGGGGGCGTATCCAGCATCATGGGCTCGTGTTTGACCTTTTGGTCAAAGATACAGTGGGCCGGTTCTGCATGAAAGAGCTGTCAGCAGGCCGACATCAAGGTTTGCTATTGCACTGACGGCAACCGAAACCCCGAATTTAGCGTTTATCGCCGGCAAGCACGGATCTGCCAGGAGGCGCAAATGACTCAACCTCACGACGATAAAATTCGCGAACGCGCCTATGCCCTGTGGGAACGAGCCGGATCGCCCTCGACCCATAGCCAGGATTTCTGGCGCAAGGCGGAACGAGAACTCTCCGAGGAGCGCGGGCTCGACGTTTCCAAGGAGGCGGCCAGCGTCAGCCAGCCGGTGCCACCGGCGGGAACGCTAGCGCGCTGAAGACCTCAAGCGCCGTGTGGGGGATTGACCGGCAGGCCGCGCGGCCCTATCGGCAGGCGAACATGACGCCACTGCACGGAGTTTGACATCGTGAGCGACCTGACCCTGGCTGCGGCCGTCGACAATATCTACACGTCCCTCGCCGCTAACAACGAAGAGCTGGACGCCCATATCGTGGCGCTCAAGGCGGCGCTGGCGCGCGACGGCGTCAAGGAAGCCGTATTCGATCCTGCCAAGCTGGCGCAAAACAATCGCCAGGGCCGCAAGCTCATGCAGTCCTATTTCAAGAAGCGCGGCGTGGCGGTGAGCTTTTCGGCGGCTTAAGCTGCCAGCGTCGAAAAAACGAGAAAAATAGTCGAGCTCCTGCAGCGCGGCTCGTCGCTGTCCTGTGAACCACAGGAGACTCACATGAAATTCCTCTGTCTCGTTTATTTCGCTCCGGGCGCGTTTGATGGCATGACGCCGCAAGAACAGCAGCAACTCGACGACGACACCATCGCCGACGATCAAAGGCTGCGGGCGTCCGGACACCTGCTGATTGCCTCACCACTTGCTGATGCCAGCACAGCCGTGACGATCGACCGCCGCAAGCGCGTGAGCCTTTCGACGGTGGACGGACCATTCGCCGAAACCAAGGAAGTAGTCGGCGGCTTCCTGCTGATCGAAGCCATGGACATGGCGGAAGCCCTGTCCCTGTTCGAGCAAGACCCGATCGCGGCCTATGGAAGACTTGAGATCAGGCCGCTGATGGAGACCCATCGTCACAGCGAGACCGGGCAAGGCCGGCCTGAGTTCAACGCGCTCTAGCCACATACGGGACGCGGCCCGCGCCGCGTTCCCAACTGCCGACTCGTTGCATGACTAAAGCAACCTGTGGTATACATGCATACCACAGGAGTTCTGATGTCCAAGCAAACCGCCGTTCGGCTTCCAGACGAGCTATTTGATCGACTGAACGCGCTGGCTGCCCGCACAGGGCGCACAACGACGTTCTACATTCGAGAGGCCATTGAAGAGCATCTTGAGGAATTGGAAGACCTCTACATGGCCGAAGATGTGCTGACGCGCCGTCAGGCAGGGGACGATAAGACCCTGACACTTGACGAACTGAGCCGCGATCTTGGCCTGGACAATTGAAGTTGATGAGCGTGCCGCGCGCCAACTGAGCAAGCTCGATCGCCCCAATGCCGTGCGCGTACGTAACTTCCTGAGAGATCGCGTGGGCGTCCTCGATGATCCACGCCAGCTTGGAAAAGCCCTGCAAGGCTCTAAACTCGGCAGTCTGTGGCGCTACCGGGTGGGCGATTTCCGCATCATCTGCGATCTGCAGGATACTAAGCTCGTCGTCCTCGTTGTGGGTGTCGGAAATCGACGGGATATTTACCGTTAGGCCAGTCGCTGCGTCCCGTTGTGCACCCGTCTATTGAACCTTGCCCCATTGCCGCCTATCTGTGCCTTTACCGCGCGTTAATGCGGCATGGTCTGTGATCGGCCAGTCGCGCTGATTCGTTTTTTCAAGGCATGGTCCCGGGTATTGGATGTCCGGTTTCCGGTATGGACCCTGTGCAACTGAGATGGCTGGCCCGGGCTCATTCGAGACGGCACAGCAAAGGGGCATCAAGATATGAAAGATCCAATCGATCTTTACATGAATACGCTCGTTCCCATGGTGGTCGAGCAATCCAATCGTGGCGAACGCGCCTTCGATATCTATTCGCGCCTGCTGCGTGAGCGAATCATTTTCGTGACCGGCGTCGTCGAAGACAACATGGCGAGCCTGATCGTGGCTCAGCTGCTGTTCCTCGAGTCGGAAAATCCGAAGAAGGAAATCGCGCTCTATATCAATTCGCCTGGTGGCGTGGTGACGGCTGGCCTGTCGATCTACGACACCATGCAGTTCATCCGCCCGGCCGTCGCCACCATGGTGATGGGGCAGGCGGCCTCGATGGGTTCGCTCCTGCTGACCGCGGGCGAGCATGGCATGCGCACCTCGCTGCCCAATTCGCGCGTCATGGTGCACCAGCCTTCGGGCGGTTATCAGGGTCAAGTCACTGATATCATGATCCATGCCAAGGAAGTCGAAGGCCTCAAGCGCCGGCTGAACCAGATCTACGAAAAGCATACCGGACGCACCTACGAGGAAATCGAAACCGCTCTCGAGCGCGATCGCTTCCTGTCGGCCGAAGAAGCCAAGACCTTTGGCCTCATCGATACCGTGCTCGACAAGCGCGCAGTGCCCGATGCGGTTTGATTGGGTCGCGTTAACGGCGTTTCATATGCGCCGTGAACTGTGACATTGACGGAATTGCACCGAGCCGGATCGACCGCTAAGGTCGGTTCGGCTTAGACTTTCTTTAGGCCTCGAGCGTTAGCGTGTCGGCTAGCGCTTATTTTGGGAGTAATCCTCCCGGGAGTGACAGGATGTCCAAAGAGACAACGAACGGCGAATCCTCAAAGAACACGCTTTATTGCTCGTTCTGCGGGAAATCCCAGCATGAGGTTCGCAAGCTGATCGCCGGCCCGACCGTGTTCATCTGCGATGAATGCGTCGAGCTGTGCATGGACATCATCCGCGAAGAGAACAAGACCTCGATGGTCAAGTCCTCCGATGGCGTGCCGACCCCCGCAGATATCTGCAAGGTGCTCGACGATTACGTTATCGGCCAGTACCGCGCCAAGCGCGTACTCTCCGTGGCCGTGCATAACCACTACAAGCGCCTGCACCATTCGGCCAAGAACCAGGATATCGAACTCTCGAAGTCGAACATCCTGCTGATCGGCCCCACTGGTTCCGGCAAGACCCTGCTGGCTCAGACGCTGGCCCGTATCCTCGACGTGCCGTTCACCATGGCTGATGCCACGACGCTGACTGAAGCCGGCTATGTCGGCGAGGACGTCGAAAACATCATCCTGAAGCTGTTGCAGTCCGCTGACTACAACGTGGAAAAGGCGCAGCGCGGCATCGTCTATATCGACGAGGTCGACAAGATATCCCGCAAGTCCGACAACCCCTCCATCACCCGCGACGTTTCGGGCGAAGGCGTGCAGCAGGCTTTGCTCAAGATCATGGAAGGCACCGTGGCTTCGGTTCCGCCCCAGGGCGGCCGCAAGCATCCGCAGCAGGAATTCCTGCAGGTGGACACGACCAATATCCTGTTCATCTGCGGCGGCGCCTTTGCGGGTCTGGAAAAGATCATCTCGGCGCGCGGCGAAGGTTCGGGCATCGGCTTTTCGGCCACCGTCAAGGACCCGAACGACCGTCGCGTCGGCCAGGTGCTGGCTGATGTCGCTCCCGAAGATCTGGTCCGTTTCGGCCTGATCCCGGAATTCATCGGCCGTCTGCCGGTTCTGGCCACGCTGGAAGACCTCGACATTCCGGCGCTGATCGAAATCCTGTCGGCTCCAAAGAACGCCCTGGTGCGCCAGTACCAGCGCCTGTTCCAGATGGAAGAGGTCGAGCTGACCTTCCACGAGGACGCGCTCAAGGCGATCGCCGAAAAGGCCATCGAACGCAAGACCGGCGCCCGCGGGCTCCGCTCGATCATGGAAGCCATCCTGCTCGACACCATGTACGACCTGCCTTCGCTCGAAGGCGTGGAAGAAGTGGTGATCAGCGAGGAAGTGGTGAAGGGCAAGGACGTGCGTCCGCTCTACATCTATTCCGAGCGCAAGAAGGACGACGCGCCAGCAACGGCGTGAGTTTTTTGAGTGACTTGAATTGAAAGCGCCGGGCCCTTGGGTCCGGCGTTTTTGTTTGTATCGTGCGCCGTTCTACAACGTGTCTTTTTTCATGCCGAACAGCCGAATGCCGTCGCTCAGCCACCAGAAAAAACACGAAAATATCAACAGACCTCCAAGTCCAACGCTAACGGCCTTGGAGCCTAGTGGGAACAGTTCCGCCGTAAAGCACAAAAGATGCCCCGAGACATACATCACGGACATGGCGATGCCTGAGGGGTACAGTCTCAGGTATAATCGATGAAATCCGAGCACCGTCATACTGCTGATTATCCAGACCCAAAACGCCGCATCGTATTGTCGACCGAGTATGTCCTTCTTCAGATGCGGATCCGCGCTGGTCATAACTACCCCTGGCCCAAGCCGATGCGCTGGTTCGCGCTCACAGGGAATTCTTGGTCTTTCTTCTACGCCACGGTGTCAATGCTCTAGTTCTTGAAATGAGCGGATGGCCTTACGCCGCTTGCTGCGGCCTCGGCCCGACATATTTCGACATCGGCCGGATCAACCTCCCGCCCAGAACCTGCTCCCTGGCATGCGCAACCCACCCGCCTGTGCGGCCCATGGCGAAGACGCAGGTGAAGGTTTCGCGGGGGAAGCCCAGCGATTCGAGCAGCAGCGCGGTATAGAACTCGACATTGGTATCGAGGCGGCGGTCGGGCTTTTTGCGCCGGAGGGCGGCGAGGGCGGCACTTTCGACGGCTTCGGCGAGGGCAAGTCGGGCGGGGTCGATAGCGCCGGAGGCGGCGAGGAGTTCGACGGCGCCCTTCAGCGCGTCGGCACGAGGATCGCGGACGCGATAAACGCGGTGGCCAAAGCCCATCAGGCGTTCGTCGCGCGCCAGGGCATCATCGATCCAGAGCGCGGCATTGGCAGGCGTGCCGGCAGCGTCGAGCATGTCGAGGACCGGGCCGGGCGCGCCACCGTGCAGCGGGCCCTTGAGGGCGCTAAGGCCGGCCAGGACCGCGGAGGCAAGACCGGCCTGGGTTGAGGCGACGACGCGGGCGGCGAAGGTCGAGGCGTTGAGGCCGTGATCGGCCACAGTGACAAGATAGCGGTCGAGAGCGGCGGTCTGCTGTAGCGTCGGTGGCTTGCCGAGCATCATGGCGAGGACATCGGCGGCATGGCCGGCGGTGGCGCTGGGCTCGATCGGCGCGAGGCCGGCGCGAAGGCGGATGATGCCGGGGGTGAACACGGCTGGGGCCGCGACCAGTTGCAAGGCCGTCGCCAGATCATCGCCATCGGGCAGGCGGGCCATGAGGGCGCGGATGGCTTCGATCGGCGAGAGCGCGAGCAGGCCGGCATCGACGCTGGCGAGATGCTTGAACACCGCAACGCGCGCGGCGCCGAGCGCCTCGGGCAGGGACGGCATGGCGGGGAAGAAGCCGTCCAGCAGCAGCGCCAGCACGTCCTCGTAGCGGCTGTGGGCCACCAGATCGTCGAGGGATATGCCGCGGATGATCAGGCGGCCGGCATTGCCATCGACATCCGACAGCACCGTCTCGGCGGCGACGACGTCTTCCAATCCACTGTTCATCTTGAGGCTCCTTGGCTTGTGTTGCACTCAAGATCGGCACTGCTATGATTGACGTCAATCTTGACCAATAGGATCAATGTATCGCCATGGACTGGTTGACTGCCCACGAGGCGCTAGCGGTGCTCGGCACGCAGCCGCAGACGCTTTATGCCAATGTCAGCCGGGGGCGGATCAAGGCCAAGCGCGATCCCGATGACAGCCGCAAGAGCCTCTATCGCGGCGATGACGTGCGGCGGCTGGCGCAGCGCGCTGCCGGCCGCCGGAAGCAGGATGCGGTGGCGGCGCAAGCAATGCAGTGGGGCGATCCGGTGCTGCGGACCAGCATCTCGACGGTGGCGCATGGCCGGTTGCTGTATCGGGGGCAGGATGCGTGCGAGCTAGCGGACAGGGCCAGCCTTGAGGATGTCGCGGCATTGCTCTGGCAGACGAAGGGGCAATTGCCTGCGGTAGCGCCGCTTGATGGCGGGCCGGGACTGCGGGCGGCCTTCGTTGCGCTGGCGAGGCGGGCAGCGGAAACAATCCCAACTGTTCGACCGCCTGCCGCACTGGCGCAGGAGGCTGGCTTGATCCTCGCAACCTTGGCGCACGCGCTGACCGGGGACGTGCGGGCTGAGGATATGCTGCATCTGCGGCTGGCGCATTTCTGGGGGCGTCCGGCCGCCTCCGAGGCCATACGCCGTGCGCTGGTGCTGCTGGCGGACCATGAGCTCAATGCATCGACCTTTGCCGCGCGGGTGGCCATGTCGACGGGCGCGTCGCTGTGGGCGGGCGCATTGGCGGGCTTGGCCACCCTCAACGGGCCGCGTCATGGCCTGGCGTCGCGCGAGGTGGCCGCACTGGCGGACGATATCGGGCACGCGCCCGGTTCGGCGGAGGCGGCATTGCGGGATTGGCTGGGGGAGGGCCGGCAGGTGCCTGGCATGGGGCATCGGCTTTATCCGGATGGTGACGTGCGCGCCGAGGCATTGCTGGGGCAGTTCGAGTTGCCCGCCGCGTTTGCCAGGCTGCGGGAAGCGGGCGACTCGATCACCGGGGAGCGGCCTAATGTGGATTTTGCGTTGGCGGCCATGGCGGTGGCGTTTGACCTGCCAGCGGATGCGCCACTGACGCTGTTTGCCATGGCACGGTGTGTGGGGTGGCTGGCCCATGGGCTGGAGCAAGTGCAGAGCGGGCAGGAGATTCGGCCGCGGGCGCGGTATGTGGGAGTGGCGGGTTAGCCTTCCTCATCCTCCGTTGCGAACGCCATCGGGCCTTCGCCGGGCGGGCTCATGACGGAGCGGCCGAAGAGGCTGGCGACGAGGTCGACGAGGAGGAGGGCGCTTTTACCGGCCTCGTCGAGAAAGGGATTGAGCTCGACAATGTCGAGGGAGCCGACCAGACCGCAATCGTGCAGCATTTCCATGGCGAGATGGGCCTCGCGATAGGTCAGGCCGCCGGCCACGGTGGTGCCGACGCCGGGGGCGATGGAGGGGTCCATGGCGTCCACGTCGAGACTAACATGGAGGTGGCCGTTGGCCTTGCGGACGCGCTCGATAATGGCGCGCATGGTGGCGACGGCACCGAGTTCATCGATCTTGCGCATGTCGACGACGTGAACGCCGCGCTGCTCGAGCAGTCGCCGCTCTTCGCGGTCGATGGAGCGGGCGCCGAAGATGGCGACGTTGCGGGGATCGACAGCGCCGCGCCAGTCTCCGGCGAAGGGGCCGTCAAATTCGGGCTCATTGCAGAGCAGGGCCAGCGACATGCCGTGCAGGTTGCCGGTAGGCGAGGTCAGCGGCGTATTGTAATCGCCATGGGCATCGATCCAGAGCACGAAGATGGGTTTGCCAGTAGCGGCGCAGTGGCGCGCGACGCCGGAGACGGTGCCCATGGCGATGGAGTGATCGCCGCCAAGGAAGATCGGGAAGTGGCCCTCGGCCATCAGTTCAACGGCTCGGTCACTGGCGCGCGCGGATAGGTCGAGCACATTGGCCTGTCGCTCCTCGGGCAGGCGCCAACTGGCGGGCTCGGCATCTGGCGCCGGCGAAGGGCGGCGCAGGTCGCCATGGTCGGTGACGCTGTGGCCAAGGTCGAGCAGGGCTCCGGCCAGGCCCGCCACGCGGAGCGCCTCCGGCCCCATCCCTGCACCGCGTACGGAGGCGCCGGCGGCGGTGGCGACGCCGAGCAGCGCTACGCGACGAACGCGGGCATTTTCATTTTGCATCGACTTCACCCATCCACCGAGCCTTCAGAAGGCAATTTATTGTTTGAAATCGACCCCTCGTTCCCAGAGGTCGTTGAGCATGCGCTGTTGAATCCGAAGTGCATCCTTGGACTGACTGGACCCCAGAGTAATTTTTTTGCCACCGGTCACCTCAACATGCAGGTTGTAGAGCCCCGGCCCCTCATCATTCTCAACATAGCTTATGGTTAGAGGCGGAGCTGGCAGGTCAAAGCTAAACGTGTAGCTTTTTGTGTGAAATGGGTACCTCTGATGGATGCTAAGCGCGTCTTCTGAAGTCTCTACGCGCAACCGCGGCCAATAAATCGCCTGAGCAATGAGCGGGAGGCCGACAACTAGGATAATGAGTACAGAAGGTGTGGCATCCACGCTCAGCGAAAAGGCCCCATAAAGCGTGAAGAGTACACCACAAAGCAGTAAGATTGCCCTGAAGCCTAGCCAGTTATTGTGCATCAATAGCCGGTTTTCCGACATGGTTACGTCCTTGTTCCTGTGGCATAGGAAACGCGGTTGATGACATTTGCAATGCGCTCAGGGCAATGGTGCTGCGCGAAGGGGAGTTAACAGTCATAATTCTGCAAAGGTTGACTTGCCGGACCCGCAAGGCGACCTATTTATTAATCAGAATCAGCCCAGCCTAAAAATTAGGGCTGTCTGTAACGGGCGCGCTTTACGATCCTTCCTCCCTGCGTGCCCCGGAAAGGATTAGAGATGTCGGAATTCAATCCCAGCGGCGGCGACGCCAGCCGCGATCGGGTTTACCCAGTGCTCCCGCTGCGCGACATCGTCGTGTTTCCCGGCATGATCGTGCCGCTCTTCGTCGGCCGTGAAAAGTCGGTGAAAGCGCTTGAGGAAGTCATGCGCGACGACAAGCATATTCTCGTTGTGACGCAGAAGAATGCGCAGGACGATGACCCGGCGCCGGACCAGATTTATGCGACCGGCACCATCGCCACCGTTCTGCAATTGCTCAAGCTGCCCGACGGCACCGTCAAGGTGCTGGTGGAAGGGCTGAGCCGCGCCACCATCGATCGCTATCTGCAGACCGTCGATTATTTCGAGGCCGAAGCGACCGTGCTCGAGGAGCCGGCCGACGACGCCACCGAAGTCGAGGCGCTGTCGCGCTCTGCAACGACTGAATTCGAGAGCTATGTGAAGCTCAACAAGAAGATTTCCGCTGAGGTCGTGGCTGCCGTCGGGCAGATCGAGAACCATTCGAAACTGGCCGATACCATTGCCAGCCACCTCGTCATCAAGATCAACGAGAAGGAAGACCTGCTCTCGACCGTTTCGGTCGCGGAGCGCTTCCAGAAGATTCTTGGCCTGATGGAAGGCGAGATCGGCGTGTTGCAGGTGGAAAAGCGCATCCGCAGCCGCGTCAAGCGGCAGATGGAGAAGACCCAGCGCGAGTACTACCTCAACGAGCAGATGAAGGCGATCCAGCGCGAGCTGGGCGACGGCGAAGAAGGCTCCAACGAGATCACGGAGCTGGAAGACCGCATCGCCAAGACCAAGCTGAGCAAGGAAGCTCGCGCCAAGGCCGACGCCGAGATCAAGAAGCTCAAGACCATGAGCCCGATGTCGGCCGAAGCCACTGTCGTGCGCAACTATCTCGATGTGCTACTCGGGCTCCCATGGGGCAAGAAGAGCAAGGTCAAGCGTGACCTGGTCCTGGCCGAGAAGGTTCTGGACGAGGATCACTATGGCCTCGAGAAGGTCAAGGAACGCATCCTGGAATATCTGGCCGTGCAGGGCCGTGTCGGTAAGCTCAAGGGCCCGATCCTGTGCCTCGTCGGCCCTCCGGGTGTCGGTAAGACCTCGCTCGGCAAGTCGATCGCCAAGGCGACCGGGCGTGAGTTCGTGCGCATGGCTCTGGGCGGGGTTCGGGACGAAGCCGAAATCCGCGGCCATCGCCGCACTTACATCGGCTCCATGCCCGGCAAGGTGATCCAGTCGCTCAAGAAGGTGGGTAAATCCAACCCGCTGTTCCTGCTCGATGAAATCGACAAGATGGGCCAGGACTTCCGTGGCGATCCGTCCTCGGCACTGCTTGAAGTGCTCGATCCGGAGCAGAACCACACCTTCGCCGATCACTATCTCGAGGTCGATTATGACCTCAGCGACGTGATGTTCGTCACCACCTCGAACACCCTGAACATCCCCGGCCCATTGATGGACCGCATGGAGATCATCCGCCTGTCCGGTTACACCGAGCAGGAAAAGCACGGGATCGCCAAGCAGCACCTGATTCCGGAGACGCTCAAGGAAAACGGGCTGGCCCATGGCGAGTTCGTGCTGAGCGACGAGATGCTGACCGCCGTGATCCAGCGCTATACCCGTGAAGCGGGCGTGCGTAACCTCAAGCGCGAAATCAGCAAGCTGATGCGCAAGGCCGTGGCCGAGATCGTCAAGACCAAGGTCAAGACGGTCACTATCGATGAAGAGCTGCTGACCAAGTATCTCGGCGCCGATATCTACAAGCACGGCGAAATCGAAGCCGAAGCGCAGGTTGGTCTGGTGACGGGCCTTGCCTGGACGTCGGTGGGCGGCGAGCTGTTGACGATCGAAGGCGTGATGACCCCGGGCAAGGGTCGCATGACCGTGACCGGCAACATCAAGGAAGTGATGAAGGAATCACTGACCGCGGCGACGGCTTACGTGCGCTCGCGCTCGATCGATTTCGGCATCAAGCCACCGATGTTCGACACGCGTGACATCCACGTCCACCTGCCCGAAGGCGCCACCCCCAAGGATGGTCCCTCGGCTGGTATCGGTCTGGCGACTGCCATCGTTTCGGTGATGACCGGTATCGCAGTGCGCAACGATGTCGCCATGACCGGCGAGATCACGCTGCGGGGCAGGGTGCTGCCCATCGGCGGATTGAAGGAAAAGCTGCTGGCCGCGCTGCGCGGCGGCATCAAGACCGTGCTGATCCCCGAGGAAAACGTTCGAGATCTCGCGGAGATCCCGGACATCGTCAAGGACGGTATGGAGATCATCCCGGTCAGCCGGATGGACCAGGTGATCAAGCACGCGCTGGTTCGCCAGCCCGAGCCGATCGAGTGGAACTTCGATGAAAAGGTGGTCACCCCGGCCGTCGTCGATGTCGATGAAGCCACGGCAGGCCTGCCGCACTAAACGGCGACCATTGAGAAAACGGCGTCCTTCGGGGCGCCGTTTTTGTTTGTGCGCTGTCATTGTCGCGAAACCGTTGCATAGCCTTCCTACAAAACGGATGGACCCGCGCCTGACGCGAATATCCATAAATTTTCATGGAAGGATGCCGCATGAACCTCACCCGCACCTCGATGCTTGCCCTCGGCCTGGCTCTGCTGTCCAGCGCTGCCGTCATGGCCCAAGAGGCCGACTTCATGGTTCGCAGCGCTGCCGGCGACGTCACCCAGCCGGGCGGCGCCCGCCGTCTCAGCGGCGATATTACCGAGGCGCTCAAGGCTTCCCTGATCAACACGCCGGCCAAAAACGTCATCCTTTTCATTGGCGATGGCATGGGTGACTCGGAAATCACCGTGGCGCGCAACTACGCCGAAGGCGCTGGCGGCTTTTTCAAAGGCATCGATGCTCTGCCGATCACCGGCCAGTACACCCACTATGCGCTCAACAAGGACACCGGCAAGCCGGACTACGTTACCGACTCGGCCGCGTCCGCGACCGCCTGGTCGACTGGCGTAAAGACCTACAATGGCGCCCTTGGCGTCGACATCAAGGCAGCGCCGCACCAGACGATCCTTGAGCTGGCCAAGGCCAACGGCCTCGCCACCGGCGATGTCTCGACCTCCGAAATCCAGGACGCCACCCCGGCGGCGCTGGTCTCGCACATCACTGGCCGCAAGTGCTACGGCCCGGTCGCCACCACCAAGGATTGTGCCAGCAACGCCCTCGAAAACGGCGGGGCCGGCTCGATCACCGAGCAGTACCTCACCGCCCGTGCCGACCTAGTCCTCGGCGGCGGTTCCAAGAGCTTCGCCGAAGTCGCGGCTGCCAGCGAATACAAGGGCAAGACCTTGATGGAGCAGGCCAAGGCGCTCGGCTTCGTCATCGTCACCAACGCCGACGAGATGAAGGCCCTGACCGAAGCCAACCAGGACAAGCCGGTTATCGGCCTGTTCGCCGAAGGCAACCTGCCGGTCAGCTGGATGGGTCCGAAGGCCACCTATCACGGCAACCTCGATGTGCCGGCATACACCTGCACCCCCAATGCCGACCGTCCGGCGACCCAGCCGTCGCTGGCAGACATGACCACCAAGGCCATCGAATTGCTGAGCGTCAACGAGAAGGGCTTCTTCCTGCAGGTTGAAGGCGCCTCGATCGACAAGCAGGACCATGCTGCCAATCCGTGCGGCCAGATCGGCGAAACCGTCGACCTCGACGCCGCCGTCCAAGTTGGTCTTGCCTTCGCCAAGGAGCATGGCGATACCCTGATCATCGTCACCGCCGACCATGCCCATTCCAGCCAGATCGTCGAAGAAGGCACTGAAGCGCCGGGCCTGACTGCAGCACTGACGACCAAGGACGGCGCAGTGATGGACATCAGCTACGGCAATTCGGAAGGCGACTCGCAGGGCCATACCGGCGCCCAGCTTCGTGTCGCCGCCTTCGGCCCGCATGCCGCCAACGTCACCGGCCTGACCGACCAGACCGACCTGTACTTCACCATGCGCGATGCGCTCGGCCTGAAGTAAAGCCTCGGGCCGCTGGCTAAACGGTTCACAGCAACGAAACGGCGCTCCAGTGGCGCCGTTTTTTACCAAAGCGCCAAAAAGCGCTAGGAAAGCCAAGGATTTGCACGATATGAGGGGTCGCCGGAATGGCCCGGCCCCCATTATAGAAAATCCAGATGCGCACCAAATTGCTCGCCGTCGCCGCCCTCGCCTTGATGACCCTTTCGCTTCCCGCCTATGCCGAGGACGCCGTTCCGGCTGAAGACCAGGTGAGCGATGCGGTGGATATCGCGTTCTGGTGTGGCGCTGCCTTCACCGTAGCCTCGATGTCGGACGATCTGCCTGCCGATCAAAAAGCGGCGTCCGATCATATGGCCGACCTGGCATTCGCCCGCGCCAAGACGGCACTTGATGCCGATGGCATTGAAGCCGGCGAATACGACCGCCTGACCGATTTCTACGTGCAGTCCGCCGTCGCTGCGCTCAGCACCGGCGAAGAAGACATGCGCTATACGTCCGACGAGTGCGTGGCTGAAGCGACCGCCCAATAAGTCGACCCGATAATTTGCGAAACCGGCGCCTCAGGGCGCCGTTTTTGTTTTCTGGGCCGCCAAGCTCTCCCGCATCCCGGCCAGCAAATAGCCCAGGCCACCTTCGAACACGCCTTCGGTATTGATCATACCGCCTGCGATCAGCGGCTTGAGTGCGGTGGAGAGCAGCGGGAAGGGGGCAATCTCCTTCATGGGGTCTTCCTCCTGCCAAAACTCCTCGTCGCCACGCTCCCGCTCACCCTGTTCTTCGAGCACGAAGCCGACGACATATCGGGTGACCGCGATGGCGATATTGAACGCCTCTCCGGGGGAAAATCCCGCGTCGACATAGAGCTGTAGGTGCCGCTCGGCATCGCCGAACTCCCGTGTGGTCGGGTGCGTGCCAGCATTGATGCGGGCTCCGTCGCGTACGGCGAGGAGCGCTTTGCGAAAGCTGCGGGCATTGGCCATCGTGAACTCGTCCCAGGTCTGGCCGGGCGTCGGCAAATGATGGACATGGTAGCGCAGCAGCATTTCCGCATTGAGCGCGTCGAGCAAGGCCGACTTGCTCTTGAAATGCCAATAAAGGGCTGGCTGTTGCACCCCGAGCCGGTCGGCCAGTTTGCGCGTGGTAAACTGGTCGAGTCCCACCTCAGCAAGGACCGCCAGCGCCGCATCCAGAATTTTGTCGCGTTCGATTGCCATGTCCACCTTGACTTATCATCGATAAGGGAATTTATCACCGATAGATTTATTTATCATTGATAGGGAGAGCGGCAGTGAACCGTTCTATCGTCACCATCATACTGATCGTCGTCCTTGACGCCATCGGCATTGGGCTGATTTTTCCCATCCTGCCCTCACTGCTGGAAGAGCTCACCGGCAGCGGCCAGGTTTCACTCACCTATGGAATCATCCTGGCCGCCTATGCCGCGATGCAATTCGTGTTTTCGCCCATTCTCGGCATGCTTTCGGATCGCTACGGCCGCCGGCCGGTGATGATTGTTTCGCTTGCCGGCGCCGCCATCGACTATCTGATTATGGCCTTCGCGCCACATCTGTGGGTCTTGCTGCTTGGCCGCATCATCGCCGGAATCACCAGCGCCAACATGTCCGTCGCCGGCGCCTATATTGCCGATATCACCGACGAGAAAGACCGCGCCCAGCGCTTCAGCTGGATGAGCGCCGCCTTCGGCGTCGGCTTCATCATCGGGCCGGTGATGGGCGGGCTACTGAGCGTTTATTTTCTTCGCGCGCCCTTCCTCGCGGCCGCCGTGCTCAACGCGTTGAACCTCATTCTGGTCCTCACCGTGGTGAAGGAAAGCCGGGTGCCGAGCCGTGAGCCCTTGCAATTCAAGGCCCTCAATCCCCTCGGGCCGCTCAAGTGGGCGTTCAGCTTTCCGGCGCTGGCGCCGCTGATCGCCATGTTTCTGATTTTCGCCATCAACGGCGTTATTCCCGGCACCATCTCGGTGCTCTACGGGAGAGCGCAGTTCCACTTCGATGGTGTCACCATCGGCCTTTGGATGGCTGCATTCGGCATCTGCCACACAGTTGCACAAGCCTTGATCACTGGGCCATTGAGCAAACGATTCGGCGACCGCGGCACGCTGGTGATCGGCGTCGTTGTCGATACGCTGGCCTTCCTCGGCTTCGCCTTCGCCACGCAGGGCTGGATGGCCTTCGCGCTATCGCCGCTATCGGCGATCGGCGGCGTCGGCCTGCCGGCGCTGCAGTCCTTGATGTCGGCCCAGGTCAGCGAAGACCGGCAGGGCGAACTGCAAGGCGTGTTGGCCAGCGCACAAAGCATGACCTCGATCATCGGCCCGCTGATCGGAACCAGCATCTTCGCAATGACCTCGCCGGCGTACCCCGGGGCCGTGTGGTTGGTTGCCGCGGCGCTCTACCTGCTCTCAATACCAGTACTCGCCTGGGTTTTCCGGACGGGTACGCCACAGCCGGCCTGATCTACAAAAGAATAAACCATGAACACCCTTGTAACGCGTTCGTGAGGTAGTTACATCACTGTGCCTGCGGTGCTGGGGAAATCGGCCTGCGTTTGAGCAACGAGGTCGAGATGAATAGGGCCCTGGTCGTTATTCTGGCTGCCGTCACTATTGATGCGATCGGTATCGGGCTGATCTTTCCGATTCTGCCGGCGCTGCTGCGCGACGTCGCCCATACCGGCGAGGTCGCGACGCTGTTCGGCATCATGCTGGCACTCTACTCGGCGATGCAATTCCTGTTCTCGCCGGTGCTCGGGGTGCTCAGCGACCGCTTCGGCCGCCGGCCCGTACTGCTGATTTCACTGGCTGGCGCAGCGATCGACTACCTGATCATGGCCTTTGCACCACATCTGTGGCTGCTGGTGCTGGGCCGTGCCATCGCCGGGCTGAGCAGCGCAAATATGGCCGTCGCCACGGCCTACATCACCGACATTTCCGCCGAGGAGGAGCGCGCCAAGCGCTTTGGCTATTTCCACGCCATGTTCGGTATCGGCTTCATCATTGGACCGGTGCTGGGCGGCCTGCTCGGCGATTACTGGGTGCGCGCGCCATTCATCGCCGCGGCACTGCTGAACGCCGTCAATTTCTCCCTGGCGCTGTTCGTGCTGCCCGAGTCGCGGGCCGGGCAGGCGGGAACGAAATTCGACTGGAAGACGCTCAACCCCTTCATTCCACTGAAGTGGGCGCTGACCTTCAAGGCGCTGATTCCCATGATGGCGATCTTCGTCATCATGAATTTCGTCGGCACCATGTACGGCACCGTCTGGGCGCTGGTCAGCGAGGACAGTTTTGGCTGGACCGGCCTGATGATCGGGCTGTCGCTGGGCGCCTTCGGGTTCTTCCACGCCGGCGCGCAGGCCTTTCTCACCGGACCGGTGGTGGCACGGCTGGGTGAGCGTTGGGCGCTGGTCACAGGGATGGCGTTCGAACTCACCGCCCTGGTCATTCTGGGGCTGACGACGCAGGGCTGGGTGATGTTCGCGGTGGCGCCACTGTTCGCGATGGGCGGCATCGGCATGCCGGCACTCCAATCGCTGACCACCACCCAGGTGGATAGCGACAAGCAGGGCCAGCTGCAGGGCGTGCTAGCGAGCCTCGTGAGTCTTGCCGCCGTGTTCGGCCCGCTATTCTTCAGCTTCGTCTATTTCGCCATCCGCCCGACCTGGCCGGGTCTGATCTGGATCGTGGGGGCTGGGATTTACCTGCTGGCACTGCCGGTGATGCTCGGCATCCGCGGCAGTGTGAAAACGCCGGTCCAAGGTTGAAATGTACGGAAAACCTGCAAAATAGCCCGGAACTCCGGGCAAAACTGCAAAACCGCCCTTGTTCGACCCACAATTCCAGTTCATTAACAGCTTTGCACCGCTTGGTGGACCAAGAAGCCCGGATATCCTTGCGTTTCTCGTCAGAATCGCAAAAAGGTTGCGGCGTTTTGGTTCGCCAGCCATGGCGGGCATTCACTGTGAGGAAACGCTATGAACAAGAACGATCTGGTTGGCGTCGTTGCCGACAAGGCTACGATCACCAAGGCACAGGCAGCCGAAGCTGTGGACGCAGTGTTCGAAGCCATCACGGCTTCGCTCAAGGGCGGCGATGAAGTCCGTCTCGTCGGCTTCGGCACTTTCGCCGTCTCCGCGCGCAAGGCCACCACTGGCCGCAATCCCGCCACCGGCGCGGAAATCCAGATTCCGGCTTCCAACCAGGCAAAGTTCAAGCCCGGTAAGGGCCTGAAGGACGCGATCAACTAATCACCGGCAACGGTTTGATACGATCGATCGGCCCCGAGCGCAGCGCGCCGGGGCCGTTTCCTTGCCACGATATAGCTCGCCGATGCTGTTGGCAGTTGACGGGCAGGGGCTGGCACCCTAATAGGGCGCCACCTGACCCGGCCTTTGGGCCCCAGGGCGATTAGCTCAGTTGGTAGAGCGCCTCGTTTACACCGAGGATGTCGGCGGTTCGAGTCCGTCATCGCCCACCAGCCTTCGCGCCATGCGCCAGGGCTCGGCAGGCCAGCCGGACACTCCGCACCAAATGCCGCCCTTGGCCACATGGGCCCGTCGCGGTCGTTGTGCAGCGCTTATTATTACACATCAGCAGATGATCAGAACCCACGGATTCGCCTTGGTTTTGTTCCCGCGGCTAGCGCGGGCATGGCGCTTCGCCAACGATATCCCCAACCCACGCTGAAATAGTCACCCAATCGTCTTTTGGGCGCTTGACTTACCCCGTGGTGGCCCGTAAACGAACCACACGTTGCGCCGAGGGAAACCTTGGCCGCTGCGGGAGTAGCTCAGTTGGTTAGAGCGCCGGCCTGTCACGCCGGAGGTCGCGGGTTCGAGCCCCGTCTCTCGCGCCACTCTCTTTCTCGGAATTGTCGGGAAATCGAAGAGTGGCGCCGGGCCGAGGCCGACAAAACCGCGTCATCTCATCATTCATGCTTTCAGTCAGCTGCTTCATTTTGACGTGAGCCCACTGATCTTGGGTAACCAAACGGTCCTATAAAGCGAACTGATGAGCAGTCAGCTCTCAAAGAGGATCGCTCCCATGTCCGCACACGCTAAACTCGCTAGCCGTTCGATGCCATCGCCCCGCGCAATCTGGGCTTCCCTTCTGGTCGTGCCATTGCTCGCGCTGGCATTCTGGCAGGTCAGACCCATGGCACAGGAGGCCCCTGTGGTGATTCCCGCGCCGACGCAGGATATCGCCGAAACCGGCCGGTCGGCCACGACGGTGTTTGCCGGCGGCTGCTTCTGGGGCGTGCAGGGGGTGTTCCAGCACGTCAAAGGCGTGACCAAGGCGGTCTCGGGCTATACTGGCGGCGACGCCAGCACGGCATTTTATGAAATGACCGGCTCGGGCGACACCGGCCACGCCGAATCGGTGCAGGTTACCTACGATCCCAGCGTCGTCACTTATGGCGAACTGCTGCAGATCTATTTCTCGGTGGCGCATAACCCCACGCAGTTGAACTACCAGGGCCCGGACCACGGCACGCAGTATCGCTCCACCATCTTCCCGGCGACGGATGCGCAGGCAACGCTGGCCAAGTCCTATATCGCGCAGCTCGACACGGCCAAGGCCTATCCCGAAAAGATCGTGACCACGATCGAAACGGGCAAGACCTTTTACCCCGCCGAGCAATATCATCAGGATTTCCTGACGCTGAACCCAACCTATCCCTACATCGTCATCAACGACCTGCCTAAGGTCGCGGCGCTGAAGGACCTCTTCCCCACCGAGTATAGCGACCAGCCGATTCTGGTCGGCCAGCTCTAAACCGCGTCTTCAGGCCGCCGATCCCGCCCGCATCTGCTCTAGTAGGTGCGGGCGGCGCCGTTTGTGGCCAATCTGCAACGCTTCCGTTGTGCCTTGTTTCGGCCGCCCACGGGACCCATTTGAGTCCATAAGTCCAGTAAAACTGGGATTGTCAGCGGATAGTGCGACGCAGCTGATACGCTGAAATCTAGGAGAATCGGCCATCTGAATGGGCCGGAACTCTGTGGCGAATGCAGCGTTGCGACCGTGAATGGAACAGGGACCCAGGGAGAACGGCATGATGAGCATGTTCAAGACATTGGCGTTGACCGCTCTGTGCTCTGCACTACCGGTCGGCGGCGCCATGGCGGCAGACATGATTACCGTGCCCACTTCGACTCCCGTCGAAATGCCTGTTGCCGAAGGCATGGCCTACGACTGGAGCGGCTTCTATGCCGGCGTCTATGGCGTGGGCCAGTTCAGCGGCGCCGGCGGCGATCAGTTGGGGCTGGGAATCAGCGCAGGCGTCAATGCGCAGTTCGATTTCTACCTGCTCGGCGCCGAAGTGGCCGTGCACGGACTGACCGGCGGCGTCGGCGATACCAGCTACGGACAAATTCTGGGCCGGGCAGGGCTAGTCGTCACCGACGACGTCGTGGTCTATGCCGCCGGCGGCTATGGCATCGACCTTGGCGCGCCCCAGGAGGACGATGTCCTCGTGGGTGGTGGCGTCGAGCTGTCGATCACCGACTCGGTGTCGGTCGACGCCCAATACCTGCATGGTTTCCCCATCAGGGGCGATAATGCCAAGGACCAGTTTACCATCGGCGCCAAATACCACTTTTAGGCGCTGATTCGACCCGGTTGTCCCGCCTCGGCGGGCCCGCCAACGCCTGCAGGGGAATCTCCGGCGTTCGGAAAAACCCCTTATCTTCCGCCGCTTGTGCGACACCTCGTCGCCCTATCGGCGCCGCTATCCGTCGCATTTGTATCAAATTGGGCCATATCGGATGCATTCGCGCAACACCTGCCCCGAAATGGACACTAAATCTTATCCGCACCGCCAAATTTGCCTTGGTGCGGGGTTGTCATAAGGGTGCCCCTGAGGCATCTATCGTCACGACTACGGTTAACTCTATGGAGTGCAAGATATGTTTGTACGTTCTCTCTCTCTCGGTGTCGCTGCTGTGGCACTTCTCTCGTCGGGCGCAATGGCGGCCGATCTGATCATCCCGACCACTCCCCAGCCAATCTATGAGTCGGCTGGCTTCTCTTGGGATGGTCTCTATGCCGGTGTTGAAGCTGGTGGCGTGTTCGCTGACGACGTTGCTGGCGTAAGCAACAGCCGTGGCCTCGTCGGTGCTGTTGTCGGTGTGAACTTCACCGTCGCTGACCCGATCGTTCTCGGCGTCGAGCTGCAGGGCGACTACCTGTTCGAAAACGACAACGTCGGCGATGCCGGCCTCTTCCTGGCCCTCGGCCACGTTGGTGCTGTCGTGACCGACCAGGTCCTCGTTTATGCTGCTGGCGGCTTCGGCGCCATCACCCAGAACGGCGACTCGTCGGGCGTGTACGCTCTGGGCGCTGGCGTTGACTTCGCTGTCACCGACAACGTGTCGATCCGTGGCGAAATCCTCGGCCTCGGCAACTTCGACGACAACAACAACGACTTCTTCGACGCTGCCAAGGCAACCGTCGGCGTGTTCTACCACTTCTAATTGCAGGTGGTCCGGGCGGCACGCCGCCCGGTTCGCAACAGCGTCTTGCAAACCCGATTCGGCGAACCTTCACTGGTTCGCCGTTTTGGCTTTTAAAAGGTCCGGTTTATCCGGGCCTTTTTTTGTTTGGGGAATCGGATGCCTGCGAGCGGGCAGGGCGGGGCCACCGCAGCGCCGACTCATTGTCTCAATGCACAACGTAGAAATCGCGGCGCCCACCTGGCTCATCGGCGTTGCGCCGAAGACGTTCCGGCCATGATCATGGGCGCAGAAGGCCAAGCCAATATCCCGCCGGCAAGGCCGGCTATCCTCTCAAATCCCTCGTTGGCGCGACAGGCACCCACCCAACCGGCACCCCGACGGTTGATTGTTCTGCCGGAGCCGCGCTACGATATATGATTATTTCTCTCATATTTTCTTTTCCTTGAAACGCATTAGCCGAAGGGCTAAGCCCTAGCCATCATCTTCTGTGTCGGTTCGCTCGCCCCAATTGCCTGCGGAACCCGCGCGGGCCCGGTCGCCCGACCGGTCTAGAAAACAGGCTGCCGCATGACTGATTTGCTCAGCGACTATCTGCCGATTGTCCTCTTTATTGGCCTCGCCGCCGTGATAGCGCTGTCGCTATTGGTGGCGCCGTTCATCATCGCGGTGAAGAACCCTGACCCCGAAAAGGTCTCGGCCTTCGAGGCGGGTTTTGACGCCTTTGACGATGCGCGCATGAAGTTCGATGTCCGCTTCTACCTGGTGTCGATTCTCTTCATCATTTTCGATCTGGAAGTTGCATTCCTGTTTCCCTGGGCTGTGGCCTTCCGGGATGTGGGCTGGTTCGGCTTCTGGTCGATGATGATCTTCCTGGGTGTCCTGACAGTCGGCTTTATCTACGAATGGAGCAAAGGGGCGCTGGAATGGGATTGAACGAGACCACTGCGATCGCTCCGCGGCCACGCGGCCTGATCGATCCGCGCACCAACAAGACTGCCGGTGCAGACGACCCGTTCTTCACGGACGTGACCGACGAGCTGGCCGACAAGGGTTTCCTGGTCGCCGCTGCGGACGAGCTCATCACCTGGGCCCGTACCGGCTCGCTGATGTGGATGCAGACGGGCCTGGCCTGCTGCGCCGTCGAAATGATGCAGATGTCGATGCCGCGCTACGATATCGAGCGCTTCGGCACCGCGCCGCGCGCCTCTCCGCGCCAGTCCGACGTGCTGATCGTCGCCGGCACGCTGACCAACAAGATGGCTCCGGCTTTGCGCAAGGTCTATGACCAGATGCCAGAGCCGCGTTACGTCATTTCGATGGGAAGCTGCGCCAATGGCGGCGGCTATTACCACTATTCCTATTCGGTGGTCCGCGGCTGCGACCGCGTGCTGCCGGTGGACATCTATGTGCCCGGCTGCCCGCCGACGGCAGAAGCGCTTTTGTACGGCATCCTGCTGTTGCAGAAGAAGATTCGCCGCACCGGCACCATCGAACGGTAGGACGCCATGGATACGGAAGACGTAACACCAGAGGTCCATCCGCTGCTGGCGCTCGGCAACTATGTGGGCCAGGCGATGGGCGAGGCCGTGCAATCGGTTTCGCTGAGCTTTGGCGAACTGACGCTGACCATCGATCCATCGACCATCGTCGAAGTCGCGACCTTTTTGCGCGATGACCCGGAATGCCGGTTCTTCGCCATCACCGATATCTGCGGCGTAGACTTTCCCGAGCGCGATCAGCGCTTCGAGGTGGTCTATCACTTCATGAGCCCGACCAAGAATCGCCGCATCCGCATCAAGCTGGCGGCCGATGACGTTACGCCGGTGCCGAGCATCGTCAGCGTGTTCCGCGGCGCCGAATGGTTCGAGCGCGAAGCTTACGATCTCTACGGCATGTTGTTTTCGGGCCATCCTGACCTGCGCCGCATCCTGACCGACTACGGCTTTGACGGCCACCCGCTGCGCAAGGACTTCCCGGTCACCGGCTTTGTGGAAGTTCGCTACGACGAAGAGCGCAAGCGCGTCGTCTATGAGCCGGTCAAGCTGATGCAGGAATTCCGCACGTTCGACTATCTGTCACCTTGGGAGGGTACGGACTACGTGCTGCCCGGTGACGAGAAGGCAAAGAACTAATGGCCGAAGCAGAAGTTCGCAATTTCACCATCAACTTTGGCCCCGTGCACCCTTCGGCGCACGGCGTGCTGCGTTTGATCCTAGAACTTGACGGCGAAATCGTCGAGCGCGTCGATCCCCATATCGGCCTGCTGCATCGCGGCACCGAAAAGCTGATCGAGAGCAAGACCTACCTGCAGGCCGTGCCCTATTTCGACCGCCTCGACTATGTCGCGCCGATGAACCAGGAGCACGCTTTTGCCCTGGCCGTCGAGAAGCTGCTGGGCCTGGAGGTGCCGCGCCGCGGCCAGCTGATCCGCGTGCTGTATTCGGAAATCGGGCGCCTGCTGGCGCATCTGATGAACGTCACCACGCAGGCCATGGACGTTGGCGCGCTGACGCCGCCGCTGTGGGGCTTCGAGCAGCGCGAAAAGCTGATGGTGTTCTACGAGCGCGCCTCGGGCAGCCGCATGCATGCCGCCTATATCCGGCCGGGCGGGGTTCATCAGGACCTGCCGCAGGCACTGGTCGATGATATCGACACCTTCTGCACGACCTTTCCCAAGGCGCTGGCCGATATCGACAGCCTGCTCACAAACAACCGCATCTTCAAGCAGCGCAACGTCGATATCGGCGTGGTTGATCTGGAAGATGCGTGGAACTGGGGCTTTTCTGGCGTCATGGTGCGCGGTTCGGGCGCGGCCTGGGACCTGCGCAAGAGCCAGCCCTATGAATGCTATGACGAGATGGAATTCGACATTCCGATCGGCAAGAACGGCGATTGCTACGATCGCTACCTGATCCGCATGGAAGAGATGCGCCAGTCCACGCGCATCATGAAGCAGTGCGTTGACAAGCTGAACGCCCCCGAGGGCAAGGGCCCGGTGTCCTCGCTCGACGGCAAGGTCGTGCCGCCTAGCCGCAGCGAAATGAAGCGCTCGATGGAAGGGCTGATCCATCACTTCAAGCTCTATACCGAGGGCTATAAGGTGCCGGCCGGCGAAGTATACGCCTGCGTCGAGGCGCCCAAGGGCGAGTTCGGCGTCTATCTGGTGTCGGATGGCACCAATAAGCCCTATCGCTGCAAGATTCGCGCGCCGGGCTTCGCCCATCTGCAGGCCATGGATTTCCTGTGCCGCGGCCACATGCTGGCCGACGTGTCGGCAATCCTGGGCTCCCTTGATATCGTGTTCGGAGAGGTTGACCGCTAATGGTTTCGCGTCGCCTTGCAGACGATTCGGTTCAGCCGGCATCGTTCGCCTTTAGCAATGACAACGCCAAATGGGCGGAATGGAAGATCGGGCTGTATCCGGCCGGCCGGCAGCAGTCTGCCGTCATTCCGCTGTTGATGCGCGCCCAGGATCAGGACGGCTGGATCAGCCGCGCCACGATCGAAACGATCGCCGACATGCTCGGCATGGCCTATATCCGCGTGCTCGAAGTGGCGACGTTCTATACGCAGTTCCAACTCAAGCCGGTTGGCACGCGCGCCCATATCCAGGTCTGCGGCACGACGCCGTGCATGCTGCGCGGGGCAGGCGACCTGATCGAGATTTGCCAGCACAAGATCCACCACGACCCGCACACCACCAATGCCGACGGCACGATGAGCTGGGAAGAGGTCGAGTGTCTCGGCGCTTGCGTGAATGCGCCCATGGTGGCGATTTTCCACGACACTTATGAAGACCTGACGGCCGAGACCTTCGAAACGCTGGTCGATGCGTTTGCCGCCGGCAAGGGCGACACCGTCAAGCCGGGTCCGCAGATCGACCGCGTGACCTCGGCAGCCGCCGGTGGCCGCACCACATTGCTGGAAGCGCCGACAGCGACGCGCGAAAAGTTCATTCCGCCAGTACCGCCGGAGGCGCCAGCCGCTCCTGCAGCAGCACCAGCCGCTGCTGCCCCGGCGCCCGCCGCTGCGCAGGCACCAACGACTGCCGCCAAGCCTAAGGACGTGAGCGAAGAATCTGCTCCGGCCCTCAAGGGACCTGCGCCTCAAGGCAAGGTTTCCGAGGCGAAGGCCGAAGGCGAGCGCAAGGCCGCCAATGCGTCGGCCAAGGCCAATGGCGAGCCAAACGCTGCGATGCGTCCTACGGCTACCGGCGCTGAATCGCCGGCTGGCAAGATTGATGGCGGCAAGGCTCCCGGGAAGCCCACCAAGTCGGCTCCGGCCGAGGGCGCAACGCCTGCTGGCACCGCCGAGGCCCCTGCTATCGTCGCCCCGGCCGTCCCGGCCACGCAGGTCAATCCTGTGGCTGAAAAAGGCGGCGATGCGCCGCTGTTCGTAGCGCCGGCTGGCGCGCCGGACGATCTCAAGCTGATCTCGGGCGTCGGCCCGGTGCTGGAAGGCCGCCTCAATAGCCTGGGCATCACCAAGTGGAGCCAGGTTGCCGCTTTCGGCTCGGACGACATCACCAAGGTCGAGGCAAGCCTGAACTTCAAGGGCCGCGTGACCCGCGATAACTGGCTGCAGCAGGCCAATGTTCTCGCCCGTGGCGGTGAAGCTGAATATGTCCGCGTCTTCGGCAAGAAGCCGCGGTAGGAGTGAACGATGCTCGCTGATAAAGACCGCATTTTCACCAATCTGTATGGCCAGGGCGACTGGACCCTTGCGGGCGCGCGTTCGCGCGGCGCCTGGATCGGCACCAAGGAGTTCATCGACTCCGGCCGTGACTGGATCACCAACGAGGTCAAGGCGTCGGGCCTGCGTGGCCGCGGCGGGGCAGGGTTCCCGACCGCGCTCAAGTGGACCTTCATGCCCAAGGTCAATGACGGACGCCCGCATTACCTGCTGGTCAATGCCGACGAGTCCGAGCCCGGCACGTGCAAGGACCGCGACATCCTGCGTCACGATCCGCACCATCTGGTCGAGGGGTGCCTGCTGGCGGCTCGCGCCATGGACGCGCACCTGGCTTTCATTTACGTGCGTGGCGAATTCATCCGCGAGCGCCAGCACTTGGAACGCGCCGTCGAGGAGGCCTATGAGGCCAAGCTGATCGGCAAGGACAATATCCACGGCTGGGACCTGGACATCATCGTCCATCACGGCGCCGGCGCTTACATCTGCGGCGAAGAAACCGCGCTGATGGAGAGCCTTGAAGGCAAGAAGGGCCAGCCCCGCCTCAAGCCGCCATTCCCGGCCGGCATGGGTGTCTATGGCAACCCGACCACCGTCAACAACGTCGAATCAATCGCCGTGGTGCCGGAAATCCTGCGCCGCTCCGGCGCCTGGTTCGCCAACCTCGGTCGCGCCAACAATACCGGCACCAAGCTGATGTGCGTGTCGGGCCACGTAAACACCCCGGCGACGTTCGAAGAGGAAATGGGTATTCCCTTCGAAGAGATGATCGAAAAGCACTGCGGTGGCATTCGCGGCGGCTGGGATAACCTGCTGGCCGTGATCCCCGGTGGCGCTTCGGTGCCCTGTGTGCCCGGCGAGAAGATCCGCGGTGCGCGGATGGACTTCGACGGGCTGCGCGAAGTGGGCTCTTCGCTCGGCACTGCGGCCGTCATCGTGATGGACAAGCAGACCGACATCATCAAGGCGATCTGGCGCCTCTCGGCTTTCTACAAGCACGAGAGCTGCGGCCAATGCACGCCGTGCCGCGAAGGCACCGGCTGGATGATGCGCGTCATGGAACGCATGGTCGAAGGCCGCGCCCAGAAGCGCGAGATCGACATGTTGTTCGAAGTTACTAAGCAGATCGAAGGCCACACCATTTGTGCGCTGGGCGATGCTGCCGCTTGGCCCATCCAGGGCTTGATCCGCAACTTCCGTCCCGTGATCGAAAAGCGTATCGACGAATACACCTGGTCCTCGACCAGCGACGGCGCCGTGCCGTCGATCGCGGCGGAGTGACCATGATGGCCACCAATTCCAAATACGTCATGCTCAAGGACCGGATGGAGCAGCTTGAGCTGCCGCTCATGGGCCTGGGTGTATGGGCGTTTGGAGTTGGCTCTGCTGGCTTTGCCATTGGTGGACCTGTGTTCGGCCTCGTCGGATTTGTGGTTGGCGCAGCTATTGGATTCTATTCTGTGTTCTTCGACTCGCGCCTCGCCACCATTCTCCGCGTTCCAGCGGTAATGATCGCCCTTGGCCTGTGTGTTTTCTTCGCGGGCATGTCTTTTCTTTATGGGGGCCACTGATGGCCAATATCAAAGTCGACGGTACGCTCGTCGAAGTCCCGGACTACTACACGCTGATGCAGGCGGCCGAGGCCGCGGGAGCAGAAATCCCGCGCTTCTGCTATCACGAGCGCCTGTCGGTGGCCGGCAATTGCCGCATGTGCCTGGTCGAGGTCAAAGGTGGCCCGCCTAAGCCGACCGCGTCCTGCGCCATGTCGGTCAAGGATCTGCGGCCCGGCCCGAATGGCGAGCCACCCGAAATGTTCACCAATTCGCCAATGGTCAAAAAGGCCCGCGAAGGCGTGATGGAATTCCTGCTGATCAACCACCCGCTGGATTGCCCGATCTGCGATCAGGGCGGCGAGTGCGATCTGCAAGACCAGGCAATGGCCTATGGCGTGGACAAGAACCGCTTCGCCGAGAACAAGCGCGCCGTCGAGGACAAGTATATTGGCCCGCTGGTCAAGACCTCGATGAACCGCTGCATTCACTGCACGCGTTGCGTGCGCTTCACCACTGAAGTTGCCGGTATCGCCGAGATGGGCCTGCTGGGTCGCGGCGAAGACGCCGAGATCACGACTTACCTCGAAAAGGCGTTGACCAGCGAACTACAGGGCAATGTCATCGACTTGTGCCCGGTGGGCGCGCTGACCTCCAAGCCTTACGCTTTCAACGCCCGCCCGTGGGAACTGAACAAGACCGAGTCCATCGACGTGATGGACGCCGTCGGCTCCAATATCCGCGTCGATAGCCGTGGCAATGAAGTGATGCGCGTCCTGCCGCGCATCAACGAGGCGATCAACGAAGAGTGGATTTCCGACAAGACGCGTTTCATCTGGGATGGCCTCAAGAGCCAACGTCTCGACCGTCCCTATGTGCGCAAGGCCGGCAAGCTCCAGCCCGCAAGCTGGGACGAGGCCCTCGCCGCCGTCGCTGCGCGCATCAAGAAGGCCGGCAACAAGGTCGGCGCCATTGCTGGCGACCTGGCTGCGGTTGAAGAAATGTATGCGCTGAAGGCCCTTCTGGCCTCGATCGGCTCGGGCATGACGGACGTGCGTCCGGCCATGTCGGGGATCGATCCGTCCATGCCGCGCTCAGCCTATCTGTTCAACCCGACTATTGCCGGGATCGAACAGGCTGACGCCATCCTCATCATCGGCGCAAATCCCCGCAAGGAAGCAGCGCTGATCAATGCCCGCATCCGCAAGACCTGGCGCGCCAAGGGCCTGCCGATCGCCGTCATCGGCGAGCGTGCCGACCTGACCTATAGCTATTCCTATCTCGGCGAAGGCTTTGAAACCCTGGCCGAATTGGCCGCCGGCAAGGGCGAATTCGCCGAAGTCCTGGCCAAGGCCAAGAACCCGCTGATCATCGTCGGCGAAGGCGCCGTCTCCCATGCGAAGCTCGGCAAGCAGGCCGGCCGCGACACCATCGCGCTGGCTGCCAAGCTGGCAACCGGCGCAGAAGTCGCCGAAGGCTGGAACGGTTTTGCGCTGTTGCACAATGCGGCAAGCCGCGTCGGTGGCTTGGATATCGGCTTCGTGCCCCATGATGGCGGCGTCTGCTCGGCCGACCAGATCGCGCTGGCCGGCAAGGGCGAACTCGACGTGCTGTTCCTTCTTGGTGCCGACGAATATGACACTGCGGCCATGGGCAAGGCGTTCGTCGTCTATATCGGCAGCCATGGCGACGCCGGCGCACACCGTGCCGACGTCATCTTGCCGGGTGCGACCTATACCGAAAAGTCGGGCACTTATGTGAACACCGAGGGCCGCGTGCAGATGACCAACCGGGCCGTGTTCCCACCCGGTGACGGCAAGGAAGACTGGGCGATCATCCGTGCGCTGTCCGGAACGCTCGGCAAGCCTTTGCCATTCAACTCGCTGACGCAGCTTCGCGCGGCGATCTATGCCGAATTCCCGCATCTGGCGCGGATCGACCAGATCGCGCCCGGCGCCGCTGCTGACATTGCCAAGCTGGCCAAGGCCGGTATCAAGACCAACTCGGCTCCTTATGGCTCGGCCGTTGCCGAGTTTTATCTGAGCAATCCGATCGCGCGCGCTTCGGCCGTCATGGGCGAATGCGCCGCCATGGCTGCCGGTCTGCGGCAAGCGGCGGAGTAGGGGAGCACAATGGACTTCGTACTCTCCGCACTCGACTATCTCCTGGGCATCCCCTTCTTCGGGTGGGGCATGCACATTGGATTTGTCTATAAGGCGCTGGCTTTGCTGGTCGGCCTGCTGATCTTCACCGCGTTCATCCTCCTGGCCGATCGCAAGATCTGGGCGGCTGTGCAAATCCGCCGTGGTCCAAACGTGGTCGGTCCGTTTGGCTTGCTGCAGAGCTTTGCCGATCTGCTCAAGTTCGCGCTGAAAGAGGCCATCATTCCGGCCGGCGCCGACAAGCTGCTGTTCCTGTTTGCGCCGCTGCTGACCGCCACGCTGGCGCTGGCCGGCTGGGCTGTCATCCCCGTCAATGACGGCTGGGCGATGGGCAACCTGAATATCGGCATTCTCTATGTGCTCGGCGTGTCCTCGCTTGGCGTCTATGGCGTCATCATCGGCGGCTGGGCTTCGAATTCGAAATATCCGTTCCTCGGCTCGCTCCGTTCGGCGGCGCAGATGGTATCCTACGAAGTCTCGATCGGCCTCGTCATCATCACCGTGCTGCTCTGCGTTGGCTCGTTGAACCTCAACGATATCGTGCTGGCACAACGCGATATGGGCCTGGCCCATATGATCGGCCTGCCGCAGTTGACCTTCCTCAACTGGTTCTGGTTGCCGCTGTTCCCGATGTTCGTGGTGTTCTACATCTCGGCTTTGGCGGAAACCAACCGGCCGCCCTTCGATCTGGCGGAAGGCGAATCCGAACTCGTCGCCGGCTTCATGACCGAATATTCCTCGACCCCGTATCTGCTGTTCATGCTGGGCGAGTACATTTCGATCCTGCTGATGTGCGCCATGACCACTATCCTGTTCCTGGGTGGCTGGACCAGCCCGATCGACCTACCGCCCTTCACATGGGTGCCGGGCCTGATCTGGTTCTTCCTCAAGGTCAGCCTGGTGTTCTTCATGTTCGCCATGGCCAAGGCTATCGTGCCGCGCTACCGCTATGACCAATTGATGCGTATCGGCTGGAAGCTGTTCCTGCCGCTGTCGCTGGCCTGCGTGGTCGTCCTCGCTTTCATTCTCCAGCTCACCGGCTGGGGCTGGCACGGAGGGATTGCCTGATGCAATTCGTCAACACGCTGTTCCTGCGCGAGTTCGTTTCGACCTTCTTTCTCGCCATGCGCTACTTCTTCGCGCCCAAGCCGACCATCAACTATCCCTTTGAAAAGGGCCACGTATCGCCGCGCTTCCGTGGTGAACACGCGCTGCGCCGTTATCCCAATGGCGAAGAACGTTGCATCGCCTGCAAGCTGTGCGAGGCGATCTGCCCGGCCCAGGCCATCACCATTGAGGCGGGCCCGCGCCAGAACGACGGCACGCGCCGCACGGTGCGCTACGACATCGATATGGTGAAGTGCATCTATTGCGGCTTCTGCCAGGAAGCCTGCCCGGTCGACGCCATCGTCGAGGGCCCCAATTTCGAATTTGCCACCGAAACCCGCGAAGAGCTGTATTTCTCCAAAGAGAAGCTGCTCGAAAACGGCGACCGGTGGGAGCGCGCCATCGCGGCCAATCTCAGCGCCGACGCGCCGTACCGTTGAAAGGAAGAGCATGACCCTTCCACTGTTCTTCTTTTATGTGTTTTCGATCATCGCGATCGCCTCGGCGTTCATGGTGATCTCGGCGCGCAACCCAGTTCACGCCGTGCTGTTCCTGATCTTGGTGTTCGTCAATGCCGCCGGGCTGTTCATGCTGGCCGGTGCCGAATTCCTGGCGCTGATCCTGATCGTCGTCTATGTCGGCGCCGTGGCGGTGCTGTTCCTGTTCGTCGTCATGATGCTCGACGTCGACTTCGCGCAATTGCGCCAGGGCCTACTGCAATATGCCCCGATCGGGGTCGTGGTCGGGCTGGTACTGCTGCTGGAACTGCTGTTGGTCGCCGGTAGCTTCGTGGTGTCGCCCGATGTGGCGAGCACTGCGGTGCTGCCGATCGACGGCACCATCGATAACACGCGGGCGCTGGGGCAGGTGCTCTACACGCGCTACGTGTTCCTGTTCCAGGGCGCTGCAGCGGTGTTGCTGGTCGCCATGATCGGGGCCATCGTGTTGACACTGCGGCACAAGCCAAACGTCAAGCGGCAGGACCCCAATGTTCAGGTCGGTCGCAAGGTTTCCGAAACGCTGCAAGTCGTCAAAGTCAAAAGCGGTCAAGGGTTATAGGGGTCGAACATGGGCGCAGGTATCGGGCTCGGTCACTACCTGACCGTAGCGGCAATTCTGTTCACGCTGGGCGTGTTCGGCATTTTCCTCAATCGCAAGAACGTCATCGTCATCCTGATGTCGGTGGAATTGATCCTTCTCGCGGTCAATCTGAATTTCGTGGCGTTTTCCGCCCAGCTCAACGATCTGCAGGGGCAGGTTTTCGCGCTGTTGATCCTCACCGTGGCTGCCGCCGAGGCCGCCATTGGCCTCGCTATCCTGGTTATTTTCTACCGCAACCGCGGCTCGATCGCGGTTGAAGACGTCAACATGATGAAGGGCTAAGAACCACCGCTATGATCCAGGCGATTGTTTTCCTGCCCCTCATCGGCGCCCTCATTGCGGGGCTGCTCGGGCGCACTATCGGGCATCGGCCCAGCGAATACCTGACCACAGGGCTGCTGATTATTGCAGCCGTGTTGAGCTGGATCGTGTTCCTGCCCATCGCCTTCGGTGGCGGCCTCTCCGGCGCTGAAGTCGCCGAAGGCTCCCACGAAGCGGCCGTGCTCAAGGTCGAAGTCATGCGCTGGATCCAGGTCGGCGACATGGACCTACGCTGGATTTTGCGCGTCGATACGCTGACCGCCATCATGCTGGTCGTGGTCAACACGGTGTCGAGCCTCGTGCACGTCTATTCGATCGGCTACATGGCCGACGATCCGCACCGCTCGCGCTTCTTCGCCTATCTGTCGCTGTTCACCTTCGCCATGCTGATGCTGGTGACGGCCGACAACTTCCTGCAGATGTTCTTCGGCTGGGAAGGCGTGGGGCTCGCGTCCTACCTGCTGATCGGCTTCTGGTACACAAGGCCATCGGCGACGGCCGCAGCGATGAAGGCTTTCATCGTGAACCGCGTCGGCGACTTCGGCTTCGCTTTGGGCATTTTCGGTGCCTTCATGGTGCTGGGCCATATCGACTTCGACGGCGCTTTCCATGCGGTGGCGGCGCTCGATCCGGCGGCGATGCCGGTCATGCACTTCCTGTCATGGGATTTCGATGCCATGACCGTGGTGTGCCTGCTGCTGTTCATGGGCGCCATGGGCAAGTCGGCGCAGTTCCTGCTGCACACCTGGCTGCCGGACGCCATGGAAGGCCCGACCCCGGTGTCGGCGCTGATTCATGCCGCGACCATGGTGACCGCCGGTGTGTTCATGGTGGCGCGGCTGTCGCCGCTGTTCCAGACCTCGCCAACGGCTATGACATTCGTGCTGATCGTCGGCGCCATTACCGCGTTCTTCGCGGCGACCGTCGGCCTGGTGCAGAATGACATCAAGCGCGTCATCGCCTATTCGACCTGCTCGCAGCTCGGCTACATGTTCGTAGCGCTTGGGGCAGGGGCCTATTCGGCCGGTGTGTTCCATCTGTTCACCCACGCCTTCTTCAAGGCGCTGCTGTTCCTGGGGGCCGGCGCGGTGATCCACGCCATGCACCACGAGCAGGACATGCGCAACATGGGCGGCCTGCGCAAGAAGATCCCGATCACCTATTACATGATGGTCATCGGCACGCTGGCGCTGACCGGTGTCGGCATCCCGGGCACGCAGATCGGCTTTGCCGGCTTCTTCTCCAAGGATGCGATCATCGAGTCGGCCTATGCGGTCGGCGGCAATACCGGGGCGTTCGCGTTCTGGTCGCTGGTCATCGGCGCTCTGTTCACCAGCTTCTATTCGTGGCGCCTGATCCACCTGACCTTCCACGGCACGCCGCGCGATGCCCAGCATGGTCATGCCCATGTTGACGCTCACGATGGCGCAAGCCATGACGAGCCGATCGCGGACGATCACGGCCACGACGATCATGGCCATGCTCATGGCTCGGCCTATGACAATGCGCATGAAGCGCCCAATGTCATGCTGGTGCCGCTGTATTTCCTCGCGGCCGGCGCTGTGCTGGCGGGCGTGGTCTTCTACGGCATGTTCTTCCACGAGGTTGACCATATCGAGCACTTCTTCGCCGGCTCTCTGGTCGTCAATGAGACGTTCATGGAAGCCGCTCACGCCGTGCCGCTCTGGGTCAAATGGTCCTCGACCATTGCCATGCTGATCGGCTTCGTGACCGCCTGGTACATGTATATCCGCTCGCCCGAGACACCCAAGCGCCTGGCGGAGACCAATCCTGGCCTCTACCAGTTCCTCTTGAACAAGTGGTACTTCGACGAACTCTACGACTTCATCTTCGTCAAGCCGGCGCTGTGGATCGGACGGGCGTTCTGGAAGGGGTTTGATGACCAGTTGATCGACCAGACGCTCACCGAGGGTCTTGGCCGTCGGGTGCAGAACGTCACCTCCTGGGTCACCAAGCTGCAGTCCGGTTACCTCTACCATTATGCCTTCGCCATGCTGATCGGCATCGCGGCTCTCCTGACCTGGGCCATCGCGGCCGGGGGACTGATCTGATGACCTTCGCCAATACCATCCTGACGATCCTGACCTTCCTGCCCCTACTGGGGGCGGCGATCATCCTGATCACCCCCAAGACCTCGCTGGAGGCCATCCGCTGGACGGCCTTCCTCACCACCGCGGTGACGCTAGTGCTGTCGCTGTGGATGTGGAGCCAGTTCGATACGACCAATCCGGGCTTCCAGTTCGTGGTCAATCGCGCCTGGATCGGCGACACCATCGGCTACCGCCTCGGGGTCGACGGCATTTCGGTGCTGTTCGTGGTGCTTTCGGCGCTGCTGATGCCGTTCGCCATTCTCGCCTCGTGGGAAGTGGACAAGCGCGTCAAGGAATACATGATCGTCTTCCTGATCCTGGAAACCCTGATGATCGGCGTGTTCACCACGCTCGATCTGGCGATGTTCTATGTGTTCTTCGAAGGCACGCTGCTGCCGATGTTCCTGATCATCGGCATCTGGGGCGGTTCTGCCCGCATCCAGGCCAGCTACAAGTTCTTCTTTTATACCTTCACCGGCTCGGTGCTGATGCTGCTGGCCATCATGGCCATGTATTGGGATGCCGGCACCACCGACATCGCCAAGCTGCTGACGCACGACTTCCCGCAGAGCATGCAGCCCTGGCTGTGGTGGGCATTCTTCGCCTCGCTCGCCGTCAAGATGCCGATGTGGCCGTTCCATCGTTGGTTGCCCGAAGCTCACGTGCAAGCGCCGACCGCTGGTTCGGTGATCCTGGCCGCTATCCTATTGAAATTAGGCGGTTATGGCTTCCTGCGCTTCAGCCTGCCGATGTTCCCTGATGCCTCGGCACAGTTCGCCAATGTGATCTTCTTCCTCTCGGTCGCGGCCATCATCATCACCTCGCTGGTGGCGCTGGTGCAGACCGATATGAAGAAGCTGATCGCCTATTCGTCGGTCGCCCATATGGGCTTCGTGACCATGGGCATCTTCGCCGGCAATGCCCTGGGCATCCAGGGCGCCATGTTCCAGATGATCTCGCACGGCATCGTCTCCGGCGCGCTGTTCCTCTGCGTCGGCATCATCTATGACCGCATGCATACCCGCGAGATCGACGCCTATGGCGGTCTGGTCGAGCGCATGCCGCGCTATGCCTTCGCTTTCATGGTGTTCACCATGGCGAACGTCGGCCTGCCGGGCACGTCCGGGTTTGTCGGCGAATTCCTGACCATGATCGGCGTGTTCCAGGTCAACACCTGGGTGGCGTTCGGCGCTGCCTTCGGCGTGATCTTCTCGGCCTGCTATGCGCTGTGGCTCTATCGCCGGATCATCTTCGGCGCCCTGACCAAGGATAGCCTCAAGGCCATCCTCGATCTGAACCTGCGCGAGAAGGTTATTCTCTACCCGCTGATCGTCTTGACCCTGGTGTTCGGCTTCTATCCGGCCCCCATTCTCGACACCACGGCTGCGGCCGTCGATGCGCTGGTTGCCCAATATTCTGCTTCGGTTGGCATTGCTGCGCCTGCCGAAGCTGTCGTAGCCCACTAGGAGGGGACAAGTGGTTTCCGACATTACCGATTTCGCCAGCCTGGCCCCCGCCTATCCCGAGATGGTCGTCGCCATCGGCGCCGTCATCCTGCTGCTGCTCGGCGTCGTGCTGAACAAGGAGCGCTCGAGCCTCGTCGCCATGCTGGCCATCGTGCTGCTGCTCGGCACGGCCGTGCTGGTCATGGCGCGGCCTGTCGACGGCGTCATCTTCAATGGCACCTTCATTGCCGACGGCTTTGCCCGTTACATGAAGGTTCTGGTGCTGGGCGGCTCGGCCTTCTCGCTGATGCTGGCACTGCCCCATGCTGTCGAAAACGGCACCCATAAATGGGAATATTCCATCCTCGTGCTGCTGGCGACGCTGGGCATGATGATGATGGTTTCGGCCAACGACCTGATGAGCCTCTATATCGGGCTCGAACTGCAGTCGCTGGCGCTCTACGTGCTCGCCGCCATCAAGCGCGACGACCCGAAGGCGACCGAAGCCGGCCTCAAGTATTTCGTGCTCGGCGCGCTGTCGTCCGGCATGCTGCTCTATGGCGCATCCTTGATCTATGGCTTTACCGGCCATACCAACCTGCAGGAAATCGTCATTGCCATCGCCAATCAGGGCCGCTCGATCGGGCTGATTTTCGGCGTGGTGTTCCTGCTCGCCGGTGTCGCCTTCAAGATCTCGGCCGTGCCGTTCCACATGTGGACGCCCGACGTTTACGAAGGCGCGCCGACCCCGGTGACGGCTCTGTTCGCCACCGCACCCAAGGTCGCCGCCATGGCGCTGATGGTGCGGCTGGTGATGGATACGTTCCAGCCGATCGCCCATGACTGGCAGCAGATCGTCATCTTCCTGTCGATCGCCTCGATGGTGCTGGCGGCTTTCGCCGCTATCGGCCAGAAGTCGATCAAGCGCCTGATCGCCTATTCGTCGATCGGCCATGTCGGCTTCGCGCTGGTCGGCCTGTCCTCGGGCACCGAGGGCGGCATCGAAGGCGTGGCGATCTATATGGCGATCTACGTTGCCATGACGGTTGGCCTGTTCGCTTGCCTCTTGTCGCTACGCACGGCCGATGGCTATGTGGAGAATATCTCCGACATGGCTGGTGCCGCCCAGAAGCGTCCATTCGTCGCCGCGATCATGGCGGTGATGATGTTCTCGCTGATCGGTATGCCGCCGCTGGCCGGGTTCTTTGCCAAGTGGCACGTGTTCCTGGCTGCTATCGACGCCCAGCTCTATTTGCTGGCGGTGATCGGCGTGCTCGCCTCGGCAGTCAGCGCGTTCTATTATCTGCGCGTGGTCAAGACGATGTATTTCGACGAGCCGGTCCGCGATTTCGTCGCCGTGCCCAATGAACTCAACATCATCATGGCGATCAGCGGGTTCCTCGTGATCACCTATTACTTCACCGTCGGCAGTCCCCTTGCGGGCCTCGCCCATATCGCCGCCGGAAGCCTGCTCTAGGTGAGCAGCTTTTCGCTCGGTTCCAAGGCGCGCGCGGCCGGATATCGGCTGCGCGGCTTTGACACTGTCGGCTCGACCAATACGCAAGCATTGGAAGCCGCAGCCGCTGGCGATGCCGGCGGCATCTGGTTTGTGTCCAAACACCAAACCTCGGGCCGGGGCCGCCGCGGCCGGCAATGGGATTCCCCGATCGGCAATCTCGCCGCCACGCTCTTGATCGTGCCCGATAGCGATCCCACATTGGCGGCAACGCTGGGTTTTGTGGCCGGCGTCTCCCTCAATCGCGCACTCTCAGCCATCCTGCCCAATGGCGTGGTCAAGCTGGGGATCGATGGCGCCGATGGTGTCTCGGACGGCAAACGTGCAAGAATCGCGCTCAAATGGCCCAATGACGTTTTGGCCGATGGCGCCAAGCTTGCGGGAATTCTGCTTGAAGCTCAGAAGCTTCCCGACGGTCGTCACGCGATTGCCATCGGTTTTGGCGTCAACGCGGTTGCGGCGCCGCAGGGTTTGCCGTATCCCGCAACCAGCCTTGTCGAACTGGGCACCACGCGCAGCGCCGAAGATATTTTCGAAGCACTGAGCGATGCCTGGGTCGACACCTTCTCGCTGTGGCGGGACGGCAGTGGCATTGCCGATGTGCTGACGCAATGGCGCGGCGCAGCGGCGGGCATTGGCGCACCGGTCGCGGTCAACCAGAACGGCGCGACCGTGCGCGGGATTTTTGAAACCATCGACGACGCCGGACGACTGATCGTGCGCGCCGATGACGATAGTCGCATCGCTATCACGGCGGGCGATGTACATTTTGGGGCAACGGCCAGCGCCCGAAGCTGACCATAGATGATGGCGTGACGACCGGCGGAACAAGGGGTCCACCGGGGGCGCGCCTGACAAAAGGACTAAAGAACCCATGGCTAAAAACCAAAGGGACGAACTCGTCTTCGTGCCGCTCGGCGGCGTTGGCGAAATCGGCATGAATATGGGCGCTTACGGGTTTGGCCCCGAGCGCTCGCGCAAGTGGATCGTCGTCGATTGCGGCGTTTCGTTCGGCGGGCCTGACCTGCCCGGGATCGAGCTGATCATGGCCAATCCCGAATTCCTGGAAGAACGCGCCGACGATGTGCTGGCGCTGATCCTCACCCACAGCCACGAAGACCATTACGGCGCCGTGCTCGACCTGTGGCCCGGTTTTGAAAAGCCGGTCTATGCCACCCCGTTCACCGCCGCCATGCTGGCGGCGAAGCGGGCAGGGGACGGCATTGTCGAAAACGTGGCCGTCACGATCATGACGCCCGGCAAGCCGTTCACGGTTGGCCCGTTCACCGTGGAGGCGATCAACGTCGCTCACTCGATCCCCGAGAGCAACGCCCTGCTGATCACCACCCCGATCGGCCGCGTGCTGCATACCGGCGACTGGAAGCTCGATCCGACACCGGTCGGCAACAAGCCGACCGACGTGGCGCGCCTACAGGCGATCGGCGCCGATACCAGCCTGCCACTGGCGCTGATCTGCGACAGCACCAATGCGATGAAGGACGGCGAGAGCCCGAGCGAAGCCGAAGTCGCCGCGAACCTGGCCGCCATGATCGCCGAATCGCCCAACCGCGTTGCGGTGACCACCTTCGCGTCGAACGTCGGCCGCGTGATCTCGATAGCCAAGGCCGCCGAAAAAGCTGGCCGCCATGTGGTGATGTCGGGCCGCTCGCTGCACCGCATCACGGGTATTGCCCGCGAACTGGGCATGCTGGAAGGCTGCCCGCCGCTGCTGGACCAGGATGCCTACCGCACCATTCCGCGCAACAAGATCGTGCTGCTCTGCACCGGCAGCCAGGGTGAAGCCCGCGCCGCCATCGCCCGCATCGCGCGTGGCGAGCATCCGGTGATCGACCTGACCGCCGGCGATCGCATGATCTTTTCGTCCTGGGCCATTCCGGGCAATGAGCGAGAAGTCAACGACATCCAGAACATGCTGATCGACAAGGGCGTCGAGGTCATCACGCAGAAGGATGGCCTGGTCCACGTCACCGGCCATCCGCGCCGCGAGGAACTCAAGCGCCTCTATGGCTGGCTGAAGCCCGAAGTGCTGGTGCCGGTGCATGGCGAAGCGATGCACTTGATGGCCCATGCCAAGCTGGGTCGCGAAGAGGGCATCCCCAACGTCATCGACGCTCGCAATGGCGACATGGTCCGCCTGTTCCCCGAGCCGCTGGCCTTCCCGGCCGAAGTGCGCACCGGCGAACTCTATCTCGATGGCCTCGTGCTCTGCACGCCCGACGAAAGCGGCGTCAAAGGCCGGCGTCGCCTGTCATTCGGCGGCCATATCGTGGTCAGCCTCTGTGTCAATGGCAGCGGCCAGGTGGTCTCTGGCCCCGATCTGGTGATCGAGGGCCTGCCGGAAACCGAGGACGAGTCGCTAACCGAGCTGGTGGAAAACACCATTGCGGGCGTGCTCAAGAGCGTGCCGCCCAAGCGCCGCAGCGATACCGAAGTGCTCAACTCGGCCCTGTTCAAGGCCGTGCGCAACGAGGTCAATGCCTATTGGGGCCGCAAGCCGAACGTGTCGGTGTTCGTACACCGGGTCTAGCCTTCACCTCTCCCTTTCGGGGAGAGGTCGGCGCGCAGCGAAGGGTGAGGGGGCCTTCCCCGGCACACCTCACCCAGTAAAGGCCCCCTCACCAGACCCAAGTGGGTCGACCTCTCCCCCAAAGGGAGAGGTGAAGAGATATAGCTGCGACAATTGGTGCACGATGTCGTGGTTCGACAACCGCGTCGCGAGGTCTAGTGTGCCGCAACTTTAACGACCCGTCGGAATCCCCGCCATGCAGATCGGTTCGCTCCTCGCCGTCTATTTCGTCATCTGGTGGCTGTGCTTTATCCTGGTGCTGCCGATTGGATCGCGCAGCCAGGCGGAGGCCGGGGAGATCGTCCGTGGCTCCGACCCCGGTGCGCCCGCCGTGCTGCGCATGTGGCCCAAGGTGCTGGCGACGAGTGTATTGGCGATCGTTGTTACGGCTCTGCTGTTCTGGGGCCTCAGCAATCCGACGCTCAAGGAATATTGGAACTAGCACGGGCATTCTGTCCCGTGGCTTCGGAACACTCTTCTTCCCGCGGACTTGATCCGCGGGCCTCTCGCCGCTTGCGCCGGTTGAGAGTGGCCCGCTGGAAGGGCTATGGGTGTGGATGGTCTTTGCACCCGCCTGAAAATTACCGCGCCCGCTTGCGCGCGACCACTTTCGGCTCGGCGTGGCGCCAGGCCATGTCCAGTACATCGCTGAGATCGGCTTCCGTCGCGGCGGGCAGGTAGATTGTGGTCCAGCCCTGTCGACCCCAGGCATTGTCGAGCGGCTTGAAAATGTCTTCCGCCACAGTGCATTTGAGCTCCTGCTCATCCGGCGTCAGCTTGAGATTGGCGGTCATGCCATCGCCGGCCAGCGTCACGTAAATCCGCGCAACCTTGAATGCCGCGCGGTCGAAATGCGGCGCTTCGGTCGTGCCGGGCAGGGCCAGGGCTAGTCGTCGCAGGTCGGCGGCATTGGCCATTTGGCCTCCAGGGATAATGGTCAAATTGGCAAGTCTGCCGAGGCTGTAGCCATGCGTGCGGCGCGCAGCATCAAGGCCGCGCAATCGACAGTTTCGCACGGACGGAAGACAATGCCCAAGCCAGAACGTGCAATCGATTACACAAACAAAAAAGCAGGGCCCAAAGGCCCTGCTGAATTGAGTTTGTTCGACAATACGCTGGTCTTAGGCACGCTACGAAAGCGGCAGCCAACGCTCCTCCCTTGACGTTGTCGACGTCCGGCGGTTTGGAACCACCTTTGTTTTATTGAGGCAGACCCTAACAACAAGAATCGGCCCTGTCACGCAGATTCTGCATGGCTTGCATGCTTGCCACGGATGGACTTGTAGGATTTCAGTGGGCACTAACAAAAGCCTTGAGTCGCCGTCAGTTTTGGAGTCGTCATGCGTCTGTCCCGCTACTTCCTCCCCGTGCTGCGCGACGTTCCCAAAGAGGCCGAAATCGTCTCGCACCGCCTGATGTTGCGCGCCGGCATGATCCGCCAGCAGGCCTCCGGCCTGTATTCCTGGCTGCCGCTTGGCTACAAAGTGCTGATGAAGGTGCAGAAGATCATCGAGGAGGAGCAGAACCGCTCCGGCGCAATCGAACTGCTCATGCCCACCATCCAGTCGGCCGATCTGTGGCGCGAAAGCGGGCGCTACGATGCCTATGGTAAGGAAATGCTGCGCATCGAGGACCGGCACGAGCGCGAATTTCTCTATGGCCCGACCAATGAGGAGATGATCACCGACATCTTCCGCACTTATGTGAAGTCCTACAAGGACTTGCCGCTGAACCTGTACCACGTGCAGTGGAAGTTCCGTGACGAAGTGCGTCCCCGTTTCGGCACCATGCGCAGCCGCGAATTTTTGATGAAGGACGCCTATTCGTTCGACCTGACCAAGGAAGACGCGGTCAAGGCTTATGAACGCATGTTCGTGGCCTATCTGCGCACCTATTCGCGCATGGGCCTGACGGCGATCCCGATGCGCGCCGATACCGGCCCCATCGGTGGCGATCTCAGCCATGAATGGATCGTGCTGGCCGAGACAGGCGAAAGCGCCGTGTTCTGCGATCGCCGCCTGCTCGACAAGCCCATTCCGCCCCAGGACATCGACTTCCGCGGCGATCTCAAGCCGGTGTTCAACGACTGGACTTCGCTCTATGCCGCGACCGAAGACATGGTCGATATGGCTGAGTTTGAAGCGGCAGTTCCCGAGGAACATCGGGTTTCTGCACGCGGTATCGAAGTCGGCCATATTTTCTACTTCGGGACCAAGTATTCCGAGCCGATGAAGGCGACCGTGACCGGTCCCGACGGCAAGGAAATAGTCGTGCACATGGGCTCTTACGGCGTCGGTCCGACGCGGCTCGTTCCTGCGATCATCGAAGCGTTCCATGACGAGGCGGGCATTGTCTGGCCAGTCAGCGTTGCTCCGTTCGAGGCCGTGCTGATCAACCTCAAGGCAGGCGACGCCGAATGCGACGCGGCTTGCACCAAGCTCTATGAAGAGCTGAATGCGGCCGGCATCGACATGCTTTATGACGACCGCGACCAGGGGGCAGGGGCCAAGTTCACCACCGCGGACCTGATCGGCATTCCCTATCAGCTGATCCTGGGGCCGCGTGGCCTCAAATCAGGTGAAGCCGAAATCAAGCATCGCAAGAGCGGCGAGCGCGAAACCCTGCCGATCGCCGATGCGGTTGCCCGTATCGTCAGCCTGATCGAACCGCAAAGGCGGAATGACATTTGAGCGACGCGACAGCGCCTGTACTCAACAAGGGAACGCGGGCGTTTGCGCGTTTCGAATGGATGATAGCGGGCCGCTATTTGCGCGCCCGTCGCAAGGAGGCGTTCATTTCGGTGATCGCCAGCCTGACAATGGTCGGCCTCGCCATCGGCGTGGCCACACTGATTGTCGTCATGTCGGTAATGAACGGTTTTCGCGCCGAGCTACTGACCAAAATCCTTGGGCTGAACGGCCACTTCACCGCCTTCCCGATCGAGCGCGAGTTCACCGACTACAAGGAAACCATCGCCAATCTGCAAAAGATTCCGGGCGTGGATTTCGCCGTCTACTATGTCGAAGGCCAGGTTCTGGCTTCGGGCAAGGGCAGCTCCACCGGCGTCACCGTGCGCGGCATGGACGAAGAAAATATCAAGAAGCTCAAGCTGCTCTACAATGCCGCCGACCAGGGCGGCTGGGACAATTGGGACACCAGCAAGGGAATCGCCATCGGCTACCGGCTGGCCCAGACGCTGGGTGTATCGCTCGGCGATAGCGTCACCATCATCAATCCCGATGGGGCAATGACGCCGTTCGGCACCACGCCACAGATCCGGTCCTACCCAGTCAATGTGATCTTCGATCTGGGCATGGTCGAGTTCGACAGCTTCTTCATGTACATGCCGCTGGAGCCGGCCCAGAGCTATTTCAAGCTCTATAAGGACGAGCTCAAGCCCGGCCTGAAGCCGCTCGATCCGATGGCGACCGATGCGGAAATCGATGCCGCCTATACCCGCGTTGGCCAGGCCTCGGCCGCTGAAATCTTCATCCACGATGCCGACGACATCACCAATATGCGCGCCAAGCTCCAGGCCGACCCGTCTACGCGGCCGCTGGTGCTGACCGATTGGCAGCAGCGCAACGAGACCTTTTTCTCGGCGTTGCAGGTCGAGCGCGTAGTGATGTTCACTATCCTCTCGATGATTATCCTCGTGGCGGCGTTCAACATCATCTCCAGCCTGATCATGCTGGTGAAGGACAAAAGCTCGGATATCGCCGTGCTGCGCACCATGGGCGCCACGCGCGGCTCGATCATGCGCATCTTCTCCATCACCGGCACCACGATCGGATTTGTGGGAACGCTGATCGGCCTCGGGCTTGGCCTGCTCGTAGCGTCCTATGCCGAGCCGCTGCGGGCCTTCCTGTCCAACACGCTGGGCGTGGCGATCTTCCCGCCCGAAGTGTTCTTCCTCGCGGCCCTGCCGTCCAAGACTGATCCGGTGGAGGTCACAGTCGTGGTCTGCCTTTCGCTGGGCCTGAGCTTCCTCGCGACGCTGTATCCGGCCTGGCGCGCCGCCCAATACGACCCCGTCGAGGCCCTGCGTTATGAGTAAACCGCATCTGGTGCTGACCGACGTGCATCGCCACTACGGGCAAGGGGACAAGATGGTCCGCGTGCTTGAGGCCGCCAACCTGACGGTGGAAAGCGGCGAGATGGTCGCGCTGGTGGCGCCCTCGGGCGCTGGCAAATCGACGCTACTGCATTTGAGCGGGCTGCTGGAAAGCCCGCAGGGCGGCGAGATCGAGATCATCGGCATCAAGACCAGCAAGCTGGGCGATCGCGGACGGACGCAATTGCGCCGCTCGACCGTGGGCTATGTCTACCAGTTCCACCACTTGCTGCCCGAATTCACCGCGTTGGAGAACGTCTCCATTCCGCAATTGATCGCCGGCCAGTCGCAGGCCGCGGCCGACAAGCGCTCGATGGAATTGCTCGACCTGCTCGGTGTTGCACCGCGCGCCAGCCATCGCCCCGCCGAACTTTCAGGTGGCGAACAGCAGCGCATCGCCATTGCCCGCGCCGCCGCCAATCATCCCAAGGTGATTCTGGCCGACGAGCCGACCGGCAATCTGGATCCCGAAACCAGCGACCTGGTGTTCGGGGCCCTCCGTAACCTGATCAAGAACGAGGGCGCGGCGGCGCTGATTGCTACCCACAATCATGATCTGGCGCGGCGCGCCGACCGAATCGTGACGCTTCGCGGTGGGCTTGTGGTGTCGCACAGCCTGTAGCGGCACCGCCGAACGCTACTCGTCCTGCATGCTGGCTTTGCGAGCCTGTTCGGCAATGACCGCCAATCGCCGCCGCGCGGTCTTGAGTTCCGCCGTCAGTTTCTGGTTCTCCGCCTTGAGCTGGCGCATTCGGGCTTCGGCCGCCTCGTGATGCTCGATGCCATATTCGTGGATGCGCTTGACCACGACCTTGCTCGGAACCACCTGCGGATGCTCCAACAATTCCCGCCAGGTAAGATCGAGCGTGCCGACAAGCTTGTGCGCAGCCAATGCAGCCGACGCGCGCTCGCCGGCATGGTCCGATCCCAGCATACCAAGGATACGGGTGAGCTTGGTCAATGTTGTCGGCTTCACCGCGTCCTCCTCATGTGCAAGCGAGGATACATGGTTTTGGACCGAGCCGAAAAGCAGAGCGAATGGCCACATTTCCGTGTGCGCGGCCATCTGAGAAAGGGCGGCACCGCCATCTCCTAACGAATTCCTAACCAAGCGAGGGCAATCCCCGCTGTGCACGCAGTTCTCCGTGGACAGGAACAAATAGCGAACTTATAAGAACGTATCGGAAACACAGGAGACGGAAATGCTGACTTTCTTCAAGGATTTCGCTGCGTTCGTAACTCTCGGTGCCTTCACCGTCGGCTCGCTGACCTGGATGGATGTGCTGACCAGACTCGTGTGACCCTGTGGATTGCGCGTCGATTTGATTTCGCATCGGCGCTGAGGCTGTCACAAGGGGAGCTTCGGTAAAGGACGATCATGAGCGGTCCCGGCTTCATCCATCTGCATGTGCATTCGGCGTATTCCCTGCTCGAGGGAGCGCTGCAGCTCGAAACCATTTTGAAGCTGGCCAAGGACGATCACCAGCCGGCATTGGGCATTGCCGATACTGGCAATCTGTTCGGGGCGCTGGAATTCTCCGAGAAGGCCGCCAAAAAGGGCATCCAGCCGCTGATCGGGGTGGAACTGGCTGTCGATTTCGCCGCCACCGAAGAGCGCACCAATGAGCGCGGCAACCATACCCATTCCGCCAAATCCAGCGTCGTGCTGCTGGCCAGCAGCGAAACCGGCTTCGGCAATCTCTCCCGCCTGGTGTCCAAAGCCTATCTGCTCGGCGACGGCGGTGCGCCGCGCGCGCAGGTCGACTGGCTGGATCGCGAGGGGCTCGACGGCATCATCTGCCTGACCGGCGGGCCGGAGGGCGCGATCGATGCGTGCCTTGCGGCAGGGCAGGATGTTCATGCCTATCAACGGCTGGAGCGGCTGGAACGCCTGTTCGGCGACAGACTCTATATCGAATTGCAGCGCCATGGGCGGGTGCAGGAGGCTTCGGTCGAACCGCGGCTGGTAGATTATGCCTATCGCCGGGGCATCCCGCTGGTGGCCACCAATGAGCCGTTCTTCAAATCCGCCAAGGAATTTGAGGCCCACGATGCGCTGCTGGCGATTGCGGGCGGCACCGTGCTGGCGCAGACCGCGCGGCGCAAGCTGAACGACCAATATTATTTCAAGACTCGCGCCGAAATGGTGGAACTGTTCACCGACCTGCCAGAGGCACTCGATTCGACCATCGAGATCGCCCAGCGCATTGCCTATCGGCCAAAAACTCGCGCGCCGATCCTGCCCAAATTCGCTGCGGCGCCGGACCTGACCGACGACGAGGCCGTCGCTGTGGAAGCCGCCGCTTTGCGCAAGATGGCGGAGGAGGGGCTCGACATGCGCCTCGCCACCGTCGGCACCGCGCCGGGCAAGACCGAGCAGGAATACCGCGACCGGCTGGAATTCGAGCTGGGCATCATCGCGTCGATGAAATTCCCCGGCTACTTCCTCATCGTGGCCGATTTCATCCGGTGGGCCAAAGCGCATGGTATTCCGGTCGGTCCGGGCCGTGGTTCGGGTGCTGGCTCACTGGTGGCCTATGCCACCACCATCACCGACCTGGACCCGCTGGCGTATAACCTGCTGTTTGAGCGCTTCCTCAATCCGGAACGCGTCTCGATGCCGGATTTCGACATCGACTTCTGCCAAGATCGCCGCGAAGAGGTGATCCAGTATGTCCAGACCAAATACGGCACCGAGCAGGTGGCGCAGATCATCACCTTCGGAACGCTACAGGCGCGCGCCGTGCTGCGTGACGTCGGGCGCGTGCTGCAAATGCCCTACGGGCAGGTCGACCGGTTGTGCAAGCTGGTGCCGGCAAATCCGGCCGATCCCTATTCGATCGAGCGCACCATGGCAGAGGTGCCCCAGTTCAAGCAGATGGCCGACGAGGACGAGACGGTTCGCGAACTGGTCGCCATCGCCAGGAATCTCGAGGGCCTGTTCCGCCACGCTTCGACCCACGCCGCCGGCATCATCATCGGCGACCGGCCGCTGCAGGATCTGGCGCCGCTCTATCGCGATCCGCGCTCGGATATGCCGGTGTGCCAATACAACATGAAGTGGAGCGAGGCGGCGGGCCTCGTGAAGTTCGACTTCCTCGGCCTTAAGACGCTGACGACCATCGATTATGCCGTCAAGATGATCAATCAGGACGGCGGCGACTTCCGCATCGAAGATATCCCGATCGACGACAAGCCCACCTACGACCTCTACGCCAAGGGCGACAGCTTTGGCGTCTTCCAGGTCGAGGGCGCTGGCATGCGGCGCGCTTTGGTGGACATGAAGCCGGACCGCTTTGAGGACATCATCGCTATCGTGGCGCTCTATCGCCCCGGCCCGATGGACAATATCCCCCTGTTCTGCGACCGCAAACACGGGCGCGAAGAGGTGGAATATCCCCATCCCGACCTCTCCAAGGTGCTCGACGAGACCTATGGCGTTATCGTCTACCAGGAACAGGTGATGCAGATCGCCCAGCTTCTGTCGGGCTATTCGCTCGGCGAAGCCGATATGCTGCGCCGCGCCATGGGCAAGAAGATCAAGGCGGAGATGGACGCCCAGCGCGAGCGCTTCCGCGACGGCGCCATCAAGCACGGCCTCAAAAAGGGCGAAGCCGACACCATTTTCGACCTGCTGGCCAAGTTCGCCAATTACGGCTTCAACAAGAGCCACGCCGCGACCTATGCCCTGGTCTCCTACCAGACCGCCTATCTCAAGGCGCATTATCCCAACGAATTTCTCGCTGCGTCGATGACGCTGGATATGGGCAATACCGACAAGCTGGCCGAGTTTCGCAGCGAGGCCAAGCGCAACAAGATTGAGCTGGTGGCGCCATGCGTCAACCGCTCCGAGGCGGTGTTTTCGGTCAAGAACAAGGCCATTCATTATGGCCTCTGTGCGGTCAAGGGCGTCGGCCGGCAGGTGGCAGAGCATATCGTGGAAGCGCGGGGCGATACCCCTTTCAAGGACCTGGGTGACTTCGCCCGCCGGGTCGATCCGCGCATTCTCTCCAAGCGCACGCTGGAAACCCTGGCCAATGCCGGTGCCTTCGATGACATCGTGCCGCGCCGCGAAGTGGCCTTTGCCGCTATCGAGGCGGTGATGGGCATGGCCCAGTCGCTGACCACCGAGCGCACGGCCGGACAATGGAATATGTTCGATTCGGGCGAGCCCGAGCCAATCAAGCTTCCCGCGGGCGTTCCCGCCTGGAGCACGACGGAGCGCGCCGACCGCGAACTCTCCGCTATTGGCTTCCACCTCTCGGCGCATCCACTCGATGCTTATGCCGATGTGTTCGAGCGGCTGCGTGTGCAGAAATGGGGCGATTTCGAGCGGGCGGTGAAGGACGGAGCCGGTGCCGGGCGGTTGGCCGGAACGATTTCCGGCCGCCAGGATCGGCGTACTCGAAAAGGTACGCCGATGATGATCCTGACCCTGAGCGATCAGAGCGGCAGCTTCGAAGTCATCGCCTTTTCTGAGCAGATCAACGAGTTCGGCGGCATCCTTAGTCCCGGCAAGTCGGTGATCCTGCAGGTCGGGGCCGATGAGCGGGCGGAAGGCATCAGCCTGCGGCTGCTCTCAGCCGAGCCGATCGAGGGCGTGGCGGAAAAGATAGATCGGCGGCTGACCGTCTTCGCGTCCGACTCCAAGGCCCTCGGCTCGATCAGCGCCCAGCTCAAGCGGGGCGGGGAGGGGTCCGTGAACTTCGTCGTCATCCGCGACGGCGGCGCCCGCGAATATGAGATCGAACTCCCAGGCAGCTACCGGCTGACCGCCGAAGTCGCCGGCGGCATCAAGGCTCTGGAAGGCGTAATGGACGTGCGGTTCCACTGATGTTGGGCCATGTCTCGCTGGGCGTAACGAATCTGGCGCGGGCGATGGCCTTCTATGACGCCGGTCTGGCGGCACTGGGTTATGTCCGGCTGTGGACCGGCGTCAACGGGTTGGGCTATGGCGAGCCGGGCGGCGGCGAAAAGCTCAATCTGTTCGCCAGCCCCAACGCGTCGCCGGCGGGAGAAGGCTTTCATCTCGCCTTCACGGCGCCGGACCCTGCGGCGGTGGACATGTTTCATGCCGTGGCCCTGAGCCATGGCGGTGCAGATGCTGGCCCTCCAGGACCACGTCCACACTATGGTGCCAGCTACTATGCGGCGTTCGTCCGCGATCCGGACGGCCACAAGCTTGAGGCGGTATACCAGTAGTGCCCTCGCTGGAGTATTTCGTCGTCCACGCAAACCATGAAATCCCTGCGCGCTCTTCCTGCAAACGCTCTATGACTTGGAGACGACCAGCGTAATGCTGCCCTTGAGCGGAATTGCCACCGTGGCATTTGCCCTCGGGGTTCGGCCGCCAGCTTGGCCAGGAAACGATAGCGATCATCAACCTTTCGACGCCGGCCATGGCGCTAGGTCCGGGTCGATAAATCCCGCACCGACGCGCCCTGTGTAACGAAGTGGTGAGAGCCGGATTATTTCTTGATCGCACGTGTTGTCCTTGTGTGCGCCGCTGTAGCGGCTGTTACAGGAGGATATTGAAATGCAAATACCCGCATTGCTGTTTGGCGCTGCCCTGGCCTGTCTCGTAACGTCTGGCGGCGCCTTGGCTGCCAGCGTCGCTGGGGGAGCGATCCAGTCAGTTCCTTATAACGGGCACCATGTTTTGACCGATACGCAGGGCCGCACGCTCTATACCTATGATAACGACAAGGGCGGTGTGCCCACCTGCAGCGGGCTCTGCGCTGCGGCCTGGCCCTGGATGAAAGCGGCCCCAGGCGCGGTCGCGTCAGGCGCACTGAGCCCGGTCGCGGCGCGGGGCGGCACCATCTGGGCCTATAACGGGCATCCCTTGTATCGGTATGCAGGGGACCACAAGGCCGGGGACGTAACCGGCGACGGCGCCGAGGGCGTCTGGCACGCGGCAGTGGTCAGGTAGACCAGCTCTCGATTGGCCGCGGCGCTGCACGGCCTTGCCTTTCCCCCTCTCTTCCCCTATATGCGCGTTTGCGTTCGACTGCGTGTCGTCGCGATTTCACACACGAGGCAGGCGATCTGTTCAACCAGATTGCCCTCCGGTGGCAGGCAACTGTCGCAAGGCCCCGTGGAGGCATCAACCGGTAAACAGGAGCAGCCATCATGGCACTGCCCGAATTTTCTATGCGTCAATTGCTTGAAGCTGGCGTTCACTTTGGTCACCAGAAGCACCGCTGGAACCCCAAGATGGAACGCTACATTTTTGGCGTTCGCAACGACATCCACATTCTCGATCTGAGCCAGACCGTGCCGGCCCTGAGCCGCGCCCTGCAGCTGATCTCCGACACCGTTGCCGATGGCGGCCGCGTGCTGTTCGTCGGCACGAAGCGTCAGGCGGCCCCGCTGGTTGCCGAGGCTGCCAAGTCGTCGGCTCAGTACTTCGTCAATTCGCGTTGGCTCGGCGGCACGCTGACCAACTGGCAGACCATTTCGAAGTCGATCTCGCGCCTGCGCGAACTCGAAGCGATGGGTCCCGATGAGCTCGAAGGCCGCACCAAGAAGGAGCGCCTGATGATGAGCCGCGAGCAGGAGCGTCTTGAGCGCGACCTCGGCGGCATCAAGGACATGGGCAACCTGCCGTCCTTGCTGTTCATCATCGACACCAACAAGGAAGCCAATGCGATCAAGGAAGCTCGTCGCCTGGGCATCCCGGTAATCGCTATCGTCGACACCAATTGCGATCCCGACACCGTCGATTTCGCGATCCCCGGTAATGACGACGCCAGCCGCGCGCTGGAGCTTTACGTGTCGCTGGTCTCGCGCGCTGCGATCGATGGCATTGGCCGCTCGTCGAGCGCCATGGGCACCGATCTGGGCGCCTCCGAACGCGCTCCTGTCGAAGAAGCGTTGCCGGAAGCTGCTGTCGAGGCCGCTCCTGCCGCTGTCGAGCCCACACCAACCGTCAACTAAGACGGTTCTAATAGCCCCGTTTTATTGAACCATGCGGCCCCGTTGCGGGGCCGCCGAGAGGTGAACCTATGGAAATCACTGCTGGAATGGTCAAGCAGCTTCGCGACGCCACTGGTGTCGGGATGATGGACTGCAAGAAGGCCCTGGCCGAAACCGCTGGCGACATGGAAGCTGCGGTCGATTGGCTACGCACCCGAGGCCTCGCCAAGGCCGCCAAGAAGGCCGACCGTATCGCCGCTGAAGGCCTTGTTGGCGTTGCCACCAACGGCACCACGGCCGCTGTGGTCGAAGTCAACTCCGAGACCGATTTCGTGGCGCGGAACGAGCAGTTCCAGGCCATCGTCGGCAATGTCGCCAAGCTGGCGCTCGATGCCGACGGCGACGTGGTCAAGCTCGGCGAAATGCCCTTCCCGTCTTCGGGCCATTCGGTTTCGGCCGAAATCACCGAAGCCATCGCCAAGATCGGCGAGAACATGAACCTGCGCCGCACGGCGACCGTTTCGGTCACCGATGGCGTGGTGGAAAGCTATGTCCATTCGTCCGTCAAGCCGGGCCTGGGCAAGATGGGTATCCTCGTCGGTCTGGAATCGACTGGCGACAAGGCGGCTCTGTCGGCTCTCGGTAAGCAGTTGGCCATGCACATCGCAGCGACCAACCCGCTGTCCATCGATCCTGCCGATCTCGACCCGGCTGTTGTCGCCCGCGAGCGCGCCATCATCCTGGAACAGGTCAAGGAATCGGGCAAATCGGCCGAAATCGCCGAGAAGATGGTCGACGGTCGCATGCGCAAGTACTTCGAAGACGTCACGCTGCTGGCCCAGACGTTCGTGATCGACGGCGAGACCAAGGTCGGCGTCGCGATCAAGAATGCCGAAAAGGACGTTGGCGCGCCCATCAAGCTGACCAAGTTCGTGCGCTTTGCGCTCGGCGAGGGCATCGAGAAGGCCGTCACTGATTTCGCCGCCGAAGTGGCCGCCACTTCGGGCGTCAAGCAGAACTAATCATCGAAGGCGGGCCTGCGGGCCCGCCTTTTGCTCTCTGCCGGGGGCGGTGCCCAAAACCGGTATCGATCGAGCACAATGTCTTAACCTGATGGCAATTCGTACTCGCCGGTGCTTCCCACCGGACGGGCATATGCACTAGGGTCTGCCGGGCGCCCCGGATTCGGCGCGCCCATTATCAATTCGAGAAGGATTTGCCAATGGCGCCTGCCTATAAACGCATTTTGCTCAAAGTGTCGGGCGAAGCGCTGTCAGGCGATCAGCAGTTTGGCATCCAACCTGAATTTCTCGATGGCGTCGCCCGCCAGATCGCCGACGTGGCGCGAACCGGGATCGAAATGGCCATTGTCACTGGCGGTGGCAACATTTTCCGCGGCATGGCCGTGGCCGCCAACGGTGGTGACCGGGTCACCGCCGACATGATGGGCACTCTCGGCACCGTCATCAATGCTCTGGCGCTGGCTGGGGCCCTCACCAATGCTGGCGTGAAGGCCAAGGTCTTCAGCGCGACGACCATGCCATCAGTAGCCGATACTTACACCGCGCGCGCTGCCAAAGCGGCACTGGAAGACGGCTATGTCGTCGTCCTGGGCGGCGGCATCGGCAATCCGTTTTTCACCACCGATACGGCTGCCGCCCTGCGGGGCATCGAACTCGAATGCGACGTCGTGCTCAAGGGCACCAATGTCGACGGCGTCTATTCGGCCGATCCCAAGAAAGATCCGACCGCTACGCGCTACGATCAGATCAGTCACGACGACGTCATCAAACAGAATTTGCGGGTCATGGACACGGCAGCCTTCGCTCTTGCCCGCGACAATAATCTGCCGATAATCGTGTACTCGCTGGACGACAAGGAAGGCCTGTCGGGCGTTCTTGCCGGACGTGTCCGCAGCACGCGCATCGGCAAGCCGCTCTAGCCTAGAAGGACGAATATCATGGCCTACAACCTCGCCGACATCAAAACCCGCATGCAGAAATCGATCGCCTCATTGCGCGACGAATTGGTCGGCTTGCGGACCGGACGCGCCAGCGCCAGCCTGCTGGAGCCGGTATCGGTGGAAGCCTATGGTTCGCGCACGCCGCTGAGCCAGCTGGCCACCATCACCGTGCCGGAGCCGCGCATGCTCAGCGTTCAGGTCTGGGATCGCCAGCTCGCCAATGCGGTTGAGAAGGCCATCCGCGATAGCGGCCTGGGCCTCAATCCCATGGGGGAGGGGCAGGTGATCCGTGTGCCGCTGCCCGAACTCAACGAAGAGCGCCGCCGCGATTTGACCAAGGTCGCGCATAACTATGCCGAAGCGGCTCGCGTCGCCATCCGGCACATCCGCCGCGACGGCATGGACGCGCTCAAGAAGGCGGAAAAAGATGGCGATATGAGCCAGGACGATGCGCGTGCACAAACCGACGTGGTGCAGAAGACCACCGATGCGCATGTGGCCGAGGTCGATGCGCTGGTAGCGGCCAAAGAAGCAGAAATCATGCAGGTTTAGGACCTCATGACCTGCTGCGCCGGGAGGGCGTAGATGTCCAGCGACTCCGCCATCACTGCCGAAACCGCGCAACGTCCGCGCCTGCGCATTCCCGCGCATATCGGCATGATCATGGATGGCAATGGCCGCTGGGCCAAAGCCCGTGGCAAGCTGCGCACCGAAGGCCATATTGAGGGCGTCAAGGCGCTGCGCAATCTGGTCGAACTGTGCATCAATTACGGCGTCGCTAACCTGACGGTGTTCAGTTTCTCCTCCGAGAACTGGACCCGCCCGCGCGATGAAATCGCGTTCATTTTCAATTTGCTGCGCCGGTTCGTTGCATCTGATTTGCAAAAGCTGATTCGTAACAATGTGAAGGTGCGCATCATTGGCTCGCGCACCGGTCTTGAGCCGTCGCTGACCCGGCTGATCGACGATGTCGAGGCCAAGACGGCGACCAATACCGGGCTCACCCTGATCGTCGCCTTCAACTATGGCGGCAAGGCCGAAATCACCGATGCGACGCGTCTGATCGCCCGCGAAGTGGCTGCCGGCCGGCTCAATCCCGACGATATCACCGAGGCCACCGTCGAGCGCGCGCTCTACACCCATGGCATTCCCGACCCCGACCTGATCATCCGCACCAGCGGCGAACAGCGGATTTCCAATTTCCTGCTGTGGCAGGCGGCTTATTCTGAATTCGTCTTTGTGGACGAATACTGGCCCGATTTCGACGAGGCCAGCTTCCTGCGGGTGCTCGAAACGTTTTCCCTGCGCGACCGGCGCTATGGTGGCATCGAGGCGAAAACGCCTTGACCAGTCCCGGCGATCCCGCTGCCGACCCCACCCCCAATCGTCGTCCGAACTGGGCCGACCTGGGGCCTCGCATCGGCTCTGCGGCGGTGCTGATTCCGGTCGTGGCCATAACGCTCTATTTTGGTGGCTACCTGTTCGCGCTGGTGGTTGGCGTCGTGTTCGCCGGCGTCTATCGCGAGTGGGAGACCATGGTCACCCGGGCGCCATTGACGCGGGTTGGCATCGCGCTGATCGGTCTCGTAGCGCTGTCCGGCCCACTGTTCCCCTGGCTTGGCCTGGCCGGCTCGGCAGGCGTTATCGGCATTGCCTGCGTTGTTGCGCTCGTCGCGCGCGGGGAGGGGGTGCTTTGGCGCATAGGTGGCCTCGTGCTCACCGGCGCAGTCATCGTCGCGCTGCTCGCCCTGCGCGGCACGACGCTGACGGGCGTTTGGGCCGGCGTTTATCTTGCCACCGTGGTGTGGATGACCGATTCGGCGGCGTTCTTTACCGGCCGCCAGATCGGCGGCGAAAAGCTGGCGCCCGATATCTCGCCCTCCAAGACCTGGTCTGGCGCTTTGGGGGGGCTATCGCTCGGCACTACGGCCGGCCTGATCGTCTGGATCATCGCCACCGATTCGCCGTGGTGGATCGGACTGATCGTATCGGCCATCATCAGCATTTTGGGCCAGTTGGGCGACCTCAGCGAGAGCGCGGCAAAGCGCCACTTCCGCATCAAGGACAGCGGCGATATCATTCCCGGACATGGCGGCCTGATGGATCGGCTCGACAGCCTCACATTCGGCGTGTTGTTCGTGCTGCTCCTCGGCACCCTGCATGCCGGCTTCGGCGCTGTGGCCGAAGGATTGCTGTTCTGGTGATACCGCCTCCTGCGCGGTGATTGCCGCCGATAAGGAAGACCATGTTCGCTTCAGTGCTCGCCTTCGTTCCCTGGCTTTTGTCCTATGTGCTGCCGTTCCTGGTCGTGCTGACAGTGATCGTATTCGTCCACGAAATGGGGCACTACCTGGTGGCGCGCTGGAATGGCATCGCCATCCAGACCTTCTCGATCGGCTTTGGGCCCGAACTGGTCGGCTGGAACGACAAGCGTGGCACCCGCTGGAAAATTTCGGCGATTCCCCTTGGCGGCTATGTGCGCTTCGTCGGCGACATGAATGCCGCCAGCGTGCCGGATCCCGATGCTGTGGAAAACCTCGATCCGGAGCTGGCCCCGCATCTGTTCGCCAACAAGAACGTCTGGCAGCGCATTTCGGTGGTCGTCGCCGGCCCGCTGGCCAACGTGATCCTGACTTTCGTGATCCTCTACGCGCTGCTGCTCGGTTATGGCCGCTATACCATCCCGCCAGTGATCACGGGGGTGACTGCCGGCTCGGTTGCCGAGCAGGCGGGCCTCCAGGCCGGGGACACCGTCATCGCCGTAGACGGCTATGTGGTGCGCGGTTTCGAGGATTTTCAACGCTTTGTCGCCACCAGCCCGGCGCGCCAGGTGAGCCTTGCCATCGAGCGCAACGGCGCCCCTCAAACCCTGACTTTGACGCCCGAAGCGGTCGAAGTGCAGGACCGTTTCGGCAATAATCAACGCATAGGGCGCATCGGCGTCAGCCGCGATGTCGCCGATAACGACGTCACGCTGTATCGGCCCGGCCCGGTCGAGGCCCTGGGCATGACCGTCGAGGAAATCCGCTTCATCGTGCAGCGCACCGGCGCGTTCCTGGGCGACTTTTTTGTCGGCCGTGGCGATGTCGAGCAGCTTGGCGGACCCGTCAAGGTCGCCAAGGTTTCCGGCGAGGTGGCGACCCTGGGCGTGGTGGCGCTGATCAATCTGACCGCGCTGCTCTCGCTAAATATCGGAATTTTCAATCTTTTGCCCGTACCTATGCTCGACGGCGGGCATTTGATGTACTACCTGATCGAAGCTGCGCGGCGTAAGCCGCTGAGTATGAGGATTCAGGAAATGGGATTCCGCCTCGGCTTCGCGCTAGTGCTGGCGTTGACGGTGTTTACGCTGTTCAACGACACATTGTTCGCATACCTCAGGACCCTGAATTAAGCCGCTGTTAACCTTAGTTCGCAAGGTGTTGCACGAATACAAGGCCGCCAATCATTTACTAACCGCTACGAGGCATGCTCCTTGTCTGTGGTTAAAAAAACAGTAAAACAGTTCAATGGAGTTAGCTTGGGGGAGCGCTGTGCATGGCGATTCCCCGGGCAGGTCGCAGAAGGCAATAAAAACGATGATCCACCCTACCAAGCTGATGCGCGGCGTGTTCTTTGCGCTGGCTATCCTGGGCGCTGCGCCACTGGCCGGCACCAGTATTCCAGTCCTCGGCACCGCCATGGCGCAAGCGCAGGAGCAGTTGGTCGGCTCGGTGCTGTTCGACGGCAACAAGCGCTTCTCTGATGCACAACTCCTGACCATGGTGGATGTCTCGGCATCCGGCATCTTCACCCAGGCGCGTCTGGCCTCCGACATCGAAAGCATCCGTCAGGCTTATGACAAGGATGGCTATCGCTCCGTCGGCGTAACCGCCAAGACCGAAACCATTCCCGATGGCCGTGTTCGCGTTACCTTCGTCGTCAACGAAGGCGATCGTGCCGGCATCGCTGCAATCAATTTCACCGGTAACAACGCGATCAATGGCGGCACCCTCAAGGGCACGCTGCTGACCAAGGAAACCGGCTTCCTGAGCTGGCTGTTCAAGGACGACGGTTACGACGAGCAAAAGCTTGCGGTCGATCGTGAACGCGTCCGCCTCTACTACGCTACCCATGGCTATCCTGACGCACAGGTGACCTCGGTCGGCGAGTACGATGCAGCCCGCAATGACTATTTTATCAACTTCACCGTCAACGAAGGCGAGAAGTATGAGTTCGGCAATGTTGGTATCGAAACCAGCATCAGCGGCCTGAACACCAATGTGTTGACCGGCACCGTCAAGACCGGGCAGGGCAGTCGCTATTCGATCACCGACCTGCAGAAGTCCATCGAGGACATGTCCTACGAGGCTACCACGCAGGGTTATTCTTTCGCTGACGTCCGCGCTCGCCTCGATCGTGACGTGACCAATCGCAAGTTCAACGTCACCTATCTGGTTGACGAGGGCCCGCGCGTCTATGTCGAGCGCATCAACATCACCGGCAATACCAAGACCCGTGATTTCGTGGTCCGCCGTGAGCTGGAGTTCGCCGAAGGCGACCCCTTCAATCGTTCGATGGTCGTTCGTGGCCGTACCGCGATCCAGAACCTCGGCTTCTTCTCGGCTGTCGATATCACCACCCAGGCCGGCTCTTCGCCCGATAAGGTCGTGATCAACATCGCTGTGACTGAGCAGTCGACTGGTGACTACGGCGCAACCGCGGGCTACTCGACCTCTGACGGCGTGCTGGGCGAACTGTCGCTGACCGAGCGTAACTTCCTTGGCCGTGGCCAGTATCTGCGTGCCGCCGTTGGCGCTTCGCAGTCCGGCCGCACTTTCGACTTCTCGTTCACCGACCCCCGCTTCATGGGCTTGAAAGTGTCTGCCGGCGTCGATGCGTATCATCGCATCAGCGACGAAGGCGATACGAACTTCTATGGCTCGCAGTCGACCGGTGGTCAGTTGCGCTTCGGCGTCCCGATCACCCGTGACCTGTCGGCAACCGTGTTTGCCGGTGGCGAGCGCAAGGTCATCGTTGACGAAGAAGGTCCGACCTCGACCCTGGTCGTTGATGGCCACGAGTACTACAAGGCATTCGTCGGCTACACGCTGACCTGGAACGGCGTCGACAACGTCAAGAAGCCGACCGAAGGCCTCTATGCGACGTTCACGCAGCAATATATCGGGTGGGATCACAACCTGATCAAAACCGAGGCGAAGGGTCGTTACTTCATTCCGCTGATGGATGACAGTGGCATTGTTGCGAGCATCAAAGGCCAGGCTGGCGTTATCAACGACCTGAGTGGCAATGGTGTAAGCCCGGTCGAAGCCTTCATTCCGGGCGGTTCGCTAATCCGTGGGTTCCAGAGCCGTGGTATTGGCCCGCGTCTGTCGACTGGCGAATATCTCGGCGCCACGATGTATGCTGGCGTTTCCGCCGAAATCCAGTTCCCGCTCCCGGTCCTGCCGGAAAGCTACGGCCTGAGCGGCGCAATCTGGGCGGATGCCGCCTGGGTGGATGGTCTGCCTGACTTCGGTGCCAACACCGTAGAAACGGGCAGCACGGATACGCCATGGCGTACGTCGATCGGTGCCTCGCTCCTCTGGGACTCGCCGTTCGGCCCACTGCGTGGCGATTTCGCCCACGTACTTGGCAAGTCGAGCACGGATCGTACCCAGGTGTTCCAGCTGACCCTGTCGACCTTGCTGTAGACGCCATTGCGTAAGTAGATTTATCGAGCCGCGGGGCGGTAGCGCCGCGGCTCGATTGTTTTTGAGTGACACCATGGTCGATACCCGTTTTCACCGCTTTGCCGGCCCAGCCAAGCTGAGCGCCATTCTGGCCGCGACCGGCTGGAGCGACGCCCTGGTCAGCCTCAACGGTGAGGATTTCGAAATCCACGGCGTCGCCGAACTGGACCTGGCCGCCCCCGGCGACCTGGCGCTAGCCGCCCACCTCAACTACGTCGAAGAGCTGCGCAGCACCTCGGCTGGTCTGGTCATCGTTGCTGCCGGCTTGGCCGATGCAGTGCCGGCCCAGACCCAGACACTGGTGGTGGAACGCCCACACCAACTCTTTGCCGACATTCTCGATTTTCTCTATCCGGACAGCACCCGCTCGGTCATCGCCGCACAACGCAACGACCTGGAGCCGCCGCTGCTGGAGCGCGACGTGGTGCTGGGCTCCAATGTCGTCATTGGCCCGGGCGTCGAGATCGGCCGAGAAACTATTATCGGGCCCAACACCGTCATTGGTGCCGGCGTCACCATCGGCCGCAATTGCATCATTGCCGCCAATACCACGATCGATTGCACCCATATCGGTAACGGCGTGACGATCCATTCCGGCGTGCGCATCGGCACTGAAGGCTTCGGCTGGCTCGACCATGGCCAGACCAACCGCAAAATTCCACAGCTTGGGCGCGTTATTGTCCAGGACCGCGTCGAAATTGGCGCCAACTCGACAATCGACCGCGGGGCCTTGGGCGACACCGTGCTGGGCGAGGGCACCAAGATCGACAATCTGGTTCAGATTGGCCACAACTGTCGCATCGGCCGCAATTGCCTGATCGCGGCGATGAGCGGCTTATCGGGCTCAACCATTATCGGCGATGGTGTGCTGATGGGCGGCGGCACCGGCACCTCCGGCCACCTGACCATCGGTGCCGGCTCGGTGGTCCATGGTCGCGCCGCGGTCACCAAGAACTGGCCGCCCGGCTCCAAGCTTGCCGGGGCTCCGGCGCAGGATATAAGAGACTTCTGGCGCGAAATCGCCGTCATGCGAAAATTATCGAAAGGGGACAAGCGGCAATGACCGATCTATCGACCGCGAGCAAAGAGCTCACAGCGATGAGCATCGCCGAGATCCTCAAAAGCCTGCCCCATCGTTACCCAATGCTGATGATCGACAAGATCATCGAAATCGACGGCGACGAGACCGCCATCGGCATCAAGAACGTGACGTTCAATGAGCCTATCTTCCAGGGTCACTTTCCGGAAAACCCGATCTTTCCCGGCGTATTGATCATCGAAGGCATGGCCCAGACGGCTGGCGCCATCGTCATCGCCCATGATTCGAGCGGCGACCGCAAAAATATCGTGCTCATGCTGGGCGTGGACAAAGCCAAATTCCGCAAGCCGGCAGGCCCTGGCGACAAAATCGAGTTCCACATCGCTAAGATCCAGCGCCGGCGCAATGTCGGCCGCTACAAGGCAGAGGCCATCGTCGATGGTGTCGTCATCGCCGAAGCCGAAATCACGGCGATGATCGTCGGGGTTCCCCTGTGACGTCGGCCACCATTCATCCGACGGCAATCGTCGGATCCGGCGCCAAGCTGGGCTCAGGGGTCAAGATCGGCCCGTTCTGCATCATTGGCGACAATGTCGTGCTGCATGACAATGTGGAACTTGTGTCCCACGTCACCATCGACGGCCATACCGAAATCGGCGCCGGCTCGCGCATTTTCCCCTTCGCTTCGGTTGGGCACGAGCCGCAGGACCGCAAATATGCCGGTGAGGCCTCGCGGCTGGAAATCGGTGAGCGCTGCGTTATCCGCGAGGCCGTGACCATCAATCCCGGCACTGCTGCCGGTGGCGGCATGCTGACCAAGATTGGCAATGACTGCCTGCTGATGGCCAGCGCACACGTGGCGCACGACTGCATCCTCGGCAACAACGTCATCATGGCCAATTACGTCGGTTTGGCCGGCCACGTCCTGGTCGGCGATAACGTCACTTTCGGCGGCATGGCCGTGGTGCATCAGTTCACCCGTGTCGGCCCGCACGCCTTTATCGGCGCACAATCGATGATCGATGGCGACGTGATCCCCTACGGCATGGCGCTGGGCAACCGCGCCTCGCTGGCCGGGCTCAACCTGGTCGGCCTCAAGCGCCGCAAGTTCGACCGCGAGGCCATTCATCGGCTGCGCGCGGCTTACCGGATGATCTTCGCCAGCGAAGGCACGCTGCGTGAGCGGGTGGAGGACGCCGCCGAGCTGTTCAAGAACGACGCGCTGGTACAGGACGTGGTGAAGTTCATTGGCGCCGCATCCGACCGGCCAATCCTCATTCCGCGCAACGGCCACACGCCCGAATAAATGGCCAAGGCGACAGGACGGCTTTCGATTTTCGCGGGCACCGGAACGCTGGCGCCCTATGCGGTCGATGCGGCCCTGGCCGCCGGCTACAAGGTACAGGTGCTGACCTTGGAGCCACGCAATGACGTGACCAAGGTCAAGGTCAAGGTCATCGGAGTCGATGTCGGCAATCCGCTCGCCATCATCTGGTCGCTCAAGGTTTTTCGCACCACCCATATCGTCATGGCCGGCGGTATTCATCTCTCCGACAAGACCCGTGAAGGGCTGATCCGCTTCGCCAACAAGGACGCACCTGCCGCATCGGCCAGTGCCGCTCCGGTCGGCGACGCCACGCTGGCCGCCTTGGGTAGCGTGCTCAAGAAAATGACCGGCGCCGCTCTGGTTGGCATCCACGAAATCGCCCCGGAATTGCTGGCGCCCAAAGGGACGATCGCTGGACCGGAATTGTCCGCCGACGAGATCGGCTTTGCCCAATTCGCACTGCAAACTGCTCGCGCCATCGGCGCGCTCGACATTGGGCAGGCTGCTATCGTCTCCGGCCATCGCGTGCTGGCCGTCGAGGATATCGGCGGCACCGATGCGCTGATTGCCAGGGCCGGCGAGTTGAAACGGCTGGGTCTGGCTGGTGACGGCGCGGCGCGTCTGATTCTCGCCAAGGCCGTTAAACCGCAACAGCCCAGCTTCGCCGACCTGCCCGCAATCGGCCCCCAAACCATCGCCAACTGCGCCGAGGCAGGCATTGCGGCAATCGCCGTCGAAGCGGACAACAGCCTCTTGCTGCAACGTGCCGACCTCGTCGGCGCCGCCAACCATCTCGGCGTCAGTGTTGTCGGACTGAGGCTCACCGATGGCTGACGCGCTCAAGCTGTTCATTCTGGCAGGTGAGCCGTCGGGCGACCGCATCGCGGCCGATCTGGTGACGCGGCTGCGCGCCAAGGTCGCGGTGACTTTGTCCGGCGTCGGTGGCGACGAGCTGATGGGGCAGGGGCTTCGCCCGCTGTTCCCGATGAGCGACCTGGCGGTCATGGGCCTGACCGACGTGCTGCTGCGCCTGCCGCTGCTGCTGTGGCGTATCGAACAGACCGCGCGGGCGATCGTGGCCGGCAATCCCGATATCGTCGTGCTGGTCGATGCCCAGGACTTCTCCAAGCGCCTGGCCAAGCGGGTCAAGGCCCTCGGCTTTGCCCGGCCGATCCTGCTCTATGTCGCCCCCAGCGTCTGGGCCCGCGCGCCACATCGGGCCAAGGCGCTGACGCCGCTATTTGACGAGGTGCTGGCGGTCTTGCCATTTGAGCCTGCGGTGATGGCCCAACTGGAAGGCCCACCGACACACTATGTCGGTCACCCCTCGCTTGCCGAGGGTATCCCTACATCGACAGGTACGGAACGCGGTCTGGTCGCTCTCCTGCCGGGTAGTCGCAGTGGCGAATTGCGCCGCCATCTGCCCCTGCTGGGTCAGGTCGCCGCTCAACTGGCCGACCATCCCGCCATCAGCGGCTTCTTCATTCCCACCTTGCGCTCGCTGGAGGCACGGCTGCGTGCCGAGACGGCCAACTGGCCGGTGCCAGTGACTATTGTCGCCAATCGCGCCGAGCGGCGTGCGCTCTATCAGCAAAGCGTGCTGGCGCTATCGGTGTCGGGGACAGCAACGCTGGAACTGGCGCTGGCCCGCGTCCCCATGGTCGTCGTTTACGTCCTCGACAAGCCACAGGCGCGCGAGTTCGACCGCATCGGTCGCCCGCAAGTGGGCCTGCCCAATATCGTGCTTGGCCGCATCGTCACCGATGAGTTGATCACCACCGGGCCAGAGCCCGAAACGCTCAAGGCCGCCGCGTTACGCCTGCTCGACAATAAAAAAGCCCGCCAGGACCAGATTGCGGCCTTTGGCGAGCTTGCGGATTTGATGGAGCGCGGCACGTCCGACGCGCCCCGTCAGGACCCGGCAGACCGGGTCCTCGGCCACTGGCAGATCAGCGGGCGCTGATCGCCTCGTAGTCGCGAGCCGGCGAGCCATTATAGAGCTGGCGCGGACGACCGATCTTCTTCTGCGGATCGGCAATCATTTCCTTCCACTGCGCGATCCAGCCGACCGTACGGGCGACCGAGAACAGCACGGTGAACATCGAGGTGGGGAAGCCGATGGCCTCAAGGATGATGCCCGAATAGAAATCCACATTTGGGTAAAGCTTGCGATCGATGAAGTACTGATCCTCAAGCGCGATCTTTTCCAGTTCCTGCGCGACCTGCAGGATCGGGTTGTTCTCGACACCGAGAAGGGCCAACACTTCCTTGGCCGTCGCCTGCATCACCGTGGCGCGCGGGTCGAAGTTCTTGTAGACGCGATGACCGAAGCCCATCAGCTTGAAGCCGGAATTCTTGTCCTTGGCGCGGGCGATGAATTCGGGAATACGGTCGACCGTGCCGATTTCCTTGAGCATGTTGAGCGCCGCTTCGTTGGCGCCGCCATGAGCCGGACCCCAAAGGCAGGCCACGCCGGCCGCGATACAGGCAAACGGGTTGGCGTCGGACGAGCCGGCGAGCCGGACCGTCGAGGTCGAGGCGTTCTGCTCGTGATCGGCATGCAGGGTGAAGATCAGGTCCATCGCCTTGGCGATGACCGGGTTCACCTGGTACTGCTCGGCCGGGACCGAGAAGCACATGTGCAGGAAATTGGACGCGTAATCGAGGTCGTTGCGCGGATAGACGAAGGGCTGGCCGACCGAATATTTGTACGCCATGGCGGCGATCGTCGGCATCTTGGCGATCATGCGGATTGAGGCGATCTCGCGCTGCTGCGGGTCGTTGATGTCAGTGGAGTCATGGTAGAACGCCGCCATGGCGCCGACCACGCCGGTCATGACGGCCATCGGATGGGCGTCGCGACGGAAGCCGCGATAGAAGTAGTGCATCTGCTCATGCACCATGGTGTGGTGCGTGACGACCTCCTCGAAGTCCTTCAGCTGTACCTTGCTCGGCAGCTCGCCGTAGAGCAGCAGGTAGCACACTTCGAGGTAATTGCTTTTGGCGGCCAACTGATCGATCGGGTAACCGCGATACAGCAGTTCGCCCTTGTCGCCATCGATATAGGTGATGGAGCTGTCGCAAGCGGCCGTGGAGGTAAATCCGGGGTCGTAGGTGAACATGCCGGTCTTGGCGTAAAGCGATCGGATGTCGATGACATCCGGCCCGACGGACCCGGACAGAACCGGAAATTCGTAGGACTGATCCCCGATGACGAGTTTGGCGACTTTGTCGGTCATTCAGCTCTCCTCGATGGCCCGCAACCCAATAGAAAAGGAGTTTCGTTGAGCTGGGCCGGCAAACATGGCGTAGGCATAGGCTGCTCCTGAAGTATCAGCTTTCGCCCATTCGAAGCAATTGATAGGTAAGCATTCCTTACCCACCCAACTGTCATTATTTCATGTCGATCTGGTCTCCCAGGCGGGCCAGGCTTTCGTCCCGGCCAATCAAGACCATCACCTCGAAAATCCCTGGCGACACAGTGCGTCCGGTCAGCGCCGCGCGCAACGGCTGGGCCAGCTTGCCCAGCTTCAGCCCCTTGGCCTCGGCCAGGGTGCGCATCGCCGCGTCGATCGCTTCCACGCTCCAATCGTTCAACCCAATCAGCAGGTCCCGCACATCGCCGAGCACCGAGCGTGCGTCCGGCGTCAGCAATGCCGAGGCCGCGCTATCGATAGGCAATGGACGTGACGCATAGATGAATTGCGCCAGGTCGATGAGCTCCAAAATGGTCTTGGCGCGCGGCTGCAATTCGGGCAGGGCGGCCAGCACCGTCGCCTTGTTGGCGGTAAGGCCTTCCAGGTCCGCCAGCCGGCCGACTTCCTCGGCCAGGGCGATCATCACGCCATAGAGGTAGTCCGGCGCCGCTTCGCGGATGTAGTGGCCGTTGATGCTCTCAAGCTTGACGAAGTCGAACCGCGCCGCGCCCTTGTTAAGGCCGTCTAGGCTGAACCACTCGATCATCTGCTCGCTGGAGAAGATCTCGTCGTCGTCATGCGACCAGCCCAGCCGAGCCAGGTAATTGCGCAGGGCCTCAGGCAAATAGCCCATCTGGCGATAGGCCTCGACGCCGAGCGCCCCGTGGCGCTTGGAGAGCTTGGCGCCGTCTGGTCCGTGGATCAGCGGAATATGGGCCATCTCGGGGATGTCCCAGCCCATGGCGTTATAAACCACGATCTGCCGGGCAGCATTGGTCAAGTGGTCGTCGCCGCGAATGATGTGAGTGACGCCCATGTCATGGTCGTCCACCACCACGGCGTGCATATAGGTCGGCGTGCCGTCCGAGCGCAGGATGATGAAATCGTCAAGGTTCTCGGCCTTGAACACGACCTCGCCCTGCACGTGATCATGCACCACGATATCGCCGCTGAGCGGGGACTTGATGCGGATCACCGGCGCCACGCCCTCAGGCGCTTCGGACTGATCGCGGTCGCGCCAATAGCCGTTGTAGCGGGGCGGCTTGCCGGCGGCGCGGGCCTCTTCACGCATCTGGTCGAGCTCGGCGGGCGAGCAATAGCACTTGTAGGCATGACCGCGTGCGATCAGCTCATGGGCGATGTCGGCATGGCGCGACGCCCGGCCAAACTGGCTGATGGCATCGCCATCCCAATGCAGGCCAAGCCAGCTTAAGCCGTCCTTGATGGCCTCGACAGCTGCTTCGGTGGAGCGTTCGCGGTCAGTGTCCTCGATGCGCAAAAGCATCTTGCCGCCCATCTTGCGGGCATAGGCCCAACTGAACAGCGCGGTGCGGGCACCGCCGATGTGCAGATAGCCAGTGGGCGAGGGAGCGAAGCGAGTGACGACCTGAGACATTATAGACCGGAACGGTTGGACGAGTTTGCGTGCCGTGTGTAGCATAGGCGGGCATGAGCGCAAGGGCGGGGGGCCAGGCTGGTGCTGAGCGCGGAAACGCTGGAGACCACCGAGCTGCTGGCGCCGCCCAAGCCGCGTGGCCCGCTCGTCGTGCGTCCGGGGCGATTGCCGGCGGCGACCAGTCCGCTCTGGCGCCGGATTGTGGTTTCGGCGCGCGATGCAGTGGTCGAAGCGGTTGAGACGCGACGGCTGTTCGTGCTGCTGCCGTTCTGCGTTATTGGCGGAATGGTGGCTTACAGCCAGGTGGCGTTCGAGCCCAATCCATGGGCTTTGCTGGGCGTGGCGATCCTGCTTGCTGGATTTCTTGTTGTCTCGCTGCCGCATATTACGCGGTTTCGCTTCCTGCTGCTGGTTTCTGCTATCTGGACCGGGGTGTGCATGCTGCCGATCCACGGTTTGGTGTTCGGCACCCCAATGCTGCGATTTCCGGTCTATGGGCAATATCAGGCGACCGTCGACGAAATCCTGTCGCAGACCGAAACGCAGCGCCGCATCGTGGTCTCCAATCTGGTTGCGATCGGCGACAGCAAGCCGGCCGGCGTGACGCGGGCGCGGCTGCTGATTGGGGCCGACCCGCCGTTGGCGCCCGGCGATGTCATCGAGGGCAAATTTCGGCTGGCGCCGATTCCCGGTCCGGTGCTGCCCGGCGCATTCGATAGCCAGTTCCACGGCTATTTCGCCGGCATCGGTGCCTACGGCAATGTCACGAGCGGGCTGGCTCTGGTCGCTAATGGCTCCAGTTTCGATCCGACCCGCGCTATCGAGGGGCTGCGTCGCTCGATAGCCAATCGGATCGGACAGGTTTTGACCGGCTCGTCAGCCGCAATCGGCGACGCCATGGTGATGGGCGACCAAAGCCTTATTTCCAACGAAACGCGCGACGTGATGGCGGCTTCCGGGCTGGCGCATATCTATTCGATTTCCGGCCTGCACCTGTCGCTGGTCGCGGGTGGCGTGTTCTTCCTGCTACGCTGGGTGTTGGCTGCATTGTCCGGATGGACGCAACGCCTGCCAATCAAGAAGATCGCCGCGGTCGGCGGCATCCTTGCGGCATGTTTCTATCTTTTGCTCGCAGGCGGCCTCGCCAACGTTCCGGCGCTCCGCTCGACCCTGATGCTGGGCCTGATCTTCGGGGCGATCCTCGCGGGGCGCCGGGCGCTAACCATGCGCAATGTCGCCATCGCGGCGCTGGCGATCATCCTGATCGATCCGGCTAGCGTGTTCCGCGCCAGCTTCCAACTGTCGTTTGCGGCAGTGGTGGCGCTGATCGGGGTCTACGAATTGCCGCGCAAGCCGCCGGTCGAGGGCAGGGGCTGGATCAGTCGGTCGATCAACCATGTCTGGGTCGCGGCGCTGACCAGCCTGATCGCCGGCACTGCCACGCTCTTGTTCTCGGCCTATCATTTCCAGCAGACCGCGCCGCTCGGCGTGCTCAGCAATGTGCTGGTGCTACCGGTGGTCAGCTTCATCATCATGCCGACTGCCATCGCATCGGTGGTTGCAATGCCTTTTGGGGTCGAACAGCCCTTCCTCATCGCCATGGGCTGGGGCATCGAGCGCATGGTGGATGTGGCGACGCTGGTCGCCAACTGGAGTCAGGGATTGGAATCCAATCCGCTGCTCACGCCGATTGCGTTGTTCATCGGCCTGCTGGCGATGGCGTGGTTTGCCTTCATCAAGAATTATTGGCGCTTCGCAGGACCGATTTTGGCCATTCCCGCCATTTTGGTCTTCGCGCTCGACGTCAGGCCCGACGTGCTGATTGCCGACACTACCCAAGCCGTGGCAGTGCGCGATGGCGGCGGCATGGGCCTGCTCGCCGGCAAGGATGGCACTTTCGCCGTCGACGTCTGGAGCCAGTATTATCAGGAGAACTTCGCGCCGAAACTGGCAGGTGCGCATTGCGACAGCATCGCCTGCGTCTATGCCAATGACCGTTTTTCGATATCGGTCATCAAAAGCGTCGAAGCCTTCGCCGAGGACTGCGAGCGCAACGATCTCGTCATCGCCCGCATTCCTGCGCCCCAATATTGTGGGGCGCAGGTGATCGATGCAAAAACCCTGCGCGACAGCGGCGTGCAGTGGCTGCGCTGGAACGCGGCTGCGGAGCGGTTCGACGTCCGCCCCGCAGTGCCCAATCTCACCCGGCCGTGGCGAGCCGCGCTACGGTGACGCCCGCTCCGGGAATGCTGGCTTCGCCAACCACATAGCCGGCTTCGTCAGCCGCCCTGTTGAGCGTCGCGGCGCCGGCGCCGTAATTGACGTAAATCCGGAACCCGCCACGGACGCGGCAGCGCACGCCAGCGGGCAGGTTCAGCACCGGCAGGTCGGCCTCGGCGATCAGATAATCGACGACGCGCTGCACTAGCGCCTTATTGCCGCTGGCGGTGAGGTAGAACAGCTTGCCCTGCGACACCAGCACGGGCTGGTTGTCCTCGTCCTCGATCACCACTTCGCCGCCGGTTTCGATGCGCTCGCGCCAGTGATGTACCGCGCCGCCGCCCTTGACTGGAGTTTGATGCACTGGATCGGTTGTCGATACGCGGGTAACTCGCAGGTCGAGCATATTGCGCGGCAGGTCCGGCGCCAGAGTGGCCGGAATAGCGAAATCCTGGGTCTTGGAACCACTGCGAGGCCCGATCAGCAATTGGCCTTCGAAGGTCTCGATTGCCGTACGCAGCGCGTCGTTCCAGGCGAACAGCGCCGGAATGGCGACAATGTCGTAGCCGGCGAAGCTGGTCGTATGCGGCGACAGGACATCGATATCGATGCCATGCTTGCGGAATGCCGAGTAGAGCGCCCGCACATGCGCCCCATGCGAGAACCCCTTGGCCTGCGGCTGGATTTCCCAGGCCCATTCGCTCTGATAGTCGTAGACGACCGCAACGCGCGCCTTGCCGACCACCCCGTCAATGCCTGTAGCCTTCAACTCCTGCGCCACCTGCATGGCTTCCCCATGGGCCGGGGCCGGCTCGCTATCGGGCCGCAGCAGACCGGCATGCATCTGCTCCTGAGCGAAGGGAGCCTGCCGCCAGCGGAAATAGGTCACCACCTCGGCGCCATGGGCGAAAGCTTCCCAGGCCCAGAGGCGCGCCATGCCGGGCAGCGGATCGGGATTGTACTGCGCCCAGTTCACCGGGCCGGGCTGCTGCTCCATGATCCACCAACGGCCGTGGCCAACGGTGCGATAGAGATCGTGGTGGAAGGCGGCGTTATCGGGATCGCCCTGACGCATATATTGATGCTTGAGCTCTTCGGGCTCGTCGCTGACCGCCAGATGGCCGAGGGGATAGCTGTCCCAACTCGCAATATCGAGCGTCTTGGCCACATCGTAGTGGTCGAAATCGCTGGTGCGGCTCATGAAATTGTGGATCACCGGCAGGTCTGGCCGCGCCGATTTGAGGATGTCAAACTGCACGGCATTGAACGCTGCGACCTGATCCGACGAATAACGCCGGAAATCCAGCTCATGGGCGGGCGCGGCTTCACACACCAGAAGGTTCGGCAATTCGATCTGGTCGAACCGGTTATATTCCATCGACCAGAACACGTTGCCCCAGGCGGTGTTCAGTGCGTCGATCGTTCCGTAACGCGCTTCCAGCCAGGTGCGGAACCCGGCCAGGGCGGCGGGCGAATAGGAGTATGTCGTGCCATGGCAGCCATACTCGTTGTCGGTTTGCCAGGCGGCAAGCGCAGGGTGTTGTCCCACGGCGTCCGCCAGCAATTGCGTGATCCGCCCGGCCTCTTCGCGATACCCCAGATGGGAGAAGTCATAATGCCGGCGCGAGCCAAAACCCTTGCGGCGCCCCTCGGTATCGACCGCCAGCATATCGGGATGCTTGTCGACCATCCAGCGCGGCGGCGTTGCCGTCGGCGTGCCGAACACGACCTTGAGGCCATGTTTGCCGAGCGCGTCCATGGCCCGGATGATCCAGTCGAACTGCAGATCGCCCGGCGTGGGCTCCAGCTTGGACCAGGCAAATTCGCCAATCCGCACGAAGGTGATGCCGACCTCGGCCATGCGCTTGGCGTCGCTCTCCCACCACGCCTCGTGCCAATGTTCTGGATAGTAGCAAACGCCGAGGGCAGGGGTCATTACGAGGACTCTTAGAGGGTGATGAGGGGTTCAGGCTGTCCGGCAATATCAAGCTCGATGGCAAACACGCCGCCCGCGACGTTTTCGGCCGCGAGCTGTTCGGCGCTGAGGTTTTTGGCTGCGGTAGTCAGGAATAGGGTCTTGAGGCCGGGACCGCCAAAGGCCGGGCAACTCACCTGGCTGGCGGGCACTTCGATGATGCGATCGATCGAACCATCGGGCGCGTGGCGGACCACGCAACTGCCGCCCCATTTGGCGTTCCACAAATAGCCTTCGCTATCGATGACCGCGCCATCGGGATAGCCCCGCCCATCCGACACGTCGGCGAACAGCGACCACTCGCCGATTGGCAGGCCGGTTGCTGGATCAGCGGCGCATTTGAGGATTTGCTTTGTCGGCGTATCGCTCCAATAGGCGATGCGTCCGTCCGGCGAAAAGCACGTCGCGTTCGGAATTCTGGCCTGCGTGCGGATGGTGGTCAGGTTGTCGGCGCGATAGTGATAGACAGCGCCACCCGGCTCGTCCTCTTCCTTGCGCATGGTGCCGATCCAGAAACCACCAGATGGATGCACCCGGCTGTCATTGGTTCGGGTCGAGCTATCGTCGGCTTCGATGGCCACGATCAAGCTGGTTTCGCCGGTGATCAAATCATAGCGCTTGAGCCCGGTTTCCGTGGCAATCGCCAGCGTATCATTGTCGATCACCGCCGCGGCCGCGACGATCTCGTCGAACGACCAGATATTGGCGACCGCGCCATCGGCCTCGGCGGCGAAAAGCTTGCGATTGTTGATGTCGAAAAAGAACAATTGCTGGCGCAGCGGGTGCCAGAACGGGCCTTCCCCCAAAGCGCATTTGCTGTCGATCAAGAGGCGTGCGGTTTGGTTCATTGAGCTTTGCCTTGATCATAAGCCGCGACAGCCAGAGCTGCATGTTCGGCGGTCTGCGACAGCTCCATGCCCGGCTTGTAGAGATAGGTGCCCAGCCCGAAGCCAAGGCAGCCGGCGGCAAAGAACTCGGCGAAATTTCCTGGATTGGCGCCGCCCACGGCATAGAGCGGCATCTCAGGCGGCAGCACTGCCTTGATCGCCTTAATGCCCTTGGGGCCAAGCACCTCGGCAGGGAAGAACTTGAGCCCGGTAGCGCCCGCCCGGATCGCGCGGAACGCGTCGGTAGGGGTGAATACGCCTGGATAGGAAGCGAGCTGAATGCGCGCAGTCTCCTCGATCACCGCCTTGTTGGTATCAGGAGAGACGATGAACGTGCCGCCGGCATCGGCAACCGCCCAGACCTGCTTCTTGGTGAGCACCGTACCGGCGCCGATCATGGCCGTATCGCCAAAGGTATTGGACGCCAGCGAGATGCTGCTCAGCGCGTCGGGGGAATTGAGCGGCACCTCGATCATGGTGATGCCGGCATCGATCAGCGCCTTGCAGACGTCGATGATCTCGGCCGGTGTGATGCCGCGCAGGATGGCGATGATGTGGCGAGGGGTTTCCATGAGGTCCGTCCGCTATGAGGAAAATTGGCGCGCGGCCTTGAGGCCGGCCAGCACCGCTTCGGTAGCATCCACCAGCCGCGAACGCACGCCGATCCGCGTCAAAGCCTGGCTATAAAGCGCACAAAGCGCGGCCGAGCCGATCAGCGGCACCTCGGCATTGCCGATCCACTCGCGATTGGCGCCGATTTCGCTGCCGATCAGCAGGCCCGAAAGATATCCGGCGCACCAGTCCGGCTGGCGGCCAGATAGAAGAGAGCCGGCGCGGACTTCGAACAATTGCCCCAGCAGGCGTTCGGGATGGTCGAGACCCGCCTGGACGCCGATGGCAAAACCGTCGTTGCGGCCCGGCCCCTCCAGATCGCCGCCCAGCGAATGGCGCAGGACCGAATGGTTGCGCAGGACTTCGAACAGTTCGCCGGTCATGGCGGTGGCAAAACGCTCGATGCGGGTGCCCGACAGTTGCGCCCATTTCGAATGCGTGCCCGGCATGCAGACGACGCCGGAAAAACCGGGATTGAGCGCAGCGAGACCCAGTAACTGGGTTTCCTCGCCGCGCATCACATTGTCGGAGCCGGGGACTTTTTGGCAGACGCCGGGCAGAATCGATGGTGCCAGGCGCACATCGGGCATCTCGGGGTGGACGGCGCCATCGAGCAGGCCGCGCAGATCGGTTGGCGCCTGCAGATAGGGAGCCTCGAGCCAGCCTTGCCGCGCCCCGGCCATGCCGCAGATCAGCACCTGGATGGGTTGGCCGGATTGGCTTTCGACGCCCTCCAGCAATTCGCTCAACGCGCCGGGAAACTGCTCGCGCGTCAGCTTGCCCATGCCATTGGGCGAGGTGCGGGCAACCGCGACCGCCCCGGCGGCATCGATGCCCCAGGCTCGCAGGTTGGAAGTGCCCCAATCGACGGCAACCCAGTCCACTTTGTCAGTCACGGCAAAACTCACCCTTCATGCGCGACCATCGGGCCGCAATCGGGCCGAACGCTAGCGTCTGCATCGGATTCCAGCTAGCCTCAATCGACTTCGCCGCATTGCTGCTTCTATCGGCGCAGATGCTGGCTCCGTCCCGTCATTTGGTAAGGCGGTTCAGGCGTCTGGAAATATCTCACCAGCAGATTTTTCGGCTCCGCATTCCGGCGAAATTTCGACAGAATCCCGTTCCCTCTTGCCCCTGTCGTGGTACAGATGGCAAAATGTTGAGGCACGTAACCGCGGCGTCAAATCGCGGACATGAGGAACAGAAAATGACGGCAGACACCAGCGGCGGTCCGGGCAACGGGCAGGGCGCAGCCAAGAAGTTGCGCTCGCGCGCCTGGTTCGACAATCCGGACAATCCAGACATGACCGCGCTCTATCTCGAGCGCTACATGAACTTTGGCGTGTCGCGCGAAGAACTGCAGTCCAATAAGCCGATTATCGGCATCGCCCAGACCGGCTCCGACCTGTCGCCGTGCAACCGTCACCACATCGTGCTGGCCGAGCGCGTCCGCGAAGGCATCCGCGAAGCCGGCGGCATCGCCATTGAGTTTCCCGTGCATCCGATCCAGGAAACCGGCAAGCGTCCGACCGCTGGCCTCGATCGCAACCTGGCCTATCTCGGCCTTGTCGAGGTGCTCTACGGTTACCCGCTTGACGGCGTGGTGTTGACCATCGGCTGTGACAAGACGACCCCGGCCATGCTGATGGGCGCCGCTACCGTCAATATCCCGGCAATCGCGCTGTCGGTCGGCCCCATGCTCAATGGCTGGCACAAGGGTGAGCGCACCGGTTCGGGCACCATCGTCTGGAAGGCTCGCCAGATGATGGCGGCCGGCGAAATCGACTACGCGCAGTTCATCGAACTGGTGGCGTCCTCGGCCCCGTCGACCGGATATTGCAACACCATGGGCACGGCCTCGACCATGAATTCGCTGGCCGAGTCGCTGGGCATGCAATTGCCCGGTTCGGCCGCCATCCCGGCGCCCTATCGTGACCGCCAGGAAATGGCCTATCGCACCGGCAAGCGCATCGTCGATATGGTCCGTGAAGATCTGAAGCCCTCGGACATCCTGACCAAAGATAATTTCATCAACACCATCGTGGTCAATTCGGCCATCGGCGGTTCGACCAATGCGCCGATCCACATCCAGGCCATCGCCAAGCATATCGGCGTGGAACTGGAACTGCAGGATTTCCAGACCTATGGCCACAAGGTGCCGCTCCTGGTCAATCTGCAGCCGGCCGGCGAGTATCTGGGCGAGGACTTCTACCATGCCGGCGGCGTGCCGGCGGTGGTCAACGAGCTGATGAGCCAGGGGCTGATCCGCGAGAACGCGCCGACCGTCAACGGTAAGTCGATTGGCGAGAACTGCCGCAACACGGTTATCCAGGACGATAAGGTCATCCGCCACTTCGACAACCCACTCAAGACCGAGGCCGGCTTCCTCTTGCTGCGCGGCAATCTGTTCGACAACGCGATCATGAAGACCAGCGTGATCTCGACCGAGTTCCGCGACCGTTACCTGACCAATCCCGAACATCCCGGCATGTTCGAGGGCAAGGCCGTAGTGTTCGATGGTCCTGAGGATTATCACCACCGCATCGACGATCCCTCGCTCGAGATCGACGAGCATACCCTGCTGTTCATGCGCGGCGCTGGCCCAATCGGCTATCCGGGAGCGGCGGAAGTCGTCAACATGCGGCCGCCCAACTACCTGATCAAGAAGGGCATTACCGCCCTGGCCTGTATCGGTGACGGCCGCCAGTCCGGCACTTCGGGGTCGCCCTCGATTCTCAATGCGTCCCCCGAAGCGGCCGCTGGCGGCAATCTCGCCATCCTGCGCACCGGCGACCGGGTACGGATCGACCTCAATAAGGGCTCTGCCAATATCCTGATCGCCGACGAGGAAATCGCCAAGCGTCGCGCCGATCTAGAGTCGATGGGCGGCTATAAGTATCCCAAGCACCAGACACCATGGCAGGAAATCCAGCGCGGCATCGTCGGCCAGCTCGGCGACGGCGCCATCCTCAAGCCCGCCGAAAAGTACCAGCGCATCGCCCAGACCGAAGGCATTCCGCGCGACAACCACTAGGCTAAATCATCAAACGCAGAAGGCCCGCCAGATGATGGCGGGCCTTCTATACGCTCAGTCGCACTGGCTGCCGACAATCAGCACTTAGGGTTCCAAATACCGCCTCTCAAGCGGGCAGGGCGCTCAAATGCTCGTGGATAATCTTCCAACCTTCGGGGCGTCGAACGAAGACGCTGGTCCCCCGCCCCGAACCCTCACGGCATTCACCGGACCCCGTTGCCTGCCAATGAAAGCGGTAGAGGCAAGCGGCGGCATAATCGCCCTGAGCGATCCAGCGCACGTCTTCCAGCCAGTAGATTTCGCCGGTCAGATTGCGCCACGTGCCCTCAAAGGCAGAACGAATGGCGGACAGCCCGGCATGCGAACCATCGCCGAACCAAAACACCGCCTCCGGCGCGATCAGCGGAGCGACGTCGTCAAAGCTGTGATTGTTGATAAGCTCGGCATAGCGCGACAGCGTCTTCGCCGCCTCCACGCCGTTGCTGACTATGGCGTCCCGTACCAGTTTCAGGGCACGTACGAAGTCGGGGTGCCACTCCCGCTCTGGCGTTGCATCCAGAGTACACCAGAAAAATTCAAATCGATGCCCACCATCGTCTAATGTGTCAAACGCCCAGTGCTCCGGCAGATCCGCCGTCTCCACCAGCACAAAGTGCCAGAGCTGCCCCAGCGCAATGGCCGAACTGGAGCAGAGCACCACACCAGTCACATCCTCGACAATCCCTGCTTCCTCCGCCAGCTCGCGCAAAGCACCAGCAATAACAGACTCGCCCGCCTCTCGTGTCCCCTTGACCAGTTGAACACCGGCCAGGGGGTGCCTGAACACCAGGATCTCCCTTGCGTCCCCTACGCCTCGGAAAATGACCGGACAAACTTTCTCGACCAAGTTCTTCGCCATCAAACCCCACGCATGAGCTTTTACTCCTTGGCCGCAGTCTCCAGCGTTACCCAGCGGCCGGTGACGTCGCATTGCAGCAGCATGCTGTCATTGTTGCGAATGCCGACGATAGCGCCCGCGGACGACAACTTGCCTTCGAGCAGGCAACCCGCTACGGGCGTATCGGCCTTCGCTTCCGCCCAGCCGGTTCCGGCATTGCAGACTGCGGTGCCATTGCCCGCATTGATGCCCACACCTGCCGAAAACGTCACATTTCCCACCCAGCAGCGGGTCTCCTTGACGCTCGCTTCTTGAGCGAACGTCGCGCCGTTGCCGAGCGACAACAGGCCAAGCGCCAAAAGCAGGGTGAGCCGCATCAGTATTTCCTCAGCAACCCGACCAGGCGGCCCTGGACCTTGACGCGATCAGGTCCGAAAATGCGCGTTTCATAGGCCGGGTTGGCGGCTTCCAGCGCGATGGTATTGCCCTTGCGGCGCAGGCGCTTGAGGGTGGCTTCCTCGTCATCAACAAGAGCCACGATGATTTCGCCGGTTCCCGCTGAGTCCTGCTTGCGGATCAGGACGGTATCGCCATCGAAAATGCCGGCCTCGATCATCGAATCGCCGCGCACTTCGAGTGCGTAATGTTCGCCTGCGCCCAACATTTCGGGCGGTACAGAGATGGTGTGGGTGTGGCTTTCGATCGCCGAGATCGGCGTACCGGCCGCGATACGGCCCATAACCGGAACCGAAATGGGACGCGCGTAATCTTCAACCGAACCGCGCATCGGGGGGGACGCCACCTTGCCCAGATTGCCCTCGATCACGCTCGGCTCGAAGCGCGACTTGCGCCCGCCGAGGGACGGGTTCATCGAATCGGGCAGCTTGACCACTTCGAGTGCGCGCGCCCGATTGGGCAGGCGGCGAATGAAACCGCGCTCCTCCAACGCTGTGATCAACCGGTGAATGCCCGACTTGGATGCCAGATCGAGCGCATCCTTCATCTCGTCGAACGATGGCGGAATACCGCTCTCCTTCATCCGCTCATGGATGAACATCAGCAGCTCGTGTTGTTTGCGCGTTAGCATTGGGCCCCTCGGTCGGGAATCGGAACAAAGACTGAACGATGATACGTGTTCCAGTTATGTTCTGCAATATCCCAATGCATTGCCGGCGTAATTTCCGCCTTTGCAAGCAAACGGCGCTTCGTCGCGCGACCTATGCGGTTTTATTTCAGCCTAGAACGCGTCGATACTGATGGCCTCGACCACAGTACCGGCCGGCCGACCCGGATCATGTTCTGGTTGCACGATGAGCATGTCCGCCCGCGCCAGCGACGAGGTATGGCCGCTGTCGACCTCCGAGATCGGCATCAATGCCGTCCCACTGGGCCCATGCACGACGCGCGCGCGCATGAAATGGCGGCGCGCGGTATTGGGCGGGGTCGGGACGGCCAGCGGCAGATGCCAGAGCTGACCAGCGGATTCGGCGTGGCCCTGCCACAGCCGGAGTGCCGGCTTGATAAAAATTGTGGCGGTAACCAGCGCCGAGACGGGGTTCCCCGGCAGGCCGAAGATCAGCGTCTTACCGCGCGTGCCGAACATCAGCGGCTTGCCCGGCCGCATGTTGATGCGCCAGAAATCCAGCGTCACGCCGAGCGACAGGAGGATTTCCTGCACAATATCGTGGTCGCCGACACTGGCGCCGCCGGTGGTGACGACGATGTCAGGCTCGCTGGCGAAGATGGCTTCCAGCGTCGCCGTCAGCGCCGCCCGGTCATCGCCGACAATACCGTGGTCGGTGACGGTTTCGGAGTAGGGCGCCAGCAGGGGACTTAGGCCGTAGCTGTTGGACGAAACGATCTGGTCTGGGCCCAGCGGCGTGCCGGGCACGACCAGTTCATCGCCCGTCGCTAGAAGGGCAATTTTCGGTCGGCGGTTGACCGCGAGGGCAGGGACATTCGCTGCTGCCGCGACGGCCAGTTGCAGTGCAGCGAGGCGCGTGCCGGCGGCGACCAGAACCTGGCCAGTGGCAAAGTCATTGCCGATTGGACGAATGCTGCGGCCGGGTTTGGGCTGCTCGGCGAACTGCACTGTGTGGCCGGTTACCGTCGCCTCTTCCTGCATGATGACCGCATCGGCGCCGGCAGGGACGGGCGCGCCGGTGAAGATGCGCACGCATTGGCCTTCGCCAACGGGGCCGGCAAAGCCCGCGCCGGCTTGCGACATGCCGATGATGGCCAGGCTCCGCCCCGGCACGGCGTCCTGCGCCCGCACCGCATAGCCATCCATGGCGCTAGCGTTGAACGGGGGCTGGCTGTGGTTGGCGACGATCGGCGCGGCCAAGACCCGGCCGGCGGCATCGTGTAGGGGGACTGTTTCGGCCTGCGCCTCGGGCACGCGCTTCAGAATCGCGGCAATCGCGTCTTCGACGGGCAGCAGGCTCATGGCGTGCGCACGAAATCGCCGGATTTGCCGCCCGATTTTTCCAGCACGCAGATATCGGTGACAACCATGGCCCGGTCGATGGCCTTGGCCATGTCGTAGAGCGTCAGCGCCGCGGTGGAGGCGGCGACCAGCGCTTCCATCTCTACGCCGGTTTGCGCTGTGGTTTCTGCGGTGGCGTGCACGACGATCACCGTCGCGCTCTCAGCCTCAATGTCGACGCTGACCTTGGTCAGCGGAATCGGATGGCAGAGGGGGATCAGATCCGAGGTCCTTTTGGCGGCCATGATGCCGGCAATACGGGCCACAGCGAGCGCATCGCCCTTCTTGAGGGAGCCGCCCATAATCGCCGCTACCGTGGCAGGTTCGGCGATGATTCGAGCCTGGGCCACCGCCCGGCGCCGGGTGGCCGCCTTGTCGCCGATATCGACGATGTGGGCTTCGCCTTTGGCGTTGAGATGCGTGAGGCCGCCTTGTGCCATGCCTATGCGCTCACGGTGCCCATGAGCAGGGCGCGCGTGGCGGCCACCACATCGTCCTGGCGCATCAGGCTTTCGCCGACGAGGAAGGTGCCGATGCCGCTGGCTTCGTCCAGCTTGCGCACATCGTCGTGGCTGAGAATGCCGCTTTCGCTGACCAGCACCTTGCCGGGCGGCACGCCGGCGGCCAGGTCGATCGAGGTCTCCAGACGGGTTTCGAAGGTGCGCAGGTTGCGATTGTTGATACCGATGAATTCGGCGTCCAGCGCCAGCGCCCGGTCCAGCTCGAGCTGGTCGTGCACTTCGACCAGCGCGTCCATGCCCCATTCCTCTGCGGCGTCGAGCAGGTAGCGCGCCACATCGTCGCCGACAGCGGCCAGGATGACGAGGATGCAATCAGCGCCCCAAGCGCGCGCCTCGGCCACCTGATAGGTTTCAAACAGGAAATCCTTGCGCAGCACGGGCAGGGTAGTGGCCGCGCGCGCTTCGATCAGGTAGCTCGGCGAGCCTTGGAAGGAGGGACGGTCGGTTAGCACGGACAGGCACGTCGCGCCGCCGGTTTGGTAGGCGCGGGCAATCTCGGCGGGGTTGAAGTCCTGCCGGATCAGGCCCTTGGAGGGGCTGGCCTTTTTTACCTCGGCGATCAGTGCGTATTGCTTGGCGGCGCGCTTGGCCTTGATGGCCCTAAGGAACCCACGAGGCGCTGGCTGGTCATGCGCCATGGCCACGACTTCCGCCCAGGGCCGCATCGCCTTGGCGGCAGCGATTTCTTCGCGTTTGTACGATTCGATCTGCTTGAGAATATCAGCCATGGTCTCGCCCGTTGGACACTGCGACGAGCCGCGCTAGCGTCTCCTTCGCCTTGCCGCTGTCGATGATGTCGGCCGCCAGTTCGGCGCCGCTTTTGAGGTCTTGCACGCGGTCGGCGACGATCAGCGCGGCCGCAGAATTGAGCAGCACGATATCGCGATAGGCGCCCGGCCTGCGGTCGAACAATTCATGCACCGCCGCGGCATTGTATTCGGGATCGCCGCCCAGCAGGTCCTTGGGATCGCTGCGCTTTAGGCCGGCATCCTCAGGTGTCACTTCAAAGCTGCGCAAATCACCATTGGCTATCTGGGCAACGAAACTGGGACCGGTGACGGTGATTTCGTCGAGGCCATCGCTGCCGTGGAAAACCCAGGCCTTGATGGCGCGGTTGGCGAGGAGGGCGGCTGCCACCGGCTCCACCCATTCCTGCGCATAGACGCCCAGCACATAGCGGCGCACGCCGGCAGGGTTGGATTGCGGGCCCAGCAGATTGAACATGGTCCGCACGCCCATTTCGGCGCGGGCTAGGCCGACATGGCGCATGGCCGGATGGTGCGAGGGCGCGAACATGAAACCGATCCCGGCTTCATTGATGCAGCGTGAAATCTCGGCGGGGGTCAAATCCAGCTTGATCCCCAGGGCTTCGAGCACCTGCGATGCTCCGGACTTCGATGACAAAGCCCGGTTGCCGTGCTTGGCCACCGGCACGCCCGCCGCGGCCACGACAAAAGCGCTGGCGGTGGAGATGTTGAGCGTGCCACCGCCGTCGCCGCCGGTGCCGACGATGTCGATGGCGTGTTCGGGGGCTTCGACCGTCACCATCTTCTCGCGCAGGATCGAGACGGCTGCGGCGATTTCGCCGACGGTCTCGCCTTTGACGCGCATGCCCATGAGGAACGCGCCGATCTGGCTGGGCGTGGCATTGCCCTCCATGATCGTGGTCATCACGCCGCGCATTTCCTCTCCGGTGAGGTCGCGGTTGGCGGCGATCTTGTTGAGAGCTGCCTTGATGTCCATCACGCAGCCTTCTTCTGGTTGAAGTCGCGGGCCAGGTTCAGGAAATTCTGCAGTAGCGCATGGCCGTTTTCGCTGGCGATGCTCTCTGGATGGAACTGCACGCCGTGGACGGGGAGGGTTTTGTGCTGCATGCCCATGATGAGGCCGTCATCGGTGGTGGCGGTGATTTCAAGCGTGTCGGGCAGGGTCTCGGGCTTGACGATCAGCGAGTGGTAGCGCGTCGCCTCGAAGTCGTTGTTGAGGCCGCGGAACAGGCCCTTGCCGCTGTGGTGGATCTTGGATGTCTTGCCATGCACCAGGTGCGGCGCGCGGATGACGTCGCCTCCCAAGGCTTGGCCGATTGCCTGATGGCCAAGGCAGACGCCCAAAATCGGCATTTCGCCCTTGAAGCGTTCGATAAGCGATAGGCAAATGCCGGCTTCGTTGGGCGTGCAGGGGCCGGGTGACAGCACGATCGCCTCGGGCGCCATTGCGCCGATTTCATCAAGCGTAATCTTGTCGTTGCGCATGACGGTGACGTCGGCGCCGAGTTCGCCCAGGAAGTGGACGAGGTTGTAGGTAAAGCTGTCGTAATTATCGATGACGAGCGTGCGGGTCATATCTCTGGTTCCAGCGCGGCTATTGGGATCAGTTCAGGTTCAGAACCAGTTCCGCCATCGATGTTGAAACATGAAATGCGCCATCATTGCCCGATCCTGGCTTCGCCGGCATAGCGTAACGCTTCCTCGGCGGCGCTGAAAAGGGCGCGCGCCTTGTTTTCGCATTCCATCTGCTCAAGCTCGGGCTGGCTATCGGCGACGATGCCGGCGCCGGCCTGCACGAACAGCTTGCCGTCCTTGAGCAGGGCGGTGCGCAGCACGATGCAGGTATCCATGGTGCCGTCGGCGCCGAAATAGCCGACGCAGCCGCCATAGATGCCGCGGCGCGAGGATTCCAGCTCGTCGATGATTTCCATCGCGCGCACTTTCGGCGCACCGGAGACCGTGCCAGCCGGGAAACCGGCGGCCAGCGCGTCGACGAAGTCATATTTGGGATCGAGCACGCCCACGACATTGGAGACGATGTGCATGACGTGAGAATAGTATTCGAGGAAGAACTTGTCGGTGACCCTGACCGTGCCGGTCTTGGCGACGCGACCGACGTCGTTGCGGCCCAGGTCGAGCAGCATCAGGTGTTCGGCCAGCTCCTTGGGATCGGCCAGCAATTCGGCCGCCAGTTCCTGGTCGCGTGTCGGCGTGGCACCGCGCTTTCGGGTGCCGGCGATGGGGCGAATTGTGACTTCGCCATCCTGCACCTTGACCAGGATTTCGGGGCTCGATCCGGCGACCGAAAAATCGCCGAAGTCGAGGAAATACATATAGGGCGACGGATTGGTGCGGCGTAGGGCGCGGTAGAGAGCGGTCGGGGGCAGGGTGAATTCGGCCTCGAAGCGCTGGCTCAGCACTACCTGGAAGACATCCCCAGCGGTGATGTAGTCCTTGGCCTTGGCCACCATGGCGAAATATTCGTCTTTCGAGGTATTGCTAGTGACCTCGATCTTTTCCAGATCAGGGAGGGCAGGGGTCGTGGGCAGCGCTTGGCCCAGGCGCTGGATGGCGTCGTCGATATGCGACTGCGCCGATTCATAGGCCTGCCGCGCGGTCACGCCGTCACGCACGTAGACTGGCGCGGTAAGATAGAGTTCGTCCTTGAGCGTATCGAAAATCGCCAGCATGGCCGGGCGCATCAGGATGGCCTCGGGCATGTCCAGATGGTCCAGATTGCTGTTGGGCAACGTCTCCATATAGCGGACCATCTCGTAGCCCAGAAAGCCGTAGATGCCCGCGGACTGCGGCGGCAGGCCCTCGGGCACTTCGATCTTGGAGCTGGCGACCAGATCGCGCAGGGCATCCAGCGGCGCCTCGGCCAGACGCTCGAAGCGGTCCACGTCAATATGGGCCGCGCGATTGATGGAGGCCGCGCCATGCTCGACCTTGAGGATGATGTCGGGCGCGAGGCCGACGATCGAGTACCGGCCGCGAATGGCACCGTCCTGCACGGATTCGAGCAGGAAGGTGTTCTTGCGGCCGGCCGCGAGCTTCATATAGGTGCCGATCGGCGTTTCGAGATCGGCGACGACGCGACGCCAGACGATCTGGGATTGACCAGCATCGTATTGCATCGCGAAACGCCCAAAGACCTCGTCGCCCATAGTCATTATCCGATTGTAGAAGTTGCCGTTATTGCTGGCCGCCGAGTTGCAGCGTCTGCGTCAAGGCCTGCTGGTTGATCCGGAGCCCGGCTTCGTCGCGCACCGCGGTAACGAAATCGCCGTAAAGGCCGATACGGGCTTCGTTCTCCAGCGAAGCGTTCTGCTGGGTTGCCAGTGGACCATCAGCCGGGGTCACGGCGCTCACCTGGAACACGATGTGATCGCCTTCCGTGTTCACCGCCGAGCCGTGATGATCCGGACCGCCGGCAAACGCCGCTGCCGCCACCGGGCCGTCGATGGACGTGTTGGCTTCACCAAACCGGGTAAAGGGCAGGCTGGCCTGCGGCACCAGGCTCAGCGCCGAGGCCACGTCGATCAGGTCTTCACCGCCATCGAGCCGCTTGACGATACTGTCGGTCTCGGCCTCGATCGCTGCATTGACTTTCTCGGTGGTCCAGGCGGTAGCAACCGCATCGCGCACTTCGTCCAGGGTCTGGTCGCGCGCCGGATCGACCTTTTCCAGGTCGAACCACACGTTGCTATTGCCGTTGAGCGTGATCGACGGCGTCAGCTTGCCCTCGGTGGCCTTGAAAATCGCCTGCACGGCCTTGGGACGGTCGGCTTCGGCCAGCGATGGGATCACGGCCAGTTCGGCGCCGCCCTGGGTCACCGCCGCATTATACAGCGGCAGCCCGAACCGCTTGGCGATTTCGTCGAGCGGCTTGAACGCCGCGCGCAGCTCTTCGACCTGGTCCAGCACGTCGGCATATTCAGTCTTGGCCTGCGCCAGCGCCAGGCCGTGCGCGATCTCGTCATGGGCTTCGGCCAGGGTCTTGGTGTGGCCCGCCTCGATTGCCGAAACATGGATCGCGCGCTTGCCGGTGACGCCGTCGATGACCGCATAGCCATCCTGGGCCAGGCCGAACGCGGCTGTGGCGAGGTTGGCATCGGTGATGTCCCGCTGGGCCAGCGTGCCGATATCGGTCGCGGTCAGGCTGTTTTCGGTAACCAACGCGTCGAATGTCTTGCCGGCTGCCGCGCCGCCTTCGAACGCCGCGATCTGCTCGGGGGTGGCTAGCGGCACCTGCTGAATTGTGCGGCGCTCCAGCGTCGTCATATTCGCCTTGGTGCGCTCATATTCGGCCTCGACAGCGGCTTCATCGATGGTCTTGGTGGCGGCCAGGGTGTCCGGCGACAACGCCATCAGCCGCACCGTGCGGGTTTCGACGGTGCGGAAATCGGTCTGGTGCGCGGCCAGATAGGTTGCCAGATCGGTATCGGTTGGCGCAGCCGGCGTCTCGATGGTGTTTTCACCAACTACGATGTAGTCGACCGTGCGCTTGTCGGCGGCATAGCTGTTGACCAGGGTCGATGCGGCGGCCGGCAGCTTGACGTCGCTGAACAGCGACAGAATCAACTGCTCGCGGCGTGCCGACTCGCTCTGGGTCTTGAAATATTCGGCTTCGGTTATGCCGCTCTGACGCAGCACGTTCTGGAACTGGCTGGGATCGAAATTGCCCAGGGTGCCGGCGAAATTGGTATCCTTGCGCAGCATCTGGCTCAGCTTGCTGTCCGACACGCCGAGACCGAAATTATCGGCCAACTGGTCGAGCGCAGCGTCTTGCGCCAGGTTTTGCAGCACCATGGAGGGAATGCCCAGGCTCATGGCCTCCTCGGGCGAGGGGACCGAGCCAATCTGCTGGGACACCTGTTGCATCTGGATCTGATAGGCCCGCAGGAAATCGCGCGAGGTGATATCGACATTGCCCACCTTGGCCACGTTATTCGTGCCAAGATCGGTGATCACATTATTGATGCCGAATCCAGCCAGACCTGCCAGCAGGCAGACCCCCATCGCCTTGCCGGGCCAGGATTTTGCAAACAGACGCAAACTATCGAGCATGTCAGACGTTCCAGTACGCGAGGGATGGTGCATTCGCCCCATGAGGCGGACGCACCGGATTTGAACCGCAGGCTTTACCGCCCTTATGGCGGGATACTAGTAAAGCGTTCCGCGGAAAAAGGGAGACCCTTTTATATCCCGGAAACGCATGGACAATCGGGGTTAGGGCAAAGCCCCTCCCGGTGCAAGAGGCAGGAGTAGCAAGAGTGACAACCACAATCACGCCGCTGATCGCGGGCAACTGGAAAATGAACGGTTCGCGGGCCTCGCTCGAAGAACTGCAGCAGCTTGCCGGATTGCTGACCACTGGCGAGGCCCCCAAGGCCATGGTGGTCATCTGCCCGCCGGCCACGATCCTGCACGCTGTCGCCTCCCAGGGTTCCACCAGCGGCATTCTGGCCGGTGGGCAGGACTGCCATGCCAGCGCCTCGGGCGCTTATACTGGCGATATTTCGGCCGGCATGCTGGCTGATGCCGGCGCGCAGTTCGTTATCGTCGGCCACTCCGAACGCCGCGCCGCCCATGGCGAAACCGACCAGATCGTTCGCGCCAAGGCGGAAGCGGCCATCGGCGCCGGCCTCAAGCCGATCATCTGCGTCGGCGAGACCGGAGCCGAACGCGATAGCGGCAAAGCCGAAGCCGTGGTCGCCGCACTACTGGCCGGCTCGGTGCCCGACGCCGCGGAATTGCACGAAGTCATCGTGGCCTATGAGCCGGTCTGGGCCATCGGCACGGGGCGCACGCCAACCAATGACGAGATTGCCCAGATGCATAATCGCATCCGTGCCATCCTGGTCGAGCGTTTTGGCGACAAGGGCGCTTCGACCCGGATTCTCTATGGCGGCTCGATGAAACCGCAGAACGCCCGCGAAATTTTGAACATTGAAAACGTCAATGGTGGGCTGGTCGGCGGCGCCAGCCTCTTGGCAAGAGACTTCTACACCATTATCTCCGCCGTATAGCCGCGTCACGCGGGGATCGCCTGTGCCGAATTTCGGCGCAGGCGTATGGCATTTGTTTGCTCCCAAGTGTATGACGCCCCATCTTTTGACGGACCGAGACTGAAACACGCATGGCAAACGTCCTGATTGTGGCCTATCTGCTGATCGTTCTGGCGCTGATTGCAGTCATCCTGCTGCAGCGCTCGGAGGGCGGCGCCCTTGGTATTGGCGGTGGCGGTGGCGGCTTCATGACCGCACGCGGTTCAGCCAACCTGTTGACGCGCACCACGGCAATCCTGGCCACTTTGTTCTTCCTGACGGCAATCGGCCTGACAGTGATCAGCGAATTCGATCGCGGCAGTTCGAGCATTCTGCAGGGCGCGACCACGGGTGGAGAAGAGGGCGCGGCGCCGACCAGCGTGCTCGACGCACTCAATGCACTGCAGGGCGATTCGGATCTTCCGGTTCCCGCCGCCGACGGCACAGTGACGCCGCCAGCCGACGCAACCGGACCCGCGGCGACCACTCCTGCACCGGCGGCAACGACGCCGGCCCCAGCAGCGACCCCGGCTCCCGCCAGCGACCTTCCGGTTCCGGTTACGCCAGCTCCCGAGCCCGCCACGCCCGCACCGGCGGCGGCGCCAGAACCAACACCGGTCGCTCCGGCGACCAACTAAGCGCCGCAAGGCAAACCAAAGAGGGGGATGGAAACATCCCCTTCTTCTTTTTGTGTAGAGCGGTTTTCCCGCCCTGCGAATCGTTCCTGAATCTAGGTAAGGTGAGCGCCCATGGCTCGGTACGTTTTCATCACCGGAGGCGTGGTCTCCTCATTGGGTAAAGGTCTTGCATCGGCGGCGCTCGGCGCGGTCCTGCAAGCGCGCGGCTACAAGGTACGGCTGCGCAAGCTTGACCCGTATCTCAACGTCGATCCGGGCACCATGTCGCCCACCCAGCACGGCGAGGTCTTCGTCACCGACGATGGCGCCGAGACCGATCTGGATCTGGGGCACTACGAGCGCTTCACCGGCCGCTCCGCCAACAAGCGCGACAACATCACCACCGGCCGCATCTATTCCGACATCATCGCCAAGGAACGCCGTGGCGACTATCTGGGCGCCACCGTTCAGGTTATTCCCCACGTCACCGACGCCATCAAGAATTTCGTGCTCGAGGGCAATGACGAGTTCGATTTCGTCCTCGTCGAAGTGGGCGGCACCGTCGGCGATATCGAGGGCCTGCCATTCTTCGAGGCCATCCGCCAACTCGGCAATGACCTACCGCGCGGCCAAGCCATCTACGTCCACTTGACGCTGATGCCCTATATTTCCAGCGCCGGCGAGCTCAAGACCAAGCCGACCCAGCACTCCGTCCGCGAATTGCGCTCGATCGGCATTTCGCCCGATATCCTGCTGGTCCGCTGCGACCGCCCGATTCCAGAGGGCGAAAAGAAAAAGCTCAGCCTGTTCTGCAATGTTCGCGAAAGCGCCGTGATCCAGGGCCTCGACGTCGCCTCGATCTATGACGTGCCGTTGGCCTATCACAAGGAAGGCCTCGACACCGAAGTGCTCGCCGCATTCGGCATTACCGATGCGCCGACCCCGGACCTGACGGCCTGGACCGAGGTTTCCCATCGCCTCCACAATCCCGAGGGCGAGGTCAATATTGCCATCGTGGGCAAATATACCGGTCTCAAGGACGCCTATAAGTCGCTCAGCGAGGCGCTGGCCCATGGCGGCATCGCCAACCGGGTCAAGGTCAACCTGCAATGGATCGACAGCGAGGTGTTCGAGCGCGACGAACCCGCGCCTTACCTCGAACACGTGCACGGCATCCTGGTGCCTGGCGGCTTTGGTGAGCGCGGTTCGGCCGGCAAGATCGAAGCTGCGCGTTTCGCCCGCATCAAGGACGTGCCGTATTTCGGCATCTGCTTTGGCATGCAGATGGCCTGCATCGAGGCTGCCCGCAATATGGCCGGCGTCAAGAATGCATCGTCCACCGAATTCGGCCCCACCAAGGAGCCGGTCGTCGGCATGATGACCGAATGGCTCAAGGGCAATGATACCGAGACCCGCAAGGACGGCACCGACCTGGGTGGCACCATGCGCCTCGGCGCCTATCCGGCCCAGCTCACGCGCGGTTCCCGCGTCGCCGACATCTATGGCACCACCCACATCTCCGAGCGCCATCGCCACCGCTATGAGGTGAACATGGACTACCGCAAAGTGCTGGAAAAGAACGGCCTGCTGTTCTCCGGCGTCTCCCCGGATGGCAAACTGCCCGAGATCGTCGAGCGCACCGACCACCCGTGGTTCATTGGCGTGCAGTTCCACCCGGAACTGAAATCCAAGCCGTTCGAGCCGCACCCGCTGTTCGCCAGCTTCATCGCCGCCGCGATCGAGCAGAGCCGGCTGGTTTGACCGTACTCGTTACGGAGCGGCTGGTCTTGCGCCGGCCGCGCCTGGACGATCTCGACGCCATGTTCGCCATCATGTCGAATGCCGGCGGCATGCGCTACTGGTCGACGCTGCCGCACAGCAACATTGACGTGACGCGCACCTGGCTGGACCAAATGGTCGCCAGAACGAAAGCGGGCGGCGAGGACTTTATCATCGAGCATGATGGGGTTGCCATCGGTACCGTTGGAGCAGGGCGTCTACCCAGCTTTGGCTTTATCATCCATCCCGACTTCTGGCGGCGGGGATTTGCCAGCGAAGCATCGCGGGCATTTTTGGACTATGTCTTCGCCAGGAGCGATGTCTCGCTGCTGCGCGCTGAAGTTGATCCGCGCAACATCGCGTCGCTGACAGTGCTCGGCAGGCTTGGCTTTGTCGAAACCGGGCGCGTTGAACGGGACTTCCAGTTGGGCGATGAATGGTGCGATACCGTTTATCTCGAACTGACTCGCCCCTGACGCCAGCGCGCTAGCAACAGCCCAGGACACGACCATGGCCGATATCGTCAACCTCCGAACCGTTCGCAAGCGCAAAGCCCGGGACGCAAAAGCCGAAACGGCCGCGCAGAACCGAGTTGTTTTCGGTCGCACCAAGGCCGAAAAAAAGCTCACCGAGGCCAAGTCCGAGCTGATCGAAAAGCGCCTCGACGGGCATAAATTGGACCACTAAGCGTCACACAGCGTAACAGCACAGGAGAGCCGCATGGCCCGGATCGTCGTCATCGGAGCAATGGGACACGTCGGCACCTATCTGGTGCCGCGCCTGGTTGAGGCGGGCCATGATGTCGTCGCCATCAGCCGGGGCAGGGCCAAGCCATATGCGCCCAACCGTGCCTGGGATCGCGTTGAACACAAAGTCATGGACCGCGACGCCATGGAAGCCGATGGCAGCTTTGGCCCCGCCATTGCCGCGCTTGAGGGCGATATCGTCATCGACATGATTTGCTTTTCGCTGCCGAGCGCGCAGCACCTGGTGGAGGCGCTGGCCGGCAAGGTCAGCCATTTCCTTCATACCGGCACGATCTGGACGCATGGTTTCTCCACCGTCGTACCCACGCTGGAAGACACGCCCAAGCGTCCATTCGGCGATTACGGCGTCCAAAAAGCCGCCATCGAAACCTATCTGCTCGATCGCGCCCGCCGCGACAACTTCCCGGCAACCTTGATCCATCCCGGCCACATCGTCGGTCCCGGCTGGGCGCCACTCAATCCGGCGGGGCATTTCAACCCGGCGGTATTTTCGACGATCGCCCGCGGCGAAACGCTCGCATTGCCGAACTTCGGGCTGGAGACAGTCCACCACGTCCACGCCGATGATGTCGCCCAAATGTTCATGGCCGCCATTGCCAATTGGAGCAGTTCTGTCGGGGAAAGCTTTCACGCCGTCTCGTCCGGTGCACTGACGCTGCGCGGCTATGCCGAGCACGTGTTCCGCTGGTTCGGGCGTGAGCCAGACCTAACATTCCAGCCCTATGAGGCCTGGGCGGCGGAGCAGGACGCGGAGGAGGCCAAGGCCACTTGGGAACACATCGCCCGCAGCCCCAATTGCTCCATCGCCAAGGCCCAGCGCCTGCTCGGCTACGCACCCCGTTACACTTCGCTACAGGCGGTGGAAGAGGCCGTTAGCTGGCTCATAGCGGATGGGCAGGTCAGTCTTCCCGCCAAATAAATTGGCGCACCCTCTTTGATTCGTCACACACCGCGTCTAGACAGGGCCAACACTGCGCAAACCCAGCCAGGAAAGGGCTTTCCATGTCTTCGATCATCCACGTCCAAGGCCGCCAGATATACGACAGCCGCGGCAACCCCACGGTCGAAGTCGATGTGGTGCTCGATGACGGCAGCTTCGGCCGGGCCGCCGTGCCCTCGGGTGCCTCGACCGGCGCCCACGAAGCCGTCGAACTGCGCGATGGCGGCAAGGCCTGGATGGGCAAGGGCGTCACCCAGGCCGTCGAAAACGTCAACTCGGTGATCTTCGAGGAAATCCAGGGCCTCGACGCCCTCGACCAGCTCGGCGTCGACCAGGTCATGATCGAACTGGACGGCACGCCCAACAAGTCGCGCCTCGGCGCCAATGCCATTCTCGGCGTCTCGCTGGCTGTGGCCAAGGCAGCCGCCGAATCGAGCGAACTGCCGTTCTACCGCTATATCGGCGGCCCGAATGCCCATGTGCTGCCCGTGCCGATGATGAACATCATCAATGGCGGCCAGCACGCGGATAACCCGATCGATATGCAGGAATTCATGATCCTGCCCGCCGGCGCCGAAAACCTGGCCGACGCCGTCCGCATCGGTTCGGAAATTTTCCACACCCTCAAGAAGGGCCTCTCGGCTGAAGGCCATAACACCGCCGTCGGTGACGAAGGCGGTTTTGCGCCGAACCTGAAATCGGCCGACGAAGCCCTTGGCTTCATCATGAAGTCGATCGAAAAGGCCGGCTATCGCCCAGGCGAGGACGTGTTTCTCGGCCTCGATTGCGCCGCCACCGAATATTACAAGGGCGGCAAGTACGCCATGGACGGCGAAGGCAAGAGCCTGTCGTCGGACGAGAATGTCGCGTTCCTCGCCGACCTCGCCGCTCGCTACCCGATCATCTCGATCGAAGACGGCATGGCCGAGGACGATTGGGAGGGCTGGAAGGCCCTGACCGACGCCATCGGCAAGAAGGTTCAGCTTGTGGGCGACGATCTGTTCGTCACCAATACCGAGCGCCTCGTCTCCGGCATCAAGATGGGCGTCGCCAACTCGATCCTGGTCAAGGTCAACCAGATCGGCACGCTGTCCGAAACGCTGAACGCCGTCGATACCGCCCACCGCGCCGGCTACACCTCGGTGATGTCGCACCGCTCGGGCGAAACCGAAGACTCCACCATCGCCGACCTCGCCGTGGCGCTGAACTGCGGCCAGATCAAAACCGGCTCGCTCTCGCGCTCGGATCGCCTGGCCAAGTACAACCAGCTCATCCGCATCGAAGAGCAGATCGGCTCGTCGGCGAAGTATGCTGGGTATTCGGTGGTCAAGGGCCGTTAAACGAACCTTCGCTGAATGCAAAAGGCCCGGCAGTGATGCCGGGCCTTTTTTTGTTGTTGAGGCCAGCTCGAGGCACCATTTCGCCCCATCCAGTGTGCTTCCCGCGGACTTGATCCGCGGGCCACTGACAGTCCGGCACAAGTTCTCAAAGGCCCCCGGATCAAGTCCGGGGGAAGAAAAGTAGGAGGGGAACTACACGCGAGACAGGGCTACTGGAACGCCGTCTCCGCAAAGCTGCGCAACTTCCGCGAATGCAACCGTTCCGCTGGCTGATCCCGCAAAATCTCCATCGCGCGCAGCCCGATCAGCAGATGCCGGTTGACCTGGGTGCGGTAGAAGTCCGACGCCATGCCGGGCAGCTTCAGCTCCCCATGCAGCGGCTTGTCGCTAACACACAGCAGCGTCCCATAGGGAACCCTGAACCGGAAGCCGTTGGCGGCGATGGTGGCGCTTTCCATGTCCAGCGCCACGGCGCGAGACTGGCTGAGCCGTTGCGTGATTTCGGCCTGGTCGCGCAGCTCCCAATTGCGGTTGTCGAAGGTCGCCACGGTGCCGGTGCGCATGATGCGCTTGGTTTCCAGTCCCTCGAGCTGGGTGATCTCCTCCACCGCCTGCTCGAGTGCCACCTGCACTTCGGCCAGCGCCGGGATCGGCACGGATAGCGGCAGGTCGGCATCCAGCACATGGTCCTCGCGCACATAGGCATGCGCCAGTACGTAGTCGCCCAATTCCTGCGAATTGCGCAGGCCGGCACAGTGCCCCAGCATGATCCAGGCATGCGGGCGCAGCACGGCGATATGGTCGGTGATGGTCTTGGCGTTGGACGGGCCGACGCCGATATTGACCATGGTGATGCCACGGCCACGATCGGCCGTCAGGTGATAGGCCGGCATTTGTGGCACGCGTGGTGTCGGCTTGCCGACCGTGCCGCCACCAAGGCGTTCATTGGTCGTGATCACATTTCCGGGCTCGATGAAGCTGGTATAGTGCTCGTGGCCGGTTGCCATATGCTCCTTGGCGACCCGGCAGAACTCATCGATATAGAAGCCGTAATTGGTAAAAATCACGAAATTCTGGAAGTGATTGGCATCGGTGCCAGTGTAGTGGCTCAGCCGGTACAGCGAATAGTCCACACGCGGCGCGGTGAACGCGGCCAGCGGGTAAGGTCCACCCTTCGGCGGCACAAAGGTGCCGTTGGCGATCTCGTCATCGGTATTGCCCAGATCGGGCGCATCGAACACGTCGCGCAACGGGATATTCAGCGCGTTGAGCGCTTCGCCATCGACCCGGTCGCTGGCCGCCACCGCGAAATGCAGCGGGATCGGGGTATCGGATTCCCCGATATCGATGGTGCCGCCGTGATTCTTCAGGATGACGGTGAACTGCTCCTGGAAATAGGTGCGGAAAAGGTCCGGCGCCGTCACGGTGGTGCGGTAGAGCCCCGGCGTATGCAGGTAGCCGTAGGGCAGGGTGGATGAGCTCTTGCCGTAGCTGGTGGAGCGCACTTCGATCTGCGGGTAGCAGGCGCGCACCTTGCCCTCAGGGACGATGCCCTGGGCCAGCGCGTTCAGGTGGCCGCGGATGAAACCGGTATTGCGGTGGTAGATTTCGGCGAGGTAGGCCCAGGCTTTTTCAGGATCGGTGAAGGACTGCTTCTCAAGGCGCGGCGGGCTGATCGTTGTCATTCTTGTTCTCGTTTGCGGGCCCCGGATTGAGCCCCCCGTCTGGCGGACGATAGATTGCGATAACCCCATGCCATGACAGTTTATCGGCGTGGCGGCAATCTCGGCACGACGATCCAGCGCTTTTCACACTTGAGTGAACCCCACTTTTCCTGCCGTAATTGCGCACCATCTTGATAGCAGTTCAACGGACACGCAAGCGACCCATGCGCCCCGCGAACTAGGGATTTCCAGTCTGCCGCTTGTCCCCCAAGCCCTCAACAGTGCGGTGGGTGGATTTCCCCCAGGGCTGTAATGGTAGAGATACCGTTGCAGCCCTTTTCCTTGTCCCAGCCATGTCGGCTAGCCGCGCATTCTACGCCAAGGGCATAGACGCAGAGCCGCGACTTCCGTAAGGGAAATCCATTCCTCACCAGCAGCTCGCCGTGCCGGCTTTCGGCGTAGCGGACATTCCATGGAGTGCAGCATGGCAGCCAAGATCATCGACGGAAAACTGTTTGCCGAAGGCCTGCGCACCCGCATCGCCGGCCATGTGGCACGATTGAAGGCCGAGCACGGCATCACGCCGGGGCTGGCCGTGGTCATCGTCGGCTTTGATCCCGGCAGCCAGGTCTATGTGGCACAAAAGGCTAAGCAGACCGTGGAAGTGGGCATGCACTCCGAGAAGTATGAATTGCCGGAAACCGTCAGCGAAGCCAAGGTTCTGGCGTTGGTGGAAAAGCTCAATGCCGATCCGGCGATCCACGGTATCCTGGTACAGCTGCCGGTCCCAAAGCATATCGATCCAAACAAGATCATCGAGACCATTTCACCAGACAAGGACGTGGATTGCTTCACACCATACAGCGTCGGCAAGCTTGCGATCGGGTTGCCCGGTCCAGTGTCCTGCACGCCATTGGGATGCCTGATGTTGCTGCGCGATATGTTGGGCGACCTGTCGGGTCTGCACGCCGTCGTCGTCGGCCGCTCCAATCTCGTGGGCAAGCCAATCGCCCAATTGCTGCTGCGCGAAAACTGCACCGTAACCATCGCCCACTCTCGCTCGCGAGATCTGCCAAGCTTGGTGCGGCAGGCCGATATCGTCATCGCCGCCGTGGGTCGGCCCGAAATGATCAAGGGTGACTGGATCAAGCCGGGCGCCACCGTGATCGATGTCGGCATCAACCGGATCGACGCGCCCGAACGCGGTCCGGGCAAGACGCGCCTCCTGGGCGACGTCGAGTTCGCCAGCGCCAAGGAAGTTGCCGGCGCCATCACCCCGGTGCCCGGCGGCGTCGGTCCGATGACTATTGCGTGCCTGCTGGCCAATACCATCACCACCGCGTCGCTCATCAACGGCCTCGTGCCGCCGAGCGATCTGACCGCATGATCGGCGACAACCACGATCCAGGCGGCAAGGTCCGCCTGGCACTGCCGCCCGGCGTCCATGGTGATGCCATCTTCAGCGATCACCAGCACCGCCAGATCATGCGGCGTTGGACCGGCGAGCGCTTCCCCGACCGCTACAGCCTGTTCATTGGCATGAACCCCAGTACGGCTGACGCGACGGTGAACGATCCAACCTGTGCCCGCGAATGGAATTTCAGCCTGCGCGAGGGGTTTTCGGGCATGGCCAAGGGCAATGTCGGGGATTACCGCGCGACGGTGCCCAAGGCGTTGCTGGCGCCCGGCGTGGTGGCATCGTCTCCCGCCAACCTGCCGTCGTTACTGGAGGCGGCCAAAGGGGCATCGCTGGTGATCCTCTGCCACGGCAAGCTTAACAAAGCGCTGGTCGAGCCGGCTCGGGAAATTGTTACCGCGCTACGCGCACACCACATAAAGATCATGTGCTTCGGCACCAATGCGGACGGTAGTCCGAAACATCCGTTGTATTTGCGGCTGGATACGCAGTTGGTGGAATACGAAGGGTAGGACCCCCACCCTGCCTCCCTGATAGGGGGAGGAGTTCGGTCGGTGCGTAAGAAACCATATCGCCCAGCCCCGATCCGTTCCTCCCCGTCCCAGGGGGAGGCTAGGTGGGGGTTGCAGTGCTGCTGTTTTACGCAGTCCCCGCCAGATAAAACCGGCGCGCCACCGTATGATCGCGCAAGGCCGTTGCCTTCAGCTTGCCGGTCAACGCATCGACCACGACCCCCGGCTCCACCACCGCCGACGCATCCACCACGACGCTGGTGAATGCCGGCCGCATGCCCAGTCGCACCTCTTCCAGCAGGTCGAACAGGATCGCCCGCACATCGCCGCGCCCGGCACAGGCGACGCACTGGAAGCCATCGGCATGCCCATGCCCGGTATTGGCCGTCAGCCGCACCAATGCCGCGCTGGGGTCGAGCGACACCAGCCAGCCGGCGGTGGTCACCAGCGTCACAGGTATCTGGTCGGCTCTGATCTGAACCGCGGCGGTCATCACTCGGCCGCCGCGACTGCTGGGCCAGGAATGTAGTTCAGGATTGGCCCGAGCCAGCGCTCGACCTCAGCCACGCCCATGCCCTTGCGCTCGGCATAGTCGAGCACCTGGTCATGTTCGACCTTGGCCACGCCGAAATAATAGCTCTCGGGATGCGACAGGTAGATGCCCGACACCGACGAGCCCGGCCACATGGCAAAGCTCTCGGTCAGCTTTACGCCAGCCTGCTTTTCGGCGTCCAGCAGCTTGAACAGCGTGGTCTTCTCGGTGTGGTCGGGTTGCGCCGGATAGCCCGGGGCAGGGCGGATGCCGCGATAGGGCTCGCCGATCAGGTCCTCTGGCTGCAAGGTCTCGTCGGCTGCATAGCCCCAGAACTCGCGACGCACCTTCTCGTGCATTTTCTCGGCAAAGGCTTCGGCGAAGCGGTCGGCCAGGGCCTTGACCAGGATCGAGGAATAATCGTCGTTCTTCTGCTCGAACTTTTCGGCGATCGCGACTTCCTCGATGCCCGCCGTCACCACGAACCCGCCAACATAATCGGGCTTGCCGCTCTCGACCGGTGCGAAGAAGTCGGACAGCGCCATGTTGGGCTTGCCATCGCGCTTGCTGAGCTGCTGGCGAAGCGTGAACAGCGTCGCCAGTTCCTCTTTGCGGGTTTCGTCGGTAAACAGGCGGATATCGTCGCCCACCGCATTGGCCGGCCAGAAGCCGACCACGCCGCGTGGCTCGAACCACTTTTCATCGATCACCAACTTGAGCATTGCCTGCGCATCGGCAAACAACTGCCGCGCGGCCTCGCCCTGCTTCTCATCTTGCAGAATGGCTGGATAGCGCCCCTTGAGCTCCCAGGTCTGGAAGAACGGCGTCCAGTCGATGTACTTGGCCAATTCCTCAAGGCTGAAGTCAGCGCTAGTAAACGTCCGCGTGCCGAGGAAGCTGGGCACGGGCGGCGTGTAGCCAGCCCAGTCCGGCTTGAAGGCATTGGCGCGTGCCTTGATGAGCGGCAGGCGCTGCTTGTCGTTCTCGGCCCGCTCATGCGCCGCCGCCGCCTTGGCGTATTCGGCGCGTACATTCTCGATGAATGCAACCTTGGTGTCGGGCGACAGCAGGTTCGAGACGACGCCCACCGCGCGGCTGGCGTCGTTCACATAGACTGTCTGCCCGGCATGATAGCGCGGATGGATTTTGACCGCCGTATGGACGCGGCTGGTCGTCGCTCCGCCGATCAGGAGCGGGATGTTGAACCCTTCGCGCTCCATCTCGCCGGCCACATGGGCCATCTCGTCCAGGGATGGTGTGATCAAGCCCGAGAGCCCAATGATGTCGACGTTTTGCTCGCGCGCCGTCTGCAAAATTTTGGCGACCGGCACCATGACGCCGAGATCGATGATCTCGTAATTGTTGCAAGCCAGCACGACGCCGACGATGTTCTTGCCGATGTCATGCACGTCGCCCTTGACCGTTGCCATCAGGATCTTGCCGGCGCTCTGGCGTTCGCTGCCACCGCCATTGGCCAGCTTCTCGGCTTCCATGTAGGGCAAGAGCAAGGCCACGGCCTGCTTCATCACCCGGGCAGACTTCACCACCTGAGGAAGGAACATTTTGCCCGAGCCGAACAGGTCGCCGACAATGCTCATGCCGGCCATCAGTGGGCCCTCGATGACGTGCAGCGGCCGCGCGGCTGCCTGCCGCGCTTCCTCGGTATCGGCATCGATGAACTCGGTAATGCCATTGACCATGGCATAGCCGATGCGTTCTTCGACCGACTTCTCGCGCCAGCGCAGATCCTTGGCCGCGGCTTCCTTGCCGCTGGCGCCGCGATACTTTTCAGCGATCTCCAGCAGCCGGTCGGTGCCGTCGGCGCGGCGATTGAGGATCACGTCCTCGCAGGCGTCGCGCAGTTCCCGGTCGATGGATTCATAGACCGCCAATTGTCCGGCATTGACGATGCCCATGTCCATGCCGTTCTGGATGGCATAGTACAAAAATACAGCATGCATGGCTTCGCGCACCGGCTCATTGCCGCGGAACGAGAAGCTCAGGTTGGAGATACCGCCCGAAATATGCACATGGGACAGGGTGTCGGTGATGATCCTGGTGGCCTCGATGAAATCGACGCCGTAATTGTTGTGCTCCTCGATCCCGGTCGCGATAGCGAACACGTTCGGATCGAACACGATATCTTCCGGCGGGAAGCCAACTTCCTCGGTGAGCAGCTTGTATGCCCGCGTGCAGATTTCGACCTTGCGCTCCAGCGTATCGGCCTGGCCTTGCTCGTCGAATGCCATCACCACGACGGCGGCGCCATAGGCACGCACCAGCCGCGCGTGGTGCAGGAAAGCCTCTTCGCCTTCCTTCATCGAGATGGAATTGACCAGCGCCTTGCCCTGAACGCACTTCAAGCCAGCCTCGATCACTTCCCATTTGGAACTGTCGATCATGATCGGAACGCGGGCAATATCGGGCTCGGCGGCGATCAGGTTGAGAAACTCGACCATCACCGCCTTGGAGTCGATCAGGCCCTCGTCCATGTTAATGTCGATGATCTGGGCGCCGTTCTCGACCTGATCGCGCGCTACAGCGAGGGCGGCCGTGTAATCGCCGGCCGTGATCAGCTTGCGGAAGCGGGCGGAGCCGGTGACGTTGGTGCGCTCGCCCACATTGACGAAGGGAATGTCCTTGGTCAGCGTGAAGGGCTCCAGCCCCGACAGGCGCATTTGCGGCGCGATCTCGGGCACCTTGCGCGGCGGATGCGGGCGTACGGCGGCGGCGATGGCGCGAATATGGTCCGGCGTCGAGCCGCAGCAGCCGCCAACAATATTGATCAGCCCCTCTTCGGCGAATCGCCCGAGCTGTTCGGCCATGAGTTCGGGTGTCTCGTCATAGCCGCCGAATTCGTTGGGCAGCCCAGCATTTGGGTAAGCGCAGACGAAGGTGTCCGCGATGGCCGAGATTTCAGCGATATGGCCACGCAGCAGGTCGGCGCCCAAGGCGCAATTGAGCCCGATGGTAAAGGGGCTGGCATGACGCAGCGAATACCAGAATGCCGTCGGCGTCTGGCCTGATAGCGTGCGGCCGGACAGATCGGTGATCGTGCCCGAAATCATCATCGGAAGACGAATGCCCTTTTCGGCGAACACTTCCTCGGTGGCGAACACCGCGGCCTTGGCGTTCAGGGTATCGAAGATGGTCTCGATGAGGATGACATCGGCGCCGCCGTCGATCAGCCCGCGCACCTGCTCGCTATAGGCAATGCGCAGCTCGTCGAAGCTGACCGCCCGGAAGCCTGGATTGTTCACGTCGGGCGAGATCGAGGCCGTCCGATTGGTCGGCCCCAGCGCCCCGGCCACGAACCGGCGCACGCCGTCCTCGGCCGTCGCCCGGTCCAGCGCCCGCCGCACGATCTGCGCGCCCTCAAAATTCAGCTCATAGACAATCGCCTCCATGCCGTAATCGGCCTGGGCGATGCTGGTACCCGAGAACGTATTTGTCTCCACGATATCCGCGCCGGCTTTGGCATAGGCATAATGGATGTCTTCGAGCGCCTTGGGCTCGGTCAGGATGAGGAGATCGTTATTGCCTTGCAGCGGCTTTTCCCAGTTTTTGAACCGGTCGCCGCGGAAATTGTCTTCGGTATAGCCGAGCCGCTGGATCATGGTGCCCATTGCACCATCGAGAATCAGAATGCGCTCGCGCGCCGCCGCCGTCAGCGCCGCCAGGATTTCAGCGCCATCGCGGAGGGCAGGGGGAGTTGATGAAGTTGAATTGTCGCTCATCATCGTCGTCCTATCTGATCGTTCTAGGCAGTCAGCCGAAGCACTTACGCATTCATATAAAGATATCTTTATATCATTCAAGCGCCAAAAGCCAGTGACGGCTCCTGCTTTGGCTTCGACACAATTGCCACCAAATCGTTTAACGCTTCGCTCGCCTTAACCGAACTGAAACCCAAAATCCGTTCCATACGCGCGGGGATGGCGAGCATGGGGTAATGTCCAGGCTCCAATAGTAAAGAGCGTATGACGTTGAGTACACCGACATCCCCCTGGCATAATGCCATTCGCCTTGTCGCCCTTACCGCATTGCTTGCGCCGATCCTGGCTGCCTGCGGTGGCGGGGGGCTTGGAGCCACCGTCAAGCGTGGCGCTTTCACGTCCGCCGAATTTGGCGTCAAGTCGTCACCCCGCGTCACCAATAATCCCAATCCGCCCAAGGGCGGCGGCCGCTATCAGGTCGGCAAGCCCTATACGGTGCGCGGCCAGGTCTATACCCCGACGGAAGATCCCAATTACCAGGCGGTCGGCGAGGCCTCGTGGTACGGCTCGGACTTTCACGGCCGCCGCACCGCTAATGGCGAAATCTTCTCGGCAAACGCCATCACCGGCGCCTCGCCCGTCCTGCCGTTGCCATCCTATGTGCGCGTCACCAATCGGGAAAACGGCCGCTCGCTGATCGTCCGCGTCAACGACCGTGGCCCCTATATGCCCGGTCGCGTCATGGACCTGTCGTTTCGTGCCGCCGAAATGCTGGGCTATGTGAACAATGGCCATGCCCAGATCGCCGTTCAATATGTCGGCCGCGCGCCGCTAGAAGGCGATGATACCCGCATGTTGATGGCCAGCTATGATGGCCCCTCCGATTACGGCCGCGGCAGCAATAGCGGCACGCGCATGGCCAGCAATGACGGCACCAACAGCGCCATGGACATGGCCGGCAATTTCTTCGGCAGCCTGTTCTCCTACGCCGATACCACGCCTGAAAAGCAGGACATCGCGATCGAAACCGCCCATGCGGCCGTCGACGCAATGGCGACCCGCTCGCCGGGGCTGCAGGATTGGGTCAACTCCACCGATCTCGACGCGCGGAACATCAAGCTCGGCCTTGGCGTATTCGCCGATCAGGACAAGGCGATCGAGCTGTCGGAACGCTTCGCTTTCCTTGGGGCGGTCGACGAGGACCAGGTCACCGTCAACGGTCGTCCGGCGACACGCCTCACTCTCACGCATTTGAAGCCCGGCGTAGCGCGTACCGATGCGCTTGATCTTGCCCGCGAACTTGGCCTCGACGATATTACCGTCTATTAATGCGTATAGGGCGGCTTGCGCCGCATCTGTGCGAGAAAATGATGGAATTGAGGACGATCGTGAAACGGCTTTTGTGGCTTGCCTTTGCGGTCTTTACCTTGACGACGCCGGTCTTTGCTCAGGCAGCGGCCGATTTTGACACCAAGGCCAAATACGCCATTCTGATGGACGAGGAGTCTGGCACCGTCATCTTTCAAAAGGATGCCGATACTGCCATGGAGCCGGCCAGCATGGCCAAGCTCATGACCATCGCCGTGGTGTTCAACGAAGTGCGTTCCGGCCGGGTCAAGCTGACCGACGAGTTCTTCGTGTCGGAAAACGCCTGGCGCACCGGCGGCGCCTCCTCGGGCGGCTCCACCATGTTCGCCGTCCTCAACTCCAAGATCAAGGTCGAAGACCTGATCCGTTCGGTGATCATCCAGTCTGGCAATGACGCAGCCATCGTGCTGGCCGAAGGCATTGCCGGCTCGGAACTCAGCTTCGCGGCGATGGAAAACGAGCTGGCCGGCACGATCGGGCTGGAAGACTCCCACTTCGTCAATCCAACCGGCCTGCCCGACCCTGACCAATACATGACCGCCCGCGATCTCGCCGTCGTCGCCCGCTATCTGATCCGTGAATTCCCCGAATATTATCACTACTTCTCCGAGCCCGAGATGGAGTGGAACAACATCAAGCAGCCCAACCGCAACGCGCTGGTCGAGCTTGGCATTGGCGTCGACGGCCTCAAAACCGGCCACACCCTTGCCGCCGGCTATGGTTCGGTGATCTCGACTGCCGATGGCGGTCGTCGCCTCATCGCCGTGCTGCACGGCATGAAATCCATGGCCGAGCGCACCGAGGAGGGCCGCAAGCTCATCACCTGGGGCGCTCGCGCTTTCGAGCGGGTCTCAGCATTCCCCGAGGGCCACATCATCGGCTACGCCAACGTCTATGGCGGCACCAGCGGCAGCGTTGGCCTCGTGGGTGACGGCGAGGTCGCGCTCTACCTGCCGCGCGGCTCGCGCAAATGCCTGCAGGCCAGCATCGTCTATACCGGCCCCCTGATGCCACCGGTGGAGCAGGGCACCAAGATTGCGGAATTGCGCGTGTTCTGCGATGACAAACTGGTGCAGACCGCGCCGCTGTTCGCCGCCGACACGGTGGAAGAGGGTGACATCGTGCGCAAGGCGACAGATGCGCTCAAGCAATTGGCGCTAGGCTGGCTCTAACAGGGAACGACATTACCGATGCTCGACACTTCCCAGGCCAGCCGCGCCCGTTTCATCACCTTTGAAGGTGGTGAAGGCGTTGGCAAATCGACCCAGGTCAAGCGCCTGCTGGCGAGCCTTGCCGAAACCTCGATTCAGGCTGTACGCACCCGCGAGCCGGGCGGCACACCCAAGGCTGAAGCGGTTCGCTCCTTCATTCTGCAAGGCCGTTCGGAAAGCTGGGGCGCCGGTGGCGAAGCGGTGCTGTTCGCCGCGGCTCGGCTAAACCATGTCAACGAGCTGATCGCGCCAAACCTGGCCGCCGGCAAATGGGTGATCTCGGACCGCTTCCACGATTCGACGCGCGCCTATCAGGGGCTCACCGGGGGCGTCGATGACAAGCTCATAGCTGCACTCGAATCCCTTGCGTTGGACGGCCACGCGCCTGACCTGACCATCGTGCTCGACATGGACCCGGAAATTGCCTTTCGTCGCGTTGCGCAGCGCGCCATCGAAGATGGCCTAGCCCTCACCGGTGACCGTTTCGAAAAAGAAGACATCGAGTGGCACAAGCGGCTGCGCGACAGCTTCCTGTCCATCGCCAAGGCCAATCCGAGCCGCTGCGTCGTCATCTCCGCCGATCAGGGCGAGGATGCGCTGGAAGGCGCGATCTGGGCTGTGGTCAGCGACAAATTCCCCGAATTGACGGGCAGGGCGCGCGCGTGACCGATCCCGATGGCCTGGAGGATGTGGCTGCGCCCGAGCAGCACCGCACGCTTTGGGGCCATGCCGCCGCCAAGGCGACAATTCTCGAACGCCTGAACAATCACCGGCTGCCCGGCGCCATCCTGCTGCATGGCCCGCAGGGCATCGGCAAGGCAACGCTGGCGTTCAATCTGACGCGCCTGATCTTCACCGCAACCGGCGACGAGGACGCCAACCGCGTCGACCAGCAGGTTGCCGCGCTGTCGCACCCAAACCTGGCTTTGCTGCGCCGCCGCCCCAAGGACGCCAAAGGCTATTACACCGTCATCCGCGTCGAGGACGTGCGCAACCTGCGCGAAGACCTGCACCAGACCCGCGGCCGTGCCGGCCACCGCATCGCGATCATCGACAGCATCGACGATTGCAATCCGTCAGCCGCCAATGCCTTGCTCAAGACCCTGGAAGAGCCGCCGGCCGACACGACGTTCTTTCTCATCTCCCATCGTCCGGGCCAATTGCTGCCTACTATCAAGTCCCGCTGCCACAGCCTCGCGCTGCGGCCGCTCGCCGATGCCGAGGTCCGCGCCGTGCTGGCCGAGCAACGTCCAGACCTGCCATCCGACCAGCTCGACCGCGCCGTTTCCCTTGCCGGTGGCCGGCCCCGCCGCGCCTTCGAAACGCTAACGCTGGAGGATGGCAGCGCGCTCGGCGCCCTGCAGGCCTGGTTTGCCGACCCCAATCGCCACCCAGCCGCCGTCCATATTCAATTGGCGGAGGCCTTAGGCGCCAATACCCAAAGCACCGAACTCTCCTTCGCCCGCGAAATGCTGACCGACTGGTTGGCCGCCGAGGCGCGAAACGCTGCCATCGCGCCCAATGGCCGCTATCGCCTTGCCTCGGCCAATGCGCTATGGGACAAGGCACAGGCCCTGCTTGCCGAGGCCGACAGCATCAACCTGGATATGAAGCAGACGCTCGTCGCCATTTTCGACGCGATCCGCAAGCATATCGAGACCACCACGCCAGTTTCCATCGAGCCCTGATGACCGCCAAACCCTTCTACGTCACGACCGCGATTTCCTACCCGAACGGCGCTCCCCATATCGGCCACGCCTATGAGATGATCGCCACCGACGCTATCGCCCGCTTCAAGCGGCTGGAAGGGCGCGAAGTCTATTTCCTGACTGGGACCGACGAGCACGGCATCAAAATGGTGCAGACTGCCGCGACCCAGGGCGTCACGCCGCGCGAACTGGCGGACCAGAACTCCGCTGAGTTCCGCCGCCTGGCCGAGACGCTCAACATCTCCAACAACGACTTCATCCGCACGACCGAACAGCGCCACCACGAGGCCAGCCAGGACATCTGGAAGAAGATGGCCGCCAACAATAATGGCGACATTTTCCAGTCCACCTATAAAGGCTGGTATTCGGTCCGCGACGAAGCCTATTTCGACGAAGACGAGCTGACTGAAAAGGACGGCAAGCGCTTCGCGCCGTCTGGTGCCGAGGTCAACTGGGTTGAAGAGCCGACCTATTTCTTCCGCCTGTCGGCCTATCAGCAGAAGCTGCTTGACCTCTACGAGGCCAATCCCGATTTCATCGCGCCCAAAGAGCGCCGCAACGAAATCATCTCCTTCGTCAAAGGCGGGCTGCAGGATCTGTCGATCTCGCGCACGACCTTTGATTGGGGCATCCCGGTGCCCGACGCGCCCGGCCACGTCATGTATGTCTGGGTTGATGCCCTGACCAATTACATCACCGGCGTCGGCTTTCCCGACATGAACAGCGAACTGTTCAAAAAGTTCTGGCCGGCTGACCTGCATGTCATCGGCAAGGACATCATCCGCTTCCACACGGTCTATTGGCCCGCCTTCCTGATGAGTGCCGGCATCGACGTGCAGCATCGCGTTTTCGCCCATGGCTTCCTGACCGTAGACGGGCAGAAGATGAGCAAGTCGCTCGGCAACGTGGTCGATCCTTTTGCGCTGGCTGAGGAATTCGGTATCGACCAGTTGCGCTATTTCCTGCTGCGCGAGGTTTCCTTTGGCCAAGATGGCGATTATAGCCGCGACAAGCTGGTCAACCGCGTCAACGCCGATCTCGCCAACAATCTGGGCAACCTGGCCCAGCGCTCGCTGTCGATGATCAATAAGAACCTCGACGGCAAGGTGCCCGAGCCTGGCGATGCCACGGCCGACGATCTGGCGCTGCTGGCGGAAGTCGACGAGGCCATCGCCGCCGCGCAAAAAGCCATGGACGGCCAACTGGTCCACGAGGCCGCCGGCGCCATCATTGCTGCGCTCAGCTCCGCCAACAACTACTTTGCCGCCCAGGAACCCTGGGCGCTGAAGAAGACCGATCTCGCCCGCATGGCCACCGTGCTCTACACGACCGCCGACACCGTGCGGCGCTTGACCATTCCGATGCTGGCCTTCGTGCCCCAGTCGGCTGCGATCTTGCTGGATCAACTGGCCGTGCCGGCCAACGAACGTCTGCTCAGTCATGCCCAGACCCCGAACCTGCTGCGCCCGGGCGCAGAGCTTCCAGTGCCGCAGGGTGTGTTCGCCCGCCTCGAGCGCAAGGCCGAATAGACCATGCTGATCGACAGTCATTGCCACCTGGATTTCGAGGCGCTTGCCGGCGATATCGACGGCGTTCTGGCCCGCGCCGCCGCTGCCGGGGTGACCGGAATGGTCACGATATCCACACTGGTGGATAACTTTTCCACATACGCCGCCATAGCGGAACGTTACACGAACGTCTGGTGCTCGGTTGGCACCCATCCGCACAATGCCGACAAGGAATTGCACATCCAAACCGACGATCTGGTGCGCCTAAGTACCCATCCACGCTGCGTTGCCATCGGCGAAGCCGGGCTCGACTACTTCTACGACAATGCCCCGCGCGAGGCCCAAGCCACAGGCCTGCGCCGTCACATCGCGGCCTCGCGGATAACCGGTCTTCCACTGGTTATCCACAGCCGCAAGTGCGACGACGACATGGCGGCGATCCTGACAGAAGAGACCGGGCAGGGGGCCTTCCCGTTCGTTCTGCACTGCTTCACCGCAGGCCAAGACCTGGCCCGCACCGCGCTCGATTTGGGTGGCTATATCTCGTTCTCTGGCATTATCACCTTCAAGAACGCCGAGGACATCCGCGAAGTCGCCAAGTTCGTGCCCGCCGACCGCTATCTTGTTGAAACCGACGCGCCTTATCTGGCGCCAATCCCGCATCGCGGGGAATCAAACGAGCCGAGTTTCGTGCGCTTCACCGCCGAAAAAGTCGCCGAAGTCCGCGGCCTGAGCCTTGAAGCATTGGGTGCGGAAACCACCGCCAACTTTGCCCGGCTCTTCGCCAAGACCGGGCTGGCGTGAACCCATGGCCGACGCGCAAAAGATCATTGCCACCGTGCTCGGCTGTGGCTCGTCTGGTGGCGTGCCGCGTATTGGCAATATCTGGGGCGATTGCGACCCGGCTGAGCCACGCAACCGCCGCCGCCGCTGCGCACTGCTGATCGAAGGCTGGACCGAAGGCGTCGCCGAGCCGACCCGCATCCTCATCGACTCCGGTTGCGATCTGCGCGAGCAATTGCTGGACGCCCAAGTCGATCGTATCGATGCAGTGCTCTATACCCACGAACACGCCGACCATACGCACGGCATCGACGACCTGCGCGTATTGGCGCTCAACAACCGCCAGCGCGTCGACGTCTATTTCACCCGCGAAGCCGGTGCCCGCATCCGCGAGGCCTTCGGCTACTGCTTCACGGCGCCGACCGGCAGCGACTATCCGCCCATCCTCAATGCCCACGAAATTGAGCCCGGCGCGGTCCTGTCGATCGATGGACCCGGTGGCGCCATTCGCGTCGACGCCTTCAGCCAAGTGCATGGCAACATTGAGTCTCTTGGCTTCCGCGTTGGCAATTTCGCCTATTCCTGCGACCTGTCGGCTATTCCCGCCAGCTCTGACGCCGCCGTATCTGGGCTGAGCCTCTGGATCGTCGACGCCTTGCGCCACGCGCCACATCCCAGCCATTTGAGCTTGCCGGAAACCCTGGACCTGATCGAGCGCTTCGCGCCAGGCGAAGCCGTGCTCACTAATATGCATATCGACCTGGACTACCGGACGCTGCAATCGACTTTGCCCGCCAATGTCGAGCCAGCCTTCGACGGCATGCGCATCGACGTCGTGGCAGGAACCATCATCAACCTCTGAGCCGACTTATCCTCGTGCCGCCGCACTGAGCTATGATTATGACACCATTGCCGCGAACACGAAATTGATACAAACCTCCATAGAATCATAGCCTTAGGTCAATCAAACAGTTCCATAATATATATTATGCGAATCACGTATGAGTGGGTCGACTGTTCGATTGATGTCGTTCACAATTCAATTTGGCACTAGCGAGTGTCCAATTTGGCACTGGCATCTATTCGCCTCCTCCCTTTGCCGCTACCACGTTGAGTTCCATGCAAGCCTCATCGTCGAATTAGTCCATTCCGCTAGGGATGGCGATCCTGGCCGATACCGGCGCTACCGTCTTCGTCACCGCCAATGCCATGCCCCTGTTCGACGCCAATTTGCCGATCGGCGGCCCCAGGAAACTGGAAGCCCATCATCGTGACCGTGTCGATCACTTCACAGGCGAGCTCAGCGACATGCCGCTGAAGCTGCTTTAGGTATGCCACGTCGATGGGGATCTCGAATTTTTCGATGCTCTTGTTGAAGAAGAACGGCACCGAGCGGCCGCGCGCATCCGGTGAATGCCAAGAGCCGTGGCAAATCACGTTGCGCAGGACCGCGGCTTCCTTCAGCGACGCGATCAGGTCCTCCGGATTCTGGATCGTCCGGCCGGGGTGTTGGCGCAGGTGCTTGCCGTAGACTTCAATGCGTTGGACAAGAGGAACGCTGATCCCCTGCTCCACCGTCTTCAGCCATTCCCGCAGTGCGACCTCCACCTCCTCTTCAGGAGCCTCCCGACCGCCCGTGATGGCGAAAATGGCCCGACCGAGCGTCTCCTCCAGGAAGCCAAAGGTTGCCACGGCGCGCCCCAGTGCCTCCCAAAATTCCGGCTTGTGTCGATGGGTCGGGTATTGCCCCGGCAGTTGGGCGATGTCGATACGACGTCTTGGAGCGACTTCACTCATTAATACCTCCTGGGCCCGTCGGCAGCGTATGAACGCGGGCTACCGATTTGGTTCGCAAACTACTGCAAGTGCTGGTCCCAAGCTACCGGAGCGCAGCGATATTAAGGATCAAAACGCCATACTACATATTTTACTACCAAAAACGATAGATGTATGTTATGTGGTAGAATATGATGGAGAACGAGCCATATTCACCGGAGCAAATACGTCACCTGAAAGAGGTGACCGACGCGTGGCGCGATCACGCCCCTCTCCTCCTCGAGCGGTATGATCTCGTCGGCGGCCTCCAGTGGAAAACGGTCGCCGGCAACGAGTATCTCTATCGATATCACCCAGACCCCATCACCAAAAAGAAGAAGTCCACATCCATGGGCCGGCGCAGCCCCGAAACGGAAGCCGCCTTCGCCCAGTTCAACGTGCGGCGCGAGGCCGTTTCCCATGCGCTTGCCGCCGGCGAGGCGGCTCTGGAAAGCCAGATGCGGGTCACCAAGGCTCTCCGGCTCGGACGGGTTCCGGTCGAGCTGGCCAGCGTCTTCCGTGTGTTGTGGAGCGCCCAGGTTTCGGACCATCTGATGCTGGTCAGCGATCATTCCGTATACGGATACGAGACCGTATTCCTGTCGAAAATCGACGCCGGCCTCACCGCCGATCTGCAATTCTGTGCGATGAGCGACGGCCTTCTGGAGGAAATCTTCCCCGCATTGGGAAGGGCCATCCTGGCCTCCGACAAGACGGCCGAGATCCAAGTCGTGGGCCGAGAAGTCCGCGTGTCCGGAAGGTTCGGCTCCATCTCGTTCACTTCGCCATCTAACTTGGTCGCGAGGTGGGCCCATCAGATCGACGCCACCGACAAGCAGGCGCAAACCCTCCTGGATCTATTGTCATGGGAGCCCCTGCCCGCCCTCACCCTGTCGCGCTCAGGTGAGCCGGCGCCCGTTCAAGTGCCGGATCCACGGGCCTTCGCCTTCATGAAGGCTCCGAAAGACGGGCCGAGCGCCGAACTCGGCTCCGCCATTGCCGTTCTGGCCGCCGAGACCGAACAGTATCAGTTTCCCGACGACGTTTTGGACGTCATGCCGAGCCTCACGGAAGCTTTAGGCCACCGCAGGTTCGGCGCTACGATTTAGCCGCGGGCTCGACAGTCCGCGCAGCTTTCCAGTCATCAGGCCGGCCTTCGGGCCGAAGGAGAACGTATGTCCGACCCACGGAACAGCGGCGCCTCGCCGTCAATTGACCAATGGATCGCCTCGCTCGCCGGCAAGTCCGCGTCCACCCGCGACTGTTACGCCCGCGATGTCCGACAGGTCGCCGAGGCGGTGGGGTACGAACTGGGCCGCAGCGCCGAGATGGGTGACATCCTCGCCATGGATGCCGCCCGCCTCCGGGAACTGGCGGAAAAATGGGCCAAGGCTGGTGACGCGCCCGCAACCATCCGCCGGCGCCTGGTCTCGTTGCGGCGCTATGCACGGTTCCTGGCTGCCGAATTCCAGCTGTCCGGTCCCCTGTTCTATTCGAACTTCCCCATCGTCGAGGTCACCGCCGCAGCTCCCGTTCCAGAGGACCATCTGCAGGCCCTCGTCATTGCCTCGGACAACCGCGATGCATGGACTTCGCTGCGCGATGACGCCATCCTCACCTTGATATCGGTTCGCGGGCTGACCACAGGCGAGCTCCAGCGACTGGATTGCCGACATCTGTCGGGCTCCTTTCTGCTGGTCCGGAAACCCTCTGGCGGGCTCCGGCTCATCGACCTGCCCAGCGAAGCCGTGGAGACCATCGCAACGTACCGCCAGCATTGCCCTTATCCGGTCAGGCCGGATGACGCGCTTTGGCTCAACAATCTCGGTGGCAGGATGTCGTCACGGTCCCTGCAGCTGATGCTTCGGCGGCGGCGGGCCATGGCAGGCCTTCCCCCTGGCGTCGTCGCCGGAGCGTTCCGAAAACGCCGAATTCTATCTCTCCTGGCGTCAGGCATTCAGATCGATCGAATAGCTGGCGAGATGGGAATTGGTCACGCCACAGTACTGGTCCATTTGCGGAAGGAATAACGCATCGGAAACCAATAACTAAGCAGCTAATCCTTCGCAGACCCGCTTCAGGGTATCGTTGAACCAGGTCGTTCCATTATCGGGCTGCTCACCGGCCCAAGAATTCTCCCGCAAAGGAGTATCGGATATGGCGCAGCAAAGCAGTCACTGGGAAAACGAGCGCATCGAAATCCTTGACGAGCGCTGGGAAACACTGGCGCCCGGCGTTGATCGTTTCCGTCTGCCGGGCAACGAACCGGTGCGCCGCATCATCACCGGACATCGCGCCGCCAAGGTCGGGGCATTCTGGAGCTGGAAAAACGGCGCACACGTCGCCCATGAATCCGCTGGCGAAGAATGGTGCGCCCGGATTTTCGAGGTTCACCCCCGAATTACCGCCTATTTCGGTCAGCCCGAGAAGATCCGGATCTTCGTAGAAGGGCAAAAGCGCCCCTTCATCTACACGCCGGACTTTCGGGTCATGTTCGGCTATAGCGAGCTTCTCCTAGAGTACAAGGTTTTCGAGGATATCGCTGCGCGCCCGCCGCAGGACCCGCGAGACCAGCCGGGCGTCGAGCGCTACCTCAAGGCCGCCAAAATGCGGCGTCGCCTGAGGCTCGTCCGCGAGGCGTACAGTCGTTGCGGCATACCCTGGCGTCTGATCACCGACCGCGATCTGGCGGCGCTGGCGAGCAAACGTACCGCGGACGAGATCATCGCCAATTGCGGTCGGCCGGCTACCTCCGAGGATATCGATCGCCTCGCCGCGTTCCTGTCGGCAATGACTAATCGGACGGCCTCGATGGCTGAATGTTGCGGACAGCTCCATGCCTCCGAATTTCCTCGCGGTGATGTGCTCGCGCGAATTCCCGAGCGCCTGTTGTCCATCGACCTGCATGCCCAAATCGACGACGACACCCCCGTTTCCCTCGTGGAGGCCGTGCCATGAACCAAATCGCCAAAGATCTTGCCGGCGGCCAGGGGCCCCTGCCACGTGCTATGTTCGATGATCTGATGGCCGATGACCTGAAGGTCGACGACATCGCCTTCATCGACGAAGTGGCCCACAAATTCCTGGCCAAAATTCCGCACGGCCCCCACGTTTTCTGGAATGGCGTCGAAAACCGCCAGGTCCAGTTCAGTACCACCGAGCTACTTAACCTGCAGGCCGAGCGGCTGTATTATCGCCCCGGTCGGGGTGCCCCTGCCTTCGCCAACGAGGGCGATGCCGATAACCATCGGGGCCGCATCAAGGTGGCGCTCAACGCCTTTCCGGTGGCCTGCCGGCGCAAGGCCAAGGCCAAATATCGCTATGTCGCCAAATTCTTCGAGAAACTGACCGCCAGCGGCGGCACATACGCCCGCAACAACGACAATGCCCTCGAAATCATCAGGGAAGTCGCTGCGGACGCCGCCGCAATCAATTCCCAGGCCTCCGCCGCGGAACGCATCGAGCTGCCCCGTAATGTCTCCGGCCGCACCGTCCTGCGTTGGATCGCCAAGGAAGAAGCATTGCAGCTGCAGGAGGCCGCACTCCTGCACGGAAACTCGATCACCCCCAGACCCCACACCATTCCGCTCAAGGTCTACGAGTTCATTGCCGAGGAAACCCGGCGCCTCGTTCAGGTGTCCCCGAAATTCGGCCCGACCAAGATCCGTATCCTGGTCAAGGCGCGGATCGAACAGCACAATGCCGAACACGGCACCAACCTGCCGATCCCCAGCCCGACCACCGTCCAGAACGAGTATCGTCGCTTCGACGCGTGGGTGCGCCTCGCCAAGGAAGGGGGCGTCGCCAAGGCGGACCTGGAGTTCGGGGCGATCGGGAAACTCCCCCGGCCAGAACGCGTTCTTGACCTTGTCGAGGTCGACCATCACAAATTCGACCTGCATCCCACAACCGGCGATCTGGGTCAGACAGACCTCGGGATCAGCCTCGCCAAGGGCGGCGTTGATCGCTTCTGGGTGTGCCTGGCCCTCGATGTCCATTCCGGCTACCCGCTCGGCTTTGCCATCACCTTCGAGCCAGGTGGCCTGATCCCGGCCGTCATGTGCATCGACCACGCCATCCGCCCCAAAACCTATGTCGGCGAGCGGTGGCCACACATTGATGGCGACCTGCTGGCCTTCGGCAAGCCGGTCAAGGTGCGCTACGACAATGCCAAGGAATTCGTGTCCCTGCAGCTCCAGCAAAACCTTGCCCGGATCGGCGTCGGTTTCGAACTCGCCATTCCGGCCAAGCCGAACAGCAAGCCGTATGTTGAACGCCATTTCGGCACCATCGAGCGCGACTTCGTTCACTGGCTCAAAGGATCGACCGGCGCCAATATTGCCGAGAAGGGCGACCGCAGGCCCCAAAAGGAAGCCGCCGTCAACCTCGACGACTTCCAGATGCTGTTTCATCAGTACCTGATCGAGTGCTACGCCAGGCGCCCTCAGGAGGGCCTCGACTGGGAAACCCCACAGGAGCGGTGGCTGCGTGGCGCCTCCAGCGCCTCCCATCGCCCACGCCCCCTCACCCCCTACGAGATGTCCCGATGGGACGTCGTCACCACCCTCGAGCTCGACCTCAATGCCACCGACGAAGGCATCAGGTGGAAGAACCTCTTCTTCCAGTCCCCCGAGGTGCAGGCGATCCGGCGCCACGCCGGTTTCCATGGTAAGCGCGTCAAATCCCCGACGCCCGTGCGCGTGCGCATCCCGCTGCTCGATGTCGGCCGCGCCTATGTCGCCATCCCCGCCGGCACCCCGGGCTTTGCGCCGGATCATCCCGGGGAGGTTCTCGCCTTTGCCACCAACCCCCATGCAGCCGGCCGCACGTTCTGGCAGCACCAGGCCGTGTGCGATGTCCTGCGCCGGCTCAAACGCAACGCCCTCAACCACAAGGACTACGAGATCGCCTTCCTGCGCCTCTTCCGGAACGCGATGATCGCCATGGGCGCCGATGCCGATGGCGCCGGCGGCAAAGTCATCCTGACCGGTGGACAGGCGCCCCGCTTTGCCGGCGTCTTCCTCGGCGGCGCCGCTAAGCCTGCCTTCGCCAAAACCGCCGAAACCATTCAGCGATACGACCTCCTGGCCGAATTCGAGGCCGCCGACGGTGAAGTGGGCGACAACGCCGGCATACCGGACGAGCCGCCTGTCGCTCCCGCCGCTTCTCCTGAAGCGGCCGAAGACGACTGGGAGAGCGGCCCCATCGACGACGAGGAGTAACTTCATGACCACCGACGAAAGCGACAGCGATGCCGGACCGGAGGTTGAGCCCACGAAGGCCGAAATGGCGCTCTGGGACCTCGATCGGCGCCTCAAGCGCATCCAGCAGATTTATCTCCTGCATCCGGGCGCCAAACGCGTCATGCAGCAGCTCGATTTCGCCTGGGACCACGGCCTGCGCCTGCGCGAGGCCAGCACCGCCTTTATCATGGGGAACAGTCGCTGCGGAAAAACCGAGACCCTCAAGCAATTCATCCGCCGCAAGACCGGCAAGCCGTTCCCCAACGATGTTGGCACCAACTCCATGTTTATCGAGGGCAAGAACAGCCGCATCGTCTTCCTCGACTGCACCAACGGCGCCACGCCCCTCCAGGCCTCGATGTCCGTCCTCAAGAACCTGTTCCAGTTCCACCTGAAAATTACCGAGAACGAGGCCAGCGAAAAGCTCATCCACCACTTCGGGATGAACCAGGTCGACATGTTCATCATCGACGAGGGACAGAAGATGATTGGCACGGGTGCGGCAGCCAATTCCTTCGCCAACTGGATATTGTCGATGGAGAACGCCAGCAGATTCAGGATCGTCGTCGCCGGTGGTCCAGAGCTCAAGCAACTGATGGACAGCCATCCTACCATCAGGGATCGCAAGGACAGCTTCGTCGAGCTCGAACCCTTTGCCCACCGAAGCGCGGCCGATCGGGCGAGGTTTCGAACGTTCCTGCGCAATTTCGACCTGAAAATGCCGTTCCTCTCCACACCCCTCGTGGACCCGACCTTGGACGATGCGATCTACTACGCCACGCGGGGCCGGCCGGGAACGCTCGCCAAACTTCTCGAGAAAGCGACGATGTTCGCATTCGAAAAGGCCCTGCCGAAGGTTCTAGGCAAAGAGCATCTCTCGCGTGCTTTCGCCCTCTCCTTCTCCCAGGAGAGCCGGATGTTCGGAGTGAACCCCTTCGAGCACAGTGGAGCCCTCCCCACGATCCCCCGCAGCCTGGCTGAGGAAATGTCTTACGTCACGGCCGTGCCGCCGCTCCGGCGATCGCCCCGTCGCCGGGGAAGCCGGCTCGCGAACCTGGCATGACCGACGAGTTCCTCCAGCCATGGCGGCGGCCGGCCCCGCTCCACCCCGACGAACACCTCAACTCAATGGTCGTGCGAATGGCGCGATATGGCGGGATGTCGGTCAGCGATTTCAGGGTCAAATACCTGGCCCGCAAGCCCGGCCTCGATGTCGCCTACGACCCTAGGGCAATCCGCAGGCTGTCGGTGATCGCCGGGCATGACCTGGATGCCCTCCTGGCCAATTCCTTGTTGCCGCGTCCCGATCGCGCCACCGCCGAGCAAACGCCTTGGAAGCGCGTGGCGCCGGGCATGCTTGCCTCCGACGGTGCCGAGCCTTACGCGCGGCGAGCATGGTCCTTCCGGGCATTCCCATGCGATCTGGACACGAGCGAGGTCCTGCTCAAGCACTGCCCCCGCTGCCGGAGCGTTCTGCGCTGGGACGCCGTCCGAATTGAAATATGCGCCACATGCGGCTTCGATCTGAGGAACCATCCCCCCAGCTATTGGCCAAGCCATGAAGTCGCCGATATGCGCACGATCGCCCGAGGCATGGGATATGGCCTATTGGGGGCAGTTCCCGATGCCCCGATCGAGCTCCCTGCCCCCTTTGATGTCCTGACGCCCGACGAGAAACTCGAGGCCTTGGCCTGGTGCGCTCAATTGCGTGGCCTCATCGATCGTTCCGGTACGGAGGGTTCGCAGAAAACCGCTTATCTTGGATTGCCGATAGCGCGCTCATGGCCAGATCCCTTGCACCAAATTGCGGACCTGCTCACGAGACAAGTCAAAGCGGATTTCTATGGGGCCTTCGGCACTCTGCTCCATCACATCCGGCATAAGCGGCCATGCAGCTTGAACGACGCGGTGGTATTGGAGGCCTCCAAAGCCCTGGACATCGCAAGGAAGACAAATAGCCGGCCCGCTTCGGCCACCTTTCCACGCCAATACCTCTCATTGCAGGTCAGGAGGGCCCCGCAGCCACAACTCCGAAAAGCATAGGTAATCGGGCTCGCTCTGAGCATGAGGCGAGCTCCCTGGAGGACTTTATGCGAGCTGTCATCATGGTGATCGCTGCCACGTTGTATGCGGCGCCAGCATTAGGCTGTGACCTGGTGCCCGGATACACGCCCCCAACATTGGAAGAGCTCGTTAAGCCCGCCAAAACGGCGTTCTTTGGAACCGTTGTCGCCTTGAGGATGAGCAATGGTGAGATCACAACAGATCTTCCTCCAGAGTGCGGGGAACGAGATCCGGATGCTCCTTGCTGGCAAGGCTTTTGGGAGCGATTGGCCGCGTATCATGACAACACGGTCACTGCACTGGCGAACGTGGACGATGCTCTCCGCGGCACCGAAACGAACCAATGGTTTGAGTTGCCAGCAGGCGAGGACAACAGTTGTGGCGAACGTCTCTACATTGGGCAAAAAGTGCTCGTGGTAGATGGACAGGTTCGATCCTACGCCCATTGAACCTGTGCACAGGCGCCGACTCATCAGTCAGACCAAGCTCGAAACCGCAGGTTTCGCAGCGGGCAGCTTTCTTCGGGGTCTCCGAAATGGGGCCCACTACCGCCATCGAGTCAGCCACAAATCGCCGCATGGCATAAATGGGGTGGTTTCCCGACTGTCGGCTTTCGGGGATGTTCATGGACGAAGCGGACTTCATATCAGGTCGGCACGCCACAACTTGACGCGTCATGATCCGGTAGGCTTCCAGGGTACAGCTTCGATTTCAGTTCCTGCAGGTAACTCGCTGTCGTCAATCATGGGCTCGATCCAATAGCTATCGAACCGGCCGCCAGTGATCGTAGAAAGCCAACTTTTGTCCGCCCTATGCGAAGAGCTGGTGCCATCCGGCCTATGGAGCGTGAGACAAAATGCGCCATGCTTGGGCTCGGTGTAGCCAGCTAGTGTGATTATAGTTGCCGACACAACCGTGGATCCGACTTCTGGACGTGAGACGTGGAGTCTCGGATTTTGGTTGACGTGGATAACCGGGAGACGATTTGGCATCGACTTATCGGCTCCGCGTCACAGATTTGCCGATCGTAACGAGTATGCCGAGAACGATGCCGAACAGGGCCACCATCAGCCCATGAGTAATCGCTTCCCCTGAAGTGGCCGAGCCGAGATAACGCTTCGCCATCCACGGAGAGTCGGGGTTCCACGCTACGAAAACGCCCATCCCAGCCCGCAGGACGCCCACAATTAGTGCGAGCCAAGCAACAACATTACCAACCCACAGAAACATCCTATTGCCCCCAAACCCTGTATTGATCTTAAACAAAAAAAAGGGCGTTGGTCCACGGCAGCTTTTGGGAAGCATCTGACACACCCGCAATAGCAGGAAAGGGGTCGGCAACAGACAGCCAAGTTCGTGGTGAATTCCAGAAACTGCACCGTTTGTAAGCACCCAGCTTAAGGTCGCACGTCAAAGCCGCTGCCAGAAGTGACCTACCTTGGGTCGACGTCAGAAAATGCAGGCGGAGGTTCAGGCGCCGAAATCGTGATCGCAGGTAGCCAAACCGGGCCGTGATGGCTTAGCCTCAAGTCACTTCAAACAAGCACCTGGTAAACAGATGAGACGGCGCTTCATGCTAACAGGGTGCTTTGCGCTCTCGGCCACGTCGGTTGTTCGAGCCGGGGGACCGAACGAAGCCACGTTCGAGGGCTCCATAATCTTCGACCGAGAAATGGACTTTCAATCCCACACCAGTCTAATCGTCAGCGTCTTCTACCCTTTTTTAGAGCATGGCGATATATTGGCTGGCGATCGGGCCTCCATCCCTAACTCCCGCAATCCTTGGGGTTTTACACTTCAAGTGAACTCTCCACGCGAAGCCCTCGATACCGACCTCGGATTTTCTGCCCAGGTCCGCAGCAATGACAAGCTCTTATTTGCTGGCGGCGCTGTCATAAATGGCATCAGCGCAGCCTCCAAACCAATCCGTCTGGCGCTAGCTTATCAGTTGCCCGAATAGCGTTACGCTATCTCAAGCTTCAGCAGCTTGCTGCCCTCGCGATTGAGGCTGGCAGCATTTCCACACAACTTTCCTGTCCACTCCCACACACGCATCTGGAGTGTGGCTCGTTAGATAGTCGGTGTCCGCTTACAGGTAATGACGAGGTTTGCCCAAATGACTGAAATGGGGTCGCGAACAGCTAGGCAGTAGCGCGCCCCATTCCAGCCGTTCAGGCCGCGGCTACTTTCGGAAAGCCGTCATTCGGTGGACCGACCGCGACAGTCGATTGCGAGGCAGCAGGGCGCCGTCAGTTGATGATTTCGGCTCGGTCGTCTGAGAGCAGCGCGGTCAGTCGTTCTCTCCACATCTCCAGTGCCTCGGGCGTCAATCTGGTCCAATCCGTGATTTCGCCAATGACCTTGAGCGGTGTGCTGCTGCGATACGACCGAGGAGGATTTCCGGGAAATTTCTTGTCAGTCACGTTTGGATCGTTCTCGAATGTTCCGGTCGGCTCCACAACATAAACACGCGGGACCGAGGCGCCTCCAGCGAGTTCGGCCGCGATTTCAGCGGCAAACCCGGCACCGTCAAGAGTGGCTGTGAAGTAGATGTGGTTCATCACCACGTCACGGCGATAGTTCGACCGATAGCCTGCGGTGAGGAGATCACCCACACGTAAATCCGCGATTGCGCCGTGAAAGAATGGTGGTTCGTCCAGCAATTCCGTCATACCGATCGTCCTAACAGTAAGAGTCTGCTTGTAGTCGGTGGCGTAAGCGCCGCAAATGACAGCAATGGGGTGGTAGGCCGAACGTCTGCTTGCGAGCGAGCCTGAAGCATAGCGGGCATCAGCCGTTAGGATGTCGCGCTGCCTGATTTATCGTGAGAGTTGAGACTCATTCATAATCCAAAGGCGCCTCGCCCAGAAAAGCTCTCATGTCAAGTTCGCGGGCTGGACCTATAATTTCGATTTCTAGCCTTAAATCGTCGGCAAGAAATTCCGTGGGTACCCATACACCGACAAAATAGCTCGTAGTTGAATCGAATGATTCCATGCTTCCAACGGCGATTTGAAGGTTCACACGCAGTGCGGTTTTGCCGGATATCAGGATCGTTGCATCGTAGAGGTGATCAGGCTCAATTTCTGGCGGAGGGGTCCTTGAATCAAGCGAAAGTACTGACCATTTGCCTGCCGTTTTCATGAGCGATTTTGGACGTTCTTTGGGAATATTGATTGTAAGCACGCGCGAGTCCTCGCTTACTAGTTGCGACACAGATCGCTGGCAGGTTAACCGCATCGGCCTCTATGGCAGCTTTGGGGAATGGTCAATGAGCTTCCGAATGTCCACTATGGGGTCGGTTGCGGACCCGCTCTTGGTGGGGTGGTCGGAAAGCAGAGTTGTGTATCTGGCGGGTTTGGGTCGGAATCAGTCGGGAGCGCCGGTTCTACTCGGCAAGCTCCAGTACTTTATTGTCGATGGCCGTTGCCACAAGCCAGATATCCAGTTGTGTCAGTTCAACACCGCTCTCAGGGAACCAATGGGCCTCAATAAAAGCACCGGCGCGGAGAAACCCCACGCTGCAGAAATGCTGGCCTCGCTGGTCCCGGTTGCACCCAGCGACAGGCCACCCCTCAGCGGTTGTATACCAATGATCGCCTCCACCCATGTTGAGCCGTGAGAGATAATACGCCTCGCCGCCAGCTAGAATGTCGGTGTCGATTTCGTCGCCTGCAATTGGAAGCAATGGAATCGAGGCGGGCGAAATAGCTTCAGCGGCCCGCTCCGTTATCAGGTTGAATTTCGTGCCTGCCTTTGGCTCCTTCACATAGGTTAGTATCCCATTTTCACTGACCAATGGGCTAGAGAGGTCTTCGCACAACGGTGGGGAAACCTCAGGTGGATCGCGCTTACAAACTCTGACCATAAGTCCAAAGTCATGGTTGGTAGCCTGAAAAAGGTCGGCGCGGGCCGGTACGTGAATACTCAAATTGGCGTATGTCGCGGTGAACGGAGCGGTAGTGCCACTACTCTCTGATCGGCCACAAGCCGCCTCCCAAAGCAGCAAAAAGCAAACACTCAATCTGACAAGCAATTTGTGAATCATAGAGTGGCACCTCTTCGCCCAAGCTCACTCTGAACGCGTTCAGCGGATCGCGTCACGGCGTCGGCCGCCAACAAAGTCCACAGATCAGCGAGAAAAGCGAAATACACTTAGCCAGTACTGCAGACAAGTGAATGGCACCTATGGGTCATGCAGAAAATTGGAGTAAAGGTCGGAAATAGGGTCGATAGCGGCCAATCAAGTACAACCCGCAGAAAAATGAGGTACAGGCGCAGGGCTAAAAGCGGCAAGCGACTAGGTCGGTTGGTGTACGCCACGCGGCATGGCCGCTGATTCCTGAGACGGTGTTCGCAAATCCATGCGAGGTTGTGCTCCATAACTGGGGAGTTAGGTTATGGTATTGTCGCGATCAGCGTTAGCTGCAGTTGCTCTGTTCGCTTGTCTTAGTTCGACGGCATCAGCAAAGAGCAATGTCACGGGCTGGGACCCCGAGGACCTGGCACTGGCCCTTGAGACGATTAGCTACGCCATCAACGTCTGTGATTTGGATCTGTCGCCTGAGGCTATGGCAGCGAACGTGGCTAGCGCGGGCAAAGCGCTCGGCATCGGCGGCGAAGCCTTGGCTGACCTAATGAGAGCGCAAGAGGACAAGGTGAAGCAACTTGCCGACCTCTATCTGCCCGCATTTTGCTCACAGGCAACATCCGTTGCCGGTCAATTTGACATGCTTTGATCTGCCGTTCAGCCAGCGGACACCCTACCGACTGCCTGGGATCGTGATGGGAACAAACGACGGTTTTTACCACACGACCATGATCGGATCGGAAAGCTGCTTGCCAAACATGGAGGTACTGCCAACGCCAGAGAGCACGCCGTATCGCAAAATGGTGAAACCCAAGGTTTTCCTTGGCGATCGCCGACGGCCCCATAATCACAGCTCAAACGTAGCCAGCCAATTCGTGACGCGGGTAAAGCCAGCACGATCGAGACTGTAAAAGGTCCCGCGGCCATCACCACTGGGCCGTATAAGCCCGGTCGCCATCAAGTCGTGCAATGACGCGCCGGCTTCGAAATCCCCCAGGTCTACGAAGTCCCGGAGCTCGGCTTCGGTCATGGGCTTCAGCCTGAGCAACTCCAGGATCTTTCGGTTCCTGGGCTCCGCGATCACCATGAAAGCTGCGTTCACGAAAACGGGCTCCGGATCACCCGGCAAAGGGTACGGAAAGCCGTTCTCGAACCGCGGTGGTTCTGCCACGTCGGCGTCCTGTGCGTAACGACGCTATTCTTGCCTGTTATCCGGCCGCAATTCGATACAATCGAGCATTGGAAGGATTATGCGAATCCCGGCCAGTGCCAAATTCTATTGTCAAAACCCCGCGTAATGTCAAATTACGGTGTGCCAGTGCCAAATTGGGTGGTTGAACTCCGCTGGCTATTCAGCGTTTTTCGACGCGGCCAGTGTCAGATTCTAATGTGGGCGACAATTGATGTCCTCCACACTTCAATTTGGCACTGGCGAGTGTCTAATTTGGAACTGGGATTTTTCCGCCTGCCATTGGACGTCGCTCAGGCCATGAGCTTCGTGAAAGCTTGGTGGTCGGATTCGGCTCTCTCTTGAGCTGAATACCGCTATGGATAGTCATGCAGACTTGCCTCAAAACGATCGACGACGAAATAAGCCCGGCGCCGGCGTTCTCCAATTCGCGGTTCTGGCAGTCTGCGCTACTGGGCCAGCGGCACCTTTGGGTCGTGGTCGGCTTGGCATTGTTCCTTGCGGCACTGGCTTGGTGGTCGTCCTCTGCGCTCTTCCATACGGGTATTCGATTTCGCCTACACATCATGGATCGTCACAGAAGTGATCCGCGGGTGTCATTGGTCCGAGGACGGTACGTTGCCCCCTGCCCTTGACGCAGATGCCGAGCGCACCGGCCAGGTGGCAGACAGGCGATCTCTGCCATCTCCGATCTGACTACCCAGCGATACCCGAACTCGGTTAGCATCGCGCGAGCAGACCGTGCTGAGGACATTGCCGATGAAGCCTACCGTCATAGGAACGACAGACCGCGGCACGACGGCCGAGATCGATGGGCCGCCGCTGCCGATGGTTCAGATGAATACCGGGGCCATCGTGCTTCGAGCCGATCAGGAGCCCAAGGCCAGGGACGCGTTGGCCGCCGTTGACTTCGAGGCTATGCCGTCCGGCGATGTGATCAGGATCGGTCTTGAGGCCGAGCAGGCCTTGCAGCGCACTCTGGACGGATTTCTGGCACGACTGGACAAGAAGTCGGCTACCAGGGTTTTCGCGTTGTTCGACCGGCTCGAAAAAGGCGTTGAGGACGCCAAACTGCCCGAGATTCTCGATCGCATCGAGAACGGCGAGAAACCGGGAGTTTTCGGCGCTCTCCTCGGAAAGTTCCGGGGCAAGGACGCCCAGGATCTGGTCTCCGAGCTCATGGAAGAGATCGGAGACATGGTTGCCGGTCGCACCAGAACGCTCGCGGACGAACTGACCAAGCTGGAATCAGAGCTGTCGGCGGAAATGCAGCGCCTGTTCGCCGAGCTTCAGCAACTGGACACCCTCAAGAAGAGCTATGCCCAACATTTCGGCGACTTCACCGTCGCCGCCGCAGTGTCGCGCGCCTTGCTCGAGAACGCAAAGGTCAAGGTGGCGAGCGAGGAAGCCAAGGCCAACCCCGCCGACGTGGTCGAACAAGGCAGGCTGGGGGAGTTGCGCGACAAGCTCAGGCTTCTGGAAAGCCGCGCGCTGGCATTGGAAGGCACCTATACCCGCCTCCCCGCGGACCAAATGGTGATCCAGCAGATTGAACAGGCGGGCATTGCCACCCTGCAGGAAACCGCAACCACGGTGGCCTCGCGGTTTGCCTCCATCAAGATGACGCTGCTTTCCATCCACGGAGCCTTCGCCGTGAAGAGCGTTCAGCAAATGGCCGGACGCCAGGAGAAACTGGATCGGCAATTGACCGAGATACGGGGTCGCGCTCTCAAGGACGTCGCCGTGACCGCCGCGAAGGCGCCTGGAGACAACAGGCTGGCCCAAGCGCAGCAGATCGAGCAGATCATTGCCACCACCAAGGAAATTCACGGGCTGGTCGCCGCGGCGCGCAAGAGCACCGAGGAAAAATTCGACCAGGCTACCGAGAAGCTCGCCGCCGCACGCCAGGAATTGGCCGTTCTGGCCTCAAGCTAACGCGATTTGAACACCAGATAATTTCAAGAGGCCGACATGCTCACCTTATCGCTCGAAAAACCCGGCACCGCATCGCCAAAGCTGCGCCTGTCCCTCAACAAGGGCGCGCAGTTCACGGTTCGCGTCGAATGGCATTGCGACGCCGATCACAAGGACGACGTGGACGTCCATGCACTCGAGGCCAGCAATGACGGTAACGGCGCCAAGGTGACGGAATTGACCAGCGTGCTGTCGACATACAATACCAAGCTGATGAACCCTCGCGGCGGCGCACTGGCGGCAAATCCGAACGGCTCGTTTCAGACGCCCAGTGGCGGGCTGTCGCACAGCGGTGACAAGCGGGTGCAGAACAACACCGAGACCATCCTGATCGACGGCTCGAAGCTGCCCGCCGGCGTGAACGAAATCCCTATCCTCGTTACCGTGCATGAGGCCGAGCACGGCGAAGGCCATGAAGGCGGGGAGGAGGAAGAAGAAGAGGCCGCGTTCGGTGATATCGACGAGTGCACCATCACCCTGCTCGATGATGCCGGCAAGGAACTCGGCGCCTACCGCCTTTCCGAGGAGTTCAAGGAGTTCAATGTCGTCCAGCTCGGAAGCCTGCTGCTCGGTGAGAACGGCTGGGAGTATGCCGCGGTCGGCAATGGCTTTAACGGCGATTTCAATGACGTTCTCACCCATTTTTCCTGAACGGTAGCCCCATGGAAAAGAAGCCGGGGAACACCCCCCGCGCACCGGATGGAACCTCTCCGCTACGGCCGACCGTGATCACGCCACGTCGTTCCCAAAGCGGTGACGTCGGTGAGCGCAAGCATGTGCCATTGCAAGGCAAGTTGGTACCGACGGCCATCCCGGGCGTGCAGCGCCGGCGGCTTCAGGTCACGGGTGCGGAGCTAACAAGGATCGCGCCCCTGGCGAGCAAGGAGGTCGTGCGGCGGGCGCTGACCTGCCTGCAGGAATTGGTCGCGGACAGCGTCACCGAGCGCTCGGCGATCCTGTGGGGTCATGCCCTGCAAGAGGAATACGGACGCTCCGTCTCGCACATGCTCGAGCTTTCGAACGACGCCACCATGGTCAAGGCGGCCGGCTACGTGAACCGGATGTCGTCCATTCTCGGCTCCATCGATCTCAAGGCGATTGCGGATTCCACTCCAGGCGTCGGCCATTACCTCAAGCGGCTCAACCAGCGGATCGATACGCCGCAGGAACTGGAGAGTGCCCGCCTCGAGTTAGACCAACTGGTGGGCCTGATGGCTGCCACGATGGATCCCCTGCTCTCGCTCAAGGCCGAGATCGAGCGGCAGATCGCTGCCACCGATGAACTCGCCAAAGAAATCGAAGCCAGGGCACTGGCCGCCAGCTACCTGGCGGGCCTGCCATGGCCGAAAAAACCCGAGCTGGCGCGCATATTCACTGATCGATCTCTTGGGTTGACCCACACGGTAGCGCAGATCCACGAGACTTCGGCGTTGCGCACTGCCCAGGCGGGAGAACCGCTATCGCTCATCGCGGCCGTACAGAACATAGCCTTGGTCACTGTCCCGGGCTGGCTATCCAACCTGTCGGCGATGACCGCCATGCTCCGGAACCAGCGGCCACCTACTCTGACCGAGGCCGGTGAACTCGACCACCGGTTGCGCCACATCCTGCAACAATTACGATCATGAGGACGGAACTGCCATGACGCTACAACTCGACCTGAGGAAATCCGCCGACAAGCTGCGCCTCTCCCTCGATAAGGCCGGCGTCGCCCCGGACATCAAGGCCGAACTCATCTTCGACATGGACGTTTCGGGATCCTTCGAGCATGAGCATGAGGAAGGCACGACCAGCAAGCTGATCGCCCGCCTCGTGCCCTATGGCATGGTCCTCGATCCCGACGGGAAGATGGATGTTTTCACCTTCGCTCATAATCGTGATTCAGCCCATCACGTCGGCACGGTCACCCCAGAGGATGCCGACGATTACATCCTGCGCAATGTCGTCGGGAAGGTGCCCTTTTGGAAGGGGGGCACGGCTTATAGCTATGTCCTCGAACGCAACTTGCAGCATTTCGGCTGGAAGCCACAAGATGAGACCTTCGGCAGTATCATAAGCCGTTTCCTGGGCATGGAAGCGAGCCCGGTCGCCAAGAAAAGGTCGGTCGTCATATTCGTTACGGACGGCGAAAACGATCCCGCCGACCACGCCCGGACCATCTCGGTGCTTGAGGCCTCCGAGCGGCGGGGCGATCAGGTCTATTTCCTGTTCATGGGCGCCTGCGAGCACGACGTCGACTTCAAGTTCCTCAAGACCATCGCCGCACGCTTCAAGAACACCGGCGTCGTCATCGTGCGTGATCTCGACGGGTTCGTCGACCTCTCGGACGAAGAACTCAATGCGCAATTGCTCGGGCCCGAACTGCTCGAGTGGCTTCGGAGCTGATGCGGCATGCCAACGTCGATGAATTGATATGTCCTTGGAAGGGTCCGCCTGGACGCCTCCCTTCCGGGGCATTGTCGTCCCTACGGACTCGGAGGCAATAAGACTTGCTCCGCGTGCTGATGGTGCCGGCACTTGCCGTGATCGGCCAGGATTTCGATAACGCGGCAATTCTCGACCCGGCCATGCGAGCAGCCCACCACCATGCGTTCCAGTTCGGCCTTCAACGCGACGAGGCTGGTAATGCGTTGCTCGACATCGGCCAGCCTCGCCTTCGCGATCGAATCCGCCTCGGCGCATGACTGCTTGGGAGCGTCCTGGAGCGATAGCAGTGTGCGTATCCCGTCGAGGTCGAACCCGAGTCCACGCGAATGGCGGATGAATGTCAGCCGATCCAGATCGCGCTCGTCGAAGGTGCGGCGGTTTCCCTCGGTGCGCTCCGGAGCCGCCAACAGCCCGACCTGTTCATAGTATCTGATGGTGGTGACTTTCACCCCGCTCGCGGCCGAGGCTTGGCCGATGGAAATACCGTCGTGCATTTTCCGCTTGCTCCTCTAGTGGCTGGAGGTTGTACGCCCTTGGCAGGAAACTCAAGGAGCATGTGCCATGGCAGCCGCAGCAGACATCACACGATTCCGTGTCGAGGGTATGGATTGTGCCAGCTGCGCGACCAAGATCGACCGCGCAGTGCGCACGATCGATGGGGTCGAGGACGTGTCGGTGTCCGTGGTCGCAGGCACCATGACTGTAACGCACTCACCGGCCGCGGACCTGGACGCGGTTACCGGCAAGGTCGTCAAACTCGGATATACCGCCGCCAAGCTACCTCCAAGGTCCGTTGCCTCAAAGGTCACCCAAGATCCGGAACCCTCAGGGGTCGACCACGACAACGCCCCTCATGATCACGCCGATCACGATCATTCCGGGCACGATCATGCCGGACATGAGCACGGCGAACACGGCGGTGTGGCCAAGGACCAGACTGAAGAGAATGACGACGCTCTCCAGGGGCTGCACGGGCATGACCACTCTCTCGAGGAAGGCCCATGGTGGGAAACGAAGAAGGCCCGCCTCACGATCTTCAGTGCCGTCGCCGTCGCCATCGCGTTCGCCGTCGGGAAGGCAATACCCCAGGTCGAACAATGGGCCTTCATAGCCGCCATGCTGGTCGGGCTCGTCCCGGTCGCCCGCCGCGCCTACATCGGCGCCGTCAACGGCAGCCCCTTCTCGATCGAAACGCTGATGACTGTCGCGGCGGTTGGCGCCGTCTTCATCAACGCGGCGGAGGAGGCCGCAATCGTGGTGCTCCTGTTCCTGATCGGCGAACTGCTCGAGGGCGTCGCCACCGGTCGGGCTCGCGCCAGCATCAAGGCCTTGGCGACCCTGGTGCCCAAGACGGCCTTCCGCGAGACAGAAGGTAAAACCGAGGAAGTCCCTGCGGAGAGCCTAGCAATCAACGATATCGTGCTGGTTCGCCCCGGCGATCGTGTACCTGCCGACGGCGTAATCATATCCGGCGAAAGCGCCATCGACGAAGCACCAGTCACCGGCGAGTCGGTGCCGAAGCGCAAGCAGGTCGACGACAAGGTCTTCGCCGGCACCATCAACCAGGAAGGCGCCCTGCGCATCAAGGTGATGGCCGCAGCCGCGGACAATACGATCTCTCGCATCATCGCCCTGGTCGAGGAAGCCCAGGAATCCAAGGCACCCACCGAACGGTTCATCGACCGATTCTCGCGCTATTACACGCCCGGCGTTATGGTCGTTGCCGCGCTGATCGCCGTGATCCCGCCATTGGTAGGCGGCGGCACCTGGGGCGAGTGGGTCTACAAGGGGCTGGCCATCCTGCTGATCGGTTGCCCATGTGCACTGGTGATCTCTACGCCGGCCGCGATCGCCGCCGCGCTCTCGGCGGGCGCACGCCGTGGCCTGCTTCTCAAAGGTGGCGCCGTGCTCGAACAGTTGGGCAAGATCGACATGGTGGCGCTGGACAAGACCGGCACGCTCACCGAGGGCAAACCGCAGGTGACCGACATAGTCGCCGGCGCCAAGAGCGAACGCGAAACGCTCGAACTGGCCGCGGCCCTCGAGGTTGGATCAAGCCACCCCCTGGCAAGCGCCATCCTGGCGAAGGCCAGGGCCGAAGGCGTAGAACCCGCACAGTCCAGCAAGGCGGGCGCTGTCGGCGGCAAGGGCGTCATCGGTACCGTCAACGGGATGGATCTGTTCCTTGGATCACCGCAGGCGGCGGCCGAAAAGGTGGCCTTGGGCACCGAACTGGACGCACGGATTGTCGCTCTCAACGATGAAGGCAAGACCGTTTCTGTCCTGTTGGCGGATAACGTCGTGGCCGGCATTGTCGCGATGCGCGATGAGCCGAGGGCCGACGCCATAGAAGGGCTCAAGGCCCTCAAGGACCTCGGCGCGGATGTCGTCATGCTGACCGGTGACAACAAACGAACTGCCGCCGCGATCGGCCTGGCGCTCGGTATCGAGCCCCAGGCTGAATTGCTGCCGCAGGACAAGCAGCGGATCGTGGGCGAGCTCAAGGCTCAAGGCAAGGTCGTGGCGAAGGTGGGGGACGGCATCAACGACGCCCCTGCCCTGGCGGCGGCCGATGTTGGCATCGCCATGGGCGGCGGCACCGACGTGGCGCTGGAAACCGCCGACGCCGCCGTCTTGCATGGTCGCGTCATCGACGTGGCCAACATGATCAAACTGTCCCGGGCTACGATGGCGAACATCACCCAGAACATCACCATCTCCTTGGGCCTAAAGGCCTTCTTCCTCGTGACCACCGTCATTGGGGTCACTGGTCTATGGCCTGCGATCCTGGCCGACACCGGTGCCACCGTCCTGGTCACGGCGAATGCCATGCGGTTGCTCGGTTGGAAGGGGCTGGGTGGCAGAACTTGAGGATCTGATGGAGCGATGTCGGCGCCGTAGGGATCAACGGCAATTTGCGGATGGGCGGTCCCGGGAAACTGGAAGCCCATCATCGTGACGGTGTCGATGACTTCACGGGCTAGCTCGGCGACATGCCTCAGAAGCTGCTTCAGGTAGGCCACGTCGATGGGGCTCTCGAATTTTTCGATATTCTTGTTGAAGGAGAGCGGCACTAACCGGTCGCTCGCATCCGGCGAATGCCAGGAGCCATAGCAAATCACATTGCGCAGGATCGCGGCTTGCTTAAGCGACGCCATCAGTGATTGGCTTGCTAACGTGACCAGTAGTTCCAGATAAAACCGATAGCACCATAGCGGCGGAGACGCCCACGCCGAGCGCCAGAGCGCCAGCCAAGGCACCGGCCGGCAGCACTGGATCCAATCGCTTCCGCGAGCTCTTCCATTCCCCCATCGAGCAGTCGTCAATCGACTTGGCGCCGCCCATCGCTGCACCGTTCTGTCAGCAGAAATTGGGCTTGACGTCCTTTTGACGTTATGATGACCTCTGAAACGTCAATTCTGTCGACAGATTTGAGCGTGACGGGGAGAAGCGCCACATAGCGCAATAAACACCGCGCGCTCGGGAGGATCAATAATGAAGCTTTCGAAGACACTGATTGCGCTTGCCATGACGGCGGCGCTTGGCACGGGCGCAGCCAGCGCCCAGGTCAATGTCATGCTGCCTGCCGCCCCCGGCGGCGGCTGGGACGGTACGGGCCGCCAGGCCTTCCAGGCTCTCAAGGATGCCGGCATCTATACCGACGGCGTCAATTTCACCAATACCGGCGGTGCCGGCGGCACCGTTGGACTTGCCGAGTTCCTGGGCACCTCGACCGGCCAGCCCGATGCGCTGGCCGTGTTCGGCGCGATCACTGTGGGCGCCATCCAGCTCAACAGCTCGCCCATCAACCTGGCTGACTTCCGTCCAGTGGCGCGGCTGACCGCTGAATACCTGGTTGTCGCGGTGGCGGCTGACTCGCCCTACAACACGCTGGCCGACCTTGTCGCCGACCTCAAGGCCGATCCTGGTGCCCATCCGATCGGCGGCGGTTCGGCCGGCGGCGTCGACCATATCGCCGTGGCCCTGCTGGCGCAGGAAGGCGGCATTCCGGTGGCCGACCTCAACTATATCCCGCAGACCTCCGGCGCCGAGACGGTGACTGCCATCGTCAACGGTACACTTACCGCCGGCGTTTCGGGCACGTCCGAATTCGCCCAGTTCGCTGAGCAGGGCCGCGTCAAGCTGCTGGGCGTCACCGCCGCAGAACGCCGTACCAACCTGCCAGACGTGCCGACTTTCACCGAGGCCGGCTATCCCATCGAGCTCGCCAACTGGCGCGGCATCCTGGCGGCGCCTGGCGCTCCGGACGACAACTATGCCCAGTGGGTCGACCGCTTCACCCAGCTTTCCAAGAGCGATGCCTGGAAGGCCGTACTCGAAACCCAGGGTTGGGACGATTACTTCCTCGCTGGCGAAGACTTCGGTGCGTTCATCGCGCAAGAGACCGCGACCCAGGGCAAGGTCCTCAAGGATGCCGGCCTTGTCAACTGACGGGCAGGATAACAGCCAGAATGGAGGCGGCCCCGTGGCCGCCTCCGCACCCGCCCGCCCCTACTGGATCGGAATCGGGGTCATGGCCATCGGAGCCGTCTGGCTTTATGGAGCCTCCGGCCTGCCGCAGGGCGCTCGCTATGCCGCCGTGGGTCCGGGTCTTTTCGTCACCATATCGGGTGCTGCCCTGCTGGTGCTGGGCGCCATCCTCATTCTGCAGATATGGCGCGGCGAAAGCTTCGAGCCGCAGGAGGCCGAGGACGCCCAAGCCGATGCTGGCATGGATCGCCGGGCGTTCTTTACGGCGCTTGTCGCCGTTGCCGTCCCGATCGCCACCATGAAGCCGCTCGGAATGCCCTTCACCGCCACGATCGCGTTCATGCTGGTCGCCAATGCCTTCGGCTCGCGGCGCTGGTGGCTGGACCTGATCTGCGGCGCGGTACTTGCCGCCCTCGCCTGGTTCCTGTTTGCCCGTCTCGGTTTGCAACTGGGCGGCTTTTTTCCACCCTTGGGGTTTTGACGCATGCAAACCTTCGGGCTGCTCCTTGATGGCTTCGCCGTTGCCGTACAACCGGTCAATTTGATGTGGGCCCTGGTGGGCTCGCTGCTGGGCACCATAATCGGCATCCTGCCCGGCATCGGGCCGGCGCTGACGATCGCCCTGCTGCTGCCCATCACCACCACCCTCGCACCGACCTCGGCCTTCATCATGTTCGCCGGCATTCTCTATGGCGCCATGTATGGCGGATCGACCACCTCGATCCTGCTGAATACACCCGGTGAAGCTGGCTCGATGATGACCGCGCTTGAGGGAAACAAGATGGCGCGCGCCGGCCGTGGTGCCGCCGCCCTGACCACCGCTGCGCTGGGCTCCTTCGTGGCAGGCACCATCGCCACGCTGGCTCTCACCTTTGCGGCGCCGGCCATTGCCGAGCTGGCGTTCTATTTCAAGCCCGCCGACTATTTCGCCCTGACCACGCTGGCCTTCTGCTCGGTCGCCGTGGTGATGGGCAACTCGCGCACACGCGGGTTCATTTCGCTGTTTATCGGCATAGCCATCGGCGTCATCGGCATCGACTCCATGAGCGGCCAGCCCCGGCTCACCTTCGGTGTCATGCAGCTTTTGCGCGGCGTCGAACTCACGGTCGTGCTGGTGTCGCTGTTCGCCGTCGGCGAGATGCTCTATGTCGCCAGCCGCTTCCGCTCGGCCCCGGCCGCCATGGCATCCGTCAAGGGGCAGGCGTGGTTTACGCGGCAGGACTTCGCCCGGTCCTGGAAACCCTGGTTGCGCGGCACCCTTATTGGCTTCCCGATGGGCGCCCTTCCTGGCGGCGGCTCGGAAATTCCAACCATGCTGTCCTATACCCTGGAGCGCAAACTCTCGCGCCACAAGGACGAGTTCGGCCATGGCGCCATCGAGGGCGTGGCCGGCCCCGAAGCCGCCAACAATGCCGCCGCCGCCGGCATTCTCGTGCCGCTGCTGACCCTGGGCCTGCCGACCTCGGCGACCGCCGCCGTGCTGCTCGCCGCCTTCCAGAATTATGGCCTGCAGCCAGGCCCTTTCCTGTTTACTTCCAACCCGGCGCTGATCTGGGGCCTCATCGCCTCGCTCTATATCGGCAATGTCATGCTGCTCGTGCTCAACCTGCCGCTGGTGGGCATCTGGGTACAATTGCTGCGCATCCCGCGTCCGCAGCTTTATGCCGGCATCCTGGTCTTCGCCATGATCGGCGTCTGGGGCCTTGCTGGCTCCTGGACCGACCTCGCCATCATGCTGGTCATCGGCCTGATGGGTTACGTGATGCGGGTCTACGATTTCCCCATCGCGCCGGTGCTGATCGGCCTGATCCTTGGCCCCATGGCGGAAACCCAGTTGCGGACGGCCCTTGCGGCTGGACAGGGCAACCCCATCGTCCTCGTCTCCACCCCGCTCTCGGGCACGCTGATGGTCATCGCCCTGCTGTTTTTAGCCGTGCCTCCACTGCTTCGGCGCCTGCGCGCCAATGCCTGAGCGGCCCTAGGGCCCTGTTTCACTTCGACTAAGGAATGCCATCGACTATGAATACCCACGACGTCAAGGTTCACGCCTCCGCCGCTAATCTGCCTCGCCAGCAGCAACTCGCCTGGCACATCGCCGAATTTGCCGCCCATTGCGGGCCAATCGACGCCGACGTGCGTGAGATGATCGCCTGCAGGATCGTGGACAATGCCAGCGTGGCCCTGGCCGCCATCAACCGGGCTCCGGTTGCTGCGGCCCGCGCCATGGCGCTGGCGCATCCACGCAAGGGCGGCGCTACCCTCTACGGATTGGACGCATCGACCCGGGTGGATGCCGAATGGGCCGCCTGGGCCAATGCCACCGCTGTGCGCGAACTCGACTTCCACGACACGTTCCTGGCTGCCGACTATTCCCATCCCGGCGACTCCCTGTCGCCGCTGATCGCCGTCGCCCAGCAGATGGGCCTCGACGGCGCGGCGCTGGCGAGGGGCGCCGCCGTGGCCTACGAGGTTCACGTCGCCCTGGTGAAGGCAATCTCGCTGCATAAGTACAAGAAGGACCACGTCGCGCACCTGGCACCGGCCACCACGGCCGGCATCGGCGCCATGCTGGGTCTTTCCACCGAGGTGATCTACCAGGCGGTCAACCAGGCCGTGCACCTGGCGTTTTCAACCCGGCAGTCGCGCAAGGGCGAGATCAGTTCGTGGAAGGCCTATGTGCCCGGCTTTTCGGGCAAGCTGGCCATCGAGTGCATCGACCGTGCCATGCGCGGGGAAGCATCGCCATCGCCAATCTATGAGGGCGAGGAATCCGTGCTGGCCTGGATGCTGGGCGGCAAGGACGAGCGCTATAGTGTTAGCCTGCCGGCGCTCGGCGAGAGCCCGCGCCAGATTCTTGAAACCTATACCAAGGCGCACTCGGCCGAGTACCAGGCGCAGGCCCTGATCGACCTTGCCATCGACCTGTCGAGCCAGATCGGCGATCTCAGCCAAGTCAAGTCGGTGCTGCTCGAAACCAGCCATCACACCCATAACGTGATTGGCACGGGCGCCAACGACCCGCAGAAGAGCGATCCCGAAGCCAGCCGCGAAACGCTGGATCATTCGATCATGTACATTCTTGCCGTCGCGCTCGAAGACCGCAAATGGCACCACGTCGACAGCTATGCCCGCGAACGGGCCCGTACGCCATCGACCGTGGCGCTGTGGCACAAGATCACCACTGTCGAAGATCCCGAATGGACGCGCCGCTATCTTGAGGTCGATCCGGACAAACGCGCCTTCGGCGGCAAGATCGTCGTGACGATGCTGGACGGCACAACCATCGTGGGCGAGCGCGCCGTTGCCGACGCCCACCCCAACGGCGCCCATCCCTGGGCCTGGCCCGACTATGCCGGAAAATTCGAAGCGCTGACCCGCGACACGCTAGGCGCTTCCGAACGCCAGACGTTCCTGGCCGCCGCCAAGGGCTTCACCGCCCTGCCCGCCAAGGCGCTCGATGGCCTGCTACCCGCCTTGCCGGGTGGTTCGGTCATTCCTGCCAAGCCCACCGGCCAGGGCATTTTCGACCGCGGACTGGACTAGACCATGCTTACCCACGAAATCAACAAAGCCTTCCGCGCGCGCCTGAACAAAGGCGGCGCCGTACTAATGCCGGGAGCGGCCAACGCGCTGGCCGCCCGCATCATTGCCGATCTGGGCTTCGAGGCGATCTATCTATCGGGCGCAGGTCTCACCAATACCTATCTGGGCATGCCGGACTTGGGCTTTGTCAGCCTGCCCGAAATCGCCCAGCATACATCCACCATCCGCGACGCCACGGACCTGCCCATCGTCGTCGATGCCGATACCGGCTTCGGCAACGCCCTCAACGTGCGCCACACCATCCGCACGCTCGAGCGGGCCGGCGCCAGCGCCATCCAGTTGGAGGACCAGGTCAATCCCAAGCGCTGTGGCCATTTTGCGGGCAAGGATGTGGTCGATCTTGGCGAGGCACGCAGCCGTATCAAGGCCGCGGTGGATGCGCGGCAGGACCCCAACCTGCTGATTATCGCCCGCACAGACGCCCGCGCGACGCAGGGTTTTGCTGCCGCAATCGAGCGCGCCCAAGCCTTTATCGAGGAAGGAGCCGACATCACCTTCGTCGAAGCTCCCGAGAGCATCGAGGAAATCCGCAGCATCCCCGCCCAGCTCAAGAATACGCCCCAACTGGTCAATCTGGTCGTCGGCGGGCGCACCCCGATCCTGGGGCTCGAAGAACTGAACCAGATGGGCTTTTCACTGGTGCTGTACGCCAATGTGGCGCTACAGGGCGCGATCTATGGCATGCAGGCGGCGCTCGGCCAGCTCAAGAACAATGGCAGCCTGGACGAAACCGGTCCGGTTGCCAGCTTCAAGGAACGCCAGCGGCTCGTGAACAAGCCGCTGTTCGACGAGCTGGAAAAACGTTACGCAACCAGGGACTAGAGGATTTGAACGGTGAGCACATTAGCCGATGAAAATCACGACCCGGCTGACGACCGGCTGCTCACCGACCAACTTTTCGACCAGCTCAGCGAAGCCATCGTCACGGGGACGTTCGCCCCAGGCTCAAAGCTCAGCGAACCGCGGCTCGCAGCGCAATACGGCGTGAGCCGCGGCCCCATCCGGGAGGCGATCCGGCGGCTGGAAGAGCGCAAGCTCGTCACCAGCGCCCCACGCCAGGGCGTGCGCGTCGTGGTGCCGACTCCCGAGGACGCGCTGGAGCTCTTCACGATTCGTGAGGTGTTGGAGGGGCTGGCCGCCCGCCACGCCGCCGACAACGCCACCGATGCCGAAATCGAAGATCTCAGGACGATGCTCGCGGGCCATCGCCAGGCGCTCTCCAAGCCGGACGCCATGGTCTATTGGCAGGCGACGGCAAATTCCGATTTTCACTTCATGGTCGCCCGGATCGGGCGCAACCAGCACCTATTCAACCTGCTGTGCGGCGAATACTACACGCTGTTCCGGCTGTACCGCATGCGGCATCGGATCGTCCCAGGTCGCGCCCAACGCGCCCTCGCCGAACACGAGCGCATCGTGGAGGCCATAGCCGACCGCGACGCAGAACTATCAGAACTTTTGATGCGCCGGCACATCGCCTCCGCCCGGACCGGCCTGATCAATCAGGCGACCGCTTAGGGCCGGGTGAGGTACCGCGCAGGACGACATGCCGCGGCACCCTTGCTAAGCTCGGCTCACCGATTCCATCATCGAGCCCGCCATGCAGCCCTCCCGCGATATTTCCCGTTTGATCGAAATCATGGCCGCCTTGCGCAACCCCGTCGGCGGTTGCCCTTGGGATCTGGTGCAGGATTTCTCGACCATCCGCCACTATACCATCGAGGAAGCCTACGAGGTCGCCGACGCCATCGAGCGTCAGGATTTTACGGACCTGCGCGAAGAACTCGGCGATCTGCTGCTGCAGCCGATCTATCACGCACAGTTGGCCAACGAGGCCGGTCACTTCGATATTGGCGACGTCATCTATGGCATCACCGAGAAACTGATCCGGCGCCACCCGCACGTTTTCGGCGATCTAGATGCCAACGATGCGGAAGCCGCGCAGGGCCGTTGGGAAGCGATCAAGGTCGAGGAACGCGCCGCCAAAGCCGCGCGGAAGGGCGATACAGTCCCGTCCGTCCTCGACGATGTGGCCGCCACCCTCCCCGCATTGGCGCGAGCCGAAAAGCTCACCAAGCGTGCCGCCCGCGTCGGCTTTGACTGGCCCGATCTCGCCGCCGTCGCGGCCAAGGTCACCGAGGAACTGGCCGAAGTCTCGGAAGCCGCAGCCTCAGGCGACGCTGCCGCTACGCACGAGGAAATCGGCGATCTGCTCTTTGCCGTCGCCAACCTCGCCCGCCACGCCGGCGTCGACGCCGAAGCCGCCCTGCGCGACGCCAACCAGAAATTCACCCGCCGCTTCCACCACGTCGAAGCGCGAGCCCGCGACGACGGCGTGGCGATTGAAGCGGCTGGCCTTGACCGGCTGGATGGCTACTGGAACGAAATTCGGGCGGCGGATAAGGCGTAACTCGTGCGCCCTCCCCTCGTGGTCGGTGGCTGCAGCAGGCAGCTACGAATCCGAACTCTCGATCCGGCCGTTAAAGCGCTCAAGAAACGCAGTCTTCTGCCGCGGCTCGATGCGCACGACGAAACCGCTGCCTTTTTCGTTCGGCTCATCGCGCGAAATGATCTCGGCATGGCTGTGCAACCAGCCAATATCGGCACCGGCACTGTGTGGCACGTGCACATGATAGGTCCGGCTCTTCTCGGCCAAGCCCGCCTCAATGGCGAGCTTAAGCTGATCCAGCCCCTGCCCAGTCTTGGCTGAAACCGGCACCACCGCCGACACCTTGCCGGTCGACTTGGCAGTATTCAGCAGCCCATCCGGATCATCGGTGGCCGGTAGCAGGTCGATCTTGTTCCAAACTTCGATGATCGGCGTCGTGTCGGTCGAAACACCGAGATCACCCAGCACCTTGAGCACATCCAGCGCCTGAGCCAGATGATCCTCATTGGCAACATCGCGCACATGCAGGATGATGTCGGCGTCCAGCACTTCTTCCAAGGTCGCGCGGAAGGCCGCCACCAGGTCGGTCGGCAGATCGGCGACGAACCCGACGGTATCGCTCAGCATGATCTGTCGCCCATGAGGCAGTTCCAGCTTGCGCACGGTGGTGTCGAGCGTAGCGAACAGCAGATCCTCGGCGAACACCTCTGCCCCGGTCAAAGTATTGAAAATGCTGGATTTACCGGCATTAGTATATCCGACGAGCGCCACTGTGGGCGTATCGCTGCCCTTGGCGCGTTGCTGGGCGCGGGTCTTCTTGACCTTCTCAAGTCGGTCTTCCAGCAGCACGATGCGGTCGGTAATCTGCCGGCGATCGCTTTCGATCTGGGTTTCGCCCGGACCACCCATGAAGCCATAGCCGCCGCTGCCGCGCTGACGCTCCAGATGGGTCCAGGACCGCACCAGTCGGCCCTTCTGATAATTCAGATGTGCGAGTTCGACCTGCAGCACGCCTTCGCGCGTCGCGGCCCGCTCGCCAAAAATTTCCAGAATCAGCGCCGTGCGGTCCAGCACCTTGGCGCCGGTTTCCTGCTCCAGATTGCGCTGTTGAATAGCGGTCAACGACGCATCTACCAATAGCAAGTCGATATCCTCGGCCTTCACTCGGGCCTTGAGGCTCCCGGTATGGCCGCCGCCAATGAATGTCGACGGCTTGACCTCTCGCACCTTGATGACTTCGGAGAACACGATATCGAGGCGGATCGCCCCGGCCAGTCCTTCGAATTCAGCCTTGCGCGCATCGATGCCGTGTTGCGAAAAGTTACCGCGCACGTCAGGGACCACGAGACCCACGCGGGTCGCATGCTGTTGCTGGTCGATAAATGCCTTTGGGCCGCCCCGTGCGGCGGCCTCATCGTCGTCGTGTTCATCCATTGCTGGGATCAGTCGCTATCTTGGTTCTGTTCGGGATCGAACAGCTGGATCGGCGCGCCCGGCATGATGGTGGAAATCGCATGCTTGTAGACAAGCTGCGATTGAGCATCGCGCCGCAACAGCAGGCAGAAATTGTCGAACCAGGTGATGACGCCCTGCAGCTTGACGCCGTTCACGAGGAATATCGTGACCGGCACCTTCTGCTTGCGAACGTGGTTGAGGAAGGAATCTTGCAGATTTTGTTGTTTTTCACTCGCCATCGAGGCCTCTTCTCGCGGCATTGCATGCCGCTGTTATCATTGCCTGGGAGTGCCAGGTCTCGCCGGGGACAGCCGCCCTGCCCCCGCTCAGTCCATAATCGTTAGACCGCTAACGACTATTACACAGAACACTTTTACTGCCTACCCGCGCCCCACGCATGGCACGGGCGATATTTCGGTACGCTCACAGACCAAGCGATTTGATCTTGCGATGCAAGGCACTGCGCTCCATTCCAACAAACTCCGCGGTCTTGGAGATGTTCCCACCGAAGCGCTCGATCTGGGCCACCAGATATTGCCGTTCGAACACCTCGCGGGCGTCGCGCAGCGGCAGGCTCATCAGGTGCGCTGAAGCGTCGGTGTCCCCGACTGTCGGTAGCACTTCACCAATGTCCGACGGCAGCATAGCGGCCGTGATGACCCCGTCCTCGGGCTGCTGGTCCTTCATCAGAATCAACAGCCGCTCAATCGAGTTGCGCAATTGCCGCGCATTGCCCGGCCATTCCTGCGCCTGCAACACCGCCATGGCGTCGTCGCCAATCGTCAGGCGCTGCAGGTTGTGCATGCGGCAGACCTGGTCGATGAACACGTTGACCAGCGGCGGCACGTCCTCGCGCCGCTCCTTGAGCGGTGTCAGCGGCAGCGGCACGATCGACAGCCGGTGGAACAGGTCGCTGCGGAACTCGCCCGCCTCGATCTGCGCCGCCACGTTCTGGGAGCTGGCCGCGATGATACGCACGTCGATCGGCACCGCCTGGGTACCGCCAACGCGGGTAAAGCGGTTCTCCACCAGTGTGCGCAGCAGAGCCGTCTGGGTCTGCGCCGGCAGCGTCGTCACTTCCGACAAATACAGCGTGCCGCCATGCGCCTTTTCCAGCGCGCCGACTTCCGCCCGCAGCGTCCCGGTCTTCTCGCGCACTTCGCGGCCGAACAGTACCACCGGCACTTCCTCGGGTGCATAGAGCGAAGCATTGATCTCCACGAACGGTGCATCGGCACGCGGACTGCGCTGATGGATCAGCCGTGCCACCAAGCCCTTGCCGGCGCCAGACGGCCCGGAGATGAAGATGCGCGAATTGGTCGGCGCCGATTTCTCGATCACGCCACGAACCTGCTGCAGCGCTGGCGAGGACCCCACCATGTCGCCGCTCTTGGCCGAGGAGCGTTCCTTGAGTTCGGCGACTTCATTGCGCAGGCGCGTCGCCTCCATCGCCCGCTGGGTGATGTGCAGCAGCCGGTCAATCTTGAAGGGCTTCTCGATATAATCGTAGGCGCCGCGCCGGATCGCCGACACCGCCGTCTCGACGTTACCGTGCCCCGAGATCATCACGACCGGCATGTCCGGGTGCTGGCTCTGGAACACGTCGAGCAGTTGCAGCCCGTCGAGCCGAGAGCCCTGCATCCAGATGTCGAGAAACACCAAGCTCGGTCGCCGCCGCGCAATCTCGTTGAGACCGCTATCGGCGTCATGGGCCTGTCGGGTCTCAAACCCTTCATCCTCCAGGATGCCGGCGATCAGGTCGCGGATATCGTCTTCGTCGTCGATGATCAGAATATCGAGTGCCATTATTTGTGCACGACCGCTGCCAGCAGCGGCTCCTCCATTTGGGCGATCATTGCCTCGGTTCGCTCGGCAATCTCGCCGTCAGTCGATGTCTTGTGGGGGGAAGTCAGCGGCAGCGTAAAGGTGACACAGGCACCGATGCGGCCATTCGCATCGGGCTCGGCATCCACCAGTTCGACGAGGCCACCGTGTTGCTCGATGATCTTGGCCACGATGGCCAGGCCGAGCCCGGTCCCCTTTTCCCGCGTTGTCATATAGGGTTCCAGCAGGCGCTGGCGATTATCCTTCGGCCAGCCCTTGCCATTATCAGAAACGGCAATCCGCGCATGGTTGCCCTCGATTTGCCCCTGCACGAGAATGGCGGGTTTAAAATCCGATATATCAACTGCTTCAAAAGCTTCTACCGCATTCTTGATCAGATTAGTTAGACTCTGTGAAATCAGACGGCTATCGAAGTAGGCGTAGATCGCCATTTCTGGCAATTCGGTCTGAATGCTGATTTCCGGCAGTCGCACGCTTTCCAGGAACACCGCCTGCCGCACGGTATCGCTCAGGTCCGCCACTTCCGGCGCCGCTTCGGGCATGCGTGCGAACGCCGAGAACTCATCGACCATGCGTCCGATATCGCCCACTTGGCGCACGATGGTGTTGATGCACTTGTCGAAAACCTCGCGATCGTCCTCCAGCCGCGTGCCGTAACGGCGGCGCAGGCGTTCCGCCGAGAGCTGGATCGGGGTCAGCGGGTTTTTGATTTCATGGGCGATGCGCCGCGCCACGTCGGCCCAGGCGCTCGTGCGCTGCGCCGATTCTAGGTCGGTGATGTCGTCGAAGGTCAGCACATAGCCCTTGGATTCGGTCATCGAGCCCTCGCGGGTCAGCTGCACCTGATAGGTCTTTCGGTCGGTTTCGTTGCCGAGATAAATCTGGTCGCGCACCTGCCCGCGCCGTGCCGAGCGTGCCCGCTCCAGGATCGGCGCCAGTTGCGGCATAACCTCTTCGATGGCCTCTCCCATCATGGCGATTTCGTCGCGGCCCAGCATTTCGCATGCCCTTGCATTGACCAGCGTTACGGCCCCGAACGGATCGAGCCCGATAATGCCAGCCGACACGCCTTCCACCACCGCCTCAGTGAATTGCCGTCGTTTCTCGTTCATCTCGCTGGCACTGAGCAGAGCCTCGCGCTGACTCTTGAGCTGTTGCGTCATGCGGTTGAAACGGCTGGACAAATCACGGAAATCGCCCCTGCCCTCCTGCACCGGCACTTGCACGTCAAGATCGCCCTGGCTGACCCGGTTGGATGCGATCATGAGGTTTCGGATCGGGTCGACGAAGCGGTTGGCCAGCGCGATGCCGATCCACAAAGCCGCCAGCAACAGCACCACTGCCAGGCCCACATACATGATGGTGAAGGTGATCTGGAACACCAACCGATTGGAGGCGTATTGGCGGTATTCGGTGATATTCTCGTCGGTTAGCCGCATATATTCGAGCACTTCGGCGTCCACCGGCCGGGCCACGAAGAGGAACGTATTGTCGTAGCCGCGCAGCTTCACCACCGAGCCGACCAGATTGGTCGATCCAGGCGCGATCGACGTCGGCGTGCCTTCGACCACACCTTGAGTGATCCCCTTCGGCAGCTTCGGGCTGGCGCCCTGGACATTGATCTGCGCCCGCATCAGCGTGTCGCCGTCTTCCGAGATCAGCGACGTGAACGGCAGCGAACGCGTCACCGCCAGCGCCGTCAGGATGCGCTGAAAGCGATCACGATCCGACTCGAAGGTGCCGCGCGCCTGCTCCAGCTCGGTCGCCACCCAGATGATGTCGTCTCGCAACACCTGCGCATGCTCGAGCATGTAGGAGCGCGCCACTAGCCGCGAGCTTTCCACCATGGCCCTGGTGCGCTCGGAGAACCACTGGTCGAGCCCCTGGTTGAGCGCGATGGTCGCCACGACGGCCACGATCACCGCCGGCACGGCCGCCACCAGCGCAAACATGGTCACCATGCGGATTTGCAGCCCGGCGCCCGCCTGGTTCTGTGCCCGCGCCTGCACCAGCAGCATGGCCTCGGTCACCACCAGGGCGATCATCAGCAGCACCAGCACACCGGTGACGATCCAGATGATGGTCCACACTTCGGCCGAAGGCTCGATATTGGTGGTGCCGGACAGGATGAGGAACGAAATCGACGACATCGCCACCGATGCCAGCACGACAACGAGGCCGAGCATGCGCAGCGCACGGTTGTTCTGCACGGCAAAAAACGGCGCCCGTGGTGGCTTGGGCGTGGTCGGCGTCGTGTTGCCAATGCCCTCGATCGGTGCTGTCGCGTCGCTCATTTCAAAAGCCAAACGGCTTCCTCCGCGGGAGACAACAGAGTCTGGCCCAATTTCGCCAACCCTTCAAGACAATTGTTGCCAAAATGTGACACTGATCGCTGGCCGCCTCCGGCGGCGAAAACGCGCCAGTGGCGCGTTTTCAAGCGATCAGGCCCGGAGCGCTATGCGCGCAGGGCCCAGATGCTCCACAAACTCTATCCCAAACTACGATGTCGTGACGCCCTCATACACCATTCGCGCTTCGACTTCACCCCGCTTCGGCGCTCCCAGGCGGCCACCAAACGACTCGCATTTGATCGCCGCCGCCATCGATGCTAACCGCATGATCCAATCCATCGGCCTGCCTTCAGCCAACCCCAGCACGAAGGCCCCATGGAACACATCGCCCGCCGCCAGAGTGTCGCGCGCCGCAATCTTGGGGGCGGCACAATGGCGAACCTGATTGGTGTCACGGTCGAACCAATAGACGCCGCCTGCCCCGGCGGTCACCGACACGAAGCTCTCGAACTGTGCCGCCAGCCGCTCCACCGCCTCTGCTGGGTCGGCACACCCCGTCAATTGTTGCGCCGCGGGTTCGGACGCCACGATATGACTTGCCAGCGGCAACAACAGCTCATGGGTCTCGGCTCGGGCGACGTCGGCGTCCAGCACGGCCGGTATTCCGGCCTGCCGCGCCGCAGTCAGCGCCTGCGCCGCCGCCAGTGGCCAACGCACGTCCACCAAGACAGCCGAGTGCGCCTGCTTCGAGATTGTCGGCATTACCTCTGGCGGCGACAACAGCGCAGCATCGTAATGCGGCACGATGATGCGTTCGCCGTCCTGATCGACCAATATCGTCGCGAATGCTGACCTGGCGGCGGAAACAGTGCGCACCGCGCCGCAATCGACACCCTCCGCCGCGATTTCCTGGATCAACCAGGTCCCGGTCGCATCCTCGCCAACAGAGGCCCACAGCGCCACTGCGCCACCCAGCCGCGCGATCGCAGTAGCCGCGCTCGACGCCATGCCGGCCGCAATTTCAACCGCCGCGACCGGAATGAATTTCCCCGGTCCCGACGGCAGCTCCGCCATCTCGAAAATCGTATCCAGCGTCAGCGCGCCAACGCACAGAATCGGCAGCACGCCCTCAGCCATTGCGGCGGCTGTGCTTGACGATCTCGATACTGTGCGTACGGATTTTCTTGCGCAAGGTATTGCGGTTCAGCCCCAGCAGATCCGCCGCCTTGATCTGATTGCCGCCGCAGGCATTGAGCGCCATAGCGATCAGCGGCGCTTCCACCCGGTCGATCACCCGCTGATATAGCCCCGCCGGCGGCAGGTTCGGCTCGTATTCGCGCAGCAACTGCCCGACATGGGTCTCGACCGCCATCGATACGTCCATCGGGCCCGCAGCTCCGGCCGCCTGCGGCCTGTCACTGATATTGAGCTCGTTCTGCACGATCTCGGCCGAAATGCTTTCATCGGCGTACAGCGCTGACAGCCGCCGCACCAGGTTTTCCAGCTCGCGTACATTGCCCGGCCAGGAGTAGTTCTGCATCAGCCGGATCGCATCGGGGGCGATCGACTTGATCGGCTCACCCTCGCGCTGCGAGGTCTTGAGGAAATGCGTCGCCAGATCGCCGATGTCGTCGATGCGCTCGCGCAGCGGTGGTAGGCGGATCGGCACCACATTGAGTCGGTAATACAGATCCTCGCGGAACAGCCCTTGCCGGATCATCTGGCTCAGATCGCGATGGGTGGCGGCGACGATTCGCACATTGGTCTTGATCGAGGATCGGCCCCCGACCATCGTATATTCGCCCTCCTGCAGCACGCGCAGCAGGCGGGTCTGGGCATCCATCGGCATATCGCCGATTTCGTCGAGGAACAGCGTGCCGCCCTCGGCCTGCTCGAATCGACCCGACGAGCGCGTATTGGCGCCGGTAAAGGCACCCTTTTCGTGCCCGAACAGTTCGGCCTCGATCAGGTCGCGCGGGATGGCGGCCATATTGATCGCCACGAACGGCCCGTTGCGGCGCTTGCCAAAATCATGCAGCGCCCGCGCCACCAGTTCCTTGCCGGTGCCGCTTTCGCCGGTGATCATGACCGTGAGGTCAGTCTGCATCAGTCGCGCCAAGGCGCGGTAAATATCCTGCATCGCCGTCGAGCGGCCGACCAGCGGCATGGTCTCGCCCGGCTCCTCGGCCTTGCGCTCCGCCCGCGTCGGCTTCTTGGCATCCGCCAAAGCCCGCGCCACGACCGACAGCACCTCGGTGATATCGAACGGCTTGGGCAGATATTCGTAGGCACCGACCTCGTTGGCCCGGATCGCGGTCATGAACGTGTTTTGCGCGCTCATCACGATCATCGGCAGGTCCGGCCGCAGCTTCTTGATCTTGGGCATCACCTCGAAGGCGTTGCCGTCCGGCATCGCCACGTCGGTGATCAGCACATCGCCCTCACCGCGGCTGACCCAGTTCCACATCGTGGAAATGTTCCCGGTGGGGCGCACTTCGTATCCAGCCCGCGTCAGCGCCTGGTTCAGCACCATGCGGATCGCGGCATCGTCGTCGGCAAGCAGCACAACATGGCTCATTTGACGCCAACCTCTTCGAACGGCGATGTACTGAAGGCCCCGCTCGCCACCGGCAGCAGGATACGGAAGCGCGTGCGGCCAGGACGGCTATCGCAATCGATAACCCCGCCATGGTCGCCGACAATCTTGGCCACCAGCGCCAGCCCCAGTCCGGAGCCGTTCTGCTTGGTGGTCACGAACGGGTCGAACAGGAAGGGCAGGATGTCAGGCGGCACGCCCGGGCCATTATCCTCGATGACGATTTCCAGCGGCAGCGAGATGCGCTCGGATACGCCCATCACACTGATGCGGATTCCGGGACGGAACGCTGTAAAGAATTTAATCTCGGGTTTCTGTGTCCGTTCAAGAGCTTCCGAGGCGTTCTTCACTAGATTTAGGAAGATTTGGATGAGCTGGTCGCGGTTGCCGAACACCGGCGGCAATGACGGATCGTATTCCTCGGAAAACGCGATGCCCTGCCCAACCCCATTCCGGGCCAGCAACTTAACGCGATCCAGCACCACATGAATGTTGATCGGCTCACGCTCCAGCGGCCGCTCGTCCCCGAACACTTCCACTCGGTCGATCAGCCCGACAATGCGGTCGGTTTCCTCGCGGATCAGCCGCGCCAGTGGCACCTCATCGCTGGCAACGCTCTGCTCCAGCAGTTGCGCCGCGCCACGAATGCCCGACAGCGGGTTCTTGATCTCATGGGCTAACATAGACGCCAAGCCCGTCACCGAGCGCGCAGCGCCGCGCGACACCATCTGCCGGTCGATCTTGTCGGCCATGGTGCGTTCCTGGATCAGCAGCGCCACTCGCCCGTCGGTGTCCGATATGGGGCTGGCGAACACGTCGGCAATCCGTTCGTCGCCAAACCGCGACGACCCGACCCGCACACGGTATTCGGTCATCGGCGCGCGCCGCAGCATGACGGTTTCAACGAGGCTGATGATCGGCGATCCGAACGCGATCAGATCGTCCAGCCGCTGCCGCGCCAAAACGCTCATCGAAGCCCCGAAGAAGGCCTCCGCGGCGTAGTTGACGAACACGATCTGGTGCTGCTCGCCGCAGACGATGATCGGTTGCGGTAGTGCCTGCAATACGGCGGTCGACGTTTCCGCCCCCAAAGCCTCGATCATGCCGCCGCCTTCCAGTCGCCAGAAAAAATATCGCCGATCATGGCCAGCACCGCTTTTGGATCGTCATTGTTCAACAGGGCGTTGCGCACCGGCTTGTCCAGCGCCAGCCCCGCCGCCTCGGCGTACCAATCAAGATGCTTGCGCGCTGCGCGCCCACCGACCTGCACGCCATACTCGATCAGCATCTGCTCGTAGTGTTCCTGGATCAGGGCCACCAGTTCGTGGCCCTTGGGGGCATCCATTGGCACTTCGCCACGCAACTGCGCGCCGATCTGTCCGACCACCCAGGGCCGCCCCTGCGCGCCGCGGCCGAGCATGACTGCGGCCGCGCCCGACTCGGCCAGCGCCGAACGCGCGCTCTCCAGATCGACGATGTCGCCATTGACCACCACGGGCACATCGACAGCGTCGACCACCGCCCGCACCGGCGCCCAGCGAGCCGCGCCTTTGTAGAATTGCTGCCGCGTCCGGCCATGCACTGCAATCATCTGCGCCCCGGCATTGACCGCGCGCCGCGCCATGTCCGGCGCGTTGAGGCTATCGTCGGCCCAGCCCAGCCGCATCTTGACCGTCACCGGCAGGGGCGTCGCCGCCACCACCGCGTCGACCAGCGTCATGGCAATATCGGGGACGCGCATTAGCGCCGAACCCGCATAGCCATTGGTTACGCGCTTGGAAGGACAGCCGAAATTGATATCGATGATGTCGGCGCCGGCCTCGTAGGCAATCTTGGCGCCCAGCGCCATCCATTCGGGTTCGCAGCCGGCAAGTTGCACGACGTGGGGCAGATTGCCCACCTTGCCGAGCTTGCGCACCATATCGCCATTGCCGGTGGTCAACGCCGCGCTGGCAATCATCTCGGACACGACAAGACCGGCGCCAAACCGTTCGGCGATGTCGCGGAACGGGCGGTCGGTGATGCCAGCCATGGGTGCGAGGAACGCGTTATTCCGGGCAGACTGGTTGCCGATGCTCAACTCGCAGGCATTTTCAGACAAGGACTGCACCAGAAACGGTCATTTTCGGATTGTTGCCTGCACAATAGTCAAAATGCCGCCGCACGCAACCACTTATCGCCCGTTCAATCCAATTTGAGCGGTCACCCTTGCCGCTTGCCGGGGCCAGCGTTAGACCACGCAGATACGACAGTTTCTTGTTCGAGTGCCACTCCTCATGCCTGCAAAATCCATCGCTGTCATCATCGTCGCCGCTGGCCGGGGCGAGCGCGTCAATGTCGATGGAACCTCAGAACCCAAGCAATACCGGCTTCTTGCCGGTACTCCAGTGTTGAGCCGGACCATTCGTTCATTCCTCGATTATCCGCACATCACCCACATTCTGCCCGTCATCCACGCAAATCACAGCGATCGCTATGCGGCGTTGGGGCTGGCCGACCCTCGGCTGCTGCAGCCTGTTGTCGGCGGCGCCGCGCGGCAAGCGTCGGTACTGGCTGGGCTTAAGGCGCTGGCGCCGATGCGACCCGATCTCGTGCTGATCCAGGATGGCGCGCGGCCGTTTGCCACTCCGGACCTGATCGGCGACGTCATAGCCCTGCTCGAGACCCATGATGGGGCCCTGCCCGCGCTGTCGGTCACCGATACCATCAAGCGCTCGCTGGACGGCCAAGTCGTTGTAAATACAGAAGATCGCAGCCAGCTTTATGCCGCCCAGACGCCGCAAGGCTTCCGCTTTGGCCAGATTTTCTCGGCCCATATGCGCGCCGCGACCAACCCGCGCCAGTTCACCGATGATGCGGAAATCGCCGAGTGGGCCGGGCTGCGCGTGGCCATGGTCATGGGCGCCAGAGACAACATCAAAATCACCCACCCCGAGGATTTCGCGCAGGGTGAGCGGATCATTCTAGGAGACGAGCCTATGGAGACCCGCATCGGCACGGGGTATGACGTGCATCCGTTCGAGGCCGGAGACGCCGTGTGGCTGGGCGGTGTGCGCATTCCGCATACGGCGAAACTGCAAGGCCATTCCGATGCCGATGTGGCGCTGCATGCGCTGACCGATGCCATTTTGGGCGCCATTGGCGAGGGCGATATCGGCGTGCATTTCCCGCCCAGCGATATCCAGTGGAAGGGCGCGGCGTCGACGGTTTTTCTCAAGCATGCTGGATTTCTTGTTGGCAAAGCCGGTGGGAGGATCGTCAATCTCGACGTGACAATAGTTGCCGAGCGGCCCAGGATCGCCGAACATGTTCCAGCGATGCGCGCCGTCATCGGCGCGGCGTTGGGAATAGAAGCTTCAAGGATCGCCATCAAGGCGACAACAAGTGAGAGGCTCGGCTTTGTCGGGCGGGAGGAAGGTATCGTGGCGATGGCAAGTGCGAGTATTGAACTGCCGAGGCATTCCTGATGGCGCCGGCAAAGCCGCCGGTCGATCCGGCCCAGCAGATCATCACCCTTCTCACCGCAGCGAACAAAACCATCGTTACCGCCGAAAGCTGCACCGGCGGCATGATCGGTGCGGCGCTGACGGATATTCCCGGCTCATCGGCGGCGTTCTTCGGTGGCTATATCACCTATGCCAACAGCGCCAAGTCGCGCATGATCCATGTGCAGGCGCGGCTGATCCGCGATTATGGCGCTGTGAGCAATCAGGTCGCCCGCGCCATGGCCGATGGTGCCCGCAATACGGCGCATGCCGATTACGCGGTGGCGGTGACCGGCATCGCCGGCCCCGATGGCGGAAGCGAGAAGAAACCGGTCGGGCTGGTCTATGTGGCGGTATCGTCGGAACTGGCGACGCTGGTCATCGAACACCGCTTCGGCGATCTCGGACGAGCCGAAATCCGCAAGCGCAGCGTTGCCGCTGCGCTTGACGTGGTGATCCAGGTGTTGACCGGAACGCAGAGCTAGCCGCGGTTCAGGAGCAAGTGGCATCAAGACGCGGCGCCAGCCATTCCAGGGCCGGCACGATGGCTTGCTGCCACGTGTCCCAATAATGGTGGCCGGGCCCGACGCGCAGGCTGACATCGGCCTTGGTGGTGACCAGCAGGTTATGGAACGCGGCATTGGCTTCGATGAGATCGGGAAAGTCCCGGTCGCCAATGGTGAGATAGAAATCCGGCTTTTCCTTCAGCGCCCTGATGCTGGGTGCGCGCTTGAAGGCGTTGGCGGCATTGAACCGCGCCGGGTCGAACGGCGCGCCAAAGGCGTTCTTGTAGAGCTCCGGAATCCATTGCAGGCGCGGATCGTGCGGTTGCATGGGCGGATGTAGCGCGCCCGAAAAGCTCATGGCGGCGATATAGGTCTGCGGGTGGTTGATGGCCTGCAACAGAGCACCGGCCCCGCCCATGGACAATCCACCGACGGCCCTGCCCTGACGACAGGCGGCAGTGGGCAGGCTGGAGTCGATCGCGGCGATCAAATCGGTTGAAAAGGCAGTGTCGATCAGCCCCAGCCCGCCCGGATCGGGATTGTCGACATACCAGCTGTCGCCGGCGCTTGGAACCACCACGATCATCGGCGGAATGCGGCCGTCGGCGATTGCCTGATCCAGGATCGGGCCGAGATTGCCCCAGGTGAACCAGTCGCCACCGGCGCCGCCCAGGCCATGCAGCAGATAGACGACGGGCCAGCGTTCGCCCTCGGCCGGAAACGGAAATGGCTTGTAGAGCGCGTATGGGATCGGCCGCCCCAGAGTCGGGCTCGGAGCCTCAAGATTGTATTGGACGATGCCCGCCGCTTGGACAGGCACGACAAGGCTCAGCAGCGTTGCCGAAGCAGCGGCCATGAAGAACATGCGCATTTTCATTCCCCTCACGTTGAGAAAACGTTTTCTCAACGTGAGCAAGATGCGCTACGCCAACGGCACCCGCAAGAGGCTGCGGATGGGAAACATTTGGGAAAATGAGGCGTGGGGCTAGTTTAGTTGCCGTACCGCCGGTCGGCCTCGTCGATGAAGGCCTGGATAATCTCGGCCTGCTTGGCGGCAAAGGCCGGCTCCGCCACGGCGGCGATCAGCACATTGGAAATCTTGAAATCGACTTCAAAGCGGACACGGGTGCCCATGCCCTCCTGCTCGAAGCTCCAGACGCTATCAAGATAGGCGAACGGGCCGTCGACCGCCTTGGCGGTGATGGTGTGAGCCACCGGGTCGAGCACCACGCGGCTGGTATAGGCCTGGGTGATCGGACCGAAGAACAGCGTCATCGTCGCCAGCTTGGTGTTCTCGGTGCTGTCGGGCCGCACCGCCATGGCCTTGCAGTTCGGCACGAAGCGCGGATAGTCCTCGAGATCGGCGACGATCTCGTACATTTTCTGCGGCAGATGCGGCACGTGGTGTTCAAAAAAACGCTTCATCAGTGACCAAGCTTTGCCAGGCGGGCGGCCTTGAGAGCGGCGAAATCCTCGCCGGCGTGGTGGGAAGAACGGGTCAGCGGGCTCGACGACACCAGCGAGAAGCCTTTGGCGGTCGCCACGGTAGCAAAGGACTTGAACTCGTCCGGCGTCACGAAGCGGATCAGCGGCGTGTGCTTCTTGGTCGGCTGTAGGTACTGGCCGATGGTCAGGAAATCCACATCGGCCGAGCGCAGGTCGTCCATGAGCTGGAGCACTTCGTTGCGCTCTTCGCCAAGGCCAACCATGATTCCCGACTTGGTGAACATGGTGGGATCGAGTTCCTTGACCTTCTGCAGCAGCCGGATCGAGTGGAAATAGCGGGCGCCGGGACGAACCTTGAGGTACTTGGACGGCACGGTCTCGAGGTTGTGGTTGAACACGTCAGGCTTGGCCGCGACGACGATCTCCAAAGCGCCTTCCTTGCGCAGGAAGTCCGGCGTCAGGATTTCGATGGTGGTGCGCGGGTTGCGGGCACGGATGGCCAGGATCACGTCGGCAAAGTGGCGGGCGCCGCCATCGGCCAGATCGTCGCGGTCCACCGAGGTAATGACGACGTGCTGCAAACCGAGCTTCTCGACGGCCTTGGCCACGTTTTCGGGCTCGTTGGGATCGAGCGGGCCGGGCATGCCGGTGCGCACATTGCAGAACGCGCAGGCGCGCGTGCAGATCTCGCCCATGATCATCATGGTGGCGTGTTTCTTGCTCCAGCACTCCCCGATATTGGGGCAGCCAGCTTCCTCGCACACGGTGACCAAGCCATGCTCGCGCACAATGGCCTGGGTCTCCTTGTAGATCGGCGAACCGGGCGCCTTGACGCGGATCCAGTCCGGTTTGCGCAGGGTGACGGTATCCGGACGGTTGGCCTTTTCAGGATGCCGCGGACGGTCGATGGAATTGTCGATGAGCGTAACCAATTTTTGGTCCTGACTGGGCAAGAGCTGCCCGCTATATCGCTCCCAAGGCGAGCCGGTTCAACCCGGTCTATAGTTTAGGTTGTTGGCCAGTTGGCCATAGCGGTCTGCAAATGCCAGCTTTCTGCGCTTCCGGTGCTCACGTACCGAACGTACGCTGCGTTCCGGTTCTCGAAACCTGTCATTTTCGCCTCGCTCTGACTCAACTGCCCACCCAACCTAGCGCGCGATGACGCGCGCTATGATGATGACAACCACGGCACCGATCGTTGCCGTGATGACTTGGCTCAGCAGGACGTTCTCGATCGGCAGCGAAATCTTCGCTGCGGTCAGCAGATAGCCGCCGACGAACGAGCCAATGACGCCAACGATGAGATTGCGCAGCAATCCGCCGCCGCCGAGGACGAAGCCGGCGAGGGTTCCGGCTACAAGGCCAATGGCAAGGAAAATCCAGATTTCTTGTGTCATGCCATCACCTCGGCGATTTCGACCCATTCGCCGTCGCGGCTGGCCGACAGGATGGTGGCCTGAACCAGGGCTAGGGAATGCAGGTTGTCGGCGCCCGAACTGAAGCGCGCCGGGATCGATCCGCTTTCGATGACTTTGGCCACGGCGGCCAGCGTGCCGGTGCGATCGGCGAATTCGATCGGCGCCAATGTTACCGCCTCGGGCTGCGCATCGCGCGCCCGGGTCATCAGCCGGTCGGGACCGGCCTTACCCATGAAGTGGTCGCGCGAGGTCCACCAGATTTCGCCTTCGGAGCAATCCATGGTCCATTCGCCGGCCCAAGGCGTCACCGGGCCGCTGCTCATCCACGAGCCGCGATAGGACACAATGGTGCCCTTTTCGAACTCGACCGTCGCCACGCCGATTGGATGGTGGCCGAAGGGGCTCGCGGCCGGGTTCCAGGTGCGGCAGGAGACGCGCTTGGGATTGTCGTTCAGCACCATGCGCATCAGGTCGAAGTGGTGGATCGACATATCGGCCAGCAGCGGATCTGGCATGTCCCAATAGCGGTAGCCCTGGCTGGGAGCATGGCGGCGGAATTCGATCGACACCAGATTGACCGGGCCAAATTTTTGCGCGCCGATCAGCTCGGCGGCGGCAATCGGCGCGGGCTGGAAGCGGTAATTCTGGCTCACCATCAGGATGCGGTTATGCGCCTCGGCCAGCGCCACCAGTTCCTTGGCCTGCGAAATGGTGGAGGCGAAGGGCTTTTCCACCAGCACGTTGAAGCCCAGCTCCAGCGCCTGCTTGACCACCGGATAATGCGCTTCGGTGCGCAGGGTGGCGATCACCAGGTCGGCTTCCGTGCCCTTGGCGGCTTCCTCAAGGCTGAGGAAACAGCGCTTTTCGTCGATCCCCAACTCGGTCTGGACGCGTTTAACCGCATCAGGATTGGCATCCACATAGCCCACCATGTGAATGCTGGGAACTTTGGGGATAACTTCCTTGGTCCAGCTAAAACCCCAGTGTCCGAGGCCGACTTGAATGGCTTTGACCATGTGGATAACTCCTTGGCTCCTTGTTCCCTTCCCCCTTGCGGGGAGGGGTTAGGGGTGGGGGTGTCGCGCCATCCTGGAACGCTTGTCCCGGTCGACTTTCGACACCCCACCCTAGCCCTCCCCTCAAGGGGGAGGGAACCGCTCCGCGTGTGCGGAGCCATCGCAGTCAATCAGTCAGATATTCAGCGCTCGGCCGTAGGCGTCCAGCACGCTCTCCTTGAGCGTTTCGCTCAAGGTGGGGTGCGGGAAGATGGTGTGGATCAGTTCTTCCTCGGTGGTTTCGAGGTTCATCGCTACCACAAAACCCTGGATCAACTCGGTGACTTCGGCGCCCACCATATGTGCGCCCAGCAGCTCGCCGGTCTTGGCATCGAAAATGGTCTTGACCAGCCCATCGGGCTCGCCGAGCGCGATGGCCTTGCCATTGCCGACGAAGGGGAAGCGGCCAACCTTGATCTCGCGACCGGCTTCCTTAGCCTTGGCCTCGGTCAGGCCGACGCTGGCGATCTGCGGCTCGCAATAGGTGCAGCCCGGCACCTTGGACTTATCGAGCCCATGCACCTTGAGGCCGGCAATGGTCTCGACGGTGACGACTGCCTCATGCTCGGCCTTGTGCGCCAGCATGGGCGGGCCGGCGACGTCGCCGATGGCCCAAATCCCCGCCACATTGGTGCGGCCATAGCCGTCGATGACGATGGCGCCGCGCTCGGTCTTGACGCCGACCGTCTCCAGCCCCAGCCCTTCGATATTACACATTACGCCGATCGCCGAGATCAGCTTGTCGCCGGAAATTTCCTGCTTTTCGCCGGACTTCAGTTCGACGAAGGCCTTGATGCCGTCCTTGGTCTTTTCGACCTTGGCGACCTTGGCATCGGTCAAAATCTTGATGCCGCGCTTTTCCAGCCGCTTGCGGGCAAGGGCCGAAATCTCGGCATCTTCCACCGGCAGGATCTGCGGCAGCAGCTCGATGATGGTCACCTCGGCGCCCATCGAGCGGTAGAACGAAGCAAACTCGACGCCGATGGCGCCCGAGCCCATCACCACCAGCGATTTGGGCATGGTGGCAGGCTTCATCGCCTCGAAATAGGTCCAGATCTTGTCGCCATCGGGCTCGATGCCCGGCAGTACGCGCGGCCGCGCGCCGGTGGCGATGATGATGTTCTTGGCCGTGTAGGTGCCCTCCCCCAGCGGGTTCTTCGGCACCGGGCCCTGCGGCTGCACGATGGCCTTCTTGGTCGGGGCTACCTTGACCTCGCCGGGCTTGGTGATGACGGCTTCGCCCCAGATGATGTCGACCTTGTTCTTCTTCATCAGGAACTGCACGCCATTGTTCATCTGCGCTGCGATCCCGCGCGAGCGCTTGACGATGGCGTCGAGGTCAAAGCCGTAGTCGCCGGCGGTGAGGCCGTAATCCTTGGCGTGGCTCATATGGCCATAGACCTCGGCCGTGCGCAGCAGCGCCTTGGTCGGGATGCAGCCCCAGTTGGAGCAGATGCCGGCCATGTGCTCGCGCTCGATGATGCCCACCTTCATGCCCAATTGGGCACCACGGATAGCCGCAACATAGCCGCCGGGGCCGGCGCCGATGACGAGAAGATCGTATTGGTCAGCCATAATCTATTCCTTCACCATCAACAGCCAGTCTTTCCCATGCTGCGGCGTGCCGGGAAACGGCAGCATGGGGCGGCTCGTCGTTACCGCGAAACCGCGGCTTTCATATAGGTGTCGGGCGCCCTCATTGGCATCCTCGACAATCAGTGCCTGCCCATGCGCCTGCGTCATGCGCGCCTGGGTCTCGGCGTGGTCCAGCAGCACGGAACCCACGCCCTTGCCGCGCCAATTCTTGTGCACGCCGACCATGGAGATGAACCAGCGGCCATTGGCCTCCGCTTCCAGCTCCTCGATCGGCCGCATCGGCGCCCAGACATCGGCGGGAACGGCCTCGCGCTCGTTGGGCTTGCGGTAGCCGAGCAGCATGCCGGCGATCTCGCCATCGGCCTCGGCCATGGTGGCGCTGCGCCAACTGAACTCGGTATCCTCGCGCAGCATCTCAAGCCGCCCGACTTCAAGCGGATCATAGGTTCCGGCCGCCCGCTTGTCCTGCGCCCAGCCAGGCCCGATGCTGCCATGCACGGCAATATTGACCAATAGGGCAATCTCCGCGGCATCGGACTTGCGCGCCGGCCGAAGGGCATAGGTGTCGCTCAAAGCCCGAGCGCCTGCTTGACCACAGGCACCAGCCCCTGCCCGATTGCCCGTGTATTGGCGGCGTCCAGATGCACACCGTCCAGCGGATCGGGTTTGGCGACGGTCGAGGCATCGAAGAAGCCGGTGCCCAGTTCGGCCGCGCGGCGGGCATAGTGATAAGCGAATTCCGCCGATTCCTTGGCCGCATGCGGCAGGCCACCGAAATGGCCCAGCATATCGGCGTTCTCGCTGTCGATCACCAGCGGTGGCGCGACGATGATGATGCCCGGCACCGGCTCGTTGAGCATCTGGAAATGGCCACGCGTGAGTTGCACCAGGCGGCGCAGGCCATAGGAGGCCATCAGCGCCGTGCCGAAAATAGCGGGTTTGAGGTCATTGGTGCCCAGCATGATGACGACGAGGTCGAGCGGGGCGTGACTGGCGAGCAGCGTCGGCAGGATGCGCGCGCCGTTGCGGTCGGCATCGGCAGTGAAATCGTCAGACGAGGTGGTGCGGCCGCCCAGGCCCTCGGCAATTATTCGCGCTTGGCCGCCAAGGCCCGCTTCGAGCGCGCCCGGCCAGCGGTCTTCATAGGCATGACGCGGGCCGCCGGGGGCGGGATTGGCGCCATAAGTGATGCTGTCGCCGTAGCAGAGAATGGTTTTCATTGCAGCCCCAATGCCTGTTTCACCGCCGGGATCAGTCCCATGCCGATCGCCCGCGTGTTCGCCGCGTCCAGATGGACGCCGTCAATGGGGGACGCTACGGCGACCGAGGCCGCATTGAAGTAACCGGCGCCAACTTCCCTGGCGGCAGTCGCGTAGTAATGGTCAAACAGCTGATCGTCGGTCGTGCGGGGCGACACACTGGCCGGCGCCACATTACGCGGCGATGGCACCGTCAGCGGTGGCGCGACGAAAATAACCTTGGGTGCCAGGCCGTTCAGATACGGAAAGGTTCGGGTGATTTCGGCCAGCCGCTTCATGCCATTGGCCGCAGCGAAGGCGGAGCCGACAATGAAAGTCTTGATGTCGTTGCTGCCCAGCATGATGACGACGAGATCGAGCGGCTGATGGGTGTCGAGCAATGTCGGCAGCAGGCGCACGCCGTTTCGGTCCGACGCGGCGGTGAAATCGTCCGACGCCGTCGTCCGGCCATTCAAACCTTCGGGGATGACGCGCGCCTGTCCGACCAACCCCGCTTCCAGCACGCTCGGCCAGCGGTCGGCAAAAGGGTGACGCACGCCGCCGCCTGCCGGGGCATGGCCCCAGGTCAGGCTATCGCCATAGGCCAGAATGGTTTTCATCCGCCCTGCCCCTTAGGCCAGCATCATCACGGGATTTTCGATCAGTCCCTTGAACACGCCGAGCACTTCGGCACCGAGCGCGCCGTCGACGGAGCGGTGGTCGCAGGAGAGCGTGACGGTCATAAAATTGGCAATCTTGACCTGGCCGGCATCGGCATAGACGCGCTCTTCACCGACGCCGACGGCCAGGATGGTGCCATGCGGCGGGTTGATCACGGCCGAGAAGCTTTTGATGCCAAACATGCCGAGGTTGGACACGGAAGACGCGCCGCCTTGGTATTCATGGGGCGCGAGCTTCTTGTTGCGGGCGCGGGTGGCGAGGTCCTTGACCTCCTCGGAAATCTGCCGGAGCGACTTGGTATCGCAGGACTTTACCACGGGGGTGAAGAGGCCACCCGGTACCGCTACCGCTACGGCCACGTCGCTGCGCTTGTGATAGAGGATGCTGTCGCCGGCCCAGGTGGCGTTGGCGGTGGGGACGCGCTGCAAAGCGACGGCCCAGGCCTTCATCACGAAGTCATTGACCGACAACTTGAATTCCGGCTTGCCGTCCTTGCCCTTGGGCGCGGTGGCATTGATCTGCTCGCGCGCGGCCAGCAGCGCATCGATCTTGCAATCGAGCGTCAGGTAGAAATGCGGAATGGTCTGCTTGGACTCGGTGAGACGTGCAGCCACGACCTTGCGCATGCCGTCGTTGGGCACCAGCTCGTAGCTACCCTCGGGATAGAGCGCGAGCACTTGCGCCTTGGTCATCCCCGTCGGCGCAGCGCCGCCAGCGGTAGGCGCGGCAACCGAAGCGCCAGCGGCCTTGAGCGGGGTCTTGCCGGATTTGGCGGCTTCGACGTCCGACTTGACCACGCGGCCATGCGGGCCGGAGCCCGAGATAGCCGAAACATCGATGCCGGCTTCCTTGGCGAGGCGGCGCGCGAGCGGCGAGGCGAAAACCTTGCCATTGGCATTGGCAGCACTGTTGGCGACCCTGGCGCCTACGGCGGCGATATTGGTCTGCAGGGCCTGCTTCTCGCTAGCCTGCGTCGCAATATTCTCGCGCATCGTGGCGCCAGCATCGGCCTGCGGAACAGGCTCCGCCTTGGCTTCCGGCTTTGGCGCGGGGGCGGCCTTGGGCGCGCCGATGGCATCGGCGGTTTCGCCCTCCTGCAGCAGCACCGCGATAACCGCGTTGACCTTCACATTGTCGGTGCCTTCGGCAACGAGAATCTTGCCGATCGTGCCTTCATCGACCGCCTCGACTTCCATTGTCGCCTTGTCGGTTTCGATTTCGGCAATCACGTCGCCGGAGGAGACGCTATCGCCCTCCTTGACGTGCCATTTGGCAAGCTTGCCCTCTTCCATCGTGGGAGAGAGCGCCGGCATCGTGATTTCAATCGGCATCAGAACTCTCCCTTACGAACGGTAGGTCACGGCATTGACCGCCGCGATCACTTCATCGACGTTCGGCAGCGCCAGCTTTTCGAGATTGGCGGCATAAGGCATTGGGACGTCCTTGCCGGTGACGCGCAGTATAGGCGCGTCGAGATAATCGAAGGCTTGCTCCATGACGCGGGCCGAAATATCGGCGCCGATACCGCCCTGCGGCCAGCCCTCTTCCACGGTCACGAGGCGACCGGTCTTCTTTACCGAGGCGATCACGGTATCGATGTCGAGCGGGCGCAGCGTGCGCAGGTCGATCAGTTCGACATCGAGCCCGGCGGCGACCAGCTTTTCGGTGGCCTGGGTGGCGTAGCGCATGCCCATCGAGAACGACACGATGGTCACGTCATTGCCGGTGCGGGCAATGCGCGCCTTGCCGATCGGCAGCACGAAATCATCGACCTTGGGCACGAGACCTGTCGAGCCGTAGAGAATTTCGTTTTCGAGGAACACGACCGGGTTGGGCGAGCGGATCGCCGCCTTGAGCAGGCCCTTGGCGTCAGCGGCGCTATAGGGCGCGATGACGGTGAGGCCGGGAACATGGGAGTACCATGCCGAATAATCCTGGCTGTGCTGCGCGCCGACGCGGGAGGCGACACCGTTGGGACCGCGGAACACGATGGGCGCCTTGACCTGGCCGCCCGACATATAAAGCTGCTTGGCGGCGGAGTTGATGATCTGGTCGATGGCCTGCATGGCAAAATTCCAGGTCATGAATTCCACGATCGGGCGCAGGCCGGCAAAGGCCGCGCCAACCGCAAGGCCGGCAAAGCCGTGCTCGGTGATCGGTGTATCGATGACCCGCTCGGGCCCGAATTCCTGCAGCAGGTTCTGGGTGATCTTATAGGCACCCTGATATTCGGCGACTTCTTCACCGATGATGAAGACGTCCTTGTCGCGGCGCAGCTCTTCGGCCATCGCCTCGTTCAGCGCCTGGCGCACGGTCATTTCGACCATTTCGACGCCCGCGGGCAGATCGGGATCGCCCTGGGCTTCGAACTTGGGCGCGGCTGGAGCCGCCGCAAGAGTTGGCGCGGCTTCGGCGGCCTTCTCGGCCGGCACGACCGGCGCTTCCGATGGCTCAGGCGCGGTTTTGGCGGCAGGCGCGGCCTCGGCGGTTTCGCCTTCGCCCAGGATCAGAGCGATGGGCGTATTGACCTTCACATTGTCGGTGCCCTCGGCGACCAGCAGTTCCTTGACCACGCCCTCGTCGACCGACTCGACTTCCATGGTCGCCTTGTCGGTCTCGATCTCGGCCAGCACGTCGCCGGACTTGACGGTATCACCGACCTTGACCAGCCATTTGCTCAGCTTGCCTTCTTCCATGGTGGGCGACAGCGCGGGCATCAGAATATTGGGCATTTAGCTCTCCTGCCGCGCGAGCTGGGGCATTGCTGCCGCCCGGGACGCGGGAAACGGGACTATGTTGGCAAATTGCGCCGGAATGACGCGGGGATCGTTGGTCAGCGCTGGCCGTTCGGCAACGGTGGCGGCGGTGGGCGCTGTGCGAGAGCCAAGGCCCCCCAGCACGACGCCGATGACCACCAGCACGACGAAGACGATGACAGAGCGCTCGTAAATCGCCAGATGTGGCTTGGCCTCGGGACCGCTCTTGGCCTCGATATCCTTGAATTTCCACCAGCCGAGCAGGAAGAAACCACCCAGGCCTTGGCTCTTGGGCGATAGCCGGACCACGGACATCGCCTCACGCACGGCGACTGCCAGCGTGAGGATAGCCAGAACTGCGATGACGCCGGCCAGGATGGTCATGACGTTACGCGCTGACCGTGATGTCGGTCCATAGCTCGGCCGCATCGGGCTCCGGCGCGGTGGTGGCGAAATCGGCGGCCTCGGTGACGATGGCGCGGATATCGGCCTCGATTTTCTTGAGGCTGTCCTCAGTTTCGTAGCCGGCTTCCAGAAGACGCAGCTTGACCTGTTCGATCGGATCGCGCTCCTGGCGGTACTTGGTCACTTCGTCCTTGGTGCGGTACTTCGCCGGGTCAGACATGGAGTGACCACGATAGCGATAGGTCAGCATTTCGAGGATGTAGGGGCCTTTGCCCGAACGGGCATGCTCGATGGCGCGCTCGGCGGCATCATGCACCAGGCGCACGTCCATGCCATCGACCTGCTCGCCGGGAATGTTGAACGAAGCGCCGCGCGTGGACAGATCGGTCGTCGCCGCTGCGCGCTCGATCGAGGTGCCCATGGCGTATTTGTTGTTTTCGATGATGAAAACGACGGGCAGGCTCCAGAGCTTGGCCATGTTGAAGCTCTCATAGACCTGGCCCTGATTGGCCGCGCCGTCGCCGAAATAGGCGATGCTGACCGAACCGTCGCCGCGATATTTGGCGGCGAACGCCAGCCCGGTGCCAAGCGAAACCTGCGCGCCAACGATGCCGTTGCCGCCGTAGAAGCGGTGTTCATTGGAGAACATGTGCATCGAGCCGCCCTTGCCGCGCGACAGACCGGCTTCGCGGCCAGTCAGCTCGGCCATCACACCCTTGGGGTCAAGCCCCATGACCAGCATGTGGCCGTGATCGCGATAGCCGGTGATCTGGGCATCGACGCCCTTCTTGGAGGCCATGGTGACGCCGGTGACGACGGCTTCCTGCCCGATATAGAGATGGCAGAACCCGCCGATCAGGCCCATGCCGTACATCTGGCCGGCCTTTTCCTCGAAACGCCGGATCAGCAGCATCTCGCGATACGCCTCGGTCTCCTGCTCCTTGGAAAATTCGGGAACATTGGACTGTGCCTTGGCCTTGGTGGCCACCGCCTTACGCGCCATGACATACGCTCCGCATCGATTGGGATTTCTGTGTGGCCGAGTTGGCCATAGATCGACACAATAGCGCAAGTCGCCCTGCCCTAGCAAGGACAGCACGGGTCACACAATCGTCGCTAATGGTCTATAACATCAGCTAAATTCGGGTTTAACTGACTTTCGGATAATTCCGAATATGAACTGGAAGTAGGTTTACCGGTCGCCGGATCGACCATGACGATGATGTCGTCGGCATTGGCCATGTTGAGCAGTGCCCGCGCCCGCTCGGTCACCAGGTCCGGATCGAGACGACGCGTATCCATCAGGCTGGCGCGGTGCTTATAGGCATCAATTTCGGCCTGCAATGCCGAGGATCGCGACTTCAGCACTTCGATATCAGCGATGATCTGCTTGCGGTTCTCGGTGCCGAACTGTCCGCCAATGGCGGAAAAGCCGAGATAGCCCTGAAAACACAGCAGCGCCGCGCTCAACGCGAGCGGGCGCCAGATTGCACGTTTCTTGAGGCGTGTGGGCATGGGGTAACCGTGTGGACACTCCCATTATGCCTGCCAAGGGTTTAACGACGGGTTGCCAATGTGATGGGATCGCAATCAGATGCCTGCAATCTGATCCTCAATCTCACACCCCACAGGCCTTCCCGCGGACTTGATCCGCGGGTCTTTATCAACTGGGCACAAGCGGCGAGTGGCCCGCGGATCAAGTCCACGGGAAGGCGGTGGGTGGGGAGGGTTCGATGACCTCTCCGGCAACTGTCAGAATCTTTAGGCCCGACTGCGTATCAAACCAACACGTAATCGATCTCCAAGAAACGCTCCACTTCCGGCACCCAGCGATCGCGCACGAAAGCGACGTGGTCGGGATGGTTGTCATAGCCCGAATAGGCGGCCTGGTCGGCGAATTCCATGGAGAAGCCGAAAGCGTAGTCGTTCTTGGGGCTAACCTGGCGGAGCTGCTCGAACTTGGTCACGCCGGGAATGGCGGCGAGGATTTTTGCATCGCGGAGGAAAGCCGCCTCCTCGGTGGAGCCGGCCGCATGCTTGAGGGTGAAGATGACGCTGTGACGGATCATGGTTATCGCACTGTTCCAAGGGATTCGGTGGCAGCGATGGCCGCCATGTTGACGATGCCGCGGCTGGTGACCGACGGCGCCAGGATATGCGCGGGCGAGCGTGGACCCATCAGGATCGGGCCGACCGACAGCGCATTGTTCATTTCCTTGAGCAGCGTCATCGACAGGTTGGCCGCGTCGAGATTGGGGAAAATCAACAGGTTGGCTTCGCCCTTGAGCACGCTGTCGGGGATATAGCGCTCGCGCAGCTCCTGGTTGAGCGCCAGGTCGCCTTGCATTTCGCCCTCGACCAGGAGGTCCGGAGCGACCGCCTTGAGCTTCTGGTAGGCCTCGCGCATCTTATAGGCACTGTCGCCGTCGCGGGAGCCGAAGTTAGAGTAGCTCAGCAGGGCCGCCCGCGCCTCGATATTGAAGCGCTTGAGATGGTCGCGCGCTTGCAGGGTAATGCTGACGATCTCGTCGGGCGTCGGGTCCTGATTGACATAGGTATCGGCCAGGAAAAACGCGCCGCGCGGCATGATCAGCATGGAGAGCGCCGAAATGTCGGCCACCCCGTCCTGCATACCGATGATCGAGCGGATATCGCGCACGTGGCGGATGAAGCGGCCTTGCAAGCCGCAGATCAGCGCATCGGCATCGCCGCGCTTGACCGCCAGCGACCCGATGACCGTCGTATTGGTGCGCACCACCTGCCGCGCCGTGTCCGGGGTCACACCGCTGCGGCCCACCAGCGAGTGGAACAGCGAGACATAGTCGCGATAGCGCGGATCGTCTTCGGGATTGATGATCTCAAAATCCCTGCCCGGCTTCAGGTTGAGGCCGAAGCGCTCGATGCGCTGCTCGATCACTGAGGGGCGCCCGATCAGGATGGGGCGGCCGATCTTTTCCTCGAGGATGACCTGAGTGGCCCGCAACACGCGCTCGTCTTCCCCATCGGCGAAGGCGATGCGCTTTTCCTGTCCCTGCGCCCGGTCGATAATCGGCTTCATGACGAGGCCGGAGCGGAACACGAAGCGGTTGAGGCTATCGCGGTAGGCGTCGAAATCAACGATCGGCTTCTTGGCCACGCCCGAATCCATTGCCGCCCGCGCCACCGCCGGCGCGATGCGCAGGATCAGCCGCTGGTCGAACGGATTGGGAATGATGTGGTCGGGTCCAAACACTGCCGGTGCGCCGGAAGGCGATACTTCCAGCCCCGGCTCATGGGCCAGCTTGGCGATGGCCCGCACTGCCGCCAGCTTCATTTCCTCATTGATGGTCGATGCGCTGACGTCGAGCGCGCCGCGGAAAATGAAGGGGAAGCAGAGGACGTTGTTGACCTGGTTCGGGTAATCCGAGCGCCCGGTGCACACCATGGCGTCGGGGCGCAGCTCCTTGGCCATCTCCGGCATGATTTCGGGATTGGGGTTGGCCAGCGCCAGGATAAGTGGCTTGGGCGCCATCTTCATCACCATTTCGGGCTTCAGCGCGCCAGCGGCCGACAGACCAAGAAAGATATCTGCGCCGTCAATGACCTCGGCCAGCGTGGTGGCCTCGCTCTCGCGGCGGAATTGGCCGCGCCACTTGTCGTTGACGTCGTTACGCTTGTGGGTCACCAGCCCGTCCTTGTCGGCCACCCAGATGTTCTCGTATTTGGCACCCAGTGCCACCAGCACGTTGAGGCAGGCAATAGCCGCCGCCCCTGCCCCCGAGGTGCAGATCTTGACGTCTTCAATGCGCTTACCGGCCAGTTCCAGCCCATTGAGGACCGCGGCGCCGACGATGATTGCCGTGCCGTGCTGGTCGTCGTGGAACACCGGAATGCTCATCCGCTCGCGCAGGGCTTCCTCGATCTCGAAGCAATCGGGGGCGCGGATATCTTCGAGGTTGATGCCGCCAAAGGTGGGCCATAGCGGCGCCACGGCCTCGATGAACTTCTTGGGATCGATCTCGTCGATTTCAATATCGAACACGTCGATGCCGGCGAACTTCTTGAAGAGGACCGCCTTGCCCTCCATCACCGGCTTGGACGCCAGCGCGCCGATATTGCCCAGCCCGAGCACGGCCGTACCGTTGGAGATGACGCCGACGAGGTTCTGCCGCGAGGTATAACGCGACACGGTTTCCGGGTCGGCGGCAATTTCCTCGCAGGGCGCGGCGACGCCGGGCGAATAGGCCAGCGCTAGGTCGCGCTGGTTGCCCAGGGGCTTGGTCGGCTGGATTTCGAGTTTGCCGGGCTTGGGAAATTCGTGGAAATGCAGCGCTGCCTCACGCAGGGCCTTACGCTGTTCATTGACGTCAGTGGTCACCGAATTCCTCCTGATGCACGATTCCGCGGTGGGGATCAGCCACCGTCACCCGAAGGGTTCGTGCCACCATTCCATCGGCAATGAAAGGGCCTCTGCTCGCAAGGCCGTTCTACTAAAGTCGGAAGGAGACATCAGGCGGCGGCTGCGACCACGCCTTCGGCGGGACGGCGCGGGTGCTTGCTGGACTGCAAGGCGAGCGCCAGTTCCTTGTAGGCCGGGGCCTTGAGCGCCGGCGCGAAGATATAGCCCTGCGCATGCAGCACGCCACGCGCCCGCAGATACAGCGCCTGCGCCTCGGTCTCGACGCCCTCGGCGATGATTTCGCAATTGAGATCACGCGACATGGCGATCAGCCCGTCGAGCACCGGCACCTGGGTGGTGTCCGGCTTGATCATGTCGACGAACACGCGGTCGATCTTGATGATGTCGAGGCCCAGCGTCTGCAGATAGGCCAGATTCGAGTGGCCGGTGCCGGCGTCGTCCATGGCGAGGCGGCAGCCCAGAGCGTGAAGCCCCGCGATGACGCTATTGGCCTGCATGGAATTGCCCAGCGGCCGGCGCTCGGTGATTTCGAACACCAGTTGGCGGAAATTGATGCTGGTGCCGCCGAAAATGGCCTGCACGTCTTCCACGATCGAACTATCGCGGAAGTGCCCCTCGAACAGGTTGATCGAGATTTTCATGTCCGGCATGGTCTTGCACAGCACGCCCAGGTCGACCTTGACCTGCTCCATCAGCGACAGCGTCATCGGGATGGCGAGGCCGGTAACCTCGGCATAATCGATGAAGGCGCCAGGCGGCACCACGTCGCCGTTCTTCTTCTCCCAGCGGCACAGCACTTCGCAGCCCACCAGATCGCCGGTCTTGAGGTTGATCACCGGCTGGTAATACGGCTTGATCTCGCCATTGGCGACCGCGCGCTCGAGGTCGAAGGCGGGAACGCGCGTGCGCCGCACATATTGCAGCGCCATGAGCAGGAAGCTGGCGCTCATCAGGCAGCCGATGATGGTGAAGCTGGCATCGAGATCGGCATAGCTCGCCCGCACCATGGCGAACGGCACTGCGGTTTCAGCCAACAGTGGCAATTCGCCCGCAAAGGCCTGCGCATAGACGAAATCGGTGCTGGAGGTGCGCCGGTCGAACGCCGTCGGATCGCCCACCGTCAGGATGGCGGTCCCGTCAGTCAGCATGAATCGCAGCAAGGCCGCAGGGCTCAGCCCGTTTGCCAATGCCCCCGTCGTCTGGCCGATCAGCGGCACGAAGGCCGAAATCCGGCGCGTATCGCCAAACGCCTGGGTGATCTTGAGCACCGGCATGGCCATGTCCGCCAGCTTGACCACGGTCATGGTCTCGGTGTGTCCCGGCACCGGCAGGCTCGCCGAAATCGGCGAATAGGCAACGGTGCGCCCGAAGGCATCGCAATATTGCACGCCATCACGATTTTCGACCAGTACCTGCTTCATGGTCAGGCTGGACTCGATTTCGTGCTGCACATTGGCCACGAAGGTAGGCGTGCACAGCGACGGGCTATCGGTCATGATCCGGCGCAGGGCCGAAATCGCGTCATTGGTGTTGATTTCGACCTGCGAGGTGATGGCGCTGATCGACTGCTGCGCCACGTCTTTTTCCCGCACGCGGACGTACCCGTCCAGCAGGTAATCGACGGCGATGATCGGGATAAACGCCAGAATGGCGCCCAGCAGCATCAGAATGTGGTTGTAGCGGGATTTCAACGCACGAATCCACCGGGCCCAATTGCATTCAATTGAGTATCAATGAGCGTTTAACGGACCGCTAATGATGCTCGAAAGCCAGCGAGGAAACTGCTCTCAGCACAAAAAAAGCGGCCCTGCCCCGCAACGGACAGAGCCGCAAAGGCAAGTCGAACAAGCAGTTACTTGTCCTGCACGTTCAAACGAATGCTCAATTCGCGGAGCTGGCTAGGGGACGCCGGGCTCGGCGCGCCCATCAACAGGTCTTCGGCCTGCTGGTTCATCGGGAACGCGGTGATTTCGCGCAGGTTCTGGCGGCCGCAGATCAACATGACGATGCGATCGATACCGAACGCAGCGCCACCGTGCGGCGGTGCGCCGAACTGGAACGCCCGGTAAAGGCCCCCGAACTGCTCCTCGACCTCGTCGCGTGACTTGCCGGTCAGCTCGAAGGCCTTGACCATGGTCTCGGGCAACTGGTTGCGGATCGAACCCGAAGCAATTTCGAAGCCATTGCATACCGCGTCGTACTGGTAGGCCTTGATGGTCAGCGGATCTTCGTTGTTCAGCGCATCGATGCCGCCCTTGGGCATCGAGAACGGGTTATGGGCGAAATCGATCTTGTTCTCGTCATCCAGCTCGTAGAACGGGAAATCGACGATCCAGCACAAAGCGAACTGCTCGGTATCGACCAGGTTCAACTCGGTGCCGATCCGCGTACGGGCCTCACCGGCGAACTTGTACATCTTCTCCGGGCGGCCCAGCACGAAGAACACGGCGTCGCCATCGGCAAGGCCCATCTGTGCCTTGATGGCGGCAGTGCGCTCTTCGCCGATATTCTTGGCAACGGGGCCCGAACCGGCACCGTCCTTAAAGAAGATATAGCCGAGGCCGGGCTGGCCCTCGCCCTGCGCCCAGGCATTCATGCGGTCACAGAATGCACGCGAGCCGCCGGTCGGCGCGGGAATAGCCCACACTTCGACCTTCGAATCGCTCTCGATCTGGCCGGCGAAAACCTTGAAGCCGGAACCGGCAAAGTGCTTGGTAACCTGCTGGATCTCTATCGGGTTACGCAGGTCGGGCTTGTCCGAACCATATTTGCGGATCGCCGTATCATAGGGAATACGCGGCCATTCCTTGGTTACGCGCTTGCCGTCGGCAAACTCCTCGAACAGGCTGGTGATCACCGGGGCCATAGTGTCCCAGACTTCTTCCTGGGTGACGAAGCTCATTTCGAGGTCAAGCTGGTAGAACTCGCCCGGCAGGCGATCGGCGCGCGGGTCTTCGTCGCGGAAGCACGGCGCGATCTGGAAATAGCGATCGAAGCCGGCAACCATCAGCAATTGCTTGTACTGCTGCGGCGCCTGCGGCAGCGCGAAGAACTTACCGGGGTGAATACGGCTCGGCACCAGGAAATCGCGCGCGCCTTCTGGCGACGAAGCGGTCAGGATCGGTGTCGAATATTCGCCAAAACCAATGGCTTCCATACGGCGGCGCATGGACGAGATGACTTTGGTGCGCTTGACGATGTTAGCATGCAGCGTCTCGCGGCGCAGATCGAGGAAGCGGTAGCGCAAGCGGATGTCTTCGGGATAGTCGGGCTCGCCGAACACCGGCATCGGCAGCTCCTTGGCCACCGACAGCACTTCGATTTCGCGAATGAACACTTCGATCGTGCCGGTCGGCAGATTGACGTTCACGGCCGTTGCGTCGCGCAACTTCACTTCACCATCGATACGGACGACCCATTCGGAGCGAATCTGTTCGGCCGCGGCAAAAGCCGGCGAATCCGGATCGATGACGCACTGGGTCAGCCCGTAATGATCGCGCAGATCGAAAAACAGGAGCCCGCCATGGTCGCGAACGCGGTGAACCCAGCCGCTGAGCCGGACGGTCTGGCCCGCATCCTGCGCAGTCAGCGCGCCGCAGGTGTGGGAGCGATAGCGATGCATTGTCATGTCGTAACCACCGAAAAAGGCCGGAATCTTGGCGGGAAAAGCGCATGGGAGTCAGCACTTGTCAAGCAGCGCGGCGGCGCGTGGCGGGCCATTGCCAAACGCGCGGGCTAACCAATTCTCATAGCTTAACAAATCCCTTCTGGAGTGGGGCTGCTGCACCTGCTAGGAAGAAATACGACGATATTGAGACGGAAGCCGGTATGGACCTCGTTATATCCACAGACGTACTCGCGGGTTTCTGCGAGCGCGCCGCACAGTTTGATTTTGTAACGGTCGATACCGAGTTCCTGCGTGAAACCACGTACTGGCCAAAGCTCTGTCTGATTCAGGCGGCGACGCCCGATGAGGCGATTCTGATCGACCCACTCGCCCCGGGGCTGGACCTTGCGCCGTTCTTCGTGCTGCTGGCCAATCCCGCTGTCACCAAGGTGTTCCACGCAGCGCGGCAGGACATCGAAATCTTCGTCAAGCTCACCGGCAAGGTGCCGGTCAATATCTTCGACACCCAGATCGCGGCCAGCGTCTGCGGCTTTGGCGATAGTGTGTCGTACGACAATCTCGTCCGCGCCATCACCAATGTCGAACTCGACAAATCCTCGCGCTTTACCGATTGGTCGGCGCGTCCGCTCAGCGAAAAGCAGCGCCTCTATGCCGCCGCCGACGTGACCCATCTGCGCGATATCTATCTCGAGCTGCGCAAGCAGGTCGACGCCACCAAGCGCTGGGACTGGGTGGAGGACGAGTTGGGCGTGCTGCGCAGCATCGACACCTATGTGGTGCAGCCCGATCAGGCCTGGGAACGCCTGAAGATGAAAATCAACCGCCCTCGCGACCTCGCGGCGCTGAAGCGCCTGGCCGGCTGGCGCGAAAAGCGCGCCCAGGATGGCGATCAGCCGCGCAGCCGCGTGCTCAAGGACGACGTGCTGTTTGAGCTGGCCATGCAGCGCCCGCTGACGCCGGACGCCTTCGACAAGCTGCGCGCCGTGCCGCGCGGCTTTGGGCGCAGCAGCGCCGCCGCAGAGATCATGACCATGCTCAAGGAAGTCGAGGCGCTCGACAAGTCCGAGCTGCCGCATATGCCGGACCGCTATCGCGGGCCCTCACCCAAGGGCGCCGTCGGCGACCTGATCCGGGTGCTGCTGAAATCGGTAGCCGAACAACACGGCGTCGCCGCCCGCATCATCGCCACCTCCGACGAAATCGACGCGCTGGTGCTCGATGACGAGGCGGACGTGCCTGCCCTCAAGGGCTGGCGCCGCAAGCTGTTCGGCGACAAGGCTCTGGATATCAAACACGGCCGCGTGGGTCTCGTCGCGACGCGCAAAGGCGTGGTGGAATTCGCAGTCAAGGACACAACGCCGGCAGAGTAGCCAGCTCCCTCGCCTGCTCTAAGTGATCCGCACCTTGGCATTCTTGTGGCCGGCGACGTTGGCAAATTGCTCCAGCCGGCCTTGCAGGTGTTCGCCGTCCAGGAACGCGAAGTCCTGCGGCAGGACGAGGACCAGCGTGTTGCCTTCAACCAGGAACCGGATACGCGGCAGGATGCCCGGCATGGCGGCGCTCATTGGATAAGCGACGCGGAACAGGGCGCCGATCAGCTTGGCGCGGGCGGAGGCGGTATGTCCCGCAAGGCCAACCAGAGGCTGGGTGACGCCCTTGAGCTTGAGGCCATTGTAGCGCACCGCGATCACATGGGCGAGGAAGGCCCGACCGGGGTGATCCACTCCCGTCAGCGAGCCATAGGCGACGGCGTCGACGCTCTGCGCCCCTCGATAGTCGGGATGCGCGCGCCAGCCGATATCGGCCAGGAGGCACGAAACCTGGCGCAATCGCGTCTCCTCCAGCGTCTCGCTGACGCCGGCCGCTACGAGATATTGGGTGCTGAATTCGATGAGGTCATTGGCGTGGGCGGGGGAGCGCGAGCGCAGCACGGAAAGCTCTTCCGAGCCCTGGATCAGCGGATCGATCGCCTGTTCGCGGCTATCGAGCAGGCCATAGAGATAGCCCTCTCGCACGCCCAGGGCGGAGAAAACCACGGTATCGAAGCGCCCGGCGCGCAAGACTTCGGCCAATGCCACGGCGCCGAACGGCACCAGGTCGCGGCGCGACGAGCTGACGCTGCCGGAGCCCGGATAATCCTTGAGCGAGCCGGCGGCGACGATCTCGTCGCAGAGCGCGATCATGTCGGCCACAGGCACGACGTAATGCTGCACCATCTGGAGCGGATAATGCCGGCGGACCTGATGCAGCTTGGCCAGCGACCGCCATGTTCCGCCGATGGAAGCAAATGCGCCGCCGCCGGGGCCGCGCGCCAACGACGAATCCTTCAGGCGTTCGCGGGCGATCTCGCCGGCCTTGATCGCCGAGCCGCCGCTATCGTCCTGCAGCCGGATGACGCCTAGCTCAAACGTCTCGCCATTGGTATCGGCACCGCTGGCGATGGTGGACAGCTCGAGGCTGCCGCCGCCAAGATCGCCGACCATGCCACTGAAATCGGGAATCCCCGCGACCACGCCGAGCGCGGCGAAATGGGCTTCGTGCTCGCCGCTCAGCACCTGGACCTTGGAGCCGATGATGGCCTCGACGGCGGCAACGAACTCGGTGCGATTGGCGGCGTCCCGCACCGCCGAGGTAGCCAGTACATGGATTTTGCCGACGCGCATCATCCGGGCCACCAGCGCGAACCGCTTGATGGCAACCAGCGCCCGCGCCACATTGCTGTCGGCCAGCCGCCCGGTCAGGGCAATACCCCGCCCCAGCGCGCAGGCCGATTTCTCGTTGTAGAGCGGCGTCAGCGCCCTGGCATGACGCTCATAGACGACCAAACGGACCGAATTGGAGCCGATATCGAGCACCGCCACCGGCCTCGCGCCCTTGATGCGCCCCTGCGCGGTCGGATCGGCGTCGACGCCCCAGAATGAATTCAATCGAAGCCCTCGTCGCCCTCGTGCAATCCGGCGCTGCCGCGTCCCGAAAGCGATGGATTGGTCATGAAGTAATCGTGCGCGTTGAAGGGTTCTTCCCCCTCGCCCAGCCTGATCCGATGTGAACTGCCGTCCGGAAGCACTTCCCAGCTCTGCTGGTTATCCTTCAGGTAGGCAACAAGAATCCGGTCGAGGATCTGCTTATGCACGGTCTTGTTGAGGATGGGAACCATCACCTCGACCCGTCCATCGAGGTTCCGCCCCATTAGATCGGCTGAGGAAATATAGACCGTGGCGCGCGGATTGGGCATGGCCTCGCCATTGCCGAAGCAATAGATGCGGGAGTGTTCGAGGAAGCGGCCAACGATGGATTTGACCCGGATATTCTCGGAAAACCCTGGGATACCCGGGCGCAGGCAGCAGATGCCGCGCACGATCAGGTCGACCTTAACGCCAGCCTGGCTGGCGTCGTATAGGCCGTCGATGATTTGCGGATCGACCAGCGAATTCATCTTCAGGAGGATACTGGCCGGCTGGCCGTTCTTCGCAAACTCGATCTCGCGGTTGATGCTGTCCATCAGCGTCTCGCGCAGGTTTACCGGGGAGACCGCGATGGTCTCCAGCTCGGTCGGCCGCGCATAGCCGGTGATGAAGTTGAACACCCGGGCCACGTCGCGCGTGATCGCCGGATCGATGGTGAAATAGCTGAGGTCGGTATAAACCTTGGCGGTGATCGGATGATAGTTGCCGGTGCCGATATGGCAATAGCTGACCAGCTTGCCCTTTTCGCGCCGCACCACCTGGCTGAGCTTGGCGTGGGTCTTGAGCTCGATGAAGCCGAACACCACCTGCGCACCTGCCCGTTCGAGATCGCGAGCCCAGCGAATATTGGCTTCTTCGTCGAAACGCGCCTTGAGCTCCACCAGGCACGTCACCGACTTGCCGGCCTCCGCCGCCAGCACCAGCGCCTTGATGATCGGGCTATCCGCCGATGTGCGATAGAGCGTCTGCTTGATCGCCACCACATCCGGGTCGCGCGCCGCCTGGATCAGGAATTGGGCAACGACGTCAAAGCTCTCGAAGGGGTGGTGGACGAGGATATCCTTGGCCCGGATCGCCGCAAAATTGTCGCCGCTATAGTCGCGGATGCGCTCGGGGAAGCGCGCGTGATAGGGCGTAAACTTGAGGTCGGGCCGGTCGATATCGCAAATCTTGGCCGCGTCGGCGAGGCCGAGGAAACCGTGCACCTCGAAGATATCGCCGTCCTTGACCCGCAATTGCTCGCTGATCTGGCGCTTGAGGGCGCGCGGCATGGTGCTTTCGACTTCCAGCCGGATCACCTGCCCGCGCCGCCGCTGCCGCAACGCCGTCTCGAACTCGATCACGAGGTCCGCGGCTTCGTCGTCGATTTCGATTTCGCTGTCACGGATCAACCGGAACGCGCCGGAGCCGACCACTTCGTGGCCGGGAAACATCTTGTGGAAGAACAGCTTGACCAGCGTATCGATGGTCACGACCTCGCTGCGGCCTTCAGAAACCAGCCCGCCGGGCAGGTTGATAAATCGGTCGAGATTGGACGGGATGCGCACCAGCGCGGTCAGCGGTTGATCGTGGTTGGGCCGGTTCAATTCGAACGCCAGCGCCAGCCCTAAATTGGGAATGAACGGGAATGGATGGGCCGGATCGACCGCGATCGGCGTCAGGACGGGGAAAATTTCCTCGCGGAACAGCTTGGACAGGTAATTGACCTGGTCGGGGGTCAGGTCATTGGCTTCGTGGATCACCACGTTCTGCGCGAACAATTCTTCGCGCACGGTCTGCCAGTGATCCTGCTGCTCCAGTTGCAAATGCTGCGCCAGCGTGCCGATTTCCTCGAGCTGCTCGGTCGGCGTCAGCCCGTCGGCGCTCTGCTTGGATAGACCGGCGCGGGTCTGGCCCTTGAGGCCCGCCACGCGAACCATGAAGAATTCATCGAGATTGTTGGCCGAAATCGACACGAACCGCAGCCGCTCCAGCAGCGGATGATGCACATTGGCGGCCTCTTCGAGCACCCGCATGTTGAACTGCAGCCAGCTGACCTCGCGATTGACGAAGCGGGCCGGGCTTTTGCGCAGCTCCTCGATATCGGGCACGCTGACATCGGTTTCGGTGAATTCGCTCATCTCATTCATCGTCTTGCTCGTCCCGGTCATGTTCGTGTTGGCCCGCGCCTAGTGCCGCCCGGCGGCGGTCTAGCGCATCGGCGGCAATGCTGCGGGTAATGGCGCTTCCCTTGGCCAGCGCCAGCCGGTCCATCAAATCCGCCAGAATCACCGCTTCCTCGGTGGAGCGCTCCATGCGCGCCACCAGATAGGCGATGATCTTCGGATCGACGGCGATCTGCCGGTCCCCGAACAATTTCACGAACATCTGTGACAATTGGATGTCATCGCTCATCGCCATGGAGAACGCCGTCGCCCGGCGCACTCGCGAGCGCACATCATCGGTCGCCAGCGGCCATTGCGCAACATCTTCCCGTGCCGTCATCAGGATCGCCCGGTTGTCCCGCATGGCCTGGTTGAGCAAGTGGAACAGCCCCGCCTCGTCATAACCGGACCGGTCGACATCCTCGATCACCAGCGGTTGCCGCCCGCCATCACGCGCCAGCCGTTCGATCTCGTGCGCCTCGGCGAAATGGGCTCCGCTGCGGTCGGCGAAAATCCGGGCCAGATGCGACTTGCCCGATTTGGCTGGCCCCAGCACCAGCGTCAGCGGATCGCCCCAGTGGGGAAAAGCCTGGACACGGCCATAGGCCAGCTCATTGCCCTCCCCGACCAGGAAATCGCCTTCGCCATGCGCCGGCACGTGCCCGAGTTCGAGCGGAAGTTGTCCCGAAACCTCGTTTTCCGGCGCTGTGTCAAACCGGCCCAGGGTCGCCACCAGTGCCACCACTCGAACCGAGATAGAGCGTGCTTTCCTTGTACTTGCGCACGCCATAGCGCACCAGCACCGACGCAATGGCGGCCATGGGCACGGCGAGCAACAGGCCCACAAAGCCAAACACCGCGCCCAAAGCGAGCAGCGCGAACATCATCCAGACCGGGTTGATGTTGATCGATGAGCCGACCAGCTTGGGATACAGAATGTTGCCCTCGATGAACTGCCAGAACAGGAACACGCCCGCCACAATACCGACCATCAGCAGGTCGCCCGAGAACTGCACGATGGCGATGCCGACCGACAGCCCGAAGCCCAGCACGAACCCCACAAATGGGATAAAGCTCATCAGGCCGGCAATGAGCCCGACAACCAGCCCGAAGTTCAGCCCGATCAAGCTCAGGGCCGTGGCGTAGAACGCCGCATCAATCAACAGGACACCGCCCTGCCCGCGGATCACGCCGGCCATGGACTTGTCGATGTCCTTGAGAATGGTGTCGATTTCGCCCTTGTGCTCCTTGGGCAGCAGCCCCTCGATACCGTGGATCATGCCTTCCCAATCGAGCAGCAGGTAAAATGCCACCACCGGCGTAAGCACGGTGAAGCCGATGACGGCGGCACCGGTAAGGCCGATATTGACCAGTTCACCCGGCAGGGTAGCGATGAAGCCAAGCGCCTGTCGCGCCAGATCGTTGATGCTGGTCTGCAGCTGGGCAGCGCGCTCGGGCCCGAGCCATTGATTGATTTCGGGCGACCAGCGCGCAAACAGGGCCTGCAGATCGCTCACATATTGCGGCAGGCGCTGGATCAGGCCGATAATCTGCTGGCCGATCAGCGGCACGAACATGATGAAAATGCTGACCACGATGGTAATCACGCTCAGCAGCACGATCGTGGTCGCCCAGGCGCGGTTGATGCGCCATTTCTGCAACTGGTTCACCAGCGGATTGAGCAGGTAGGCCAATGCGGCACCCACGATAAAGGGGAGCAGGATCGCGCGGAATACCCACAGGATCAACACCAGGGCAACCAGAAGGGCGATCCAGACCAGGACTTGATTTCGCAGTGTCATGCGGCGGGCAACCCTTGCTTCGGTTCAGTGGAGAAGCTATCAGGCCTCGTAGCGGCCAGCGCGGCAAAGTTCAACCGCTTGAGCTTTTATCCGCGCTGTTGCGCCCGGTTTCCCCAATTTGGCATTGAGGCCCATGTCCGACCCGCAAAACCTGCCACCAAACGGACTATCGTACAAGCAGGCGGGCGTCGATATCGATGCCGGTAACGCCCTTGTAGAAGCGATCAAGCCCGCAGTTCGTTCCACGCGCCGCCCCGGCGCCGATGGCGAAATCGGCGGCTTTGGTGGCCTGTTCGATCTCAAGGCGGCCGGCTTTACCGATCCGGTGCTGGTGGCCGCCAATGACGGCGTCGGCACCAAGCTCAAAATTGCCATCGAAACCGGCAATCACGACACCATCGGGCAGGACCTGGTGGCGATGTGCGTCAACGACATCATCGTGCAGGGCGCCGAGCCGCTATTCTTTCTGGATTACCTCGCCACGGGCAAGCTGGACGTCGCGCAGGCCACGGCCATTGTCACCGGCATCGCCGAAGGCTGCCGCATCGCCGGCTGTGCGCTGATTGGCGGGGAAACCGCCGAAATGCCGGGCATGTATCACGGCAATGACTACGATCTGGCTGGCTTCGCGGTTGGCGCCGCCGAGCGCGGCACACTCCTGCCGCGCGCCGATATTGCCGAGGGCGATGTATTGGTCGCCATCGCCTCCTCGGGCGTACATTCCAACGGCTATTCGCTGGTCCGCAAGATCGTCGAACTCTCCGGCCTCGCCTGGACCGCCGATGCGCCATTCGCGCCCGGCCAGTCGCTGTCCGAGGCGCTGCTGACGCCGACCCGCATCTATGTGAAGCCGCTGCTCGCAGCGCTCAAATCCGGCATCGCGATCAAGGCCCTGGCCCACATCACCGGCGGCGGCTTTATCGACAATATCCCCCGTGTGCTGCCCGATCACCTCGCCGCCCATGTCGATCTGGCAGCAGTGACCGTGCCGCGCGTGTTCGGCTGGATGTCCAAGGTCGGCGGCATGAGCGAGCGCGAAATGCTGCGCACCTTCAATTGCGGCGTCGGCATGCTCGTCGCCGTGGCGCCTGATGACGCCGCAAGATTGGTCGAGCAGCTCACCGCAGCCGGTGAAACGGCGGCGGTCGTCGGCCAGCTCACCGCGCGCACCGGCGAGCCGGTGACGTTCCAGGGCGCGCTGGCGCTGTGAGCCGCAAGCGCGTCGGCATCCTGATCTCGGGTCGCGGCTCCAACATGCAGGCGCTGATCGAGGCCGCTAGGGTGCCGGATTATCCGGCTGAAATCGTTGGCGTCCTGTCAAACCGCGCTGCTGCCCCCGGCCTGGCAATTGCGGCGGGTCATGGCATCGCCATTGCTTCGCTTGCACAGAGCAAGTTTCCCAGCCGCGACATGTTCGAGGACGTCATGACGCAGACGCTTGAAAGCTGGGACGTCGACATCGTCTGCTTTGCCGGCTTCATGCGCATCCTGGGCGACGACTTCATCGACCATTGGGCGGGGCGTATGATCAACATCCACCCGTCCCTCCTACCGCTTTACAAGGGCCTTCACCCCCACCAGCAGGCGCTTGACGCTGGTGCCACCGAACACGGCTGTTCCGTGCATTTCGTCACCCACGGAATGGACGAGGGCCCGGTGATCCTACAGGCGAAGGTGCCGATCCTGCCCGGCGACGATGCGGAAACCTTGGCCGCCCGCACCCTGATTGCGGAACATCGCCTTTATCCGGAGGCTCTGCGGATGTTGTCGGCCGGGGAGATTTCCGCGCCGTAGGTCGTTAAATGGGCGATCAGTTCGCGTTGGCTCTGGCTCAAGCCAGTCCAATCCTCATCACCCATATTCATCCCACCTATCGTCAAAATCGGTTCGACCTTTGTTCTCCGTCGGACTAGGTTCCGATTTTACCGAGGGGAATCGGCATGACACTGCGCGACTGGCTGCTCATCATTCTCATTGGCGCCATTTGGGGCTGCTCGTTCCTGTTCAACGCGATCCTGATCCGCGAGCTCGGGCCGATCTGGGTGTCCGCCCTGCGCGTCACCGTTGGCGCTCTCGGCTGCTGGGCCTATTTCGTCGCCACCCGCCGCAGCCTGCCGCGAGAGCCGGTGCTCTATCTGCAATTTCTGATCCTGGGCGTGCTCAATTACGCCATCCCATTCGCGCTGTTCCCCCTGGCCGAACAGGACCTGCCCAGCGGCCTCGTCGGCGTGATCAACGCACTGACGCCGCTGATGACCGTGGTGGTCTCCCATTTCTGGCGCGGTGGCGAGAAGGCTACTCTCAACAAGTCCATGGGCGTGCTGGTCGGCTTCGTCGGCGCCGCGATCCTGGCGTCGCCTTCGCTGAGCGGCGGCTCGTCCAACCAGCTCTGGGCCATCGGCGCGTGCCTGCTGGCGACGCTGTGCTACGCCTTCACGCTGAACTATGCCCGTCGGCTGCGCAGCATCGATCCCACCACAATCGCAGCCTGTTCGCTGACGGCAGCAGCGATCGTTTCGGTGCCATTCGGCTTCATTTTCGAGGGCATTCCCACCATCACCCGTATCGAGACCTGGGGCGCCTTGCTGGGCATTGGCCTCTTGTCGAGCAGCTTCGCGTTCCTGTTGATGTACCGCATGCTGCCGCGCGTCGGCGCCACCAATTTCTCGATCAACACCTTCATCACCCCGATCTCGGCGATCCTGCTCGGCGTGCTGGTGCTGCACGAGCGCTTCGAGACGGTTCACATGATTGGTATGGCGGTGATTTTCCTCGGCCTGCTCCTGCTGGACGGTCGCATTCTCAAGCTGGGACGGCGTGTCGCGGCCTGAACACGCTGGCAATCGACAATCACGTTACTCGTGATTGTCGATCTTGCCCAAAAACCAGGTGAGCGCCACGATCACCAGGGCCACGCCGATGCCGAGATAGGCGATATCCGCGCCAGTCTCCCAGGTCAGCGCCCGGCCGAGAAAATAGACTGCCAGCACCGTGACGGTAACGCCCACGAGTTTGGACTTGAGATCGTCCAGCGTCTCGACCTTGAGCCACTTGGGCAATTGCAGATCCTGGCGGAAATAGAGCTGGTAGAGCCCCAGGGCTACCACCTGCACCACCGTCGCCAGCAAGAACAAATCCACGAGTTCGATCGCCACGAGCATGATTTCGTCGCGGTGTACGGCGCCGTCGGGATGAAACAAAGCCGTTACGAAATGGCGCGTCTCGAAGGCGCCGTAGACGATCAGCGCCACCGAAGCGACGCTCAGCGCGATCACCGGGATCAGCATGGCGACGCGGACGACTATGCCGCCGATCACAAACGGACCGCCACGGCGGCGTGGTTCGGCATCACGGTCGTTCGCCTCCGGCTCCGCCATCGCTGCCTCCCTGACTGCGCGTTTACTCTAGCCCGAGCTTCTTCTTCATCAGCTCGTTGAGCGCCTGCGGGTTGGCCTTGCCGCCCGACGCCTTCATGGCCTGGCCGACGAACCAGCCGATCATCGTCGGCTTGGCCAACACCTTGGCAACCTGATCGGGATTGGCGGCGATGATCTCGTCGATGATCGCCTCGATCGCGCCAAGATCTGTCACCTGCTTGAGCCCGCGCCGTTCGATCAGTTCGGCCGGATCGGCTTCCTTCTCGTCGGTCAGGATCAGCGCCAGCACATCCTTGGCGATCTTGGTCGAAATCGTGCCGTCGGCAATCAGGTCGGCGATGCCGGCGATCTGGCTGGGCGTGATGTGGGTTTCGGCGAACGACACCTGCTGGGTGTTGGCATAGGCCGACAGGTCGCCCATGATCAGGTTGACCACCTGCTTGCCGTCGCGCGCCTTGCCGCCGAAGGTCACGGTGGTTTCATACCAATCAGCCGCTTCGCGATCGAGCGTCAACACCATCGCGTCGTATGGCGTCACGCCATAATCGCGAATGAACCGCGTCTGCTTCTCGTCCGGCAATTCGGGCAACTTGGCCGCCAGCGCGTCGATAAACGCCTGGTCGAATTCCAGCGGCAGAAGGTCGGGGTCGGGGAAATAGCGATAGTCGTGCGCCTCTTCCTTGCTGCGCATCGAGCGCGTCTCGCCCAGCTTGGGATCGAACAGCCGCGTTTCCTGGTCGATGCTGCCGCCATCCTCCAGAATATCGATCTGCCGCCGCGCTTCGTATTCGATCGCCTGCCCGGCGAACCGCACCGAGTTCACATTCTTGATTTCGCAGCGCGTGCCGAATGCGCCGCCCGGCCGGCGCACCGATACGTTGACGTCGGCGCGCATCGAGCCCTGCTCCATATTGCCGTCGCAGGTGCCGAGATAGCGCAGGATGGTGCGCAGCTTGGAGAGGTAGGTCTTTGCTTCCTCGGACGAGCGCAGGTCCGGCTTGCTCACGATTTCCATCAGCGCCACACCCGAGCGGTTCAGGTCAACGAAGCTCATGTTCGGATGCTGGTCGTGGATCGACTTGCCGGCATCCTGCTCCAGATGCAGCCGCTCGATGCCGATCTCAATTTCCCCGTCCTCGCCCATGTCGAGGAACACCTTGCCCTCGCCGACAATGGGGTCCTTGAACTGGGAAATCTGATAGCCCTGCGGCAGATCGGGATAGAAATAATTCTTGCGATCGAACACGCTGCGCTTGTTGATCTGCGCCTTCAGGCCCAGCCCAGTGCGCACAGCCTGGCGCACGCATTCCTCGTTGATGACCGGCAGCATGCCCGGCATCGCCGCGTCCACGAACGACACGTTGGAATTGGGCGGGTTGCCGAACAGCGTCGAGGAACCCGAGAACAGCTTGCTCTCGCTGGTCACCTGCGCATGAACTTCCATGCCGATGACGATTTCCCAGTCACCGGTCGAACCGGCGATGAAGCTTTTCGGATTGGGCGTGCGCGTATCGATAAGGGTCAATTGGTCGTCCTGGCGGGAAGGCAAAATGTAGGTAAGTGCTTACTTATTGGCGGCGCGAGATGCAACGGAAACTCGCCGAACCGGATCGTGGGCACAATCTCTCCCACCCACCGCCCTTCCCGCGGACTTGATCCGCGGGCCACTATCAGCACTCACCGCGTTGGGGGGAGGCCCGCGGATCAAGTCCGCGGGAAGAAAGGGTAGAGAAAGTGCAGAAGAAAGCTCAATCTTCGTCGTCGATCACGCCGACAAACGGGCTCAGCACCTTTTCCAGCCGCACGCTCATGAAGGCTTCATGGGCAGCGCGTCCATCCGGGCGCATCGCTAAAATCCGATAACCCTGCTTTTCGTAGAACCGGACCGCCAGCACATTGTCGGCGGGCGTTTCCAGTTGCACCCGATCGGCGCCTTCAAGCTCAAGGATGGTCTCGACGCGACGCAGCAGCATGCTGCCGAGCCCATTGCCCTGCAGTTCGGGCATAACGAACAGGAACGGAATATAGGCCCGCTTGGCCGCCCGCGAGCACCAGGCGACGACGACGCCATCGACTTCGGCCACTGAAATGCGCCCCAGCGTTTCCGAGACCACCTGCGCCAGCCGTCGTTGCTCGGCCTCGCGCATGCCGGGCCGCTCGGTCAGCAGCGGCAGGATGCTGCTTTCCCAGGCGCGATAGGCGATATCGGCCAGCCGGCGGGCATCTTCGCTCTCGGCTTTGCGGATGAGGATGCCGGCCATGGGCGCTTCTCCCTATTCGGCGCGGCGGCGTGCCGCGATGATGCCCTTCTCGTAATTGATATTCCAATCGATCAGGGTCCGCCAGATAAGTTCGGCCTGATCCTCGTCGAGATCAAGAGCCAAACTGCGGGTTCGCAATTTCTCGATGATCGCCTCGATCCGCACCGGGTCGCGCGCCTCGTGCGGATCGGTCTTAATCTCGGCCATCCGCGTCACATATTGATGCCGTTCGGCGAACAGCGCCAACAGCGCCTGGTCCACCCGATCAATTTCGGCGCGGACGTCCTCTTTGGTTTCACATTGGGCGGGCGGCTTCAAAGCGGTCACGGCGGCATCCAGTTCGCAGAATTCGGTTGTTGCTGGTTTGCACCGGCTTGGCGCCGATTTCAACCGCCACCATTCGCCAATCTGGAAAGCGGCCTCCGCGAGCGCTATACCGTCCCGGCAAACAAGGTTCTGCCTTCATGTCTACCAAGTCTGAGACCCGCTAGAGCCCCGTCCCACTGCGCGACGGGGCATGAATGAACCAGTCGCCGCCGAGCGTGATGCCGGCGAGCGCCTCCGTTTGTTCGCGGGTTCGGCTTTCGGCCGCCCGCATTCGGGCCGACACTCAACATGGATATCTCTCGAAACGAACAGCGCGTGCTGCACGCGTTGGCGCAGGGCGGCCGCATTGCGCTGCTCAAAAACGAAGCCGGCAAGGTCACCGGATTGGAATTCTTCAATCGCGAAGGCTGGCTGATGAACGATTGCAGCCTGATGCTGTTCAAGAAGCTGAGGGCCAAGAAGGCCATCAAGTCGTCCGGCGGCCAGCCGTACCGGATCACCAGGCGGGGGCTGGAGCTAGTGCGAAGCGAGGCGAATAACCGGTGATCCCTTCACCTCTCCCTTTGGGGGAGAGGTCGACCCTCTTGGGTCGTGTGAGGGGGCCTTTACTCGATGCGGTGCGCGGGGAAGAAAGGCCCCCTCACCCGTCGCTGCGCGCCGACCTCTCCCCCAAAAGGAGAGGTGAGAAAGCTAATGCCGCGTCACATCGCTCAGTGCCGCCGCAATATGCTCCCACTCCGAACTCACGCTCGCAGTCGCCCGCTTCTTCCCAGCCCGGCGATACCAGTAATCGGCATTGCCCATGTCGGCCTCGATCCAGTGCATCAGTGCATGCACCCAGTCGAACGCCTGCACGCCCTCCATCGCCTGCACGATATTATGCGCCTGCTCCCATTCGGGACCCACACGCAAACTGCCCTTCTTGAGCCACCACAGCGCCTGCAGGGGCTTGCTCATATCCTTGGGCGGCTCGGACCAATCGAGCGAAGTAAAGATATCCACGGCCATCCAATCACCCAAACCATCGGCACGCCAGGGCCCGCCGGAATTCCATATTGACTGCGCACATAACGCTCATGGGCCCGCCAATCAAGGCGTGGGCCGCTTTAGTCGGGAAAGACGCGCAGGCCGAACGGCCCCACCAGCGCGCTCAATTGCGACTCGCTGACCTTGATGCCGGCGTGATTGCGCGCCCGCGTCAGGTCGAGCCCGCTGACCACCGCACCGCGCAGGTCGGCCCCGTCCATGTCCGCCTCGTCGATGATCGCCGCCGACAGGTCGGCCTTGCGAAACCCGGTTTTGGACAGACTGGTGCGCGCAAAATCCACCTGCCGCAGACTGCTGCCGGCGAAATCGCAATCTTCCAGTACCACGCCGCGGAAATTGGCAAAGTCCAGCGCGCTATCGATGAACCGCCCCGCCGCCACGCTGTTGCGGCCGCTCTTGCGCACGAAACTGGCATCCTCAAAATCAGCGCCGGTGCCCTTGCAGCGCTCCAGCATCAGCCCGTGCAGGTTGGCCCCGGCGAACCGGGCCAGCGACAGGTTGCACTCGATGAAATGAGCGCCGCGCAACTGCGCATCGGCAAAATCGCACCCCTTGCGCGCGTCGCTATCGAACAGCACGCAACGAGTGAATTTCGCATTCACCAGGTCGGCCTTGGTGAACTTGCAGTTGAGGAACGTGACGTCCTCGAACACCGACTCGTTGAGCTCCGCTCCTGCCAAAGCGCCGTCGCGCAATTCGCAATTGCGCAGCCGTACCTGCCCGCTCGGCAGATCGCGCCAATCGATCTCGAACAGGTCCTCGCCCTCGATAACCTCGCCGGCGCGAATTGCGTCTTCGAACGCCCCCTGGCGCATCACCACCAAGGCTTTGGCGAAAAGTCCATATTGGCGCTACGCTCGATCACCCGGGCGGCGGCGAACAGAGTTTCCTCGTCGAACGGCTTGCCGATGAGCTGCAGGCCTAGGGGGAGCCCCTGCCCGTCCTTGCCCGCCGGCACCGCAATGCCCGGCAGGCCTGCCATGTTGACCGTCACCGTGAACACGTCGTTGAGGTACATCTTGACCGGATCGGCCGCCATGGCCTCGTCGCCAATGCCAAAGGCCGCCGAGGGCGTTGCCGGCGTCAGGATCGCATCGACCCCGGCGTTGAAGGCATCCTCGAAGTCCTTCTTGATCAGCGTACGGACCTTCTGCGCCTGCACGTAGTAGGCATCGAAATAACCTGCAGACAGCACGTATGTGCCAATCATGATACGGCGCTTGACCTCGCGACCGAAACCGGCGGCGCGTGTCAGTTCGTACATGTCGGTGATGTCCTTGCCGCTCACGCGCAGGCCATACTTGACGCCGTCATAGCGCGCCAGGTTTGACGACGCCTCGGCCGGCGCGACGATATAATAGGCCGGCAGCGCATATTTGGTGTGCGGCAGGGAGATGTCGCGCACCATGGCGCCCTCGGCACGGAGCCAATCGAGGCCCTGCTGCCAGAGCTTTTCGATTTCGGCAGGCATGCCGTCCATGCGATATTCTCGCGGAACGCCAATGGTCAGACCTTTGACGCCGCGTTCGACGGCGGCGGCAAAGTCTGGCACTGACAACTGAGCGCTGGTCGAATCCTTCGGATCGAACCCGGACATAGAAGTCATCATCACGGCGGCGTCTTCGACGGTGCGCGCGATCGGCCCCGCCTGATCGAGCGAGGACGCAAACGCCACCACGCCCCAGCGCGAGCAGCGGCCATAGGTCGGCTTGATGCCGACGGTGCCGGTGAACGCCGCAGGCTGGCGGATCGAGCCGCCCGTGTCGGTCGCCGTCGCGGCCGCGCAGAGCCAAGCAGAAACCGCCGCTGCCGAGCCGCCCGAAGAGCCACCGGGCACGAGGTTCGCATTGCTCCCCTCGGCGCGAAACGGGCTGATCACAGGACCGTAATACGAAGTCTCGTTGGACGAGCCCATGGCGAATTCGTCCATGTTGAGCTTGCCCAGCATGACCGCGCCATCGCGCCACAGATTGCTTGTGACCGTGGATTCGTATTCCGGCTTGAACCCGTCGAGGATATGGCTGGCCGCCTGCGTGTGTACGCCCTTGGTGCCGAATAGGTCCTTGATGCCCAGCGGAATGCCTTCCAGCGCCCCGCCCTCGCCCTGCGCAAGCTTTTCGTCGCTGGCCTTGGCCATGCTCAGCGCCTGCTCGCCCGTCACGGCCACATAGGCGTTGAGCGCTGGATTGGCGGCCTCGATGGCGGTCAGGTACGCGCCCGTCAGCTCGGTTGAGGTGAAGGATTTTGCTGCAAGGCCCTTGCGGGCTTCGACGAGGCTCAGTTTGGTTAGATCGGTCAACGGGGTAACTCGCTCAGATTGTCGCAGCGGTGATACATGGTAACGCCGGGATTGGTGGTCGGCCCGGGTGGTTCGGCATTGCCCGACGAGACCATCATCGCGTCGTAGCTGGAGACCACCTGAATGGTCGTTTCGTCATAGGGACTGATCGATAGCGTATCGGGATAGACTTCGCCGGGCGCTTCGCAAACCGCCGAGACGAACAGGAAGCTGCTGCCCTTGCGGCCCTTCACATCCATGAAGTTGCAGTGAAATTCCATTCCCTGGATGCCATCGGTCAGCGACATCGCCAGAAAATCCGTGTCGTTGAAGGCGTCGACGCCAACATCCTGCAGCTTCTGGCAGGCCGCCGGGTCGGTGACGTAGAGCTTGGACTGATCCACGCTCAATTCCTGCGCCCCCACCGACACGGTCAGCAGGCCCAGCAGCACCATGCTCGCTGTCGCTTTGATCATTTGATGAAATCCGCCGGCTTGAGAGCGTCGCACTGCGTATAGACGCCCGCGTAGCTTTCCGGATCGCGCTCGGCATCGGTGCTGTCGCCATGCTTCATAGACAGGACTTCCACCATCGCCGGCGGCGTGCCCTCACGGTCGCCCCACGCCAGGTTGATATTTCCCGAATCCGAGGTCACCACGACGGTGTCGATGAACGCCAGATAGGGGCCATCGCAACGGGCCGCCGCGTAGACTTCCTGCGTGCCACCCCAGTTGGACTCGTTCATATGCACATCGACCAGCTTGCAGCCGAGTTCGCCCATCCAGATGCCGACGCGCGGCGACACTGCGGCCGCCTTCAGGTCGAACAGGACTTGGCCCATATCCGCTTCGCCCGCGCGTTCGCACACAGCGGGGTCCGAAACATAAACCGCGTCATACTGATCGGCCATCGCGGCCCCAACGCTCACCAGCATCAACGCCGCCGCAATTCCAAATTTTTTCACGCCGGTTGTTCCATGTTGAGGGGCATTTCGAAAAATGCCGACCATTCGCTATCGGGGTAGTCGTAAAACGCACCGCGCAGGGCAAATCCGCTGCGGGTGTAAAGCCTATGTGCGCCTTCGAAGCCCGGCCCCACGCCGGTCTCCAGCATCAGGCTCGAAATGCCCTTGGCACGCGCCAGCGCCACAATGGCCGCCAGCAGTGCCGAGCCGACCCGTTGTCCGCGCACGGCAGGATCGGTGAACATGCGCTTGACCTCGGCGGTGCCGTCATCGGCCAGCTTGAGTGCCCCGCAGCCGATTGCCGCGCCGGTCTCATCGCGCGCCACGAACACCGTCGTCGCCGCATCGGCCATCTGTTCCACCGTCATCTTGAACTGGAATTCCAGCGGCGACAGCGGCAACAAATGCTCGTTCAACTGCGAGACGAGCTTGCGCACATCGTCCTGCAACGGCGTCTCGATGGCGACAGTAACCGCCATGGTCTATTCGATCACCTTGGGCACCATGAAGAAATTATCCTCGCTCAGCGGCGCATTGGCGACGATCCGCTCCGGATAGCCGCCATCGGTCACCACGTCGTCGCGCCTGCGCAAGACCATCGGCGTCACCGACGTCATCGGCTCGACACCGGTCACGTCGACCTCGCTGAGCTGCTCGACAAACCCCAGGATCGTGTTGAGCTCGTCCTGATAGGTCGCCACTTCGTTCTCTTCGATACGAATGCGCGCCAGGCGCCCAATGCGCTTCACGGTTGCGGCGTCGACCGACATGTCTGTCTCCAAGCTTGGGAAGTGATGCGCTTTTAACAACGGCTCGCGTGAAGTTGCAACATATGCAACCAATCTTCGGCAATTGACACACGATACCCCACACCCGCCGCACTTCCTGGGGACTTGATCCGCGGGCCACTATCGGCACCTGCCGTACTGACAAAGACCCGCGGATCAAGTCTGCGGGCAGGAAGGTTGGTCGGGAGTCATGCTATACCTCCAGCGCCAATCCTGGCTCCAGCGCCATCAGCCCGGTTCCGTCCAGCAGGTCCTTCACCCGCAGAATCACCGCGTCCACGGCCTCCTCGGGCCCAGCCACCGCGATCAGCTTCGGCCCCAGCCGGTCCAGCACGTGGGCGGCCAGCTCCGGCAGTGCCTCAGGCGCCCCTGCAACCACAACCACCGCATTGCCCACCCATCGTCCCATGCGCTCGATTTCGCTGGTGACGATAAGCAAGGGCTGCTCCCCCACCGCATCCACCAGAATCGCCGCCGCACCCGCCCGATACACCGCCACCGCCGGCACATCGCTCTCATCAATCAGCGCCGACGTCCTGCGCGGCGCCCACCGCGCCGGATCGATCGCCTCAAGCCCAGCCAGATCAGCAAACGACATCTGCCGATCGGCCCCCGACAGCAGTTCCGCCCGATCGATTCCCTCCGGCGCGCCCTCCGCATCGATCACCAGCATCGCCCCGCCGATATGCACCCGCATCGTCGTGCCGCCGAACCAGGTCAGTTTCATGCTTCGATTCCAGTCGCCAACTTTACCGGTAAACTATAGGACGGAGACAACGAGACAAAGCCGAGACCTCATGTCCGACGACGAATTCGCCAATCCCCTCGCCGCCATCCCCGCGACCGGCCGCATCATGGGCCTGGACTTGGGCACCAAGACCATTGGCGTCGCCATCTCCGATGGCATGCGCTATTCCGCGACCCCGCTCGAAACCATCAAGCGCACCAAATTCACCGCCGATGCCATCCGGCTGGACGAGATCATCGCGCAAAACGCCATCATCGCCGTCATTCTCGGCATGCCTCTGAACATGGACGGCTCCGAAGGCCCGCGCGTGCAATCTACCCGCGCCTTCGCCCGAAGCCTGGCGCAACGCATCACCCTGCCGATCGCCTTCTGGGACGAACGACTGTCCACCAGCGCGGTGACCCGCATGATGATCCAGGCGGACATGCGCCGCGACCGACGAGCGGAAGTCGTCGACAAGCTGGCAGCGAGCTACATTCTGCAAGGTGCGTTGGATCGGCTGCGGCCGCGCTAGTGCTGGATAATTGTACGAAAATCGTACAACCGCCTTGCCCCCTGCGCCCCCCTCCCGTAAACCCCACCAAACAATACGGATGGGAGCGCATGGCCCAAACTTCGCCAGGCAAAGCCTCGACGACCACGACCGCCTCCTCCGGCGATTTCCCCCCATTCCGGCAGCGCCACCTCCTCTCCATCGCCGATCTGAAGCAGCACGAGATCATCGACCTGCTCGACCGCGCCGATGCCATGGTTCCGGTCTCTCGCCAAGAGCGAAAGACGCACCCTACCCTTGCGGGTAAGACCCAGATCAACCTGTTCTTCGAGGCCTCGACCCGCACCCAGGGCTCGTTCGAAATCGCCGGCAAGCGCCTTGGCGCGCTGGTGATGAACATGTCGGTCAAGACCTCTTCGGTCTCCAAGGGCGAAACCCTGATCGACACGGCAAGCACCCTCAATGCCATGCGCCCCGACGTCATCGTCGTTCGCCATTCGGCTGCGGGGGCGGTGGAATTGCTGAGCCAAAAGGTCGGCTGCGCCGTCATCAATGCCGGCGACGGTGCCCATGAGCACCCCACCCAGGCCCTGCTCGACGCGCTGACCATCCGCCGCCACAAGGGCCGCATTTCCGGGCTGACCGTCGCCATCTGCGGCGATATAGCCAATTCCCGCGTCGTCCGCTCCAATCTGCTGCTGCTCGGCGCGCTCAACGTACGCACCCGCGTTATTGCCCCGCGCAACCTGCTGCCCGCCGGCATCGAATCGCTCGCCACGGAAGTGTTCACCGACATGCGCGAGGGCCTTGCCGGCGCCGATGTCGTCATGATGCTGCGCCTGCAGCACGAACGCGCCAATGGCCGCATGATCCCATCGGTGCGCGAATATTACCGCTTCTACGGCCTCGATGCCGAAAAGCTCGGCTTCGCCAAGCCCGACGCCATCGTCATGCATCCCGGCCCGATGAATCGCGGCGTCGAGATCGATCCCGCCATTGCCGATGGCGTGCAATCGGTCATCAACGAACAAGTCGAAATGGGCGTCGCCGTCCGCATGGCCGTGCTCGATGCGCTGCTACCCGCCGGAGACCAGTCATGAGCCGGCCCGTCCTCATCGAAAACGCCCGCATCGTCGATCCGGGCTCCATGACGGACCACCAAGGCGCGGTGCTGATCGAAAACGGGCTGATTTCGGACATCGTCCAAGGGGGCCCGGTCGGCGTGCCCGAGGATGCCGAAGTCATCAATGCCAGGGGCCTGATTCTCGCCCCGGGCCTCATCGATATGCGCGTTTTCACCGGCGAGCCCGGCAAAGAATATCGCGAAACCCTGCAATCGGCCGGCGAAGCCGCCGCCGCCGGTGGCATCACCAGCTTCGTCATGATGCCCGATACCACCCCAGTGGTGGACGATGGCGCGCTGATCGACTTCCTCATCCGCCGGGCCGGTGCCACCAGCAAGGTCAACGTCCTGCCGGCCGGCGCGATCACCAAGGGGTTGAACGGCTCCGAAATCACCGAATTCGGCCTGCTCAAGGAAGCCGGCGCGGTCTGCCTCACCGATGGCCGCCGCTCGATCCAGTCCAACAGCCTGCTGCGCACCGCCTTCAGCTACGCCGCCAATTACGACATGCAGATCATCCACCACGTCGCCGATCGCGAACTGACCGGCGATGGCGTGATGAACGAGGGACTGTTCGCCACCATTCTGGGCCTGCGTGGCATTCCGCTGGAGGCCGAAACCATCCCGCTGGCCCGTGACCTCCAACTCGCCGTGCTCACCGGCACCCGCTACCACGCAGCGCAAATCTCGACTGCATATTCGGCCTCGCTGGTCCGCGAAGCCAAGCGCCGGTCGAAGAAAATCACCTGCGGCATCTCGATCAACAATCTGTCGCTCAACGAAAACGACATCGGCCGCTACCGCACTTTCTTCAAGCTCGCGACCCCTCTTCGCACCGAGGACGACCGCCAGGCCATGATCGAAGGTCTCCGCTCCGGCGTCATCGACACCATCCATTCCGATCACGATCCGCAGGATAGCGAGGTCAAGCGCATGCCCTTTGCCGAAGCGTCGGACGGTGCTATCGGCCTCGAAACCCTGCTCGCCGCCGCGCTGCGCCTGGTGCATTCGCGCGATGTCGACCTGATGACTGTGCTGCGCGCTATGACCTTCCGCCCAGCGCAAATCCTCGGCTTGCCGTCCGGCCGCATCGCCAAAGGCGCCCCGGCCGACCTCATCCTGTTCGATCTCGACTATCCCTGGCAGGTCGCCGAGCGCGATTTCCACTCGCGCTCGCGAAATACCGCCTTTGAAGGCGCGCGACTTGCTGGCAAGGTGATGCGAACCATCGTGGGCGGCCAAACCGTCCACACCTTCGCCGAGGAGATTTCGTGACCATCACTTTTCTTTACGCCGCCATCCTCGGCTATTTCTGCGGCTCCGTGCCATTCGGCCTGCTGCTCACCCGTGCCGCCGGCCTGGGCGATGTCCGGTCGATCGGCTCTGGCAGCATCGGCGCCACCAACGTGCTGCGCACCGGCAATCGCTGGCTGGCCGCCGCCACGCTGATTCTCGACGCTAGCAAGGCCGCGCTGCCGGTTCTGTTCGCTCGCTACTTCTGGGGCGAGCAGGCCGCCATGCTGTGCGCTATCTTTGCTTTTCTCGGCCACTGCTTTCCGGTCTGGCTCAACTTCAAGGGCGGCAAGGGCGTCGCCGTGATGATCGGCTCGCTACTGGCTTTGTCTTGGCCCGTGGGGCTGATCTTCTGCGCGGTCTGGCTGGTCATCGCGTTCGCCCGCAAGATGAGCTCGCTGGCCGCCCTGACCGCCGCCGCGACGGCCCCGATCTTTGCCTATGTGGTGGTCGATGAATGGCTGGCGGCCACCGCGGCAGTGATGGCGATTTTGTTGTTCTACCAGCACCGCGCCAATATCGCTCGTCTGCTCAACAATACTGAGCCCAAGATCGGCTCGGAGAAGAAAGCCCCCACGGCGTGAGCCTCGTCGCGCCAGGCCTGGTCCTGACGCGGTCGCAACGCACGGCTTGGCTTCGGCTGATCCGCACCGAAAATGTTGGCCCCGTCACCTTCCGCCAATTGCTCAACCGCTTCGGCTCGGCAGAAGCCGCTATCGAGGCACTGCCCGGCCTGCTCAAGCGCACCGGCAAGGCCCCTCGCATCACCACGCAAATGCAGGCCGAGGACGAACTCGCCGGCCTCGAACGCTACGGTGCCAAGCTCGTGGCCACCGGCGAAGCCGACTACCCGGACCTGCTCAATTACATCCCCGCCTCGCCGCCGCTGGTCACCATGGCCGGTGGCGAAAACCTCGATTGGGCCCGCACCGTCGGCATGGTGGGCGCCCGCAACGCGTCCTCTGCCGGCATCAAGATGACGCGCATGCTGGCGCTTGACCTTGGCGAGCGCGGCTACACGGTCGTCTCCGGCCTCGCCCGCGGCATCGACACAGCCGCCCACCGCGCGAGCCTCAACACCGGCACCATCGCCGTCCTCGCCGGCGGCTTCGACAAGATTTATCCCGACGAGAATATCCCGCTCGCCCACGACATTCTCGACAATGGCGGCGCCCTGCTCACCGAAATGCCACTGGGCTGGGAGCCCCGCGCCCGCGATTTCCCGCGCCGCAACCGGCTCGTCTCGGGCCTGTCGCTGGGCATCGTCGTGGTCGAAGCCGCCAAGCGCAGCGGCTCACTGATCACCGCCCGGCTAGCGCTGGAGCAGAACCGCGACGTCTTCGCCGTCCCCGGCTCGCCCCTCGATCCGCGCGCTGAAGGCGGCAACGCCCTGATCCAGCAAGGCGCCAAGCTGATCACCAATGCGCAGGACATAATCGACTCTCTCGGCAGCGCCGATCCCGCTCGCAATGCGCTGTTTGATCCCGACTGGGAACCCAATTTCAGCCAAACCGAACCCGCCGAAGCTCCGACCGACAGCGACAAGTCCCGCCTGCTGTCCTCGCTCAGCACCACGCCGGTCGAGGTGGATGAGATCATCCGGCAGACCGGGCTTTCGGTTTCGAGCGCTCAGTTGTTGCTGCTTGAGCTAGACCTGGCTGGCGAAATCGAATGGTCCAGCGGCCAGTTGGTGGCGCTGCGGTATAAGTAAAACCGCTGACACCAATACCTCAGTCGACACCTCCCCCTTCCAGGGGGAGGACCAAGGTGGGGGGCCTCGCTGACAAATTCGGGACTATCCAACCCCCACCCGGCCTCCCCCTGGTAGGGGGAGGAGCCAGACGGTGGCGCTGGAAAGATGGCGCTACCACCCTCCTCAAACACCCCCAAATTTTCCTCTCTCTTAGAGAGACCCCCACACCCTCATTTCATCCCGTTGACACGCCCGCTCGGCTTCACCATGTTGCGCCACTTCCAGAAGACGTGTGCGGATTGGGTAATTCATGAAGGTCGTGGTCGTTGAGAGTCCGGCTAAAGCCAAGACAATCAACAAATATTTGGGCTCGGGCTATGAAGTCCTGGCCTCGTTCGGCCATGTCCGCGATCTGCCGGCCAAGGACGGCTCGGTGCGTCCCGACGAAGATTTCGCCATGTCCTGGGAGGTCGATACCGCCTCCAAGAAGCGCATTGCCGACATTGCCAACGCCCTCAAGGGCGCAGATGAACTGATCCTCGCAACCGATCCGGATCGCGAAGGCGAAGCCATTTCCTGGCACGTGCTCGATGTGCTGCGTCAGAAAAAGGCGCTCAAGAAGGACACTCCCGTCCGCCGTGTGCTGTTCAACGCCATCACCAAGGATGCCGTTACCGCCGCGATGCTGCTTCCGCGCGATATCGACCAGCCGCTGGTGGATGCCTACCTGGCCCGCCGCGCGCTTGATTACCTCGTCGGCTTCACCCTCTCGCCGATTCTCTGGCGCAAGCTGCCGGGCTCGCGCTCGGCTGGCCGCGTGCAGTCCGTTGCCCTGCGCATCGTCTGCGACCGCGAATCCGAGATCGAAAAATTCAAGGCCGATGAATATTGGTCGGTCGAAGCCAAGCTGGCCCAGGCCGGCAAGAGCTTCCTCGCCCGCCTCTATTCCGTCGACGGCAAGAAGACCGACAAGCTCGGCATCAAGACTGGCGAAAACGCCGCTGAGCTGAAAGCCCTCATCGAAGCGGGCCAGTTCAACGTCTCGTCGGTCGACAAGAAGCCCACCAAGCGCAATCCGTATGCACCGTTCACCACCTCCAGCTTGCAGCAGGACGCCTCCTCCCGCCTCGGCCTCAGCCCCTCGCGCACCATGCAGATCGCTCAGCGCCTGTATGAAGATGGGCTGATCACCTATATGCGAACCGACGCCGTGCAGATGGCGCCCGAAGGCATTGCTATGGCCCGCAGCGCCATCGGCAAGTTCTACGGCGACGACTACCTGCCGGAAAAGGCGCGCATCTATCAGACCAAGGCCAAGAACGCCCAGGAGGCGCACGAGGCTATCCGTCCGACCGACATGTTCAAAAAGCCCGAGGCGCTCCACCTCGATGCGGACCAGTCCAAGCTCTACGGCCTGATCTGGCGCCGCACGCTGGCGTCGCAGATGAAGTCTGCCGAGATCGACCGCACCACCGTCGATATCGCTGTCAACGTCCCCGGCCGCGCCGTTGAACTGCGCGCCATCGGCTCCGTCGTCACCTTCCCAGGCTTCCTCGCGCTCTACGGCGTCGAGGCCAAGTCGGACGAAGACGAGGTCGATGAGGACAGCCGCGAACTGCCCGCGCTCGCCGTCGGCGACAAGCCCGCTTTGCAGGCCGTCGAGATCGAGCAGCACTTCACCCAGCCGCCCCCGCGCTATTCCGAAGCCAGCCTGATCAAGAAGATGGAAGAGCTCGGCATCGGCCGTCCCTCCACCTATGCCGCGACCCTGACCACGCTGAAGGACCGCGACTACGTCAAGCTGGAAGGCAAGGCGCTGCATCCCGAGGATCGCGGCCGCATCGTCACCGCCTTCCTCGAAAGCTTCTTCAACCGTTATGTCGAATACGGCTTCACCGCCAATCTCGAAGAGCAGCTCGACCAGGTCTCGGCCGGCGCGCTCGACTACAAGACCGTGCTGCGCGATTTCTGGACCGAATTCTCGCGCCACACCGCCGAGATCAAGGATCTACGTGTTACCGAAGTTCTGGACGCGCTGAACGACCTGCTGCAGGACCACATCTTTCCGCCCAAGCCCGATGGCGGCGACCGTCGCCTCTGCCCCACCTGCGGCACCGGCCAGCTCTCGCTCAAGCTGGGCAAATACGGCGCCTTTATCGGCTGCTCTAACTATCCCGAATGCAAGCACACCATGCAGCTTTCGGACGCCGCCACCGGCCAATCCTCGGAAGCCGCAGCCGGCGACGGCATTCTGGGCACCGATCCCGTTTCCGGTGAGGAAGTCCACCTCAAGGCCGGCCGTTTCGGCCCCTATGTCCAGCTCGGCGACGGCAAGGAGCCCAAGCGCTCATCCCTGCCCAAAGGCTGGGAGCCTGCCGCGCTGACCCTCGACAAGGCCCTGCAATTGCTGTCGCTCCCCCGCGATGTCGGCCCGCACCCCGAAGGCGGCCTACCCATCGTCGCGGGTCTCGGCCGCTATGGCCCGTTCATCCTGCATGATGGCAAATACGCCAACCTGCCCGATGTCGAGGAAGTGTTTACCGTCGGCCTCAATCGCGCCGTCGATCTGCTCGCCCAAAAGGCCGCTGGCGGCTTCAAGCGTGGTGGCTCGGCCGTCGCGGCCATCCAGACGTTCGAACACGACAATGGCCCCATCACCGTGCGTAGCGGCAAATACGGCCCCTATGTCAATCAGGGCAAAGTCAACGCCACTATCCCCAAAGATGTGGCCCCCGAAGCAGTTACCCTCGAGCAGGCACTGGTCTGGATCGCCGCCCGCGCCGAAGCCACCGGCACCAAGATCAAGAAGGCGCCCGCCAAGAAGGCTGCCGCGAAAAAGCCGGCTGCTGCCAAAGCCACTGCTGCAAAGAAGCCTGCTGCCGCCAAAAAGGCGCCAGCAAAAAAGCCGGCTGCCAAGAAGGCCACCGTTGCTGACGAAGATGTGCCTTTCTAGGTGCTAGCGCCCGCCTGACCGAAAGCGTAAACCGTCGCCGCGGCACATGCCGCGTCGACGGGGTTTCGATGGTTCGCATAGTGCTCGCCGCGCTTTTGGCACTGGTCTCGGTTTCGGCTGCGCATGCCGACAAGCTGCTGGAGCCGACGCTCCACATCCCGCACTCGAGCGATGCCCACCCCCATATCGCGGTGACGTTGGATGCCTGCTCGGGCAATGTCGACCACCGCATCCTCGATGTGCTGGTCGAACAATCCATCCCCGCCACCATCTTCGTCACCCATCGCTGGCTGGTACGCAATGCCGACGCGATAGCGATCCTCGCCGCCCATCCCGATCTGTTCGATATCGAGGATCATGGCCGCGACCATATTCCGGCCGTCACCGGCACCGAAAGGCCCTACGGCATCAAGCCGGCGGGTACGCTGTCGGCAATCGACGATGAAGTGAACGGCGGCGAGGCGGCCATCGTGTTGGCCTTTGGCAAGCACGCAAAGTGGTTCCGTGGCGCCACGGCGCTCTACACGCCGGACGCAATCGATGAAATCCACCACCTCGGTTACCAGGTCGCCGGCTTTTCGCTCAACGCCGATCTCGGTGCCTCGGTCTCAACCAAGATCGCTACCCAACGTCTAGAAGGCGCCAAGGACGGCGACGTGGTCATCGCCCACATCAACCAGCCCAAGCGCGCCTCGGGCGCCGGCATCGCCGCCGGCCTGCTCGATCTCAAGCAGCGCGGCTACGACTTTGTCCGCCTCTCCGACGTGGCCGCAAGCTAGCCGATCGTCCGCTCGAGCACCGATAGCCAATTCCCCAGCGCGATCTTGCCCACCAAGTCTGCGCCATAGCCCTTGTCCAGTAGCGCCTGCAGCAGCTTTTGCACGCCGGTGATGTCCCCGATCGCTTCGGGCATCATCGCTCCGTCGAAATCCGAGCCCAGTGCCACGCCGTCCTCGCCGAGCGCCTCCACCAGCGCATCGACATGGCGAACCATCAGCTCGATCTCGGTATCGGCGCGGAACAGTCCGTCCGGCCGCAAGAATCCGACGGCATAGTTCAGCCCCACCACGCCACGGCTTTCGGCGATGGCCGCCAGTTGCCAATCCACCAGATTGCGCGCATGCGGGCAGATCGCGTGCACATTGGAATGCGTCGCCACGATCGGCTTGTCGCTGATCGCCGCCACGTCCCGGAAACCAGCAGCATTGAGATGCGACATATCCAGCATCACGCCCATTGCATTGCAGACGCGCACCAATTCCTTGCCAGCGTCGGTCAGGCCCGGCCCGATATCGGGATCGACATTGTGGCGAAACGGCACCCCGGTCGCGAAGGCGTTCTGCCGGCTCCAGACTAGTCCCACCGACCGCAGCCCCGCCGCATAGAGCACGTCCAGCGACCGGAAATCGGTATCGATCGCCTCGGCGCCCTCGATGTGGAACACCGATGCCAGCGTCCCCGCATCGATCGCTGCGCGCAGTTCGGCGGCACTGCGGCAGACCGCCAGCGCCCCGGCCCGCTCCAGTCGCAACAGGATCGAGGCCATGCCATTGGTTGACTGTTGCGCATCGGCCCAAGCCAACAGCGGCGGCAGGTTTTCCGACAGCCCCACCGGGGGTGGGCCAGCCGTCTTCAACGGCGGCGGGAACATAGCAAAGAACCCACCCACCATGCCGCCGGCCTTGGCGCGCGGCAAATCGATATGCGCCCCCGCCATCCCCTCGATGAACGGCTTTTCCTTATCGGCCCCCTCCGCCATCCACAGTTTGAGCAGCGTATCGTTGTGACCGTCGAAGAAAGGGATATTGGGCATGAGGGGACCTAGCAGGGAGTCGGTTGGCAAACGATAGGGGCAAGCGACGGGCGATGCCAACCTCTTGCGCTGAACAACTCAAGATTTCGCGCCCAACCGGCACCCTCACCCCAAAATTGTCGAATCCGCCGGGATGCCCTACATATCGCTTATGCCCACACAAAAACCTGCCCCCAGAACGCCCCGCACCTCCGGTCCCAAGCGTCCGCGCCAGCCCGCCGCCGGTGAATTGCCCACGCGCGAGCAACTGCTCGAAGCGCTCGCCAATAGCGATGACATCAAGGGCAAGCGCGATCTTGCCAAAGTATTCGGCATTCGCGGCGATATGCGGCGCCCGTTCAAGGCCATGCTGGCCGAGCTTGAGGGCGAAGGCGTCATCACCCGCACGCGCAAAGCCTTGCGCCGCACCGCCGCCCTGCCCGCCGTCACCGTGCTCGATATCCCCACCGATGCCGATCCCGAAAACCTGCACGCCTATCCGGCCCAGTGGAACCCCGAGGAAGGCGATCCGCCGCGCGTCACCGTGCTGAGCGGCCGCGACGCCCGCGTCGTACCCGGCCCCGGCGATCGTATCCTGGCCCGCATCGATGCCGGCGAGGCCGAAGTGCCGGTCTACACCGCCAAGGCGATGAAAATCCTCGACAAGCCGCGTCGCGGCCAGATCGGCATCGTGCGCCTTGACGATGAAGGCGCCCGCCTGATCCCGGTCGATCGCAAGCAGAAGGAAATGCGCATCCCCCTCGGCGATCTGATGAATGCTGGCGAAGGCGACCTGGTCGAAGTCGAGGTCAAGCTCTCCGGCCGACTGATGATTCCACGCGCCAAGGTCACCGCCGTCATCGGCAATCCGATGTCCGAAGGCGCTATCAGCCTGATCGCCATCCACAACCTGGAAATTCCCTTCCGTTTCCCGCCCGCTGTCATCCGCGAGTCGGAGGAAGCCAAGGAAGCCACGCTCAAGGGCCGCGAGGACTGGCGCGACCTGCCGCTCGTCACCATCGATCCATATGACGCCAAGGACCATGACGACGCCGTCTATGCCGAGCCCGACACGGACGAGAAAAACCCCGGCGGCCACATTGTCTATGTCGCCATCGCCGACGTCGCCGCCTATATCCGCCCCGGCACCGCGCTCGACCGCGAAGCCTATCTGCGCGGCAATTCGGTCTATTTCCCTGACCGCGTAGTGCCCATGCTGCCCGAGCGCATCTCCAACGACCTCTGCTCGCTCAAGGAAGGCGAGGCCCGCGCCTCGCTAGCCGTGCGCATGGTCTTCGACAAGGGCGGCCACAAACTCAGCCACACCTTCCACCGCGTGCTGATGCGGTCGGCCGCCAAGCTCAGCTACCAGCAGGCCCAGGCCGCAATCGACGGCCGTCCCGACGACAAGACAGGCCCGATTCTCGAACCGATCCTCAAGCCGCTCTACGCCGCCTATGCCGTCATGGCCAAGGCCCGCGACCAGCGCGGGCCCCTGGACCTCGATCTGCCCGAGCGGAAAATCATCCTCGACGACAAGGGCATGGTGAAGGACATCCGCGTCCCCGAACGCCTCGATGCCCACCGCCTGATCGAAGAAATGATGATCGCCGCCAACGTCGCCGCCGCCCAGACGCTGGAGCAAAAGAAGTCGCCCCTGCTCTACCGCGTCCACGACGTCCCCAGTTCCGAAAAGCTGATGGCCCTTCGCGACTTCCTTGGCTCGCTCGATATCTCGGTGAAGAAATCCGACGCCGTCCGCGCCAGCGACTTCAACGGCATCCTCGCCCAGGCCCGCAAGGCCGGCAATGTCGAGCAGGTCTCGGAGATGGTGCTGCGCAGCCAGGCGCAGGCCGAATATTCCGCCGAGAATTACGGCCATTTTGGCCTCAACCTCGAGCGCTATTCTCACTTCACCTCGCCCATCCGCCGCTATGCCGATCTCATCGTCCACCGCGCTTTGGTCAAGGCCATGGGCTTTGGCGACGACGGTCTCAGCGACAATGAGGGGCTAAAACTCCCCGGCATCGCCCAGCACATCTCGTCCACCGAGCGCCGCGCCATGCTGGCCGAACGCGAAACCGCCGATCGCCTGCTGGCGCAGTTCCTCGCCGGCCAGATCGGCGCCCGTTTCGAGGGCCGCATTTCCGGCGTCACCCGCTCCGGCCTGTTCATCCGCCTGCGCGATACCGGCGCCGACGGCTTCATCCCCGCCTCCACTCTCGGGCAGGATTACTACCGCTTCGAGCAGGAGCAACAGGCCATGATCGGCGACCGCACCGGAGAGAAATTCACGTTGGGCGACAACGTCACCGTGCGCCTGCTGGAAGCCGCTCCGGTGGCCGGCGCCCTACGATTCGAACTGCTTTCGGAAGGCGTCCGCGGCAATCCGTCATCTGCTAAACGCAGCGGAAAGCGCCCATCTAGTAGTTACGGCCCCAAGGGCCGCAGAAAGAGGTGACGCGATGGGTGTGCAGGTCAAGACCATGGAAGATCGTAAGGTCGGCCAGGCGATGTGGCGCGGTGCGCTGTGCAAATGTCCGAACTGCGGCCAGGGCCATATGTTTCGCGCCTACTTGAAAGTCGCCGATAGTTGCGACGTTTGCGGCGAAGAACTTTTCCATCACCGGGCCGATGATTTCCCGCCCTATATCGCCATCATGATCGTCGGCCACCTGCTGGTTGGCCTGATGCTGCATATGGAAATGACCTGGCACATGAACCCGGCGGTTTATCTCTACACCCTGGTACCACTCGCCATCGTCCTGCCGCTCGCCATCCTGCCCTCGATCAAGGGCGCCATCGTGGGCATGCAATGGGCCGCGCGCATGCACGGCTTCGATCCCGCGCATCGGGCCTGAGCCCAAGTCAACTCTGGCTTGACAATCTGCGGCAAATCCGTAGGTTGCGCCCAAATTCAGCGTCGCTTCCAAGCGGCGCCATTTGTTTTCGTAAAAGGTAGTCCCAAATGGCCAAAGCCGCTTCCGTCAAGATCAAGCTCGTGTCGACGGCTGATACTGGCTTCTACTACGTCACCAAGAAAAACGCCCGCACCCAGACCGAGAAGCTCTCGTACAAGAAGTACGATCCGGTTGTGCGCAAGCATGTCGAATTCAAGGAAGCCAAGATCAAGTAATCCACGCCTGATCAAGCTGCTCTAAAGTAAAAAGCCCCGCATCAATGATGCGGGGCTTTTTCATGCTCGTGACGTGAGCTTTGGAGTGCAGTTTGAACGAACCACCCAGTTGCGGCGAAATTTAGGTGAAATAAACCCTCACGCCCGGAATCAAGGATGGGGTAGTTCACGTCAGGCCGAGTCGAAAATGATGATCTTCGAGAACCGGAGCGGAGCGTAAGTACGTGAGCACCGGAAGCGCAGAAGATTATCATTTGCAGACCGGCATCACGTGAACAGTGGCTGGTCCGGAGCGGCATGTCGAAGAGGCCACTCTGTCCGCGTCCGGACCAACCGCCCTACGGACCCAAGCGTTGCGGCGGACTTGGGTGGATCGTAGGGAACTGTGAGCGAAACCACGTAGATGATTGCGGCCCGCTGTTGAGGCGAACCTACGCCACCGCGGCAAAAACTCAAGCAATACCAGGCCTTTCGGCTCGGCAATGCTTTGTTAAGTATAAGAGATAACCCTAACGCGGCGGAATTGACTTATGAATCAAGCCGCATCGAACACAACGCGGTTCCGCCCCTCGCGCTTGGCGCGATACAGCGCCACGTCCGCCCGCTTGATCAGCGTCTCGGGCGTATCGGCCAGGCTTTCCTGCAGCGTGACACCCACCGATACGGTGACGGTCAGCGGCCGAGCCGTGCCCACTTCGAAGCCGCGATCCGCCACCGCTTCGCGCACCCGCTCGGCGACGGCTTCGGCCTGTCGGAAATCGGTATCGGGCATCAGGACCACAAATTCCTCGCCGCCGAACCGGCAGGCCAGGTCCACGCCACGAATATTGCGCTTCAGTCGCAGGGAGAATTCCTTGAGCACCGCATCGCCGATATCGTGGCCATGGGTGTCGTTGACGCTCTTGAAGTGATCGATATCGAGCAACATCACCGCCATGTCGCGCTCTTGCGACTGCGCCTTGCCCAGCATCACGCCAAGATGCCGGTCGAAATAACGCCGGTTATAGAGCCCCGTCATATCGTCGGTGACCGCTAGCGCCATGGTGTTGCTGACGCTCTGGCGCAGTTCCAGCGCATAGCGCTGCCGCCGGATCTGCGTGCGCACCCGGGCCGCCAACTCGTTGCGCTCCACAGGCCGCGAAATGAAATCGTTGACCCCAAGGTCCAGCGCCCGCACCACGCGCGGCTTGTCGCCCTCATCGGCCATCAAGATGATGGGGAGAGTGCGTGTATGCTCCAGCGTGCGAATTTGCGAGCACACCCGCAGTGGATCGAAATCGTCCAGCGCCATCGACACCAGCGCTAGCTCATACTGCGCACCGGTCACCTGGAATACCGCATCGGCTGGCTGCGTCAGCACGTCGACCCTGTGGTCGCCCAGATAGCCCTTGATCCGCTCGGCATGGCGCGCATCGGTATCGATGATCAGGATCGAGCCACCGGTGGTGGTGATCTGGTCCATCACCCGCATGGCGTCTTCGATGGCAATCTGTTGGCCGGTCAGTGCCCGTGCCCGCAATTCGTCGGTCAGCGACTTCAGCCGCACCAGGCTTTTGACGCGCGCCATCAGCTGCATGTCGTCGACAGGTTTGGTTAGGAAATCGTCGGCGCCCACTTCCAGGCCCTTGACCCGGTCGGACGGCTGGTCGAGCGCGGTGATCATCAGCACCGGCACGTGATGGGTCTTGGGATTGGATTTCAGCCGCCGGCAGACCTCGAAGCCGTCCATGTCCGGCATCATCACGTCCAGCAGCACGATATCGACGTCGGAATTATTGCAGATTTCCAGCGCCTGCGGTCCCGACGAGGCGGTGACCACTTCATAATATTCGGCCGTCAGCCGCGCTTCGAGCAGCCGCACATTGGTCGGAATGTCATCGACGATCAGTACACGTGCGGTCACTGCAGAGCCCCGGAATACAGCAAGGGCCCGTAGCGTCCACCACAGGCGTCCAGCTTAGCGCTTGAGGCCGTTTGACGGCCTTAAGCGGGTCCAATGTAGCGGGCAATAGTTTCCAAAAAGTGAGGCACGGAGATCGGTTTACTGATGTAACCCTCGCAACCGCCTTGCAGAATCCGCTCCTCATCGCCCTTCATCGCAAATGCGGTGACGGCAATAACCGGAATGTGAGCCAGCTCATCATCGTCCTTGAGCCATTTGGTCACCACCAGGCCAGAAACCTCCGGCAGCTGGATATCCATCAGGATCAGATCGGGCCGATGCGCGCGCGCCAGATCGAGTGCTTCCATGCCATTGCGGGTCTGGATCACGGCGTAACCACGCGATTCGAGCAGATCGTTGAAGAGCTTCATGTTGAGCTCGTTGTCTTCCACGATCATGACTGTCTTGGGCATTCGTCCTCGCTTGCGCTTATCAGCGCTGGCAGCACTTCGTTTTGCCGCCTATCTCGGGTAACATTGAATCTCTTTACAAAACACCAAATGAGCCTGCCGGTGCCCATCCAGAAGTCCGTCTCAATCGATGCAACCCAGCTGGCTGAACTTTGCCTCGGCTACCTGGCCGAAAACAGCGACGAACTGCTGCGCTTCATGGACTTTGTCGGCTACGATCCCGCTTCGCTTCGACTTTCCGTCGGGTCCACCCAACTGAATTCTGGTCTCATCGACTACTTTGCCTCAAACGAATCGATTCTGCTCGCCCTCTGCGCAAATGCCGGGATCACGCCCGAACAATTCATGCGCGTCTGGGCCAAGCTGAACCCGGCAGGATGATATATGGGTGCGCCCTGGCTCTGCCGCGATTGCCTGGAAAGCGGCTACGCCGCCGCCGCTCCCGCGCGCTGCCCGGCCTGCGGCTCGCCGCGCATTCGCAGCCATGACGAGCTGTTCGCGCTCTCCATCGCCCACGTCGATTGCGACGCCTTCTACGCCTCGGTCGAAAAACGCGACGACCCCAGCCTGCGCGACAAGCCGCTGATCATCGGCGGTGGCACGCGCGGCGTCGTCTCGACCTGCTGCTACATCGCCCGCCAGTTCGGCGTCCGCTCCGCCATGCCGATGTTCCAGGCCCGCAAGCTGTGCCCCGATGCCGTCATCATCAAGCCCAACATGGCCAAATATGTCGACGTCAGCCGCCAGATCCGCACCTATATGGATGCGTTGACGCCGCTGGTCCAACCCATCTCCATCGACGAAGCCTTCCTTGATCTCACCGGCACCCAGGCGCTGCACAAAGCCCCGGCTGCAGTGGTTCTTGCTCGCTTCGCCAAGGCCATCGCCAACGACATCGGCGTCACCATTTCGGTCGGTCGCAGCCACAACAAGTTCCTCGCCAAGCTCGCCTCCGATCTCGACAAGCCGCGCGGCTTTGCCGCCATCGGCGCCGCCGAAACCCTGAGCTTCCTCGCCCCCAAGCCGATCAGCATGATCTATGGCGTCGGCAAGGTGTTCACTGAAACGCTGCGGAAGGACGGGCTCGTCACGATCGGCCAGCTCCAGGAAGAGCCGCCGGAAAACCTGATGCGCCGCTATGGCGAAATGGGCGCGCGCCTCGCCCGCCTGTCCCGCGGCCAGGACAGCCGCAAGATTTCCAGCGACGGCGAGATGAAGACGGTCTCGTCCGAGACCACGTTCAACAGCGATATCAGTACGCTGGAAGCCCTTTCCACCGAACTGCTGCAAGTGACCGAGCGCCTGTCGGAACGCCTTAAGGCCAAGAACATCGTCGGCGACACGGTGACGCTCAAGCTCAAGTCCGCCGGTTTCCGCTTGCGCACCCGAGCGCGCCACCTGATGATCCCCACGCAATTGGCCAATGTTATCTACGAGGCCGGCCTGCAATTGCTGGCCCGCGAGATCGACGGCACCGCTTTCCGGCTGATTGGAATCGGCGTTTCGGGTATCGATACTGCCGATGGCACGGATCCGGCCGATTTGCTGGAGCCGGCCATCGCCCGCAAGGCGGCAGCCGAGCGCGCCATGGATCGCGTTCGCACCCGGTTCGGGCGTGACGCGGTGGTGCGTGGCAAGCTATACAAGCTCAAGCCGGTGCTCGATCCGGCCGAGGCCGATACCAGTCCGGAACACGCTTTAGACGTGTCCGACCCCGACCAAACGCAAGGTAAGACGCGATGACCAGCCCGATCGAAAAGCTCCGAGAATACGGCTACGAACTCCCCGCCCCCAAGCCCCCCGTCGCCAGCTATGTACCGATCACTCGCAGCGGCAACATCGTCTATGTCTCGGGCCAGATTTCCAGCGGCGAAGGCGGCGTCGTCACCGGCCGCCTTGGCGAAAACATGAACGTGGTGCAGGGTGGCAATGCCGCCGAACTCTGCGCGGTCAACATCCTGGCCCAGGTCGTCCATATGGGCGGCATCCGTCTCGAAGACATCAAGCGCGTGCTCAAGCTGACCGTCCTCGTTGCCTCGGACCCAGAATTCTTCGAACAGCACCTGGTCGCCAACGGCGCTTCCAACCTTCTGGTTGGCGTCCTCGGCGATAAGGGCAAGCACGCCCGCGCCGCGTTTGGTGTTGTGGCTTTGCCGTTTGGCGCGGCGGTTGAAATTGACGCGGTGTTTGAGATCGAGGGATAGGCCCCCCTCACCCTGCTTACTTCGCTGAACGCGTCGGAAGCTGTCCCTCTCCCACAAGGGCGAGGGTTGATGACTGAGAGGTATCGGCTCCATCCCTTCTCCCCTCGTGGGAGAAGGTGCCCGAAGGGCGGATGAGAGGGCCGTTACACCCCCGTCACATTCCCCTGCCACACGAGACCCCGTCCCCATTCAGGAGGTCCCTTATGACCACCGCTCTGTTCCCCCGCCCCATCGCCCATCGCGGCCTGCACAATCGCGCCGCCGGCATCAACGAAAACAGCGCCGCGGCCTTCGAGGCCGCGATTGCGGGCAATTTCGCTATCGAATGCGACCTGCAACTGACCAGCGACGGCGTCCCCGTCGTCTTCCACGACGATGATCTGGAGCGCCTCACCGGCAAAACCGGTCCCGTCTCAGCGATCACCAGCGCCGAACTCACCAGCACCCCCCTGCTCGGCAGTGCCGATGGCAATTGCCCACAGCGCTTCACCGATTTCCTGACCCAGATCGGCGGCCGGACCCTGCTTCAGATAGAGTTGAAGCATCAGACCGATGTCGCCGGCACCCAGCTTCTCGCCCGCAGCGCCGCCGAACTCCTCAAGTCCTATACCGGCCCCGTCACAGTCGAATCGTTTGATCCGAACCTGCTCACCCAGATCCGCCAGTTCGGCTTCACTGGCCCGCGCGGCATCATCACTTATGATTACGAACCCAATGAATGGGACAGTCACCTCAGCGACGACCAGCGCTATACATTGCGCCATCTGCTGCACTGGCACGAAACCCAGTTCGATTTCATTTCCTGCGACAAGGACGCCCTGGAATTGCCCGCCATCAAGTTCTGGCGAGCGCTCGGCAAACCCGTGACCGCCTGGACCATTCGCAGTAAGGTTGAAGCCGATGCGGCTGCCCCTTACATTGACCAGATTGTTTTCGAAGGGTTCGATCCCGAACTTGCCAGCTAATTCCTATACGGCGACGATCCATGCGACCACGGCGGCCATTCCCGCCGCGGTCTGGAACAGCCTTGTGCCGTCCACGGGCGGCAAGCCCGACAACCCCTTCCTCGATCACGCGTTTTTCCTCGCTCTCGAACAGTCCGGCTGCGCCACGGGCAAAACCGGCTGGCAAGCCCAGCACATCACCATCGACGATGCGGACGGCAAGCCGATCGGCCTGATGCCACTATTCCTCAAATCCCATTCCATGGGTGAATACGTCTTCGACCACGGCTGGGCCAATGCGTTGGAACGCGCCGGCGGCCACTACTACCCCAAGCTGCAATGCTCGGTGCCATTCACCCCGGCCACCGCGCCCAAACTGCTGGTGCCATCGGGCGATGCCAATATCGAGGCCGCCCTACTTTCAGCTGCCCAACAATTGGCCATTCAGCGCGACGCCTCCTCTGTCCACGCCACCTTTGTGCCCGAGGCCGAGGCCGATTTGATCGAATCGGACGGCTGGCTCAAGCGCGTCGACACCCAGTTCCACTGGCACAATGACGGCTTTGCCACCTTCGACGACTTCCTCGAAACCCTGTCCTCGCGCAAGCGCAAGACCATCCGCCGCGAGCGCCGCGACGCATTGGCCGATGGGCTCACAGTCAAATGGCTGACCGGCAGCGACCTGATGGAGCACCATTGGGACGCCTTCTACGATTTCTATGAGGACACCGGCGCCCGCAAATGGGGCCGCCCCTACCTCAATCGCAAGTTCTTCTCGCTATTGAACCAGACCATGGCCGACCGCATCGTGCTGATGCTGGCCTATGACGGCGACACCCCCATCGCTGGCGCCATCAACTTCCTCGGCCATGACCGCATTTTCGGCCGCAACTGGGGCGCCATCCGCGAAGTGCCGTTCCTGCATTTCGAGCTGTGCTACTATCAGGCCATCGATTTCGCCATCCAGCACAAGCTCAAGGTCGTCGAAGCCGGCGCCCAGGGCGAGCACAAACTGGCCCGCGGCTACGCCCCCGCCAGCACTTATTCCGTCCACTGGATCGCCCATCCGGGCCTGCGCGCCGCCGTCGCCGACTTCCTCGAACAGGAACGCGTCTCGGTCGAGCACCAGCAGGAAATGCTCGAAGAATACACGCCGTTTAGGAAGGGCGAGCGGACGGACAAGTAGCCTCTTCACCTCTCCCTCCGGGGGAGAGGTCGACCCCCTTGGGTCGGGTGAGGGGGCCTTTCCCAAGCACCTCACCCAGTAAAGGCCCCCTCACCCGTCGCTACGCGCCGACCTCTCCCCAAAGGGAGAGGTGAACGACAGCCGTGGCACCGTGCCCCCTTCCCTCCGCCTGCCATCGGCCTTATCTAAATCCGATGATCTGGGACATAATCACCTTCGCGCTCCAAGCCATTTTGGCCTTCGTCGTCTCGACGGCGCTGTTCGATGCCCTGCATTGGGTTCTTCACCGATGGGAAAGCTCGCGCTTCCAGCTTCTGCGCACCTTTTCGTCCTGGCATTGGGTGCATCACAAGTTCCTCGGGCTCGATATGCAGATCAACCCGGCCTATGCCCGTCAGAACATCTGGTTCCACATCCTGCCCGAATACCTGACCTCGATCCTGGGCACGCTGATTTTCCTCGTGATTTTCCCCTGGCCACCCATCGCCCTGGTCGTGGTCATCCGCACCATCATGCTGGGCATGACGCTCAAGGAAGAGGGGCTCGACTACAACCACATGTCGATGTCCCGCGTCGGTGGCCAGCAGGGCCTGCTCTGGGTGGATAACAATTACCACGCCATGCACCACGTCTATCCGCACAACTTCTTCTCGTCCTTCACCAATGTCTTCGACCTGATGGCCGGCACGTCATGCCAGATCAAGGGCCGCAACTTCCTCATCACCGGCGCCAACGGAGCCTTCGGCTCCGCCATGGTCGAAAAATTGCAAAAGGCCGGCGGCATTGTCGAAACTGCCAAATCCGGTGTGGATTTCTCCGCCGGCAATTACGCCGCAATGCGCGAAAAACTCGACCGCGCCGACGTCCTCATCCTGGCCCACGGCGCCAAATCCGAAGACGCCTGGAACGCCAATTACGTCACCTTCACCGACCTGATCGACCTGTTCACCGATCTCGGCAAAGCCCGCCTCGCCCCGCCCGAAGTGTGGGCCTTGGGCTCCGAAGTCGAGTTCCACGGCGATATGGGCATGGCCGAGCTCAAGGATTATTCCGCCTCCAAGCGCGCCTTTGCCCTCCGCGCCCGCGATTACTACCGGTCCGATGCCCTGCTCTACCGCCATATCGTTCCCTCGTCCTTCACCTCCCCCATGGGCAAAGGCCCCATGAGCGCCGGCACCGCCGCGTCCATCGCCCTCTTCTTCATCCGCCGCGGCTTCAAATATGTCCCCGTCACCCTCACCGGCCTCGCCGTCCTCAACTACTTCCGCTTCCGCTATGTCCAGAAGCCGGCCGCCGAAGCCTTGACGCCTGCTGAGTAGCGCTCGGTTCCATCGCCCCCTTGAGGGGAGGGCCAGGGTGGGGGTAAGCCTGATCAACCTCGAACAGCGAGAATCACCGGTGACCTACGACCCCTCCAACATTTTCGCCAAAATCATCCGCGGCGAAATTCCGGCGCATAAGGTCTACGAGGACGAGGCCGCCCTCGTGATGATGGACATCTTCCCCCAGTCCCGTGGCCATCTCCTGATCATCCCCAAGACCGCCTCCCGCAACCTGCTCGACGCTGATCCCGCCACGCTCTCCGCCGTCATGCCACTGGTCCAGCGCGCCGCCAAAGCCCTGCTCGCCGTCACCGCTGCCGATGGAATTCGTTTCGTCCAATTCAGCGAGGCACCGGCGGGCCAGAGCGTTTTCCACCTGCATTTCCATCTGATCCCGGCCTATGAGGGCATGTCCCTAGCCCCCCATGCCGCAGGCAAGGCCGATGATGCCGAACTGGCTGCCTTGGCCAAGACTATAGCGGCGCACCTGGCCTAATCTTGCATCCGACCAATGCACTGGTTGCCAGGCCGCTGATTTGGCTAAACACTCGTTCCGGCGCTCCAAGGCGCGTAGCAATGGGATGGTGCAACAATGTTCAAAGCCTTGATACCCGCCTGGATGGCAATCGGTTTGACAGTGAGTTCCGTGCAGGCACAGACGACAGAAGAGACGATCAACTACCCGGTCGACGGTCTCAATATCGTCGGCACCCTGTCGGTGCCCGCCGGCGATCCGGCGCCGGTCGTCCTGCTCCTGCACGGCTTCGGCGGCACCCGCGACGAATTGGAAATACCGGCGGTCAAGGAGGGCATTTACACCCGCGCTGCCCGCCAGTTGGCTGAGGCCGGCTATGCCAGTCTCCGCATCGACTTCCCCGGTTCGGGCGACAGCGGCGGCGAATTCGCCGACATGACCTATTCCGGCCAGATCGCCGCCGCAACCGCTGCGCTCGACTTCCTCAAGGCGGATCCGCGCGTCAATGGCAGCAAGATCGCCGTGATCGGCTGGAGCCAGGGCGGCCTTGTGGCCAGCGCCATTGCCGGCCGCACAGGTATTCCCGTCGCTACCGCGCTCTGGGCCGCGGTCGGTGAGCCCGAAGTTACCTTCGCCAAGCTGCTCGGTGCCGACAAGATCGCCGCCGGCCTCAAGACCGGCGCGACGCCCCTCGAACTGCCCATGCCCTGGGGGTTCTCGCTCTATCTCAAACAGCCCTATTTCGAGGAAATCCTCACCACGCACCCGCTCGAAGAAATCGTGGCCTATAAAGGCCCGCTCTTTGTCGCCGAGGGACTGAATGACGAGGCGATCCCGGTCGGCACCGGCGAAAAGTTCATCGCCGCCCATGACGGCCCGGAGGAACTGTGGATTCGCCCGATGGACCACGGCTTCAATTCCGCGACCGGCGTGGAAACCGTCGACGAAATGGTCGCCGCCACTATCGCCTTCTTCAAACCCTATCTCTAACGCACGGGGGCCGCGAGCAATCCCCGCTCACGCCCTTCCTCCAACGGACCGACCGTAACGTGACCCCTGCCCCCCAGCTTAGCCTCGGCCTCCTGCTGACCGCCGCGGCAGGGTTCATCGACGCCATCGGCTTCATCAAATTGGGCGGCTTCTACACCTCGTTCATGAGTGGTAATACCACCCAGCTTGGCGATGCCCTCGCCAATGGCGTCTGGCCGGCCGCGCTGCTCACCGCTTCGCTGGTGCTGCTATTTTTCCTTGGTAGCGTTGCCGGCTCGGCGCTGGCGCTCACCGGCCGCCGCTGGGGCCCAGTCTTTACCCTCGCATTGGTACTGCTCGCCCTCGTCACCGCACTGTCGCTCACGCTGACCGGGTATCCCGCCTCCCAGGCCATGCTGGCGCTCGCTATCGCCGCCGGGGCACAGAATGCCGTGCTGCTCTCGGAAGGCTCGGTGCGCCTTGGCACCACTTTCGTCACCGGCACCTTGTTCACCGCGGGCCAGGATCTCGCCCGCGCCTTGCGCCGCGAGGCGCCGCCCTGGCGCTGGGCGCAGCACCTGCTGGTGTGGGCGTCGTTGCTGGCGGGCGCAGCCGGTGGCGCTCTAGGCTACCGCGCCACCGACATTTATGCCCTCGCCTTACCCCTGGCGGTCTATGCCGCCTTCCTCGTCGGCTTTGTCATCTTGGGACCGCGCGCCGCCAAACTCTAACCCTGACTCGCCCGCAGTTGAACTTTTTCCCCGCCGCCGGCTTATCTCCTCACCACACAGCACGAGGAGGTGACAATGACCGAGCCAGTCTATGACGACGAGCGATCACCCAAAGGCGACCACAATCGCCGTATCGCCCTCGGCTTCAGCCTTGAGGAGTTCGCCGCCGAGGCCGGGGTGATCCCCGAGGCCCTGCGCGAATACGAAACCACCGGGCCGGACGACGACTTCAATCTCGCCGTCGCCCACCAGGTTGGTGTGACCCTGGACCGGCTGGAAGCCCTCGCCAACCAGCCCAGTACCAACCCGCCAACGTTTATCTAAAGGCGACACGCGCTACGGACTAAACGTACCGCTCTTCCTGCCTTCCCGCGGGGTTGACCCGCGGGCCACTCTCAGTGCGGCATGCGCGGCGAGAGGCCCGCGGATCAAGTCCGCGGGAAGAAAGGCAGAACGGGAAAGAAGATACGCGTCAAACCGGGCCCTCAGCACCTTAATACTTCAAATACAAAAAAGGCCGGGATCGCTCCCGGCCTTTTCAATTCATATCGAGCTTGGCCTAGTTGTCTTTTTCGACAGTCGCCTTGCTCTTCTTTGGCCGCGGCAGCGCCTTCGGCTTGGCCGGACGCGGCGGCACAGCCACCAGCTCCAGCTTGGCTTCCGAGCCCTCGCCGACGACGGCCACCGTCACCGAACCGCCATTGACCAACTCGCCGAACAGCACCTGCTCGGCCAGCGGCTTCTTGACGTATTCCTGGATAACCCGGCCCAGCGGGCGGGCGCCCATGCGTTCATCATAGCCATGCTCAGCCAGCCAATCGGCGGCTTCTGGCGTCAGGTTGATGGTCACGCCACGCTCGGCCAACTGGCCTTCGAGCTGCAGCACGAACTTCTCGACCACGCGACGCACGACTTCGCGCGGCAGCGGAGCAAACGAAATGATCGCGTCCAGACGGTTGCGGAATTCCGGCGTGAACAGGCGGTTGATCGCCTCTTCGTCGTCGCCCTGTTCGCGCTTGCGGCCGAAACCGATCGGGCTCTTCTGCAAGTCCATGGCCCCGGCATTGGAGGTCATGATGAGGATGACATTGCGGAAATCCACCTGCTTGCCGTTATGGTCGGTCAGCTTGCCGTGGTCCATCACCTGCAACAGGATGTTGTAGAGATCGGGATGCGCCTTCTCGATTTCGTCGAGCAGCACCACGCAATGCGGATGCTGGTCTACGCCATCGGTGAGTAGGCCGCCCTGGTCGAACCCGACATAGCCCGGAGGCGCGCCGATCAAGCGCGACACGGTGTGGCGCTCCATGTACTCCGACATGTCGAAGCGCAAAAGCTCCACCCCAAGGGTGTCGGCGAGCTGTTTCGCCACTTCGGTCTTGCCGACGCCGGTCGGGCCGGTGAACAGGTACGAGCCGATCGGCTTTTCCGGTTCACGCAAGCCAGCACGGGCCAACTTGATCGCCGAGGCCAGCGAGGTGATCGCCACATCCTGCCCGAACACCACGGTGCGCAGGTTGGATTCAAGGCTCCGCAGCATTTCGGAATCCGACTTGGAGACCGATTTTGGCGGAATGCGCGCGATGGTCGCGATGGTCGCCTCGATGTCCTCGACGTCGATGATCGCCTTGCGATCCTCGAGCTTGAGCAGCATCTGGCTGGCCCCGGTCTCGTCGAGCACATCGATGGCCTTGTCCGGCAACTTGCGGTCGTTGATGTAACGGGCCGATAGCTCGACCGCCGCCTTCAGGGCTTCGTCGGTATACTTGATCTTGTGGAACTCTTCGAAATAGGGACGAAGGCCCTTCACGATCTCGATGGCATCGGGGATCGACGGCTCATTGACGTCGATCTTCTGGAAACGACGCACCAGCGCCCGGTCCTTCTCGAAGAACTGGCGATATTCCTTATAGGTGGTCGAACCGATGCAGCGGATCGCGCCCGAGGCCAAAGCAGGCTTGAGCAGGTTCGAAGCATCGAGCGCACCGCCCGAAGTGGCGCCGGCACCGATCATGGTGTGGATTTCATCGATGAACAGCACGGAATTGGGAAGCTTCTCCAGCTCCTTCATCACCGCCTTGAGGCGTTCCTCGAAATCACCGCGATAGCGCGTGCCGGCCAGCAGCGAGCCCATATCGAGTGAGTAGATCACGGCTTCCTTGAGCACTTCAGGCACATCGCCCTCGACGATCTTGCGCGCAAGACCCTCTGCGATAGCCGTCTTGCCCACGCCGGCATCGCCAACATAGATCGGATTGTTCTTGGAGCGACGGCACAGGATCTGGATGGTCCGCCGCAGTTCGGCATCGCGGCCGATCAGCGGATCGATCTTGCCGGCTCGCGCCTTGGCATTGAGATCGACGCAGAAATCGGCGAGCGCCGAGCTCTTGGCGTTCTCGCCGCGGCCACTTCCGCCTTCGCCATTGCCTTCATTGCCGTCCTCGGCTCCGCGCACTTTGCGTTCCTCGCTGGCACCCGATTTGGTAATGCCGTGGCTGATGAAATTGACCGCGTCCAGCCGGCTCATGTCCTGCTGTTCGAGGAAGTATGCTGCGTGGCTCTCGCGCTCGGCGAAAATAGCGACGAGCACATTGGCACCGGTCACTTCTTCGCGGCCCGACGACTGGACATGGATGACGGCGCGCTGAATGACGCGCTGGAACGCGGCGGTCGGCCGCGCGTCCTGGCCATTGGCCACGATCAGGCTGTCCAGCTCTTCATTGATAAAATCTTCGAGGTCGCTCTTGAGCGCGTCGACATCGACATCGCAACCGGTGAGCACCGCAATGGTCTCCCGGTCGTCGGTGAGTGCGAGCAGCAGGTGCTCGAGGGTTGCGAACTCATGGTTGCGCTCACGCGCCAGGTTCATCGCCTGATGCAGAGCCTTTTCAAGTCCGCGAGAAAATGAGGGCATCTGATGTTCCTATTGCTTTTCCATCACGCATTGCAGCGGATGCTGGTTTTTGCGTGCAGTATCCATGACGCGGGTCACCTTGGTTTCGGCGACCTCGTATGGAAAGACGCCGCATTCACCCACCCCCTTTTGGTGAACGTGCATCATGATCTGCATGGCCTCTTCACGCGATTTGTTGAAGACGTCCTGCAGGACCAGAACGACGAATTCCATGGGCGTGTAATCGTCGTTCAGCAGCAGCACTCGATACAGGTTCGGCCGCTTGGTCTTGGTCCGCGTTTTGGTCGCGGTTCCGGTTTCGGTGCCGCCTCTCCCGCCCCCGTCAGTGCCCTTGTCGCCGTCATCGTCCTTTGGCCCGGCCCAGGCAGGAACCGCAGACAACCGCAGGGCGGTGTCCACTTCGGGATTCTGGGCGAGCAGGCGGGATGGCGTCATGGCGATACATCTGTCGTGGGAGAAACGAAGCAGCATGGTGGACCCATTATGTAGGCAAAATCCAGCCGGTGTTAAGGGCCAATCCTTCTCTAATTCGTGACCGGCCAAAACGCCCTGAAATCGGGCGATTGTCAGCGTGGGACGGGTTCACCTGGATAGTCGGGCTGCATTTGCGGCTCCGCCAGGCGGAACGGCTCGAGCCGGCGACACCGATCAGCGATTTCCGTCACGCGCCGATAATCCCCCAGCTCGATTCCAAGCCGGCGGCCATTCGCGACCTGCGGAACCATGAATAGATCGGCCCAGCCGGGCTCGTCACCGAAACAAAACTGCCAATCTGCCGAGCGCGCCGCCAGCAATCCCTCCAGCGTGGCAAAACCCAGCCCCAGCCAATGCGCCACCCAGTGCTGCACGCGGGCCTCGCCGGCACCCATCTCACTCGTCAGGAACCGCCGCACGCGCTGCACCGTCAGCGCATGCATCTCCGCGGCAACCACGGAGCCAAAGGCGAGGGCCTGTGCTCGCACTACGGGATCGGCCGGCAACAACGGTCGTTCGGGAAAAGCCACCTCCAGATAATCGAGGATTGCCGCCGACTGCGTGATGACGCGCCCGTCGACCTCCAAAGCCGGCAGCAGTTCCTGGGGATTGATCCGGGAATACTCGCCGGGGCCAAGCATCGAGACCGCCACATACTCATAGGCGATACCCTTGAGGTTGAGCGCGATACGCACCCGCTCCCCGGCCGAATTCTGCGCCCTTGTATAAAGCTTCATGTCCATCCTTCCCGCTCGCTTCTACCCATCAGCTGCCTCCCAGACACACTCTCACCCAAATCGTTCGCATTTTACGGATTCGTAACACGCTGTAGCTAGATTGCCCCGGTAACGGATGCATTGGCGGATGGGGGCATCGTCAGGCCCCGGCTTTGTAAATTGTGTACGGGCGGTGTTTGCGCCCGAGAGTTATGTTGGAGTACCGGGTGGCTTCCCAGGCGAAATCCCCTTGGCGCGCAGTTCTTATGCGCACCCTTGCCGCAGTCCTTGTGTCCTTCGCCATCCTGGCGCCCATGGTCGCGCCGGCTCAGGCCATTGAAAATCTTCGTAAATATGCCGGCATCGTGGTCGACGCCAAATCCGGCAAGGTCATGTACGAAGAAGCCGCGGACAGTAAGCGCTATCCCGCCTCGATCACCAAGGTGATGACGCTCTACATCCTGTTCCAGGAACTGTCGGCCGGCAATCTGAGCCTGACCACCAAGATGACGGTCTCGCGCCATGCCGCCGCTGCCGAGCCAACCAAGCTCGGCCTGCGTGCCGGCGCCACCATTTCGGTGGAAGACGCCATCAAGGCCATCGTCACCTTGTCGGCCAATGACATGGCCCGCGTCATCGCCGAGCACATTTCGGGCTCGGAAGAAAAATTCGCCCAGCGCATGACCGCAACTGCCCGCGCGCTCGGCATGCGCAACACCACATACCGCAATGCCTCGGGCCTGCCCGATGGCGGTCAGCTCACCACGGTGCGCGATCAGGCCGTTCTCGGCATTGCCATTTATCAGCACTTCTCCAATTATTACGAATTCTTCCAGACCCGCAGCTTCAGCTATGGCCGCCGCACTTATGGCAACCATAACCGCGTGCTGGGCTACATGGACGCCGTCGACGGCATCAAGACCGGCTATATCAATGCCGCCGGCTCCAATCTGCTGACAGCCGCCCGCAAGGATAATCGCCATATCGTCGTCGTCGCCTTCGGCTTTAACAGCGGCGGCGCTCGCGACCAGAAGGTGCGCGAACTCGTCGCCACCTATCTGCCGAAGGGCCGCCAGGGCAATTATCTGCAGACCGCAATGATCCCGCAGCCTGGCCGTCAGGGCAATATTCAGGTCGCCGTGGCGCAATCGCCCGCCGAGACGCCAGCCGTCGGCACCTTTGTCATGCCCATGCCCCTGCCCGGCTTCCGCCTGGCGCAGCTCGTCGCCGGCAACGGTGCCCAGCCACAGCAAGTGCCGTTCCAGCAGGCCGCGCCCGAAGTCACCCTCGCCAGCGTCGCGCCGCAACCGGCTCCCATGCCCGCCGATCTGGGCCTGCAGCCGGCCGTCCAGGCTGCCAATACGCTCGCTGCGCCGAGCCAGGCGCCATCGCCTGAATATCCCAGCCAGGACGTCATCGGCGCTTGGCTCAGCGATACCTATAGCCTTGGCGCGCCGCCGGCTGCGCTCGGCCAGACCGCCCCGTCCGCGCCGCTGCTGCCACCTGTCGGCGTTGGCGCCGAGGGCCAGCCGGTCGATCTGTTGACCAGCGGTTCGATCGGCACCGCCGCCAATGACAACAAGGCAGCCGTGCCGCCCGGTGGCTGGATCGTCCAGATCGGCGCCGCTCCGTCCGAATCCAATGCCCAGGGCATGTTGACCGACGCCGCCGGCAAGGTCGCCAACCTTGGCGATTTCCGCTCCTACGTCGAACGCTTCGAGAAGAACGGCAAAGTGTTCTACCGCGCCCGCTTCGTCGGCTTCGGTGGCCGCGATGCGGCGACCGACATGTGCAACCGCCTCAAGCAGCAGAACCTCTCGTGCCTGGCAATGCAGGGCTGATCGCCAGCCCAACCGTGGCGGACCTGCTGCTGCGGCGATTGAAACGACAATGAGCCGGACGCGCCGTGTATGAGCGTCAAATGTTCGGCCGATAGGGAAGCAAATTGGTGCCTGTGTTTGGAGTAGCCCAATGAGCGAACGTACTGCCTTGAACGAGCTGGCCAATTTCGTCGGCCGTTCCAAGCTTGCCTCCCCCGATCCGAAAGTGCGTCGTCGCACCATGGACGGGATTTCCGCTCGCCTGCTGCATCAGCGCCGCACCGTCGGCGAGCTGCTCGCCGCCGTGCTGGCCCTCTCCTCCCGGACCCGCCGGGTGGTACAGCCGCGCGTTACCATCGAGATCGATGTTTTTGCCCCCGGCGGCAAGCGCGCCCTCGATCTCACCTTCGGCCAGGACTGAACCGCTTCATTCCCGGTTCACGCAGCTTGGGCTAGCCATCCTTCAACCGGAGGCTGCCAATGTCCAAGCTCACTCTCGCCGCGCTGCTCTGCCTGCTGGCTAGCCCCGCTATGGCCGCCGATTGCGACGGCCTTAGCGACCTGCGCGGCGACAATCCCCACCCCGAGACCTATCAGGTCTCCGGCCCCGGCCTGCTGACACTGCAACCCACTGCCATCGAGGGCTGCCCGCAAGGTGGCGAGGCCTGTGCACCGGTCAGCCGCCAACTGCATCCCGGCGCCGTCGTCATCGTCACCAGCAGGATCGGCGACATGGTCTGCGCCTCGATCCTGGGCGAGGCTCCCAATTACGTGCTTATCAGCGCCCTGCTGCCCAGATCGGCGCTGGTGACGGCCGATTACTCCGGCGCGGTCTGGACCGGCTCCTGGCGCTATTCCATCGAACAGCAGATCGTCATCAAACCCGCCCCTGAAGGCAAGATCGCCATCGACGGCATGGCCACTTGGGGCATGTTCGATCCGCTGCGGGTCTCCAGCGGCGGGGTCAACCAAGGCAGCATTGTCGCCACCGTGCAGCCCAAGAAGAGCCGCGCGTCCTTCACCCAAGACGATGACGAGACACCGCTGCCCTACGATCCCGCATCCACCAACTGCTCGTTCCGCATGTGGCAGCTCGGCCCCTACCTGGCCGTCGCCGACAACAACGCCTGCGGCGGCATGAACGTCACCTTCACCGGGCTTTACGCCCATGGCAGTTGGGCAGATTAGGCCCGCAACTTGGCCCGGATATCGGTGACGTTATCAATCGTCGGCGTTACCGCTGCCACCGGCTTGGCAATTGCAACCACTGCGCGATTGCGCCCGCTCGCCTTGGCCTCGTAGGTCGCGGCATCGGCCTCGTTGAGTAGGTCTTCCAGCACATAACCGCAGATATCGGTCGAGGAAATGCCGATGCTCACAGTGCCGCGCACCGAGCCGCCTAGCACTTCCACCGTGGTTGCCTGGAACGCCTCGCAAATCCGTTCGGCCGTCGCCTGCGCCTCGCGGATGGTTAGCCCCGGCAACAGGCAGCAGAATTCCTCGCCGCCCATACGGTAGCGGAAATCGTCTCGCCGCAGAGCGCCGTCGAGCACCGCCCCGAATTCCACCAGCACCCGGTCGCCGGCATCGTGCCCAAAGCGGTCATTGATCGACTTGAAGTGATCCAGATCCAGAATCAGCAGCGCCAGCGGCGCTCGGTTATATTTCTGCCGGCGCATTAGCCGCTCGGCCTCGGTCGCAAAAGCTCGCCGATTGGGCAAGCCCGTCAGGGCATCGCTTTCCGCCAATGTCCGCTGCGTGGACTCGCGGCGTTCCTTGGTCATGCTGATCATCAGCACCGTCAGGAACATCGCATGCACGAACGTGATGAAATTAAATGCCGCCGTCGCCAGTGGATGGATGCTCAGCCCGCCCAGCGGAAACGGCAAAGCACCCACGGAGACAATGCGGAACGCAAAAAATAGTCCCGCACTAACGTGAAATGCGATGGCTGCCTTGCGCGATGGCAGAATCTCGAACCGGCCGCGCCAGAGTTCCAAGCCGCCCAGCAACAGGAAGGTCGAGGCCGGGATTGAGGCAATCACCACCCTCAGGCCCAGCATATTGCTGAACTCGGGGATCAGAAAAGAAGACAGCCATAGCGCGGGAGCCATGACCAGCGCCCACCACACAGCCTTGCGGCGCTCGAAGGCCCGCGCGCCCGTCCACATGCAGCCGAAACACAGCAGCAGCAATGCGGTGGCCACGCCGGTATTGAAGAAGGTTGGGCCGCTGGCGCGCGTCCCCAGCAGGATCGCCGCCGATGCTCCGAATATATAAGCCAGTCCCAGCCAGCCGAACCATGGCGCGCTGCGATCCTGGCGCCACATGTAAAACAGCACGAAACCGAGTACGCAGATCACCGCGCCCGATGCAGCCACCAGTGTGAAATTGTCGATGGCCATCCGGGCTCCGCTTCGTCCAGCGCCGCTACCGGCTAGAAGCCGGCAGGTCGGTCACTCGAACAATCGCGGCCAGACTCGTTTCACCCGAAACGGCCACCCGCATGTTCATCCTATGGTGCGATGGTTTCCGCAACCTGAACGGGGCGACCCCGATAGGGATTTCTTTGTATGGCCAGGTTTCTAGATTTCGCTGCCCAGCATTTCTTCAAAGCCCTGCAAATCCGCATCCCCCGGCACATCTGCGACCCGTGCCGGCTTGCGCATCGGCAAATGCAGCGCCGCCACCAGCGTGCGATATTCCTGCCGCGCGCTCATATGCGACATCGACGGCAACCCGCCCAGCAAGTCGTCATCGAGCGTATCGAACACCGTCATCCCCGTTGGAAACAACGAGCGAAAGATCACCCGCTCGGCAATGCCATCGACCACCCGGCACCCCAGCCGCGCCGCGATTCGCTCCAGCAGGGTCTGCACCTGCCGCGTATTGCGGGACGACAACATCGAAATGCGATTACGCACCAGCACCCAGTCGATGCTCTGCCCGTCGACCGCCATCCGCTCCGAACGCGCGCGCTGCACCAGCCGCGCATAGTGGCTCATCTCGGTCGGTTCGCCGCTGACCGGATCGATATGGGCCATCACGTTGATATCGATCAGGCTGTCATTGACCGGCGTCACCAGCGTATCGGCCAGGCAATGCGCCAACCGCGTCATATGCGTGTCGAAACCCGGAGTATCGATGATGAGGAAATCCACCTCATGCTCGACGTCCCCGATAGCCTGTCGGAACAGGTCGAACTCGGCGCCCTGGTTTTCCTTGATGGAATCCCCGCGTGCCAGCGGCAGGTGATAGTGAATGGGATGCAGCAGCGTCAGGCCCTTGTTCCGAGCCCAGTCGCGGCGGTTGCGCACGTAATGCGTCAGCGTCTGCTGCCGGCTATCCACGTCCATGGTAGCCACGCTATGGCCCTGATGCAGTAGATAGACGGCCAGATGAAAAGCGGTCGTGGACTTGCCCGACCCACCCTTCTCATTGCCCACGACAATGACATGCGCCCCGTTCCGCGTCATCCCATACCCCAAATCACTCGGCGCGGAGTGTTGCCGCTTCCCCCGTCGCATACAAGGGGCGGCAAACCGCTCAGACGCGTTTGGAAACTCGCTTTGGGGAGTCAGTTGCCGTGGTTTTCGAGACCGGAGCGCAGCGTATGTTAGGTACGTGAACACCGGAAGCACAGAAAATCGCGGCATATGGCCGCCAAAGTAGAGTTTCCAAACGGCCTCTAAGGACTTATGCGGACAACAGCAACGGTTCGGCCGGCAGATCCGCCTTGGGCTTGATGATCGGCAGGTGCATCGCCGCCACCAGGTCGCGATACTCGTTGCGGGCCGTGATATGGGAAACCGATGAAGGTCCGCCCATTGAATCGCCATCCAGCGGATCGAACACCGTCATTCCCGTGGCAAACAGCGAGCGGAAAATCATCCGCTCGGCAATGCCATCGGCAACCCGGCAGCCGAACCGCTCGGCGATCCGCTCCATCGTCGCATGCACCTGCTTGGCATTGCGCGATGCCAGCATGGAAATGCGGTTGCGAACCAGCACCCAGTCAATGGTCTTGCCGTCCATGTTCAGCCGCTCAGCGCGGGCCCGCTGCACCAGCCGCGAATAATGGCTGGCCTCGACCGGGCCGTCCCCGCTCGGGTCGATCCGCGCCAGCACGTTGAGGTCGATCAGGCTGTCATTGACCGGGGTCAGCAGCGTATCGGCCATGCAATGCGCCAACCGCGTCAGATTGGTGTCGAAGCCCGGCGTATCGATCACCAGGAAATCGACATTGTCCTCGACCTCAGTCACTGAGCGGCGGAACACGTCGAATTCGGCCTTCTGATTTTCCTTGACCGAGTCGCCCCAGGCCGATGGCAGGTGGAAATGCCGCGGCGTCGGCACCGCCAGCCCTTTTTCCTTGGCCCAACTGCGGCGGTTGCGCACATAGTGGGTAAAGGTCTGTTGCCGGCTATCCGCATCGATGGTGGCGACCCGATGCCCCTGATAGCTCAGATAAATGGCCAGGTGGAACGCGGTGGTCGATTTTCCCGACCCGCCTTTTTCGTTTCCCACCACAATGACATGCGCGCCTTGACGCCCCATCGCTGTCCCCAAATCAAGGATAATTCCTATCCTCCAAACAGGGCCGTTATGGTTAACACCGCCTTAACGCCATCGGTGTGAAGGCTGGGCAACGAGCAAATATCGGCCTTGACCATGGTGCCCAGCTTTCCGCTTCCGCATACCGCCCCGACGCTGCCGCACCCACCGCCCTTCCCGCGGGCTTGACCCGCGGGCCACTCTCAACCCGGCACGGGCGACGAGAGGCCCGCGGGAGGCACACGGAGGGATTGGTGAGCGGGAAAGCAGAAACCCCTAAATAAGCCCCAACCGCGCCAGATCCCGCGCGATCTCTTCCGCCCCTTCATTGCCGTTCGCCGCCAGGTCCGGCGGCGCATCGGCGGGGGGCAGATAGCGCCAGCCCTGGAACGGTCGCTTCGGATACGGCACCGTCCGCACCATGTCGGGGCTCATGATGATGTCGCAATAATTCTTGCCCTCGCCATCGGTGTATTGGGCCAGCCGCAAAATCGGCTGCCGCACCCCGATCACCCCGGCAATCACCCAATAGATCGAGGCCTTGCCCTCCATCTCGGCGGCGCGCTTGGGCATCATCCGGGTGCGGTTCACATGCACGTCCTCGCCATAATCGGCGTCCCACCAATGCGCCCGTTCGTTGCGATAGCTCTCCAGCTCCTCGATGCTGGACACGCCGACGCACAATTTCACCATATGGATCATGCCAGCGCGCCCCGTGCCACACGGCCCTGAATGACGTCGATCTCGTCGTCGTCGACAATCCATGGCTCATGCAGCGCCAGCCCCAGCCATTGCTGGAACGCCGGCAGGCTGTAGATCGCCTCGACATACCCGCTAGCCACGTCCGACACCGCCAGCCCATAGGTGCGAATGCGCGTCGCCATCGGCGCAAACATCGCGTCCGCCGCCGTGAACTCGCCGAACAGGAACGGGCCGCCCGACTTGGCCAGCAACTCGCCCCACAGCGTCTCCAGCCGGTGCATGTCCGTGGCCACCGACTCCGGCGAAACCTTGCCCACATGCGACGCCCGCAGATTCATCGGCGCATGGCTGCGCAGCGCCATAAAACTCGAATGCATCTCGGCGCTCACCGCCCGCGCCATCGCCCGTTGACGGATATCGGCAGGCCAGATCGCCTTGTCGGGAAACCGGTCGGCCAGATATTCGATGATGGCGATGGTTTCGGGCACCACAAGTTCGCCATCGATCAGAACCGGCACCCTGCCGGTCGGCGAGCGCTCCGCCAACGTCTCCCGCCAACCTTCGCCCGCCAACATCAGCACTTCGTCCTCGAACGGGATGCCGAAATGCGCCAGCACCAGCCACGGCCGCAGCGACCAGCTGGAGTAATTGCGATTGCCGATCAGCAGCTTCATGGAATTGTCTCCTAGACGAGCAGAAGGGCGCCCCGTGGCCGGGCGCCCTTCCTTATTCGTTTCGCTAATAAGTGGGGTCCTAAACCCCTGCGACGACGGAAAAAACCAGTCCCATTGAAAGCAGGCACACCAGTGTCCAGGTTGCAGCCCGCCAGATATTGGCCTTTGGTTGACTTCGCATATGCCGCTCCTTGTCAGCCTCATCCCCCGCGGACTGCCAGTGGTGTGACCCCCCAGCAGCACCCGGTCATAAAGCGTTAACTGCGACATAAACTCTTGGCAAGCGGCAGAGTTGCCACACTCCACAGCCTTGGAGTGAATTTCGTTAACCGTCCGAAACCACGATCTGTAAAGGTTTAGCGACCTCAGAACAGGTGGAACCACAAGCCCGCGATCCCGAGGAACGCGAAAAATCCGACACAGTCGGTAATCGTTGTCACGAACACCGACGACGACACCGCGGGATCGGCCTTGACCTTGTCCAGCGCCACCGGGATCAAAATCCCCGCTGTGCCGGCCACGATCAGGTTGATCACCATGGCCAGCGCGATGACGATACCCAATTGCACATCGCCGAAGCGAATTGTCGTCACTATCCCGATCAGGATGGCGAAGATAACCCCATTGACCAGCCCGACGATCATCTCGCGGGTGATCAGGCGGCGCAGCCTTCGCCCGTCCAGTTCGCGCATCGCCAGCGCCCGCACCGTCACCGTCATGGTCTGCGTGCCGGCATTGCCGCCCATCGACGCGACGATCGGCATCAGAACCGCCAGCGCCACCATCTGCTCCAGCGTCGCGTCGAACAGGCCAATCAGCAGCGAGGTCAGCACCGCCGTGATCAGGTTCACCACCAGCCAGGGCGAACGGCTGCGCACGGTGTCGAACGTGTTGTCGGAGGTGTCTTCGTCGCCGACGCCGCCAAGCAGCTTCATGTCCTCGTCGGCTTCTTCGTGGATGACGTCGACCATGTCGTCGATGGTCAGCACGCCGACCAGCCGCCGGCTCTCGTCCACCACGCCCACTTCGACCAGATCGTAGCGCTCAAAATCGCGCGCGGCTTCTTCCTGGTCCTCGCTGGCATCCACCAGGATCACCTGGCTGTTCATGATGTCCTCGATCCGCGTCTCGCGGTTCGAGCGCAGGAACTTGTCCAGCGGAATGGTGCCCTGCACCTGATAGCCCGCATCCACCACATAGATCTGGTAGAATTCGTCCGGCAGGTCCTGATCGGTGCGCAGATAGTCTATGGTCTGCCCCACCGTCCAGAATGGCGGAATGGCGATGAAATCGGTCTGCATCCGCCGCCCGGCGGATTCCTCGGGAAAGTCCAGGCTGCGCTTGAGGCTGAGCCGCTCGAATGTCGGCAGCTTGGACAGGACCTCTTCGCGGTCCTTGTGTTCCAGGTCCTCGAGAATGAATACGGCGTCGTCATTGTCGAGGCCCGACACGCCGCGCGCGATGTCGGCATTGGGCAATGCCTCCATCAGTTCGACGCGCACGCTCTCGTCGATTTCGGTCAGCGCCGAATAATCGAAGCGGTCGCCCAGCGTCAGCACCAGCGCCAGCCGCTCGTCGTGATCCAGCGATTCCAGCACGTCGCCGGTATCGGCGGCATGCAGCGGCTCCATCAGCGCGACGACGTCCTCGACCTCACCTTCAGCCAGCGCTTCGCGTAAATTCCATAGCCAGTTCGCACTGATGCGGTCTTCGCTGTCGCGAAGCATATTGGCATTGATCCCGGTCTCGGTTCCGGGTGCAGTATCTGGCTCTGTGCTCATTGGGAGCCCTTTGCGTGTCGCGGGTTTCAGGGGCACTCCAAGCCATAGCCAATGCTGTTCCGATGCGCCAGACTCAGGCAGCGCCTTTCCGTCCGCACGCGATCATTTTTTAGGGGTCGCATCTTAGGGCCCGGCCGGCGCATTGTGTTTGCAGCAGAAGGAGTTGATCGCATGACCGATCTCGACGCCGCCTTCGCCCGCATCCTCGCCTTAGCTGAGGCCCGCGGCTTGCCGGGCCTGACGCGCTCCACCAGCTATGGCACTCCTGCTCTCAAGGTCGCCAGCAAGTCGTTCTGCCGTCTCAAGGACGGGCAGACCTTGGTGTTGCTTTGCCCGGCCGAACAGAAGACGCTGCTGATGGAAATTTCCCCCGAGATCTATTTCGAAACCGACCACTATGTCGGCTGGCCAGCGGTGCTGGTCCGTCTCGACGTCATTGTCGATGAGGAACTGTCACTGCGGCTGGAAGACGCCTGGCGCTCCAAGGCGCCCACAGCCTTGGCCCAACAACGCCCGCTCACCACACGCGCGCCGGACTGAACATCAAGGTAAAGGGCAGGCACTTTGCCGCCGCCCACTGCAACCGCCAAGAATCGGCAAAACGCCAGCCGGTTTTCCGGCGTCGGTCGTCCGGCGATTATTGGCCCGCGCGCCCTCTGACTCGGAACAATCTTGTCCTGATATGCAACGATTCAGCACCTGGGGCCATTATGGTCGCATCTTTGCCTTATTAGGCCACGACGTTCACGTGCGCTTGAACACAAATTCAAAAGCAAATCATAAGGTGACTAATGTCCAAATTCCTGCTCGTCCCCGCTGCCTTCGCGCTTGCCCTGACCCTGGCCGCTTGTGGCGGCGACGCTCCGAAAAATGCGACACCGCCGGCAGCCGAAACCACGGCGCCCGCCACCACTCCGGCACCAGCGACGCCAGCCCCAGCGACCACGCCGGCGCCGGCCACCACCACCCCCGCTCCCGCCGATACGATGGCGCCTGTGGCTCCGGCTCCAGCCTCCCCCTGATCCAAACAAAAGGCCGCCCCTCGGGGCGGCCTTTTTCTGTGTCTAGTCGGCTATCGCGTGCGCCGGATCGACCTTCACCGGACCTTTCGCCGGTCGCAACAGGAACACGATCGGCATCGATACCAGCGTCACGATCATCATCAGCTTGAAATCGTCGAGGAAGCCCAGCATCGCGGCCTGCTGGGAGATCATGCCGTTGAGCGCACCAACCACGTTCTCGAACCCGCCATGGGCCGCCGCAAAGTCCCGCAGCGGCGCTGAATCCAGCGTAATTCGCGCCGTCAGTTCGCTGTAGTTCACCATCTGCATCTGCGCCAACACGGTCGTGACGATCGAGATGCCGACGCCCTGCCCCACATTGCGTACCAGGCTGAACATCGCCGTGGCATCGACCCGGTACTTGGCCCCGATAGTGGCGAATGCCAGCGAGTTGAGCGGCACGAACACAAAGCCCATGCCCACGCCCTGGATCAGCCCCGATATCAGAATCGGCCCGCTGCCCATGACGATGTCGAACTGGGTCATCATATAGAGCGAATAGCCCATCAGGAGCGTTCCGCCGATGATCAGGATGCGCGGATCGACCTTGGCCACCAGCCGACCCACCACGATCATCGACACCATGGTGCCAATACCGCGCGGCCCCATCAGTATGCCGGTTTCGATCACCGGGAAGCCCATCAGGTTCTGCAACATGGGCGGCAACAGCGCCAGGCCGGAGAACAGCGTGATGCCCGTGGCAAAGATCAGGATCAGCCCCATGACCAGGTTCCGGTCCTTGAACATCGCCAGGTCGATAAACGGGTTGTCGGCCGTCATGCAGTGCGTGACGAACACCCATAGGCCCGAGATCGCAAGCAACAGATAGGTCCAGATTTCGATCGAGTTGAACCAGTCCGCGCCCTGCCCGCGGTCGAGCAGCATCTGCGTCGACGCCACCGCCAGCGCCAACATCCCGAAGCCAAAAAAATCGAAACGCCGGATCTTGATCACGGTATTGGGCATCAGCGCGAACAGCATGAAGAATGCCAGCGCGCCCACCGGCAAGTTCACCAGGAACACCGCGCGCCAGTTGAAGGTCTCGGTCAGCCATCCGCCCAAAGTCGGCCCAATGATGGGCCCGAACATGATGCCGGCGCCAAACAGCGCCATCGATTGGCCCAGCTTTTCGCGCGGATTGATATCCATCATCGTCGCCTGCGCCAGTGGCACGAGAAACGCGCCGCAAATGCCCTGAACCACCCGGAACAGCACCATCTGCACCAGGTTGCTGGCGACACCACACAGCAACGAAGCACCGGTGAAGCCTACAATGGCGATGAGCAGCAGGTTGCGCCTGCCCAGCCGGTCGGAAACCCAGCCCGTCAAGGGCGTGGCGATGGCCGCGGCCACAATATAGGACGTCAGCACCCAGTTGATCTCGTCTTGGGACGCACCCAGGCTGGCACGCATATGCGGCAGCGCCACATTGGCGATCGTGGTGTCAAGCACCTGCATGATGACCGCAACCATGATCGCGGCCGTCAGCAAGCCCTTGTTCTTCACCACCACCGTGGGCAGCGAGTCGGGTGTTTGTTGAGCCATTTTTATGCGGCTTTCCGCTCTGTTCAGAGCACGTGCGAGATCAAGCACCGGCCCACATCGGGCCGGCGCGATCATCAGGAATTAAGGCGCTTTAAGCCTAGAGCAGCTTGTCCAGCACGGTCTTACCCGTATCGACCGCCACGACGGCGCTCATGCCGGCGCGCAGCAAGTCGGCGTCCTTCTGGTCGTCCAGCTTGACCCGCACCGTGATGCGCTGGGTCACCTTCACCCAGTTGCCCGTCGCATTCTGCGCCGGGATCAGCGCGAACTGCGACCCCGTCGCCGCACCGATGCTGTCCACCGCGCCATGCAGCTTCAGCCCCGGATAGGCATCAACGCTCACTTCGACCGGCTGGCCCAGTTTCAGGCCATCCAGCTGGGTTTCTTTGAAGTTGGCTTCGATCCAGGTGTCGGTCGATTTGATCAGGCTGGCGATCGTCGTGCCGGTGGAAACGAATTGCCCGATATTGAGGCTGGCCATCTGGCTGATCACGCCAGCCGCCGGAGCGACAACAGTGGTCTTGGCCAGGTCACGCGCCGCGCTTTCGCGCGCTGCGATAGCAGTACGCACCGCAGGGTGCATATCAGTCTCGATATTCGGATCACCGGCCAGCGCCGCAACTGTGCCCGCCAGCTCCTGCTGCGCCAGTGCCACATCGGATTTGGCGTCCTGCAGCGACAGCTTCACGGCATCCAGGCTCGCCGTCGCCGACACGCCCGTATTGACCGAAGTTTGCTGCCGATCGAACTCACCCTGCCGCAGATCGAGCGTCCGCTGCGCTGCCGTCAGTTTGGCCTGCGCAGTGCCATAGGCCACGCGCAATTGCTCGACATTGACGCGTGCCGATGCCAGCGCCGCTTCGGCCTGGTCCATGGCGATGCGATAGGGCTCGGGATCGATCTTGAACAGCACGTCGCCGGCCGCGACCTCCTGATTCTCCGCCACATCGACCTCGGTCACGCGCCCCGCGACATCGGCCGACAGCGACACCTTGACCTGCTGCACATAGGCATTGTCGGTGTCCACGAAACGCCCGCCATTCAGGTAAAAATACGCCCCGCCCCCGGCCAACACCAGCGGCAGGCCGAACATCAGCAGATTGCGGCGCAGCTTGCCCTTCTTCTTGGGCGGCGCGACAGGCTCAACCGCTTCGGGCGCCGGCGGCACTGCCGTTACGGGCTTTGGGGCAGCCACTGGCGTAGCATCTGCCTCGGCATTCTTCTTCATGGGAGCGTTCATTTGTCTGCGTCCTTTTGCCGGTCGCTCTGACCGGCCAAATTGTCCGAAATCTTGTTGAGGGAGCGGACCAGAACCTCCTTGTCCGCCTCCGAAATACCGTCGAGCATCGTCTCGTGCAGCTCGCCTGCCACGGCCTTCATCGCCTCGACCATGGCCGTAACCGGCGGCGTCGCCCGCACGATCTTGGCCCGGCTATCGGCCGGGTCCGGCAGCCGCTCGATCAGCCCGCGCGTCTCCAGCAGTCGCAATATCTTGCTGGTGGTCATCTGATCGGTCTCGATCAGCGTGGACAGAGCCGCCTGCGAGAGCCCGTTCGATTGCACCAATTGCCCCAGCGCCCGCCACTGTGGCAGCGTCATGTCCTGCAACCGTGCTTGCTGCTCGAAAACCCGGCGCATCTGCTTGGTCACCGAGAAAATCAGTTTGCTGATCGGCGCCACGTCGGCGATGCCGCTCGCGGGCTTGCAGTCCAGTGTCTGAGTATCTTGCTGATCCATAACCGCACATATAGTAAGTACACTTAGTAAGTCAATTGCGCCCATACGTCGTCTGTCATGCGAGCGTCGCATAGCTGCGCCGACGGTTAAGCAAAAAACAAAGGCCACTCCGAAGAGTGGCCTTGTTCATCGTCGACAAATCGAAGGCAGGGCGCATCCGCGCCGCCGCCTCAAAGCTCGATTTACTGCGTGATCTGCGGGTAGAGCGCTTCGAAACGCTCAGCGGCCTTGGGTGGCACCTTGACCGCCTTGACGGCATCGAGATTGGCGGGCGCGTCGCCCACAACCACCAGTGCAACCATGCCCATGCCGAAGTGCGGCAGGCACTTGATGCCATAAGCGCCGGGGACCGTGAACGTCACCGTGACGTCCTTGCCCGAAGCGCCCTTGAAGGGCTCGGCGCCCTCGGGAAGCATGCCCGGGATGGTCTCGGCATTGTGCCCCTTGTCCGTTGCCACGAAGGTCACGGTATCGCCGGGCACGATCTTGGTCAGCGCGGGCTCGAAAACCATCCGGCTGTCGTCGCTGCCCTTGTTGAGCATTTGCACCTGGTAGTCGGCCGCCATGGCCGACGACGAGAACAACAGCGCTGCGCCAAAAATTATCCGTCCAATATGCATCATAGTTCTCCTAAAGCAGATTTGGATGATCATGTTTTCCGTGCGTGGTCAACGCACCGGCGCGTGACCTGGCTATCAAAAAACCAATGAAAGCTATTGGAGTTCCGCAAACAAAAAAGCCACCCAAAAGGGTGGCTTGTTTTCGTGTCGCTTTTGAAGGCGACTGGTGCGGTCGAGAAGACTCGAACTTCCACATCTTGCGATACAGCGACCTCAACGCTGCGCGTCTACCAATTCCGCCACGACCGCACGCCATGGTAGAGCTTCCCCCTGCGGCGAAGCGTGATGGGCATGTAGCAAAGCTCATCCGTAACCTCAAGCGGTTAAATCACCGATTTGGTGACAACTCGAGTTTCTACAGAAGAACCCCTCATCCGCCCTTCGGGCACCTTCTCCCACAAGGGGAGAAGGTGAACTCGCTGTTAGCCCATACTCCGAGCCATCCCTCGCCCCCTGTGGGACTTCGACCCGTGCCGAAGGCCAAATCGCTCCAGTGGAGCGATTTGAGGCAAGAAGGCCATGAGAGCTACGCTCGAATGGCCGGGACAGACATTTCTGCGTTCAGCAGAAATGACAGGGTGAGGGGTGCGAAACGCAGATAATGCGCTCTATCCCCTACGATAAACCTTCTCCGAGATCAGAACCCGCAACCGGCCCTCATCAACCCGCACTTCGCCGTGCGCAACCAGCGTATTGTTCGCATAAATCCGCAGCGGGTCGTTTTCGGTGGTGTCCAGCTCGATCACGGCGCCGCGGCCCATGCGCAGCAGATGATGCACCGGCATCGTCGTCGCGCCGAGTTCGACGGTGATGTCCACTTCAATATTGTCCAGAGTGCTCATAGATATGTCTCGAACCTTTATCCGGCGCGCCACCTGGCGTTGTCGAAATTCAGGGCCGCTTCAGCTAAGCTGCACCGTGACTCTCGGGCGGAATCTCTCCGGGTAATCTTCTGGCAACTATGGTTATCAAAGTGTTAATGGCGCCACCCGACATCGAGCCCCCTGCCAATAAAATGCTGCGGCCCGACGCCAAGCCGGTCGAGTGGATCATTTCCGCAACGCCCGTGCCCTACCCCGAGGCGCTCGACGCCATGCGCGCCCGCGCCGCCGCCATTGCCGCGGGCGAGGCTGGCGAGGCCGTCTGGCTGCTCGAACACCCGCCCCTTTATACCGCGGGCACCTCGGCCCACGCCGCTGACCTGCTGTCCGACCGTTTTCCGGTCTACGACGCCGGCCGCGGCGGTCAATACACCTATCATGGCCCCGGCCAGCGCGTGGCCTACATCATGCTCGACCTGCGCGAGCGCGGCCGCGATATCCGCGCCCTGGTGCAGTCCCTCGAACAATGGGTCATCGACACAATGGCCGCCTTCAACATCTGCGCCGAACGCCGCGCCGGCCGAGTCGGCGTTTGGGTCGCCCGCCCCGACAAGGGCATCGGGCGCGAAGACAAGATCGCCGCCGTCGGCGTGCGGGTGTCCAAATGGGTCACCTTCCACGGCATCTCGCTCAACGTCTCGCCTGACCTCAGCCACTACGACGGCATCGTCCCCTGCGGCATCGCCGACCAGGGCGTTACCAGCTTCGAGGACCTGGGCCACCTCGTCTCCCTGCCGGAAGTCGATTCGGTCCTCCGCCAGGCATTCGAGGCCCAGTTTGGGCCGACCGTGACTCCCTTCACCTCTCCCTTTGGGGGAGAGGTCGACCCTCTTGGGATGGGTGAGGGGGCCTTTACTGGGTGAGGTGCCTCCGGAAGGCCCCCCCACCCGGCGCTGCGCGCCGACCTCTCCCCCATAGGGAGAGGTGAAGGCACCCCAACATTTGCCAGCCCCGCCCCAAATAGTGCAGACATGGCGAAACGGCCTGAATCGTGGAGACCGAAATGACCCTGGACGACCTGAAGCGCCTGTTTACGAGACAAACGCTGTTCAAGCTCGACTCTATCCTGTCGCCCCGTCTGGTGCCGATTCTCTATGCACTCGGCCTCTGCGCCATCCTGCTCTGGGCAATCGGCCATCTGTTCTTCACCTTCGGCTCCGGCTTCGGCAATGGCCTGTGGGGTCTGCTCGAAATCGCCGTCTTCAGCCTCCTGTCCTGGATTTTGCTGCGCATCGGCTGCGAAGCGCTGCTGGTCTATTTCAAGGCCCACGAATCCAGCAGCGACAGCGTCAACCGCTCGCGCTATTCGGCCTCGCTGCTCGATGAAGTGCGCGACGCCATTCGCGATCTCGCCGAGGAAGGCGAAGACCGCGACTATGCCGAGGCGGACGAATACATCACCCCGGCCACCGAGCCAGGCCCCTATTACCCGACCCCGCCGACCGCCCCGCCGATGCGCGCCCCGGCCACCGAGCCCGGCGAGGTCTTCAAGCCAAAGCGTACTGCCAAGCGCACGCCGACACCACGGACGTAAAGAAAAAGCCGCCACGAACTCAATCGTGGCGGCCTTCTTCATCTTCAGGCCAAAAAGACCCTACTTCTTGTTGACGCTCCAGGCGCCCGGCCCGGCAAACACCAGGTACAGGAACACGAAGCAGAACAGGATCGCCGCGTCCCCGCCATTGTTGGACGGGAACAGGCTGCTGGGGGCATGCGCCATCCAATAGGCAACAGCCATTTCGCCAGCGGCGATGAATGCGGCCGGGCGCGTGAAGAAGCCGACGAGGATCAGCAGGCCGCCGACGATCTCGATGAGGCCGGCCAGACCGAACAGGCTCATCAGCGGCGGGGAGAATTCTGCTGCGGGAAAGCCGATAAGCTTCTGCGTGCCATGCAGGATAAACAGGATTGCAGCCACGATGCGGAGCACCGCGAGGGCCTGCGGCGCGTAAACGGAGAGACGATCGAACATTGGTGGACTCCATGGATGTGACGGCGCCACCTCAACTGACGCTCGAATATCTTCCCCACTAGCTCAGTCGATTGCAACCCATAACCAGCACAGTAACGATCACACTGTTCACAGATCCCGGCTTTCAACCCTGCGTGTTCACCGCTGTGCACACTCCAGCCCCGCGACAGTCACATTGCGTAACCGTCAACTTTTCTGTATGACGCCGCCAACCATCCAACATTGGAATACAAGCTCACATGAGCCAAGCGCCAAAAATTGGCCTCGTCAGCCTCGGCTGCCCCAAAGCCCTCGTCGATAGCGAGCGCATCATGTCCACCCTGCGCTCGCAGGGCTATTCGTTCAGCCGCGACTATGCGGGCGCCGATATCGTGCTCGTCAACACCTGCGGTTTTCTTGACTCCGCCAAGCAAGAATCGCTGGAAGCTATTGGCGAAGCGCTGGCCGAAAACGGCCGCGTCATCGTCACCGGGTGCCTCGGCGTCGAAGAAGAGCTGATCCGCAAGACCCATCCGTCCGTGCTCGCCATTTCCGGCCCGCATCAATACGAGAACGTCGTCAGCGCCGTTCACGAACATTTACCGCCTGTGCCGAACCGCTTCGTCGATCTGGTGCCCGAGCAGGGCCTCAAGCTGACCCCGCGCCATTACGCCTATCTCAAGATTTCCGAAGGCTGCAACAATCGCTGCTCCTTCTGCATCATCCCCCAGATCCGAGGCGATCTCGCCTCGCGTCCGGCCGCGGGCATCCTCGGCGAGGCCGAAGGCCTGATCCGCGGCGGCGTCAAGGAGCTGCTGGTCATCTCCCAGGATACCAGCGCCTACGGCGTCGATATCAAATACGCCGAATCCAATTATCGCGGCCGTCCGGTCAAGGCGAAGTTTTACGATCTCGCCAAGGAACTCGGCCAGCTCGGCGCCTGGGTGCGCCTGCACTATGTCTATCCCTATCCCCACGTTGATCAGGTCATGGAACTGATGGCCGAAGGCCTGGTCCTGCCTTACCTAGACATCCCCTTTCAGCACGCTTCGCCGAAAATCCTCAAGGCCATGCGCCGCCCGGCCCATCAGGACAAGACGCTCAACCGCATCCTCAAGTGGCGCGAGCAGGTTGCGGACCTGACCGTTCGTTCCAACTTCATCGTCGGCTTCCCCGGCGAGACCGAAGAAGATTTCGAGATGATGCTCGACTTCATCGAAGAAGCCGAAATCGACCGCGCCGGCTGCTTTAAATACGAGCCCGTCACCGGCGCCCCCGCCAACGAACTCGCCGATATCGTCCCCGACGACGTCGCCCAGGATCGCTTCGAGCGCCTGATGGAAGTCGCCCAGACCGTCTCGACCGGCCAGCTTGCCAAAAAGGTCGGCCGCACCATCCAGGTGCTGGTCGATGACGTGCAGCCCGACGCCAACAAGGCCATTGCCCGCTCGAAGTGGGACGCCCCCGAAATCGACGGCCAGGTCATCGTCTCCAACGCCACCGGCATCAAGCCCGGCGACATGATCGATGTGCTGGTCACCGACAGCGACGAATACGACCTGTTCGCAACGCCCGTAAAAGCGCTGAACTAGCCTCGAACTCGATGTCACCCCGGCGCAAACCGGGGTGCATCCCGAGCCGCTCGATCTTAAAAAACTGTCTGGCGACCACCGGAAACTGCGTTGAGATCAGGTCAGGGCGAGTTGAGCACGACGGGCATCGAGAACCGAAGCGGAGCGAACTCACGTCCGTGAGCACCGGAAGCGCAGAAGCCTACCGTTTGCAGACCGCCCTCACCCGAAACTCAGCGCAGTTTTGTCGCGTGCTCCGCGCCAGCCCGTGAGCCGATCCCGCCCGGCGAGCTTGGCGCCATACAGCGCCTGATCGGCCCGCCCCACCAGCTCTACCGCCCCGCGCCAATCCTCGTCCGGACGATAGCACGCGATGCCGATGCTGGCCGTGACAATGCCCTTCTCGCTGCCGGCATGGGCCATCCCCAGCGCCCGCAAGCCCTTAAGAAACTCATCAGCGATGGCGAACGCCCCGTCCTCGTCGGTATCTGGAAGGATCGCCACGAATTCCTCGCCGCCATAGCGCGCCGCCACGTCGCTCGACCGCTTCAGCACCCGCTTGAACTCGGCACTCACGGCGCGCAGGCACGCGTCGCCTTCCTGATGGCCATAATGATCGTTGAACGCCTTGAACCGATCGATATCCATCAGCAACAGGCTGATCCAGCTCTTGTCGCGCGCGCTGCGCGCCAGTTCGCTTTCCAGCGCCTCGTCGAACGCCCGCCGGTTCAACAGCCCCGTCAGCCCGTCGGTCACCGCCTGCTGCTGCAGCAGGTTGGTCAGCGCCCGCAGATTAGTCTCCGCCGTTTTGATCTTAGTGATATCGGAGACCACCACCATGCTGGCCCCGTCGGGCGATGCACTGGTGCGAAACTGAACCCAGCGTCCGCCAACCAGCGGCACGTCATGTTCGGTGGGCGTATAGAGCGCCGCTTCCGTCAGATTGACCCATTCTTCCAGGTCATCCACTTCCAGCACGGTCTGCTCGCCGCGTTGCGCCGACGTCCGCAGGATATCGCGCACATGATTGCCCGGCACGCGTACGTCCCGCGTCAGCGGAAAGTTGTCGCGATATTGGTCATTGCAGAACACCATGATCCCGTTGCGGTCGAACATCGCCACGCCATCGGCCATCTGCGCCAGCGCGTAGGACAATTGCTGCTGGCTCTGCTCCAGCGCCCGTTCCAGGTTGCGCCGCTCGGTCACATCGCGATTGAGAGTGATGATACCCGCCGCCGCACCGCTCTCATCGAACAGCGGCACCTTAAGCGTCGACAGCCACTTCGGATTGCTGTCCAGATTAGGTAGCTTCTGTTCGATACTCGTCATCACGCCCCTGGCCATGACGTCCAGTTCATCCTGCCGGAAGCGGCTCGCCACCGGCGGCGCATAGAAATCCGCGTCGGTCTTGCCGATCAGTTCGGCCGCGCTTTTGGCATGCATCAGCGCCGCTGTCGCCGGATTGGCGGCGATGAACCGGCCATCGCGATCCTTGACGTTGAGGCTGTCTGGCAGCGACTCGATGATGGTGCGGTAAGTCTGGTTTTCGCGCACCGCAATGCGCCGGCGCTCGTCATAGAGCAGCGCCAGCCCCGCCAGCAGGCTCGATATGAAATGCAGCACGGCGCTTGGCACCGCGGTCTGTGCCAGGGCAGCATCGCGCTGCTGGCTCGGCAGCACGAACACAATGATGATGCCCATCGCCGCTATCAGCAGGGCGAGAACCAGCACATCGCGGCGCCGCAATTTTCGCCCGCGCACCGCGGCATAGAGCGCCAAGCTCAGCCCCACGGCCACCGCGATACCGAGGCACCCGCCCCACGCTCCCGCACCGCCCATATAGAGCCTATACCCCGCAGCGATCAGCGCCGCCGTCAATCCCGCAACCGGCCCGCCAAACAATCCGGCCGATGAAATCAGCGTCGTCCGCAGGTCGATGAACACGCCTTCATCCAACATGAAAGCGCTCAGCATCGCCACCACTGCGCCAATGCCGAACAGCGTTCCCAGCGCCAGCGCGCGCACCCACGGCGACCAGCGGTCGAACATGGCCTGTAGGTAGGCCCAACTGGAGACGAAAATCGTCACCACTGCCAGATTTGCCAGGAGTCCGGACCAGACAGGATGCATTCGGTGTTTCTACTGACTGTTAGAAATGGTCACTATGTCACTGAACCAGTTTCGCATTTTGCCTATAACGAATGCTTACGCTTTTGCCCGGCATCCACTGTTGTCACCCTGTAATTGGTCTCATATCGGCCGGTCAGGCCGCGCCCCGCCACCCGGCGCACGCAACAATTTCGCCCGAGACCTCGTTCCCGCGCAACGCCATTGCCCCTTCCGGTAACATCGTAAATTACTCATCCACATCAATGCTTTACGTTTGACGCGCGCAAACCCGCTGTTAGGTTCCCTCCACCTTTCCCGCACAGCCCTTCGGAGCCCGCGTCACATGAAGAAGTTCTTCGCCATCGCCATGGCAGCCCTGGCGTTGGGCGGCACGCCCGCATTCGCCCAGCCAACGCAGATTCTGAACGTCTCCTACGACATTTCCCGCGAGCTGTTCGAAGCCGTCAACGCCGCCTTCATCCCCGCCTACAAGGCCTCCACCGGCGTCGATCTCACTGTCGACCAGTCCCACGCCGGCTCGTCCGCCCAGGCCCGCGCCGTGCTCGAAGGCCTGCAGGCAGATGTCGTCACCTTCAACCAGGTCCCCGATATCCAGAAGCTTGCCGATGGCGGCTTCGTTGCGGCCGATTGGGCCACCCAGTTCCCCAACAACGCCTCGCCGTTCTACTCGTTTCCCGCTTTCCTCGTGCGCGCCGGAAACCCGAAAGGCATTAAGGACTGGGGCGATCTGGCCGCCGATGGCGTCCAGGTGATCTTCCCCAATCCCAAGACTTCCGGCAATGGCCGCTACACCTATCTGGCCGCCCGCGCTTGGGCCGATGAGGAATATGCCGGCGACGAAACCAAGGTCGAAGCCTTCCTGACCAAGCTGTTCGCCAATGTCCCGGTGTTCGAAACCGGCGGGCGCGCCGCCACCACCGCCTTCACCGAGCGCCAGCAGGGCGATGTGCTCGTCACCTTCGAAGCCGAAGTGCAGGGTGTGCGCAAGCAACTCGGCGCCGACAAATACGATGCCGTGATCCCTAGCGTCAGCCTGCTCTCCGAGTTCCCCGTCGCCATCGTCGACAAGGTCGCCGATGCCCGTGGCAGCCGTGATATCGCCAAGGCCTATCTCGATTTCCTCTACACCCCCGAAGGCCAGGAAATCTCCGCCGCCAACTTCCACCGAGTCAACAATCCCGAAATCATGGCCGCCCACGCTGCCGATTTCCCCGCCATTCGCCTCGTCACGGTCGAAGACGCATTCGGCGGCTGGAAGAAGGTCTCCGAGGAGCATTTCGCCGATGGCGGCCTGCTCGACAAGGTCTTCGCCAATCAGTAAGCACCTGAGCAATCATGACTCTCGACGGCGTGGCACCAAGCCACGCCGTTCGCACTTGATGGGATAGTATGACCACCCGCGCCCGACGCTCCAAGCATCTCCTGCCCGGTTTCGGCCTGACCCTCGGTGTCACGATGCTCTATCTCGTCATCATCGTCGTGCTGCCGTTGCTCGCCATGCTGCTCAAGGTGGGCGGCATGGGCTGGCCGGAATTCTGGCGCATCATCTCTATGCCGCGCTCGCTCGCCGCCTATCGCGTCACCTTTGGCTCGGCCCTCGTCGCCACCGCGGTCAACGGCGTCTTCGGCATGCTCATGGCCTGGGTGCTCACGCGCTACCGCTTCCCCGGCAAGCGCCTGCTCGATGCGCTGATCGACCTGCCTTTTGCCCTTCCCACCGCCGTGGCCGGCCTGACCCTCGTCACGCTGTTTTCCCAAACCGGCTGGTACGGCCAGTTGCTCGAACCGCTCGGCATCAAGGTCAATTACAGCCAGCTCGGCATTATCGTCGCCATGATCTTCACCTCGATCCCCTTTGTCGTCCGCACCGTTCAGCCGGTGCTAGAAGACCTCCAGGTCGATCTCGAGGAAGCCGCCAAGACCCTCGGCGCCACCAACTGGCAGGTCTTCACCCGCATCATCGCCCCGGTCATCCTGCCCGCCTTCATGGCCGGCTGCGTGCTGTCCTTCGCCCGCAGCCTCGGCGAATTCGGCGCTGTGGTGTTCATCGCCGGCAACCTGCCCGGCCTCACCGAAATCGTCTCGCTGCTGATCTTCATCCGCCTCGACGAATACAATTACGAAGCCGCCGCCGCCCTGGCGCTGATCCTGCTGCTGACCGCCTTCGCGACCCTCTTCATCACCAACGCGCTCCAGGCCTGGCAATTGCGCTACACCGACCGGACCCGCTGATGACCGAACTCGTCCACCGCCGCAGCCTCGCCGAGCGCATTTTCATCGCGCTGGCCTTCGCCGTCTCTGGTCTGGTCCTGATGGTCCCGCTCGCCGTCATCTTCGCCTTCGCCTTCCGCGAGGGCGTCGGCGTCTACTTTTCCAATATCCTTGAGCGCAACACGCTCCACGCCATCGGCCTGACGGTGCTGACCTCGCTTGTCGTCGTCCCGATCAACATCGTCTTCGGCGTCTGCGCCGCCTGGCTGGTCACCCGTTTCAGGTTCCCTGGCCGGCAATTTCTCATCACCGTCATCGAGATTCCGTTCTCGGTCAGCCCCATCGTCGCCGGCGTCATCTACCTGTTCCTCTATGGTGGACAGGGCTTGCTCGGGCCCGCGCTCGCCAGCGTCGGCATCCAGTTGATGTTCACCCTCTCGGCCATTTTCCTCGTAAGCCTCTTCGTCACCGCCCCCTTCGTCGCCCGCGAACTGATCCCGCTGATGCAACAACAAGGCTCTGAGGATGAGGAAGCCTCGCTCTCCCTCGGCGCCAATGGCTGGCAGATGTTCTGGTTCGTCACCCTGCCCAATATCCGCTGGGCCCTGCTCTACGGCGCCATCCTCTGCAATGCCCGCGTCATGGGCGAATTCGGCGCCGTCTCCGTCGTCTCCGGCGCCATTCGCGGCCAGACCAATACCCTGCCGCTGCAAATCTCGCTGTTGTTCAACGACTTCAACGTCACCGGCTCCTTCGCCGCCGCCTCGGTGCTGGCTTTGGCCTCGGTGATCACCTTGGTGCTCAAGACCCTCGTCGAATCCAAAGGCCGTCACTAGCCGGAATCAAAGGCGCAGGAGACCCTGGTAACACCCAGACTCTCCTGCGCAATTCAGCCCAACTTACCAGCTTTTGAGCCCCAGCAGCTTCTCCCCCAGCGGGTTCAGCTTGGCCGTCTGAGCGTGGTTCTTTTCCCACTCGCGCGGATCGCCGGGAAACGCATCGCGCTTCGGCGAATCCAGCTCCCGCCACAGCCGCACCCGCTCGGCTCGGTCGATCACATCGCCCTCATTGGCCGGATACATCGAAATATACTGCGCCATCCGCACCCGGTCCTTGGAGTGGTTCGGCCGCACGCCATGCGCCAGCAGCGTGTTGAAGATCATCAGGTCGCCTGGCTCCATCTCGATATTGGTGATGCTCAGCCCGCTTGTATCGGGGTGCATCGGGTCGCGATCGGTCGGCTGCGTCTTCACCCACTCGTCGAAATTGTAGAACAGCTCCGGAATGCACTGGAACCCGCCCACATCGCCATCCTGCTTGACCAGGCTCAACACCCCCTGCACGCCGATCGGCAGCGGATCGAGCGAGGTGTCGCTGTCCCAGTGGATAAACCCGTTCGGATTGCCATGCACCTTCTTGGGCACATTCAGGTTCGCCCGATCGATCGACACCCACAGCTCTTCCAGATCCCAGATGTCCACGAACGCATCATAAATGCGCTGTTCCATCCGGTTGTCCCACAGATACTGGTGGTTATAGATTTCCACCATGCCGGTGCCGTTCAGCTCCTTCATGATGTGGTCCCGGCGCTGCGGCGCATACCAGGTGCTTGCATCGGCCGGATGCTTTTCATCAAAATCCCACAGTAAAGCCTTGAGCCGCTCGACATTTTGCTGCGGCACCGCATCTCGAACAATCACATAGCCCTTCGTCACCCAGTGCTCCCAGTCCGCCGGACTGAGCACCCGCAGGGGCAGCGTCTTGACGATATCCTTGAGCTGCGTGGTCACGACCTGCGTCGTCGGATGGCTGTCGCGCTTGGCTTCGGCTTGCATGAAACTCTCCCATGTCTCGTCCCCTCAGGACTGTTCGATGGGTAGAGGCTAACCCCGCCACGCCGCCAAGGCTTGCCCTGGACCGGCAATAATCGATACTATTCTGGCGTCAACGACCGCCCTGGTGCCAGATGAAGCCCTATCTCGAACACCTCACCGTCACCGAGGACGCCTCATGGGCGATGCTCAACCGCCGCCTTGACGACGCCATTCCGTTCCAGTGGCACCACCATCCCGAATACGAGCTGACCCTCACCCTCAACTCGCGCGGTCAGCGCTTCATCGGCGACCATATCGGGGAATACGAAGACGGCGACCTCGTCCTCATCGGCCCCTACCTGCCCCACACCTGGTCCTCCATCGACAAGCCCGACCCCGCCCAACCCCACATCGCCCTCGTCATGTGGTTCCTGCCCGATTGGGCCGACCACCTCACCGCCAAATTCCCCGAACTGCGCAGCGTCGGCGCCATGCTCACCCGCGCCTCCGCCGGCCTGCGCTTTTCCCCCGCCACCTCCGCTGCCGCCCGCCCGCTCATCGAAATCCTGTTTCAGCGTCCCGCCACCGAACGCTTCCTCCTCCTGCTGCAGGTCCTCAGCCTCCTCGCCGCCGACCGCACCGCCACGCCCCTCGCCGCCACCGCGCCCAACACCACAAGCCCCACCGCCGAGCGCACCCGCATCGACCGCGTCCTCGATCACATCCACCAAAACTTCGCCGAGCCGATCACCATCGCCGCCCTCGCCGATATCGCCGCCCTCAGCCCCTCGGGCCTGCACCGCACCTTCCTCCGCCATACCAGCCAGACCGTCAGCCAATACCTGATCCGCCTGCGCATCGGCCGCGCCTGCGCCCTGCTCTCCTCGACCACAATACCCATCGGCCAGATCGCCGGCGACGTCGGCTATGACAGCCTCGCCAATTTCAACCGCCAGTTCAAAGCCCTCAAGCAAGTGACTCCACGCCAATACCGATTGGCATTTGCCTGACGCGCCGCCACCAGCGCAACAATCTGCGCCACAATACAGCCAGTCGACACCTCCCCCTCGAGGGGGAGGATCAAGGTGGGGGTTTCTGCAAATTCAGCTCCCATTCACCCACCAACAGGCACTCCACCTCAAACACCCCCCGGAGCGCCCGCCATCCTCACCAAAATCCTCGCTGCCACGCACATCCTGGTCGGCTTGGCCTGCTCCGCCATCGCCATCCCCTTCATCGGCCTCTTCCTTTCCGATCCCGGCGCCAATCCCGGCTACCGCGCCGACGGCGGCTTTTTCCTGCTGCTGTTCGCGGTCTACTTCGCCCCCAGCGTCATCGGCGGCCTCGGCCTGCTGTTCAACGCTCGCTGGGCGCGTCTGCTGCTTCAGGTTCAGGCATTCGCCTATCTCTTCCTGATCCCGCTCGGCAGCATACTTGGCATCGTAACGCTGGTTGTGCTCCTGGGCGGTCAGATGCCCTCAAACGCCACCATGGATCAATCCGGCGACCCCCTGCCCACTCCCGGCGCTCTGCACAGGGTCCTGAACCACCCCCTTGGTAGCCTCGGCAGCGTTATCGCCGCCATGGCCATTGTCGGCCCCGGCTTCATCATCGCCATCGCCCTGCTCTATCACCTCAACGAACCCCGCACGCCGCCATACCTTGACCAGGCCGCCATCATCGCCCTGCCAATCTTGCTGGTCGCCATGGTCGTGCTGATCCGCTCCATCCTGATGGCCGACGGCACCACCGCGCCCAATTGGGCCGGCATCGACTTTTTCCATGCCCGCAAGCGCCGCTGGGCACGCGAATCCCGTCTTCTCACTCAGGCGGAGCACCAGCGCGTCAAACGCCTCGCCGCCGATCCGGCCCTGCGTAAATATGCCGACCTGATCGCCCACGGCCAGCACTGGTCCGACGCGCAGATCGCCTACGACCGCGATCCCACGCGCCTGCTCACCTGCACCCACATCCAGCCCATCGAACGCGCCATGCGCGACGCCGGCATTCTCGTCCGCCCGCTCCACGGCGCCCTCGTCAACGCCGCCTGCTGCGTCGATGGCACGCGCCTGCAAACCCAGTTCTCGATCCAGCTGCCCGTCTGGTTCAACGACGACATCCCCGGCGACCGCCCCTACGACCCCGAAGGCGCCGCCATCATGTGCCGCGAGCACGGCTCCGGCATCTGGCTCCTCCACCCCCGCGACGCCAAACCCGCTACGCCGGTATTCCCAAACTAGAACCCTGAACGATCAGTCGACACCTCCCCCTTCCAGGGGAGGATCAAGGTGGGGGGTGTCTATTTCCCATGCAGCCGCCCGCACTCTCCCTCTCCTGCCAAGCCTCCACCCCAGCAGTCGACACCCTCCCCCTTGCGTGGAGGGCGTTCTTCGCCCGTAGTGCTACGCGCGAAGGGCTATGGGTGGGGGGACGTTTGGCCCCAATCCAACCATTCCCCTCGTCTCATCTCGCGCAGTAGCGCGCCTGCGTTTCTCACCTCCACCCCATCAGTCGATTTCCCTCCCCCTTGTGGGGAGGGTCAGGGTGGGGGTATGCCGGGTCAAACCGAGGCCACGCCATGCCCATCCACACCACCCGCACCATCCCCCTGTCCCATCACCGCGCCCTCACCCTCGGCCCCACGCCCACCATCATGGGCATCCTCAACGTCACCCCCGACAGCTTCTCTGACGGCGGTGAGCACGCCATGCTGGACGCCGCCATTGCCCACGCCCACGCCATGGTCGCCGAGGGCGCCGACATCATCGATATCGGCGGTGAAAGCACGCGCCCCGGCGCAACTCCCGTCTCGATCCAGCACGAACTTGACCGCGTCATCCCCGTCATCGAAGCCCTCGTCGCCGCCGGCATCACCACGCCGATTTCCATCGACACCTACAAGCCCCTGGTCGCCGACCAGGCCATCCAGTCCGGCGCCGTCATTGTCAACGACGTCCATGGCCTGCAAGGCGCGCCAGAAATGGCCGACATCGCGGCGCTGCACGGCGTTCCCGTCATCGCCATGCACTGGGACAAGGTCCGCGATCTTACCAAGCCCATCGCCGACGAAGTCCGCCGCTATTTCGACGCCACTATAGCCGTCGCCGAACGCGCGGGGATAAGCCGCACAAACCTGATCCTCGATCCAGGCTTCGGTTTTTCCAAATCCCTGGCCGAAAATTATCAGCTGCTTCAAGAAATCCAGCAAGCTTGTTCAGGAACCGCCCAAAACGACCAGTTTCCGATTTTGGTCGGCACCTCTCGCAAATCGATGATCGGCAAATTGCTCGGTAACGAGCCCCATGAGCGTCTCGCCGGCACCATTGCCACCAACGTCCTGGCGTACTCCAAGGGCGGGCATATCTTTCGGGTGCACGACATCCGCCCCAACCGCGATGCCCTTCGCGTGGCGCAGGCAACGCTGTATGGTCCCCCCGAAAACGCGAGGTGACCGCATGGCCGACCCCTACACTGGCGACCGTATCATCCTGAAAGACCTGGGCTTTTACGGCTACCATGGCGTCTTTGCCGAGGAAGCCAAGCTCGGCCAGCGATTCTTCATCGATCTGGAATTGGGTACGGATCTTACCGCCGCTGCCGAAACCGATCGCCTCTCTGCCGGGATATCCTACGCGGATATCTACGACGTGGTGAAAAGCAGCTTCGAAGGTCAGCGCATGAAGCTTCTGGAAGCCGTCGCCAACAACATCGTCGAGGCCTTATTCCAGTCTTTCCAAGGCGTTAGCTGGATTATTCTACGCGTCCGCAAGCCCGAGGCACCCATCGCCATGGTTCGCGGCGAGGCCGCCATCGAGCTCCACCGCGTCCGGAAATAGTCAACGATGTCAAAAGCTTGGCTCAGCCTCGGTGCCAATATCGGCGATCCGCCGGCCCAACTGGCCGACGCGGTCGATCGCATCATCTCGCAGCCCCAGATCGCCCTGATCGCCGCCTCGACCGTCATCACCACCAAACCCTGGGGCAAAACCGACCAGCCCGACTTCGCCAATATGGCGATGAGCATTGTCACCAGCCTCAAGCCATTGGAATTGCTTGACGTTCTGCAAGGCATCGAGCTCGCCATGGGCCGCGAACGCATCGAAGTCTGGGGCCCTCGCCTCATCGATATCGATATCATCGCCTACGATCGGCGCATCGAGTTGTCCCCGCGCCTGACCCTGCCGCATCCCTATGCGCACGAGCGCGATTTCGTCCTCGATCCTCTGCGCGAGATCGATCAGGACACGGCCGACTGGGTCATCGCCACGGCCGCGAGCAAAGCCTAATTCCGCAGCCATTCCAAGACGTTAGCGGCGGTATCAAACTCCAGCCGCCGCTTCACACGCCGCTCGGCCGCTTCCTCGTCCTGCCGCCAGGCGCGGATCTGGTGATCCTCATCCACATGCGCTGCCGCCCACACTTGGTCGGGCGTAAACAACTTATGCAACAGCCCGATCGCCAGCAGCCCCGACCCGGTCAGCCCGGTGATCGACACCAGTGCCGTCATCACCAGCAGCCCCTCGGCCTGCAGCGAATCGCCCAGCCGCGCCAGCGTCGCGGCCGGCTGCGCCTGATGGATAATTCCGATAGTCGGTTGAAAACTCACACCAAAATGGCGCGCCAGCGTCACCAGCGCCGCGTCCCAGCTAGCTTCCTGCTCATCAACCAGCGTCTGCGGCGCCTCGGCCCGATACAGCAGCGCATCGCCCGCGGCGAATTTCAGAACCTCCTCGCGGAACGCCGGGATCATCTTCTCGCCGCTCTCCAGCGCCGAATTGATCAATCTTACCATGGGCATAGGATCTGGATTGATAAACTCTCCCTGCGCTGCCCACTCCGCCGCCATCACCGTGGCAATCTCCGCCACCGGCACCACCACCGCTATCTTGCCCGGCGTCTTCACCGGCCGCCCATCCAGCGCCACCGTGAACCCGCCATCCACCGCTAAGACACTGACATCCTTATAGAATCTCTTCGGCAAATCCGACTTCACACGATGATGTGCCCGGCCAAGGCCAGCGTCGCTGTGCTGGTGGGCATCTTCAAGCTGGTCACGCATCGCTCAACTCCAAAACCGTCCGGATCGCCGCGTCGAGATCCTCGTAACGATCAATCACCGCGTCCGCCCCAGCCTCCAGCATCTCGGCCGTCTCATGGTACCCCCATGATACTGCAATAGCTTTCGCCCCGGCAGCCTTGCCCATCTCGATATCGAACGTGGTATCGCCGACCATCACCGTCTGCTCGGCCGACGCCCCCGTCTCGCTCATCGCGCGATACATCATCCCCGGATGCGGCTTGGACGGATTGTGGTCCGGTGTCTGCAGGGTCACGAAGTAATCCTCGATGCCATGCAGCCCCAGAATGCGATGCACCCCATTGAGCCCCTTGCCCGTCGCAATGCCCAATTGCGTATCCGGCCACAGCCGCAGCCGCTCCAGCGCCGACAAAGCGCCAGGAAACAGGCCCTCGCGGCCCTCATCAGTGACCACCGAGGCGCGATAGTGGCTCTTGTAGCTCTCGACTAGCCGCTCGATCAGGCCGGCATCGTCGCTCTTGGCCAACCGCCCCAGCGCCACCGGCAGTGATAGCCCGATCACCCGCCGAGACTCTTCGGGCACCGGCGCCGCCAGTCCGGCTCCGGCGAATGTCGCGGCCATATGCTCGGTGATCAGCGCCTGCGTGTCGATCAGTGTGCCGTCCATGTCGAACATAACGAGGATCACGCGCCCTCCTCCTCGGGGTCCTGTTGCTGGATATCGTACCGATCCGGATCGAAACCCAGCGCATCAAAACTCTGCCGCATATGCGGCGGTAGTGGCGCCGAAATATCCAAACGTTTTCCGCCCCTCAGCGGAAAAGCGATACGTCGTGCATGCAGGTGCAAGCCCTCGCCGAGCCCCGGCGCGCCCTGCCAGTTCTCGATATTGAAGTAGCGCGGATCGCCAATGATCGGCGTGCCCAACTGCGCCATATGCACGCGCAACTGATGTGTGCGCCCGGTCACCGGCTTCAGCGTCACCCAGGCAAAGCGCCGGCTGGCCGTATCGGTCGTCGAATAATACGTGGTCGAATGCTGCGCTCCGGGCGTGCCGTTTTTCACGACAACCACCTGCTCGCCATCCATGCCGCCCTGCTTGGCGAGGAAACACGAAATTTCGCCCTGCTGCGGATGGGGATTGCCGGCGACCACGGCCCAATAAATCTTCCGCGCCGAACGCGATCGGAACACCGTGCCGAAATGGCTGGCCGCCGCGTGCGTCTTGGCAACGACGAGACAGCCCGAAGTGTCCCGGTCCAGCCGATGCACCAAGCGTGGCGGCTCGCCCTTCTTGTTGGGCAGGCTTTTCAGCATCCCGTCGAGATGCCGATAGGTGCCGCTACCGCCCTGCACCGCCAGGCCGCTGGGCTTGTTGAACACGTAGATATCGTCATCCTCATAGAGGATCAGGTCGCGAAGGAAGTCGGCGTCCTCGTCGCGCACCTTGACCGGCTTGACCGTTTCGGGATCGTCGATTGGCGGGATGCGCACGGTTTGGCCGGCAACCACTCGCGTGCTGGTCGTCACCTTGGCCTTGTCGACCTTGACCTCGCCATTGCGGATCAGCTTTTGCAGGCGCCCAAAACCGAGCTGGGGAAAATGGTGCGCGAACCAACGGTCCAGCCGCATTCCATCTTCGTCCTGGCTCACCAGGCGCTGTTGAACCGCACTCATACGGGCAGGCCTCTTGTCATCAAAAGCCCCAGATATAGGCAGACGACCGAAACCACAACCGACAACACCACATAGGTGCCCGCCTGGCCGATTTCGCCGCGCTCGATCAGCGCGATCGTATCCAGCGAAAACGAGGAAAACGTGGTGAACCCGCCGAGCACGCCGACCGCGAGGAACAGCCGTCCTTCAGGCGCCCAGCTCGGCATCGCCCTGGCCATCCCGCCAATCAGGAGCCCCATGGCCAGCGAGCCGACGATGTTGATGAGCAGCGTCGCCAGCGGGAAGCCCGATGGCCAGATACGGCCCACCAGGACCGAGGCCCCGTAGCGGGCCATGGCGCCGATCCCGCCGCCAATGCCCACCAATACCACGCCAACCATTATTCGTCCCCGCCCCGCTTCTCGGCCCGCAACCGCTCGAAATACTCGATCCGCTTGCGGTATTCCCGTTCGAAGCCGCGCTCGACCGGCTCGTAGAATTTCTGACGACCGATCTTTTCGGGGAAATATTCCTGCCCCGAAAACCCCTCCGGTGTGTCGTGGTCATATTGATAGCCGTCGCCATATCCCGAGCCCTTCATCAGCTTGGTCGGCGCATTGAGGATGACCATGGGCGGCATTGGCGAGCCGGTGGCCTTGGCGACGCTCGTCGCCCCCTTGAAGGCCGTGTAGACCGCGTTCGACTTGGGCGCGAGCGCCAGATAGACCACCACCTGCGCCAGCGCCAGCTCGCCTTCCGGCGATCCCAGCATCTGATAGGCATCGCGGCCGGCCACGGCCTGCGGCAGCGCCTGCGGGTCGGCGAGGCCGATATCCTCGACGGCCATGCGGATCAGCCGGCGCGCGAGGAACAGCGGGTCCTCGCCGGCGTCGAGCATGCGAGCGAAATAGTAGAGCGCCGCATCCGGGTCCGAACCGCGCACCGTCTTGTGCAGGGCAGAAATGAGGTTGTAGTGCCCGTCCTGCGCCTTGTCGTAGATCGGCGCCCGGCGCTGCACCACCGTCAGCAGCGCTTGCCCATCCAGCACTTCGCCGGGTTTGGCGGAAGCCAATACTTCCTCCACCAGCCCGAGCAGCGCCCGCCCGTCGCCATCCGCCAACGTCAGCAGCGTTGCGCGCGCCTCCTCGTTGAGCGGCAGGGCCTCGCCGGTCAGCTCTTCCGCACGCTCCACCAGCAGCGCCAGATCGTCCAGCGACAGGGATTCGAAGCGCAGCACCTGGCTGCGCGACAGCAAAGCGGCGTTGAGTTCGAACGACGGGTTTTCCGTCGTGGCGCCCACCAGCACCACCGTGCCGTCTTCCATCACCGGCAGGAAGCCATCCTGCTGGGCGCGGTTGAAGCGGTGAATTTCGTCGACGAACAACAGCGTCTTGTGACCGGACAGCCGCTCGAACCGCGCCTTCTCGAACACCTTCTTGAGATCGGCAACGCCGGAAAACACCGCCGATATCTGCTCGAACCGATAGCCGATTTGATCGGCCAGTAGCCGCGCCACCGTGGTCTTGCCGGTGCCCGGCGGCCCCCAAAGGATCAGCGACCCCAGCCGCCCCGAAGCGATCATCCGTCGCAGGGTACCATCAGGCCCCAACAGATGGGTCTGCCCGATCACCTCATCGAGCACCCGCGGCCGCAATTGGTCGGCCAGCGGTCGCGCGGTGTCACTATCGATGGGGTCGGCGGAAAACAGGTCGGTCATGGCTGCATTCTATCAGACTGCTCAAGCGCATACACCGTGCTCGGGCGTCAACTTCACAGTGATCCCCGATAAAGCGGGGATGCAAGTTTTCAGCGGTCACGACGAAACGCCGTGCGGCGCGAGCGGCTCACGGTTTTGCAAGGACTGCGGCATGCGGCGAGACGTGCCTCATGGTTTTTGTAGTAAGCGAGACACGTCTCGCCGCACGCGATGGGGTTTCTGGCCGCCCGAACGTGGCCCCTTTGAAGTGAGGAACGAACGTCGCACTGGCCCAGGGATCGCGCGACCGCATTCCCCTCCCACCAAACTCCCCACGGCCGTTCGTCGCGAACCCGCAGCCATTGTGGAGATATCGGCGGCGAGGATAGCGCGACGTGGAGGGGATGGGGATTAGTTGGGTAAGAGGCACAAAAGCATCCTCATTCTCGGTGTCACCCCGGCGCAGGCCGGCGCCCATTCTGAGATCGTGGAGCGGGCCGCTAAGTCGTGCGTTGTGCTACTCACTTGCGGCTGCAGCCACATCTCAGGATGGTACCGGACCTGCGCCAGCATGACACCGTGGGTGGAGCGGCGTTGTGCCAAAAGCCGAGGCGGTCGTGATGGGAGGGTCGACAGATGGGCGCCAAACCATCACGGTCAGCCCGAATCCGCCCCTAACCACTGACGATGCTGCGCAACACCTGCCCGCTACGCTCCAACGTCACCTGCCATGTGCGCACGCGCTGGGACGCGGTCCGCTCGAAGGTCTTGGCCGTATCCATTGCCGCATCGTTCAGCGTCATCAGGACATCGTCGACCTGCAAGCCCATCTGGTCCGCCGGCGAACCCTTCGCCACCACAGTCACGATCACGCCCTTGGCGTCGTAAGGCAGTCCCTTGGCCTCGGCGAGGTCCGGGGTGATCTGCCGCACCGTGGTGCCCGAAAACCGTGAATCGCCATTGATGGTCGCCAGCATATCCGGCGTCGGCACCGGCGCAGCCTCGACATTGAACGGCACGTCGTCGGTCTTGCCGCCGCGTAGCCGTTGCAGCGTCGTGGCCTTGCCGATGGGCTTGGTGGCCAGCCGGAAGTTGAAGGCGCTGGGATCGTCGATCGCCACGCCATCGACCGACAGGATCACATCGCCCGAGGCGAACCCCGCCTTGGCGGCTGGCCCATCCGGCGCCACCTCGGTGATCAGCGCACCATGCGGCGCCACCATGCCCAGGCTGCTGGCGATATCGGAATTGACCGCCTGCATCTTGGCGCCGAACCACGGCCGCACGATCGCGCCGCCGCTGACCCCGGCATCGGCCACCAACCGGGCCATGTTGGCCGGGATGGCAAAGCCGATCCCCACCGAACCGCCGGTCTGCGAATAAATCGCCGTATTGATGCCCACCAGATGTCCGTCCAGATCGACCAGCGCTCCACCCGAATTGCCCGGATTGATCGCAGCGTCGGTCTGGATGAAGAACTCGTAGTCAGAGCTCTCGACGCCGGTGCGCGCCAAGCCCGAGACAATGCCGCTGGTGACCGTCTGGCCCACCCCAAACGGATTGCCGATCGCCAGCACCAGGTCGCCGACCTGCAGCGCATCGGAATCGGCGAAAGTGATCGCCGGGAAGGTCGTGCCCTTGGGATCGCGGATCTTGAGCACCGCAAGGTCCGTCTGCGCATCCTCGACCGCCACGTCGACCGCGAACTCCCGGCCGTCCGACAGCGCGATGCGCACATCAGTTGCCCCTTCGATCACATGGCGGTTGGTCAGGATCATGCCCGAGGCATCCACGATCACGCCAGACCCCAGCGATTGGGACTCCCGCGGCCGCGACTGGAACTGGCCCTGCCCGCCGAAGAACCGCTGGAAGAACGGATCATTGGCAAAGGGCGAACTGGATTGCTGCTCGATTGTCGTCGCATAGACATTGACCACTGACGGCGCCACGGCCTTGACCACCGGCGCGAAGCTCAGCTTGACCTGAGCATCGCTGGACGGAACCACCACGTCCGGTGCTATGGCTGCCGCCAGCGTCTCGTTGCGCACGGTCAGCGGCGCCAGCGCCAGCGTGCCGCCAATAGCCAGAACTGCAAGAGCGCCAATTGCCAAAGCCAAACTGCGCGGTGTCATCGGACCAACCTCCGGATTGATACGTTCGGGGACAACCGAACGCTAACATTTCCGCAGCAGAACGCCCCGATTCCGGCGCCATTAAGGTGTCATCGCAACCCTACAAAATCGTCATAAATAAACGTTTGCGTGAGGGGGCATGCGGCCCTATATGCAGCGCTCTTCTCACCGCTTTTTGCAGCCCCAGAAAGGCAAGATGTCCATGACAGACGAGCCGAACCACGTGTTCCCGAACACCTCCGCCCTGATCGCGGCGGAAGCCCCGGATTTTCCGGCCTTCCTGTTCTCCGAACGTGAGCTGCACAAGGCCACAAAGGTGTTCAAGAAGGGTTTTGACGGGCTGCTGACCTATGCGGTCAAATGCAATCCCTCGCCCCACATCATCGCCCAGCTGCACCGCGAAGGCCTCAAGGCCTTCGACGTCGCCTCCAATACCGAAATGGAACTGGTGCGCGACAACGCGCCCGGCGCCGTGATGCACTACAACAACCCGATTAAGAACAAGCGCGAGATCGCCCGCGCTTATGAAGAATTCGGCGTTCGCTCCTTCACCATCGACCATCCCCAGCAGCTCGACCAGCTTGCCGCCGTGGTCTCGCCCTCGCGCGATGTCGAAGTCACGACCCGCTTCAAGGCCGGCAAGGCGCTGAAATCCTACGATTTCGGCATCAAGTTTGGCGTCATGGAACAGGGCGCGGCTGAAATCGCCACCATGGTCGACCAGATGGGCTACACGCCGAGCCTCTGCTTCCACGTCGGCAGCCAGTGCGAAGACGCTTACGCCTATGAGCGCCACATCGCCGCGGCCGCGCGCATCGTCGAGGAAGCCGGCATCGAGCTTAAGCGCCTCAATATCGGCGGCGGCTATCCGGCCCCCTACCCGACCAGCGAAGCCCCGCCGATGGACTATTACTTCGAAACCATCGCCACCGCCGTCAACGACCACTTCGGCGAAAAGCGCAAGCCCGAGCTGATCATCGAGCCTGGCCGGGCCCTCGTGACCTCGTCCACCTCGCTGTTGCTGCGCGTAAAACATCAGCGCGGCGGCCAGTCGGTCTATGTCAATGACGGCGCCTATGGCAGCCTGATGGAAGTCAAGTTCATGCACTTCACCCCGCCGGTCCGCGTCTGGCGCGGCGCTCGCGTGCATGACAACGATGCCGAGTTCTCCGAATTCACCGTCTGGGGCCCCACCTGCGATAGCTACGACGTGCTGCCCCAGACTTTCACCCTGCCGTCGGATATCGATGAGGATGACTGGATCGAGTTCGGCCTGATGGGCGCCTACACCCAGGCCTCGCTGACCCCGTTCAACGGCTTCGACCGCCGCGACCAGTTCTGGGTCGACGAGGTCTATACCGGCAAGGACGTGCAGCCGGAGTAAGCTCGGGCTTGCCAGCGCGATATCAGGGAGCTATAGACCCGCTCCCTTAACCGCCACAAACAATGCAGTTGCGGGGCCATTCCTTCCGGAGTGGCCCTTTCTATTGGAGCTCCGCCGACCGCTCTTCGCGCCTTTTCCACCCCGATCATCGAACGACATATCGGAACTGAAAATGCAGACATTTCCGCCTCTCGCATCATTGGGCACGCGCATCGTGATCCTCGGCCCGAGCAATTCGGGCAAATCGACTTTGGCTGTCGCCCTGGGCAATGCACTCGATGTTCCCGCTATCCACCTGGATCGGCTCCGGCATTTGCCCAATACCAATTGGCAGGCCCGCTCCAACGACGACTTCGCCAAGCTGCACGACGAGGCCATTCTGGCGCCTGGCTGGGTCATGGAGGGCAGTTATTCCAAGCTCGCGCCGCAGCGGCTTCGGCGCGCCACCGGCATCATCGTTGTCACCGACGGCCTCATGACGCGCTATCGACGCTATTTTCATCGTACCCTGTTCCAGAGCACACGTGTCGGCGCCCTGGACGGAGGGCAGGATACAGTCAATTGGACGATGATCAGTTGGCTATGGAAATCCCGGAATGCAGCCAGCAAGTATCGGAGCATGGCGCAAGCATCCGGCCTGCCGCATGTCTTCGTCAATAATCAGAGCAAGTTGAACCGGCTTTACGCGGACTGGGGGCTGGCGCCGGTCCGGAATGCCGCTAACCGCCGAGGACAACTTTGACGCCACGCGAGGCTTCACCAGCCCAAGCCGGACGCTGACCTCTTTTCGCCTTTTCCACCCCGATCCCATCAAACATATCGGAACTGAAAATGCTCGCTTTCCCGCCTCTCGACAGCCTGGGGCCACGCATCTGCGTCTGCGGCCCGTCCAATGCCGGCAAATCGACGCTGACATGGGCCATCGCCGACAAGATCGGCGCCACCCCAGTCTCGCTCGACCAACTCCGCTTCCTGCCCGATACCGATTGGCAGCTTCGTCCCGACGCCGATTTTGAGTTGCTGCATGAGCAGGCCATCGCCCGCGAACGCTGGATCATCGAGGGCAATTACATGAGCCTGCTGCCGCCGCGCGTGGCTCGCGCCACCGGCGTTATCCTGCTCGGCACAGATCGTTGGACCGCGTTCGGCCGCTATCTGCGCCGCACGCTGTTTGAGCGCCAGCGCCACGGCCATCTGGCCGGAGCCAAGGACAGTCTCAAATGGGACATGGTGAGCTTCATTCTCATCGAGCAGCCGCGCAAGCGCCAACGCGACATTGACCTGCTGCGCGCTACCGGCCTGCCCATGGTGCAGGTGGAATCCATGCGCGAGCTCAAGGCCGCCTATGCCACCTGGGATCTCGAGCGGTCGCCGGTTATTTCGCCGATGGCTTGAGCAGGCCCAGTTCGATCAGGCTTTCCGCCGCACTCAGGATTGCGTCCTTGGCCGGGATAAATGCCCGGCCGAGCAGCATCTCGCCCTTGCTGCGGTCAAAGTGCTTTTCGTTGCCGATGTCGTGGATGATCTGCCGGGTGGGCCCACCAAAGCAGGCGAGCAGCTTGATGATCCAGTCTGGCACGGACTTGGACGTGACCATCCGCTCCGGATACGCCGCGCGGAGAATGTTGGCGACCTCGGGAAACGGGACATAATCCGAGGTGGCGAGGTAGCGCTGTCCCACCGACGCCAGCTGCTGCAGCGCTGCCACATGCAGCGCCGCCACGTCGCCGTCCAGCGCCCTGGCCGCCGCCCTGCGCACGGCCCTCCGCCTTTGCGGCCGACCGAACAGTGCCGCGCACCGAATGGCCGGCGCGCAGAAGCTCGATCACGGTCCACTTGCCGACGAAGCCGCTCGCGCCCGTGACCAGAACCAGCCCTTTGCCCGCCATCGCATCCCCCAAAGCAATGATGGCCACGCACAACAAAAAGCGGCCACGGATAATCCGTGGCCGCCCAAAATTATTCCGTCAAGTCGAAGCAGTCTTACGCTGCGACCGACTCGTCTTCGTCTTCGCGCGTGAACACCGGGCCGCTATCGAGGCCCTTGGCATTGACGTCGCGATCGACGAACTCGATCACTGCCAGCGGCGCGTTGTCGCCATAGCGGAAACCGGCCTTCAGGATGCGGATATAGCCGCCCTGACGTTCCTTGTAGCGCGGCCCGAGGACTGCGAACAGCTTGGCCACCTGGCCCTCGTCGCGCATCTGCGCGATCGCTTGGCGGCGAGCATGCAGGTCGCCGCGCTTGCCCAGCGTGATCAGCTTCTCGACGATCGGACGCAGTTCCTTGGCCTTTGGCAAGGTCGTGACGATCTGCTCGTGCTTGATCAGCGCGGCGGACATATTGGCGAACATGGCCTTGCGATGGCTGGCAGTCCGGTTAAGTTTGCGGCCTGAATTACCGTGGCGCATGGTTGTCTCCTAAAGTGCTTGGCAGCGCGGGATCAATAATGATCTTCGTAGCGCTTGGCGAGGTCATCGATATTCTCGGGTGGCCAATTGGCAACGTCCATTCCGAGATGAAGGCCCATCTGCGCGAGCACTTCCTTGATTTCGTTGAGCGACTTGCGGCCGAAATTCGGTGTCCGCAGCATCTCGGCTTCCGTCTTCTGGATAAGGTCGCCGATATAGACAATGTTGTCGTTCTTGAGGCAATTGGCCGAACGCACCGAAAGCTCGAGCTCGTCGACCTTCTTGAGCAGTGCCGGGTTGAACGCCAGTTCCGGAACGGAATCCTGGGTCTTTTCCTTGCTGGGCTCTTCGAAGTTCACGAACACCGACAGCTGGTCCTGCAGGATGCGGGCGGCATAAGCCACGGCGTCATCCGGCGAGATTGCACCATTGGTTTCGACCTGCAGGGTCAGCTTGTCCTTGTCCAGGCTCTCGCCCGCACGGGTCGCATCGACCTTGTAGGAAACGCGGCGAACCGGCGAGAACAGCGCATCGACCGGGATATAGCCAATCGGAGCGTCTTCCGGACGATTCTTGTCGGCCGGGACGTAGCCCTTGCCGGTATCGACCGTAAACTCGATATTGATCTCGGCGCCGTCATCAAGATGACAGATCACGAGTTCAGGGTTCAGCACTTCGATGTCACCGGTGACCTTGATGTCGCCAGCAGTCACGGCCGCGGGGCCGGATTTGGAGAGCTGCAGGCGCTTGGGGCCTTCGCCGCCCATCTTCAACGCGATTTCTTTCACGTTGAGCACGAGATCGGTCATGTCTTCACGCACGCCCGGAAGCGACGAGAATTCATGCAAGATGCCGTCAATCTGGATTGCAGTCACTGCGGCGCCCTGAAGCGACGACAGCAGCACGCGACGAAGAGCATTGCCCAGGGTAAGCCCGTAACCGCGCTCAAGCGGCTCGGCAACCACCGAGGCCACGCGCGCGTTGTCGCTGCCCGAAACAATCTCCAGCTTGGTCGGCTTAATCAGTTCTTGCCAGTTCCTCTGGATCGTCACGGTTATGTCCTTTCAAAATCGCGGCCTCGCCCAGGCCGCTCCGCCGCAAACGCAATGAGACTCCCGGCCGCGCGGCCGGGAGCTTCTAAACCGTCTAAATTAGACGCGGCGCCGCTTGCGCGGACGGCAGCCATTGTGCGGGATCGAGGTCACGTCGCGGATCGAGGTGACATTGAACCCAGCCGCCTGCAACGCCCGGAGTGCCGATTCGCGGCCCGAACCAGGACCGCGCACTTCGACCTCAAGGGTCTTCATGCCATGTTCCTGGGCCTTCTTGGCAGCGTCTTCAGCAGCAACCTGAGCGGCATAAGGGGTCGACTTGCGCGAACCCTTGAACCCCATAACGCCCGACGAGGACCACGAAATCGTGTTGCCCTGCATGTCGGCGATGGTGATCATCGTATTGTTGAACGAGGCATTCACGTGGGCAACACCCGACGTGATATTCTTACGTTCCTTGCGCTTAACGCGAGTCGTTTCAGTCTTAGCCATGTAATTCCTCTATTCGATATCGGCGCTGCCGTTAGCCATCCGGCCCCAGCAGCTACATCGAAGAACCCGAAGCGGGTTCTTACTTCTTCTTGCCAGCGATCGCCTTTGCCGGACCCTTGCGGGTACGAGCATTGGTGTGGGTGCGCTGACCACGAACCGGCAGGCCACGACGATGGCGAAGGCCACGGTAGTTGCCCAGATCCATCAGCCGCTTGATATTCATCGCCACATTGCGGCGAAGGTCACCTTCCACGACGTAGTCGCGGTCGATGGCTTCACGGATCTGGATCACTTCCGCGTCGGTCAACTCGTTGACGCGACGATCGGCCGGAATGCCAACCTTGGTGCAGATATCCTCGGCGAACTTGTCGCCGATCCCGTGGATATACTGCAGCGCGATGACTACGCGCTTATTCGTCGGGATATTGACGCCAGCAATACGGGCCACGTCTGCTCTCCTTCATTCAACACCAGCCATCACGGCGGTGTCCTTAAACAACAAGGGACCGGATTTCGACCCCCAACCTGCGTGAGGAACCGAATCCAGCCCAATAATCCATGAGACTGGTGCGGTTCATAAGGATAAGACAGGGCAGTGTCAACTGCCCCGGCCAATCCAAAGCTTTCAGTTTTCGATGGCTGCCTTGATCGCAGCAGTTACCTGCTCGACCGGTGCCATACCGTCGACCGTTTTGACCAGCCCATGCTGGCGGTAGTAGTCCACCAGCGGTGCCGTATCGCGATTGTACACTTCCAACCGCTTGCGAATGACGTCCGGATGATCATCCGGGCGGTTGCTTTCCTTGGCGCGGTTGATCACACGCTCGACCAGGACCTCGGCATTCGCCGTCATCTCGATCACGGCGTTGAGCTGCATGCCCTTTTGCTCGAGCATTTCGTCGAGCGCCTCGGCCTGCGCAATCGTGCGTGGAAAGCCGTCAAGGATAAACCCGTTATGGCAATCAGCGGCGTCGAGACGCTCCGAGACGATACCGTTGACGATATCGTTGGACACCAGGTCACCACGGTCCATGACGGCCTTGGCCGCCAGTCCCATCTCCGTCTTCGCCTCGATGGCCGACCGCAAGATGTCGCCAGTCGAGAGTTGGGGAATACCGTAAGCTTCGACCAGAATCTTGGCCTGCGTACCCTTCCCCGCTCCAGGCGGTCCCAGCAGGATCAACCTCATCGACGCTTACCTCCCCCACCAAGACGGGACTTCTTGACGAGCCCCTCATACTGCTGCGCGATCAGATGGCTCTGGATCTGGCTCACTGTATCGAGCGTCACCGTCACCATGATCAGCAGCGAGGTGCCGCCGATGAACTGGCTGACCGCCAGCTGGTTGTGGATGATCTCGGGGATCAAGGCCACGACCGTCAGGTAGAGCGCGCCGACCACCGTGATGCGCGTCAGCACATAGTCGATATGTGCCGCCGTGCGTTCGCCCGGACGCACGCCCGGAATGAAGCCGCCGGAGCGCTTCAGGTTATCCGCGGTCTCCTGCGGATTGAACACGATGGCCGTATAGAAGAACGAGAAGAAGATGATGAACACGGCGAACAGCGTCAGGTAGAGCGGCTGGCCGCGGCCGAGCATGGCCGTTACCGTCTGCAGCCACACCGGCGCATTGCCCTGCGCAGCGAACGACGCGATGGTCGCCGGCAGCAGCAGCAAGGACGAGCCGAAAATGACCGGGATAACACCCGAAGTATTCAGCTTAAGCGGCAGGTGCGAGGTATCGCCCTGGAACATCTTGTTGCCGACCTGGCGCTTCGGATACTGGATCAGCAGCCGGCGCTGGGCGCGTTCGAAGAACACGATACCGGCGATCACCACGATAGCCAGCACCAGGATGAAGATGCCTGCAGCAGCCGGCAAGGCACCGGTGCGGCTCAGTTCCATGGTCTGCACCAGGGTCGTGGGCAGATTGGCGACGATACCGGCGAAAATGATCAGCGAAATGCCGTTGCCGACACCGCGCGACGTGATCTGCTCGCCCAGCCACATCAGGAACATGGTGCCGCCGACGAGGGTAATCACCGTGGTAAAACGGAACATCCAGCCCGGATGCAGCACGACGCCCTGGCTGGCTTCCAGCCCGATGGCAATGCCATAGGCCTGCACGGCGCAGAACACGACCGCCAGATAGCGGGTGTACTGGTTCATCTTGCGACGACCCGCCTCACCCTCTTTCTTCATCGCTTCGAGACGCGGCGACGCCGTGGCGATCACCTGCACCACGATCGACGCGGTAATATAGGGAATAAGGTTCAGGGCAAAGATCGCCATGCGCTGCACGGCACCGCCGGAGAACATGTTGAACATGCCGATGATGCCCTGCTGGCTCTGTTCGAACGTCGCCTGGAAAGCATCCGGGTCGATGCCCGGAACCGGAATGAAAGTCCCCAGACGATACACAAGCAGCGCGCCCAGTGTGAACCAGATGCGCTGCTGCAGGGCTTTCGCCTTGGAGAATGTCGAAAAATTCAGATTACGAGCTAGTTGCTCGGCTGCGGACGCCATGTATCGCTCCCTATGGCTTCAAGGCCAGGTGCGCTCGGAGCGCTTCAGGATGCAGATGCATCTGTATCCCCAACGCAACAAACCAGAAGAGCACACCCAGCCAATGGCCGGATGTGCCCGTGCCGATAATTAACCAGCGTATGGAGTCTTCTTCCACGTCGCCTTGGTCGGGATGATATCGAGCTTGCCACCGGCCGATTCAATAGCTGCCGTTGCGCCAGCGGTCGCATAATCGACCTTGAAGGTCACATTCTTGGCGGTGAAGCCAGCCGAGCCGATCAGGCGCACGCCGTCCTTGGGACGACGGATCACGCGTGCGGCGATCAAGGCAGCAGCGTCAACCACGCCCTTGATGTCCAGCTTGCCGCTGTCGATATAGGCCTGGATACGGTCGATGCGAACCTCGTTCCAATCCCCTGGGTTCAGGGCATTGAAGCCGCGCTTTGGCATACGCATGTGAAGGGGCATCTGGCCGCCTTCGAAGCCGTTGATGGCAACGCCGGAGCGCGCCGTCTGGCCCTTGCCGCCACGGCCGCCGGTCTTGCCCTTGCCCGAGCCAATACCACGGCCGATACGCATACGGACCTTGTTGGCGCCTGGATTGTCGCGAAGTTCGTTCAAACGGGTCATTACGAAGCTACCTTCTTACTCGCCGATAACACGGACGAGATGCGGGAGCTTACGAATCATGCCACGCACTTCGGGCGTATCGATCAGCTCGCGCTCTTTGTTCATCTTGTTGAGCCCGAGACCGATCAGGGTCGCGCGCTGCACTTTGTCGCGGCGGATCGGCGAGCCGATCTGCTTCACGACGAGGGTCTTTTGTTCAGCCATGATATCTCTCCGTCCGGGTTACCGGATCAAGCCTCGACTGTTTCGCCACGACGGGCTTGCAGTTCCGAAACCTTCAAGCCACGACGCGATGCAACCGAGCGAGGGCTATCGACGCGCTTGAGCGCATCGAAGGTGGCCCGCACCATGTTGTAGGGGTTTGCAGTCCCCTGCGACTTGGCAACGATGTCGTTGATGCCCAGCGTCTCGAACACGGCGCGCATCGGACCACCGGCGATGATGCCGGTACCCGGAACGGCGGCACGCAGGATGACCTTGCCAGCGCCGTGACGTCCGGTGACGTCATGGTGCAGCGTACGGGCGTCGCGCAGCGGCACCCGGATCATCTGGCGCTTGGCCTGCTCGGTTGCCTTGCGGATTGCCTCTGGAACTTCACGGGCCTTACCGTGACCAAAGCCAACGCGGCCCTTCTGGTCACCGACCACGACAAGCGCGGCGAAACCAAAACGACGGCCACCCTTGACCACCTTGGCCACACGGTTGATGTGGACCAGGCGATCGACAAATTCGCTATCGCGTTCTTGAACGTCTCTGCTCATAGTATCTTCTTTCTCGCGCCGTGGATCAGAACTGCAGGCCGCCCTCGCGGGCAGCGTCTGCTAGGGCCTTGACCCGGCCATGATAGATGTAGGCGCCGCGATCGAAGATCACTTCGGCAACGCCGGCCTTGGAGCCGCGCTCGGCAATCAACTTGCCAATCGCTGCAGCAGCCTCGGCGGTAGCACCGTTGCCAACCGACGCCTTGACGTCCTTGTCCAGCGTCGATGCGGCGGCCAGCGTACGGCCTGTCGTATCGTCGATGATCTGGGCGTAGATATTCTTGTCCGAACGGAAAACCGACAGACGCGGACGACCGAAGGCACGAGCCTTGAGCGCCTTGCGGACACGGGCCTTGCGGCGATCCGCTCCCTTTGCACTGATAGCCATTGCAGGCGCTCCTTACTTCTTCTTGCCTTCTTTGCGGAAGACGAACTCGCCAGCATAGCGAACGCCCTTGCCCTTATAGGGCTCTGGCTTGCGCCATGCACGAATGTTCGCCGCAACCTGGCCGACGGCCTGCTTGTCGATGCCGGTGATGACGATTTCCGTCGGCACTGGCACGGCAAGGGTGATTCCCTTGGGGGCTTCATAGATCACTTCGTGGCTGAACCCAAGCGACAGCTTGATGTCCTTGCCCTGAAGAGCAGCGCGATAACCAACGCCCTGGATGTTCAGGCGGCGTTCGAAGCCGGCGCTGACGCCCGTCACCATGTTCTGGATCAGAGCGCGCGTGGTGCCCCAGGCTGCCTTGGCAAACCGGGTGTCGTTCGCAGGCGACACAACCAGACCAGCTTCGGTCTGCTCGACATTGATGGCGTCCATGAGCTCGATGCTCAGTTCACCCTTGGGGCCCTTGGCGGAAACGGTGCGACCATTAATGGTCACCGTAACACCACCGACCGGGGCTACCGGCTGTTTGCCTGTACGTGACATGCTAGTTCAATCCTTGAGTAATCGTCTTACCACGCCTTCATTAGAAGACGCGGCAGAGTACCTCGCCACCAACGTTGGCAGCCTTGGCTTCGTGGTCGGCCATCACACCCTTGGGGGTGGAGAGGATCGAAACACCCAGGCCATTGGCAACCTGCGGAATATTCTTCACCGAAGCGTAAACGCGACGGCCGGGACGCGAAACGCGCTCGATCGTGCGGATAACCGCTTCATTATCCGAGTACTTGAGTTCAATCTCGTACTCGGCAGCACCGTTCTCGAACTTGGTCTCCGAATAGCCGCGGATAAAACCCTCGGACTGGAGAACGTCCAGCACCCGACCACGAAGGGTCGAAGCTGGGGTCGAAACGGAATTCTTACGGCGCATCTGCGCATTACGGATGCGGGTCAGCATGTCGCCGATGGGATCTGAAAAGCTCATCTGTCTTTTTCCTTACCAGCTCGACTTAACCAGGCCTGGGATCTCGCCCATATTGCCCAGCTGGCGCAGCGCGATGCGGCTCAGTTTCAGCTTGCGGTAGAAGCCGCGCGGGCGACCGGACACTTCGCAACGATTGCGAACGCGGACCTTGGCGGAGTTGCGCGGCAGTTCTGCCAGCTTGAGCTGGGCGGCGAAGCGCTGGTCTGCCGGGATCGACTGATCCTTGGTCAGAGCCTTCAAAGCAGCGCGCTTGGGCGCGTACTGCTTGGCAAGTGCCTTGCGCTTGTTGTTCTTTTCGATGGAGCTGGTCTTGGCCATGTCCTGATCCTTATGCCTTCCCCTGCCCGCTTACGTGCGGAAAGGGAAGTTGAAAGCCTTGAGAAGCGCACGCGCTTCGTCATCACTCTTGGCCGTCGTCGCGATGACGATGTCCATGCCCCAGACCTGGTCAACCTGGTCGTAGTTGATTTCCGGGAAAATGATGTGTTCCTTGATGCCCATAGCATAGTTGCCGCGGCCATCGAACGAATTCGGGTTCAGGCCGCGGAAATCGCGAACACGCGGCAGAGCGATGTTCACCAGGCGGTCGAGGAATTCATACATGCGCTGCTTGCGCAGGGTCACCTTGACGCCCAGCGGCATGTCTTCACGCACCTTGAAGCCGGCGATCGACTTGCGGGCATGGGTGATGACGGGCTTCTGGCCGGCGATCTTTTCCAGATCGGCCGCAGCGGTCTTGACCTTCTTGGTGTCGTTGACGGCTTCGCCAACGCCCATGTTCAGCACAATCTTGTCGAGCTTGGGTAGCTCCATGACATTCTTGTAGCCGAACTGCTCGGTCAGAGCCTTGCGGATATTTTCTTCGTACTCGACCCGAAGGCGAGGCATATAAACTGTATCAGCCATCGATCACGTCTCCGGTCGACTTGGCGACGCGCGATTTGACGCCGTCCTTGATCTGGAAACCGACGCGAGTGGCCTTGCCATCCTTATCGGCGAGCGCGATGTTGGACAGATGGATCGGCGCTTCTTTGGTGAAGATGCCGGCATCAGTCGACGCGGTCTGCTTGGTGTGGCGCTTGACAAGGTTGATACCCTGCACGAGCGCCTTGGTTTCGGTCGGAATGACGGAAAGAACCTGGCCAGTCTTGCCTTTGTCCTTGCCTGTCAGGACGACGACCTTATCGCCCTTCTTAATTTTGGCAGCCATTACAGCACCTCTGGTGCGAGCGAGATGATCTTCATGTGGTTCTTGGCGCGAAGCTCGCGCGGAACCGGTCCGAAGATACGGGTGCCGATCGGCTCTTTCTGATTGTTGATCAGAACCGCGGCGTTCTTGTCGAAACGGATCACCGTGCCATCGGGGCGACGGATATCAAAGGAAGTGCGAACGACCACTGCCTTCATAACCTGACCCTTTTTTACGCGGCCGCGCGGAATAGCGTCCTTGACCGACACAACGATAATGTCGCCAACCGACGCGTACTTGCGATGCGAACCGCCCAGCACCTTGATGCACATGACACGACGCGCGCCGGAATTATCCGCGACGTCGAGATTTGATTGCATCTGAATCATGACTGGATGCCTTCTTGTTAAACCGACCTACCGTCCCCGGAACTGCCGATCTTGACCTATATCTTACGCCGACGGCGCTGCTGCTGCAGTCGGAACAAGCGTCCAGCGCTTGTTCTTCGAAATTGGCGCGCACTCTTCGATCCACACGATATCGCCGATCTTCGCCACATTAGCTTCATCGTGCGCATGGTACTTCTTGGACCGGCGCACAACCTTCTTCATGACGGGATGCGTAAAGCGGCGCTCGACGCGCACCACAACCGTCTTCTCATTGGTGTCGGAGACAACAGTCCCCTGTAGAACGCGTTTTGGCATGGTCGCCGCTCCTTACTTCGCTGCGTTCTTCTCGGCCAGGATCGTCTTGATCCGCGCGATATCGCGGCGGACCTTCTTGACCTGGGCCGGGGCTTCGAGCTGCTGGGTAGCACGCTGGAAACGCAGGTTGAACTGTTCTTTCTTCAGGCTAACGAGCTGATCCTTCAGCTCATCCGGGGTTTTGGCCCGCACATCTTTGGCAGTGGTCATAACCGCGCCCCTCAGTCTGCAATGCGGGTAACAACCCGCGTCATGATCGGAAGCTTCATCGCGCCGAGGCGAAGGGCTTCCTTGGCAACGTCCTCAGGGACGCCGTCGATCTCGAATACGATACGGCCCGGCTTGACGCGAGCGGCCCAGAGTTCAACCGAACCCTTGCCCTTACCCATACGTACTTCGGTCGGCTTCTTGGAAACCGGTACGTCTGGGAAAATGCGGATCCAGACACGACCCTGGCGCTTCATCTCGCGGGTGATCGCGCGGCGAGCCGCTTCGATCTGGCGAGCGGTCACGCGCTCCGGCTCGGTTGCCTTGAGGGCATACTGGCCGAAAGCCAGCTCGGTGCCACCCTTGGCAACGCCATGGATGCGGCCCTTATGGGCCTTGCGGAACTTGGTCTTCTTAGGTTGCAGCATAATGAACTAACCTTCTTATGCGCGTTCGCGGTCGCGATCGGGCCGCGGAGCACGCTGCTGACCTTCGCCGCCGCCGCTATTGCCACCTTCGGTAGCACGGCGTTCGTGGGCCATCGGATCGTGCTCGAGCACTTCGCCTTTGAAAATCCAGACCTTGATACCGATGATGCCGTAGGTGGTCGCGGCTTCGGCAGTACCATAGTCAATGTCGGCACGCAGCGTGTGCAGCGGAACGCGACCTTCGCGGTACCATTCGGTACGAGCGATGTCGGCGCCACCGAGACGGCCACCAACGTTCACGCGGATGCCGCCGGCACCCATGCGCATTGCGGTCTGCACCGAACGCTTCATGGCGCGACGGAAAGCCACGCGGCGTTCCAGCTGCTGGGCAATGCCCTGGGCAACCAGCGTCGCATCGGTCTCCGGCTTGCGCACTTCAACGATGTTGATGTGCACTTCGCTGTCGGTGAACTTCTTCACCTTGGCGCGAATCTTGTCGATGTCAGCGCCCTTCTTGCCGATCACAATGCCCGGACGGGCAGTGTGGATCGACACGCGGCACTTGCGGTGCGGACGTTCGATGACGATCTTGGAGACCGCTGCGGCCTTCAGGTCTTCGAGCAGCATGGTGCGGATCTTCAGGTCTTCCTGAAGCAGGTTACCATACTCGCCCTTGTTGGCGTACCAACGGGAATCCCAAGTGCGGTTGATGCCGAGGCGAAAACCGATTGGATTGATCTTCTGACCCATTATGCGGCCTCCTCAACTTGACGGAGAATGATCGTCAGATGCGCAAATGGCTTCTGGATCTGCGCTGAACGACCACGACCGCGTGCCATGAAGCGCTTCATCACGAGCGAATTGCCCACGAAAGCTTCAGCAACGACCAGGGCGTCGGTATCGAGCCCATGGTTGTTTTCGGCATTGGCGATAGCGCTTTCCAGCACCTTCTTGACCTGGCCAGAGATACGCTTGTGGCTGAATTCGAGTTCGGCCAGAGCCTTCTCGACCTTCTTGCCACGGATCAACTGAGCCAGAAGGTTGAGCTTCTGCGGGCTGATGCGCAGCATGCGCAGCACAGCCTTGGCTTCGTTGTCCGCAAGCGCGCGCTGGGTTTTTGGCTTGCCCATGTTACTTCCTCTTGGCCTTCTTGTCGGCCGCATGACCGTAGTACGTACGGGTCGGTGCGAATTCGCCGAACTTGTGGCCGATCATGTCTTCGGTCACGTTGACCGGGATATGCTTGTGGCCATTGTGAACGCCGAAGGTGATGCCAACGAACTGTGGCAGAACCGTCGAACGGCGGCTCCAGATCTTGACCACGTCGTTGCGGCCAGATGCCAAGGCCTTCTCGGCCTTCTTGAGCATGTAGCCGTCGACGAACGGGCCCTTCCAGATTGAACGGGTCATGGCTTACCTGCCCTTCTTCACGTGACGCGAGCGAACGATAAACTTGTCCGTCGCCTTGTTGCTGCGGGTCTTCTTGCCCTTGGTCGGCTTACCCCAAGGGGTAACCGGATGACGGCCACCCGAGGTACGGCCTTCACCACCACCATGCGGGTGATCGATCGGGTTCATGGTCACACCGCGGTTGACCGGCTTGCGGCCGAGCCAACGCGAACGACCGGCCTTGCCGAGCGACGTATTGGAGTGATCCTGGTTCGACACAGCGCCAACAGTGGCGAGGCACGAACCATGGACGCGGCGCTGTTCGCCCGAGTTCAGGCGAAGGATCGCCCAACCCTGGTCACGACCGACATACTGGGCATAAGCACCAGCCGAACGGGCGACCTGGCCACCCTTGCGGGGCTTCAGCTCGATGTTGTGCACGATCGTACCGACCGGCATGCGCTCCAGCGGCATCGCATTGCCCGGCTTCACGTCGACGGTCTGCATCGACGAGATCACCTTGTCGCCGGCGCCAAGGCGCTGGGGAGCAACGATGTAAGCCTTCTCGCCATCGGGATAGATCACCAGGGCGATCCAGGCCGTACGGTTGGGATCGTATTCCAGGCGCTCGATGGTCCCGACGACGTCGAACTTGACGCGCTTGAAGTCGATGATGCGGTAGGTCCGCTTATGACCGCCACCGCGATGGAACGCAGTGATACGACCACGGTTGTTACGGCCGCCGGACTTCGAAAGACCCTGGGTCAAAGTCTTGACCGGGGCGCCCTTCCAGAGTTCGCTCCGATCGGTCGTCACCAGCTGGCGACGGCCTTCGGAAGTTGGGTTGTAAGTTTTAAGAGCCATTTTTTGTCTCTATTCCCTTAGAGGCCGGTCGAAATATCGATCGACTGGCCGTCGACGAGGGTAACGATAGCCTTCTTGACGTCATTGCGGACGCCGATCTTGCCGCGGAAGCGCTTCACCTTGCCCTTGCGGACCAGGGTGTTCACTGCCTTGACCTTGACCGAGAACAGCTGCTCGACGGCGGCCTTGATCTCAGTCTTGTTCGCATCGATGGCAACATCGAACACGACCTGGTTGGCTTCCGAAGCCATCGTGGACTTTTCAGTCACGACGGGATTGCGGATCACGTCATAAGCGCTGAGCTTGTTCATGCGAACCTCGCTTCCAGCGCTTCGAGCGCTGCCTTGGTCAGGACGAGCTTCTGACGGCGCAGGATATCAACAACGTTGATGCCCTGGATCGGGAGCACGTCGATATGCGGAATGTTGCGAGCGGCCAGAGCGAAGTTCTGGTCGACGGTCGCACCATCGATGATCAGCGCGTTCATCCAGTCCAGCTTGCCGAAAGTGATGCGGAGAGCCGCAGTCTTCGGAGCCTTGGTGATGACGCTGTCCAGCACGATCAGCTCGCCAGCTGCGGCCTTGGCCGACAGGGCATGCTTGAGCGCCAGGGCACGGACCTTCTTGGGCAGGTCGATCGCGTGGCTACGCGGAGTCGGACCGAATGCACGGCCACCACCACGGAACTGTGGAGCCTTGCGATCGCCGTGACGAGCGCCGCCACCCTTCTGCTTCTTGAACTTCTTGCCGGTGCGAACGCCTTCCGAACGATTTTTGACATCGTGCGTGCCGGCCATCGCCTTCAGCTGCTGGTAGCGGACCATGCGGTGCAGGATGTCCTGACGCACTTCCAGGCCGAACACGTCGTCTGCGAGTGTCACGGTACCGTTAGATTTGCCGTCCAGAGTAGTGATCTGGAGTTCCATTATTCAGCCCCTTCCGCAACGTCAGCAGCGGCCTTGAACGAGCCCGGGAAGGCAGCATTCTTGGGAGCAGGCTTCTTGACGGCATCCTTGATCTGGATCCAGGCGCCCTTGGCACCGGGAACCGCACCCTGGATCATGATCAGACCGCGTTCCACGTCGGTCTTGACGACCGTCAGGTTCTGCGTGGTGATGCGACGATCACCCATGTGACCAGGCATCTTCTTGTTCTTGAAGGTCTTGCCCGGGTCCTGGCGGCCACCGGTCGAACCGATCGAACGGTGAGACACCGACACGCCGTGGGTGGCACGAAGACCACCGAAGTTCCAGCGCTTCATACCGCCGGCGAAACCCTTACCGATCGAAGTACCGGTGACATCCACCAGCTGGCCTTCGACGAAATGGTCAGCCTGCAGCGTGGCGCCAACCTCGATGAGGTTTTCGGCATCGACGCGGAATTCCGCGACATGGCGCTTGGGCTCGACCTTGGCAACGGCGAACTGGCCGCGCTCTGCCTTGGTCGTGTTCTTCACCTTGGCCTGTCCGGCGCCCAACTGGAGCGCGACATAGCCATCTTTTTCCGACGTCCGCTGGCCTACCACCTGGCAGTTCTGCAGCCCGAGCACCGTAACGGGCACATGTGCGCCGTCATCGGTGAATATGCGGGTCATGCCCAGCTTCTGTGCGATCAAACCAGAACGCATCGGTTAGTACCTTCTTGTTTAGCGCTGAACCGGGTCATTGGTTCTCAAGAGGACCCTGTTATTTGGTCAGCGCGGAAATCCGTGACTTTAGAGCTTGATTTCGACGTCGACGCCGGCGGCAAGATCGAGCTTCATCAGTGCATCAACCGTCTGAGGGGTCGGATCCACAATGTCCAGGAGACGCTTGTGGGTCCGGATCTCGAACTGCTCACGCGCCTTCTTGTCGATGTGCGGCGAGCGGTTGACGGTAAACTTCTCAATTCGCGTCGGCAGCGGGATCGGACCGCGAACCTGAGCACCCGTACGCTTGGCCGTCTGCACGATCTCACGCGTGGATGCGTCGAGGACGCGATGGTCAAACGCCTTGAGGCGGATGCGAATATTTTGACCGTTCATCTTGTTATCCTGACAACAATGGACCGTGGCGCGCGCAACTCGCGCGCCACGAAATCATTCGCTTCTTATTTGAGGATCTTCGCCACGACGCCGGCGCCGACGGTACGGCCACCTTCACGGATAGCGAAGCGCAGCTTCTCTTCCATGGCGATCGGAACGATGAGCTGAACGTTCATGTTGATGTTGTCGCCCGGCATAACCATTTCCGTGCCTTCCGGCAGGGTCACGATGCCCGTCACGTCCGTGGTACGGAAGTAGAACTGGGGACGGTAGTTGCCGAAGAACGGAGTGTGACGGCCGCCTTCTTCCTTGGTGAGGATATAGGCCTCAGCAACGAAGTCGGTGTGCGGGGTCACGCTGCCTGGCTTGCAGAGAACCTGGCCGCGCTCAACCTGCGTACGGTCGATACCGCGGATCAGGGCGCCGATGTTGTCGCCAGCCTGGCCCGAATCGAGCAGCTTGCGGAACATTTCGACACCGGTGACGGTGGTCTTCTGGGTTGCCTTGATGCCGACGATTTCGACTTCTTCGCCAACCTTGACGATGCCGCGTTCGACACGGCCGGTGACCACAGTACCGCGACCCGAGATCGAGAACACGTCTTCGATCGGCAGCAGGAACGGCAGGTCAACCGGACGTTCCGGCTGCGGGATGTACGAGTCAACAGCAGCCATCAGCTCCACGATCGCGTCGTGGCCGAGCTTCTTGTCGCCGTTGTTCAGCGCTTCGGTAGCCGAGCCCTTGATGATCGGGATATCGTCGCCGGGGAAGTCGTAGCTGGTGAGCAGTTCGCGAACTTCGAGTTCGACGAGCTCGAGCAGCTCGGCGTCGTCAACCATGTCGCACTTGTTCAGGAACACGACCATTGCGGGAACGCCAACCTGATAGGCGAGCAGGATGTGCTCGCGAGTCTGGGGCATCGGGCCGTCAGCAGCGGACACAACCAGGATCGCGCCGTCCATCTGGGCAGCACCGGTGATCATGTTCTTCACATAGTCGGCGTGGCCTGGGCAATCGACGTGAGCATAGTGACGGTTGGCCGTCTCATACTCGACGTGGGCGGTATTGATGGTGATGCCGCGTGCCTTTTCTTCCGGCGCAGCGTCGATCTGGTCGTACGCCTTGAAGGTCGCGCCACCAGTCTCAGCCAAAACCTTGGTAATCGCTGCGGTCAGCGAGGTCTTGCCATGGTCAACGTGACCAATGGTGCCGATATTGCAGTGAGGCTTATTGCGGGAAAACTTTTCCTTGCCCATCGCTTCTCTCCGTATTCGTTAGCCGTTCGGCCAACCTTGAGTTTCAGTTTGTTATTAGGCGTACTTGGCCTGGACTTCGTCGGCGACAGCCTGCGGAACCTGCTCATAGTGATCGAACGTCATCGAATACTGTGCACGGCCCTGGCTCATCGAGCGCAGGGAGTTCACGTAGCCGAACATGTTCGCGAGCGGGACATAAGCATCCACAACCTGGAGCACACCACGGCTTTCAGTGCCGTGAATCTGTCCGCGTCGTGAATTCAGATCGCCGATAACGTCGCCCATGTAGTCTTCTGGCGTGACAACTTCAACCTTCATGATCGGCTCGAGGATCTTCGGCGACGCCTTGCGCAGGGCTTCATTGAAGCCTGCACGACCGGCGATTTCGAAGGCCAGAACCGAGGAGTCGACGTCGTGGTACGCGCCTTCGGTCAACGTCACCTTGACGTCCACGATCGGGAACCCGATCAACGGACCAGACGACATGACTGACTTCACGCCCTTTTCAACGCCCGGGATATATTCCTTGGGCACCGAACCGCCGACGACGGCATTCACGAAAGTCAGACCCGAGGCGACTTCGCCCGGCTCGACCGACAGCTTGACGCGAGCGAACTGGCCCGAACCACCCGACTGCTTCTTGTGGGTATAATCCACATTGGCAGACTTCGTGATCGTCTCGCGGTAAGCCACCTGGGGCTGACCGATATTGGCTTCCACCTTGAACTCGCGACGCATGCGGTCGACGAGAATGTCCAGGTGAAGTTCGCCCATGCCCGAAATGATGGTCTGGCCGGATTCTTCATCGGTCTTGACGCGGAACGACGGATCTTCAGCAGCCAGGCGGTTGAGCGCGAGGCCCATCTTTTCCTGATCGGCCTTGGACTTCGGTTCCACCGAGATGTCGATAACCGGTTCCGGGAAGATCATGCGTTCAAGGATAACCTGCGCATTGGAGGCACACAGGGTGTCGCCAGTGGTGGTGTCCTTGAGACCCACGATGGCGACGATGTCACCAGCGAAGGCTTCCGTGATCTGCTCGCGGCTATTGGCATGCATCTGGAACAGACGACCAACGCGCTCGCGCTTTTCCTTGACCGTGTTCTCGATCATCATGCCCTGCTCGAGCTTGCCCGAGTAGATACGGCAGAACGTCAGCGTACCCATGTGCGGGTCGTTGGCGATCTTGAACGCCAGCATGGCCAAGGGCTCGCTGTCGTCCGCATGACGCTCGATCGGAGCCTCGGTGCGGGCGTCGATGCCCTGGATGGCAGGAACGTCAGCCGGCGACGGCAGGAAGTCGATAACGCCATCGAGCAGAGGCTGAACGCCCTTGTTCTTGAAGGCGGAACCGGCAAACACCAGGAAGAACTTCGCGTCGATCGCACCGCGACGCAGCAGACGACGGATCGTTGCATTGTCGGGCATATCGCCGTTCAGATAGGATTCCATCGCGCTGTCGTCGAGTTCGACGGCGGCTTCGATCATGGCTTCGCGATACTTCTTGGCAGCATCCTTGAGGTCATCAGGGATCTCAACGACGTCCCAGGCAGCGCCCAGTTCTTCGTTGTGCCAGATCAGCGCGTTCATCTCGATCAGATCGACGACGCCCTTGAAGTCATTCTCGGCGCCGATCGGCAGCTGCACGGGAACGGCCTTGGCGCCCAGGCGGGTGCCGACCATCTCGACGCAGCGATAGAAATCGGCACCGATCTTGTCCATCTTGTTGACGAAGATCAGACGCGGAACGTTGTACTTGTCGGCCTGGCGCCACACGGTTTCCGTCTGCGGCTCGACACCGGCATTGGCATCCAGCAGTGCGACGGCACCGTCGAGCACACGCAGCGAACGCTCGACTTCAATGGTGAAGTCCACGTGGCCGGGGGTGTCGATGATGTTGAAGCGGTGCGTGACGCCATCACGGTCTTTCCAGAACGTGGTGGTGGCAGCGGACGTGATCGTGATGCCGCGTTCCTGCTCCTGCTCCATCCAGTCCATGGTCGCGGCGCCGTCGTGGACTTCGCCGATCTTATGGGACTTGCCGGTATAGTAGAGGATGCGTTCGGTCGTGGTCGTCTTGCCAGCATCGATGTGAGCCATGATGCCGAAATTGCGATACAGATTGATCGGGTATTCGCGTGCCATTGTAAGCTCCTACCAGCGGTAGTGCGAGAAGGCACGGTTGGCGTCAGCCATACGGTGCGTATCTTCGCGCTTCTTAACGGCCTGGCCGCGACCGTTGACCGCATCCATAAGCTCGCCGGACAGACGCTCACGCATCGTGTTCTCGCCGCGCTTGCGGGCACTGTCGATCAACCAGCGAATGGCCAGGGCCTGCTGACGATCGGTACGGACTTCAACCGGAACCTGATAGGTGGCGCCGCCAACACGACGCGACCGGACTTCAACCGACGGGCGGATGTTGTCGAGTGCGGTGTGGAACGCCACGATGGGGTCCTGCTTGGTCTTGGACTCGACGATTTCAAATGCACCGTAAACGATGCCTTCGGCGGCCGACTTCTTGCCGTCCTTCATCAAGGAGTTCATGAACTTGGTGACAACCAGATCGCCAAACTTGGGATCAGGAATAACATCACGCTTCTCTGCGCTATGGCGACGGGACATGACTCTATCTCCTTATTTCGGACGCTTCGCGCCGTACTTCGAACGGCGCTGCTTGCGGTCCTTCACGCTCTGCGTGTCGAGGACACCGCGGAGCACGTGGTAACGAACGCCCGGAAGATCGCGAACACGACCGCCGCGAATGAGCACAACTGAGTGCTCCTGCAGGTTGTGGCCTTCGCCCGGGATATACGAGATCACTTCGCGGGAGTTGGTCAGGCGAACCTTGGCAACCTTACGCAGAGCCGAGTTCGGCTTTTTCGGAGTGGTCGTGTAGACACGTGAGCAAACGCCGCGCTTCTGCGGGTTGGCTTCCATCGCCGGAACTTTGTTCCGCTTTGGCTTGCTGGCGCGTGGTTTGCGGATCAGCTGATTAATGGTGGGCATTGAGCTCTTTCCATCGTCCAAATCGTTTCGATCACAACGCAGCAAACCAAAACGGCGCTCATCCGACCCGGTTAAGGGAACGGCGGCGCCTTAATTGCAGCGGACCGTAGCCCGAAAGGACCACGTTCATGCGCACAAGGATTTGCTTCGTCTATCTACCCACCAGTGTGTTTGAGTGTCCTGGATGCCCGCACAAGATGGCAGGTACCCGAAGCGACATTCACGACCGACTGCTTAGGTATGGGCTGTTTAGTGCCGATGTCTGCATGCGTCAAGGATTCTTTCGCGAAAATCTGCATGCCGGATATGCTTTGGTAGCGTATTCGTTTCGCGCCTCTTAATGCCCGTAGCATAGCGCTTCTGCGCACAGTTACGCCCGCACAATTGATTTGGACCATACTTCTCGCCTCCTTGGGAAACGTGTAGAACCGGATGCGGGGACGCGCATGGGCCTTTCCGGCCCTGTCTGACGACTCACGAGAGGGAATGCAGATGAAATTGAATGCCATGTTTGCTGGCGGCGCACTTGCGCTTGCCTTGACGGTTTCGGCCCAGGCCCAGTCGCTAACGGCCGCCAACACCGATGAGATTCTCAATGCGGCGCGCGGCTACGGCTCGGCGACGCTGACGGCCCAGAGCAACGGTGACCCCCAGATCACCGGCAAGGTCGATGGAATCACCTACCAGATCTATTTCCGCAATTGCACCGACAACAAGAATTGCGAGGACCTGAACTTCTATCTCGGCTTCCTCGACCTCAAGCCGAAGTTCGAAGTGATCAACGACTGGAACATGAACAAGCGTTTCAGCCGCGCCTATCTCGATCAGGACAAGGACGCCGTCGTGGAGATGGATCTGGATATGGTCAAGGGCGTCAGCGCCGAATACCTCGATTCGCAGATTGGCCTCTGGACCCTGGTCGTCGGCCAGTTCGCCGATCACGTCGGCTTCAAGAAGTAAGCCACGCGTTACCATCGAATCCAAAGGGGCCCCGACGGGCCCCTTTTTTGTTGCGCTATCACTCGTCCATAGAAAAAGGGCCAAGGCCCCTTCCCCAGTGGTCTCGTTATTTGGCTTTGAGCAGGTCGGTGACGTCGAGGATCATGAATTCATCGTCATCCTGCTTGCCCTGCTCGCGGCTCACGTCGAAGGGGAAGTTGTTGTCATTGGCGACAACGATAGTGTTTTCGTCAACGCGATCGACATTCTCGATGGTGTCGAACGGGAAGGTGAAGACGCCATCCTTGGAGCCACGCGGCGCGATGCCATCGGGATCCTTGATATCGAGCAGGTCGATATAGCCCAGCTTCTTGACCACGCCATTGGCATCTAGCTGGTCGATGTCGATGAGGTAGATGCGCTTCAGCAGCGCCGGCTTGGCGGCCCAACCGTCACGGGCATCGCCCTGGTTCTGGTCACGCTCGATGACCAGCGCACGATGATCGTCGATCATGTTGAAGTCGCCGATCGAGTTCGGGGCGTCTTCCAGCGGATAGTAGCGAACCTTGTCGGCAAAGGCGCCAGTGGCCACGTCGAACTGCAGCATGCGGATGGCCGGCTTGCCGTCGATCAGTTCGAACGCCTTCTTGTCGGCATCCCAGAAGGTTTTTTCGAGCAGCGGATACAGCGTCTTGCCATCAGGCGATTGGGCCATGCCCTCAAAGCCACCCGAACGCTGGGTCACGACGCCGGTCAGTTCGGCACCGGGGTTCGGAGCCGAAACGGTCTGGTTGTCCGGGCCCTTGTAGACGAGGTCGCCGATCTGGGTCTTGTAGACATTGGTGACGACACCCTTGGCATCGGTCTTGATCAGCCAGGGGCCGAATTCATCTCCGAAATAGTAGCTGTCGCCCACGGGCTGGATCGACTCGATGTCGAAATCGGCGCCGGTCAGGTAGCGCGTATCGGTGGCTTCATTGACGATCGGGAACGGCACGACGCGGTTCGGGTCCGACAGGAACACGCCGGATTCGCGGGCGACGGTGTGGCCGGCCCAGTCGACCTTGAGGGTGTTGAACATCAGCAGCGAGTCAGCGGAATTGGCCTTGGCACCGAAGCCATTGTCGGTCAGCACGACGAAGCGGCCATCGCCAAGCGAGCGGATGCCGGAAAAACCCTGCAGTGCCTGGCCCTTGAACGGCATGCCGATGCCGGTCTTGGCATCCTTGAATTCTTCCAGTGTCTCGACGCGGGTGCCCGAGGTGAAGCGGCCCGACATCTGGAACTCGGCGGGGGCATCGGCGGGCGCATCGACGAAGGTCGCGCCCGGCTGCTGGGCGTGAGCCTTGAGCACGGCCTCAAATTTCGGGACGTCCTGGGCATTGGCAGTGGCCATGAGGCCAAGCAGGCTGACCCCAGCCAGAAGGAGGGAACGGAACATGACTTCTCCGGAAGGTAAATTGAACCCGCCTTCCCTACCCAGCCAATGTGTCGGTTCGCCTACAGGTTGATTGCACTGCCGTTACGGATTTGCGTCAGTTTGCAAACCGTAGCCGGCCCAAAAAGAAAGGGGACCTTGCGGCCCCCTTCCCTAAACTTCTCGATCGATCCGAACTTACTCGGCTGGCGTTTCCACCGGCTTGTCGAACACGCGCGGCGACGGGATCGCGGCGGTGTTGGCCTGGCGGCGGCGTTCGTCGAGGATCAGCTCGTCGCGCTTGGCGGCGATCAGCTTGGCCGAGGTGATGCCCGCGCCGGTACCGGCCGGGATCAGGCGACCCACGATGACGTTCTCCTTGAGGCCTTCGAGCAGATCGGCCTTGCCGGACACGGCCGCTTCGGTGAGGACGCGGGTGGTTTCCTGGAACGAGGCGGCCGACACGAACGAGCGGGTCTGCAGCGACGCCTTGGTGATACCGAGCAGCACAGGATTGGCCGTTGCCGGCTTCTTGCCATCGGCGACCAACTGGTCGTTGAGCTCGTCGAAGTCCAGCTTGTCGAGCTGCTCGTCCTTGAGCAGGCCGGTATCACCTGGATCGACGATCTCGACCTTCTGCAGCATCTGGCGAACGATCACCTCGATGTGCTTGTCGTTGATCAGCACGCCCTGCAGACGATAGACTTCCTGAATTTCATTGACGAGGTAACGAGCAAGCTCTTCCACGCCCTTGATTGCCAGAATGTCATGCGGAGCCGGATTGCCGTCGAGGATGTATTCGCCCTTCTCGATGGTATCGCCTTCCTGCAGATGGAACGGCTTGCCCTTCGGGATCAGGTACTCGACCGACTCTTCGCCTTCGTTATGCGGCTTGATGATGACGCGACGCTTGTTCTTGTAGTCGCGGCCAAAACCAATGATGCCGTCGATCTCGGCGATGATGGCGTGGTCCTTGGGACGACGTGCCTCGAACAGCTCGGCCACACGCGGCAGACCGCCGGTGATGTCCTTGGTCTTGGCGCTTTCCAGCGGGATACGCGCCAGCACGTCGCCGGGCGAGACCTTCTGGCCAGGTTCCACGTTAAGCACGGCATCCACCGACAGAAGATAGCGCGCTTCGCCACCACGGTCGACCTTGACCACGGCGCCGCTGCGAGCGATCGCCAGTGCCGGCTTGAGGCCGTCACCGCGCTGATTGGTGCGCCAATCGATCACGACGCGCTTGGTGAAGCCCGTCGCCTCGTCGGTGTTTTCCGCAACCGAGGTACCGTCGAGGAGATCCTCGAACTGCACTTCGCCATCGACTTCGGCCAGGATCGGACGGGTGTAGGGGTCCCATTCAGCCAGACGTTGGCCACGGCGAACCTGATCGCCCTCTTTGACGAGGAGCTTGGAGCCGTAGGTCACCTTGTGGGTGCTGCGTTCCTTGCCTTCGGCGTCGAGAACGGCCAGCGACACGTTACGCGCCATGACGACGAGCTTGTTGCCTTCGACCTTGACCACGTTCGGGTTGCGGATGGCGATAGTGCCTTCGGCGCCCGATTCCAGGAACGAGCTATCGACCACCTGAGCCGTGCCACCGATGTGGAACGTGCGCATGGTGAGCTGCGTGCCGGGTTCACCGATTGACTGTGCGGCGATAACGCCGACAGCTTCACCCATGTTCACGGGCGTACCGCGAGCCAGGTCACGACCATAGCAGGCCGCGCAAGTGCCCTGGCGCATGTCGCAGGTCAGCGGCGACCGGATGCGGATCGACTGGATCCGGGCGTCCTCGATGATATCGACATGCTTTTCTTCGAGCAGCGTGCCCTTGGCGGCAATCAGGTCACCCGTCAGCGGGTGATTGATGTCGTCAGCGGCCGTACGGCCGAGAACGCGCTGGCCGATCGAAGCCACGATCTGGCCGGCATCGACGATCGGCTCCATGGTCAGGCCGCGATCGGTCCCACAATCGGTGGAAACGATGATCGCGTCCTGCGCCACGTCGACGAGACGACGGGTCAGATAGCCCGAGTTCGCGGTCTTCAACGCCGTATCCGCCAGACCCTTACGGGCACCGTGGGTGGAGTTGAAGTACTCGAGAACGTTGAGGCCTTCCTTGAAGTTAGCCGTGATCGGGGTCTCGATGATCGAGCCGTCAGGACGGGCCATCAGGCCGCGCATGCCGGCAAGCTGCTTCATCTGGGCCGGTGAACCACGTGCGCCCGAATGGCTCATCATGTAAACCGAATTGATCGGCTTCTGGCGCTTGGTTTCCTTGTCGATCTGAACGGCAGCAATGCCCTTCATCATCTCCTCGGCAACCTTGTCGCCACACTTGGCCCAGGCGTCCACGACCTTGTTGTACTTTTCGCCCTGAGTGATCAGGCCGTCATTGTACTGCTGCTCGAATTCCTCGACCTGCTTACGCGCCGCTTCCACGATCGCATACTTGGTCGGCGGAATGACCATGTCGTCCTTGCCGAACGAAATGCCGGCCTTGCACGCATGGGTGAAGCCCAGCTGCATGACGCGGTCACAGAAGATCACGGTCTCTTTCTGACCGCAGCCACGGTAAACCGTGTCGATCATCTTGGAGATCATCTTCTTGGTCATCAGCTGGTTGGCCGTAGCGTACGGCACCGACGGATGCTTGGGAAGAATCTGGCCGATGATCATGCGGCCCGGGGTCGTTTCCACGATCTCGGTCTTGGACGCGCCGTTCTCGTCGAACGTGTGTACGCGGCCCTTGATCTTGGTGTGCATGGTCACGACGCCGTTGTAGAGCGCGTGTTCCAGCTCGCCCATGGACGAGAAGCTCATGCCCTGGCCGGGCTCGTTCTCGTTCATCAGGCTGAGGTGATAAAGCCCCAGCACGATATCCTGGGACGGCACGATGATCGGCTGGCCGTTGGCAGGATGCAGGATGTTGTTGGTCGACATCATCAAGACGCGCGCTTCCAGCTGCGCTTCGAGCGACAGCGGAACGTGAACGGCCATCTGGTCGCCGTCAAAGTCGGCGTTGAATGCCGAGCACACCAGCGGATGCAGCTGGATGGCCTTGCCTTCGATCAGGATGGGCTCGAATGCCTGGATGCCAAGACGATGCAGCGTCGGAGCACGGTTCAGCAGAACCGGATGCTCGCGGATCACTTCGTCCAGGATATCCCAAACCTCGGGCTTTTCCTTCTCGACCAGCTTCTTGGCCTGCTTCACCGTCGACGAGAAGCCCTTGGCTTCAAGACGCGAATAGATGAAGGGCTTGAACAGCTCGAGCGCCATCTTCTTGGGCAGGCCGCACTGGTGCAGCTTGAGGTTCGGACCCACGGTGATGACCGAACGACCCGAATAGTCGACGCGCTTGCCGAGCAGGTTCTGGCGGAACCGGCCCTGCTTGCCCTTGAGCATGTCGGACAGCGACTTCAGCGGACGCTTGTTGGCACCGGTGATGGTGCGGCCACGGCGGCCGTTGTCGAACAGCGCGTCCACGGCTTCCTGCAGCATGCGCTTTTCGTTGCGGATGATGATGTCTGGAGCGCGCAGCTCGATCAGGCGCTTCAACCGGTTGTTGCGGTTGATGACGCGGCGATAGAGATCGTTCAGATCGGACGTGGCGAAGCGACCGCCATCCAGCGGCACCAGCGGGCGCAGCTCGGGCGGGATGACCGGGATGATGGTCATGATCATCCATTCGGGCTTGTTGCCCGAAACGATGAACTGCTCGACGATCTTGAGGCGCTTGGCGAGCTTCTTGGGCTTAAGTTCAGTGGTGGACTCAGCAATTTCCACGCGCAGGTCGGCCGCGATCTTCTCGAGGTCGAGGGCGAGCAGGATATCGCGGATGGCTTCGGCGCCGATCTTGGCGGTGAAGCTATCGGCACCGTATTCGTCCTGAGCGTCGAGGAACTGCTCTTCGGAGAGCAGCTCATGCTGGCTGAACGGAGTCAGGCCAGCATCGAGCACGACGTAGTTTTCGAAGTACAGGATGCGCTCGATGTCCTTGAGCGTCATATCGAGCAGCAGCGCGATGCGCGACGGCAGGGACTTCAAGAACCAGATGTGAGCGACTGGCGCGGCCAGTTCGATATGGCCCATGCGCTCGCGACGAACGCGGCTCAGGGTGACTTCCACACCGCACTTTTCGCAGATGACGCCCTTGAACTTCATGCGCTTGTACTTGCCGCACAGGCACTCATAGTCCTTCACGGGGCCAAAGATACGCGCGCAGAACAGGCCATCGCGTTCGGGCTTGAACGTGCGATAGTTGATGGTTTCCGGCTTTTTGATTTCGCCGAACGACCAGGAGAGAATCTTCTCCGGGCTCGCGATGGAAATCTTCATCTGGTCGAACGTCTGCACCGGCACTGCCGGATTGAACGGGTCCATGACGTGGGAATGATGGTTCATCAATTCTCTCCTCTATCCGTCCAGCCCTACTGGGCCAGACGGAAAATGAATGGGGTTAGGAAGTGCCGGATTACTCCGCCGCTTCCTGAGGAGGTGCGAGCTCCGCGCGATCGGGCTCGATGACATCGCGCATGTCGAGTTCGACATTGAGGCCCAGGGAACGGATTTCCTTGACCAGAACGTTGAAGCTCTCGGGGATGCCGGGCTCGAAAGTGTCGTCGCCGCGCACGATGGATTCGTAGACCTTGGTCCGGCCCGCGACGTCGTCCGACTTGATCGTCAGCATTTCCTGCAGAGTATAGGCGGCGCCATAGGCTTCGAGCGCCCACACCTCCATCTCGCCGAAACGCTGCCCGCCGAACTGCGCCTTGCCGCCCAGCGGCTGCTGGGTAACGAGCGAGTAAGGACCGATCGAGCGCGCATGGATCTTGTTGTCCACCAGATGGTCGAGCTTGAGCATATAAATATACCCAACCGTCACCTGGCGATCGAACTGCTCACCGGTACGCCCATCATAAACGGTGGACTGGCCAGAGCCCTTGAGCCCCGCCTTTTCCAGCATCTTGACGATGTCGGCTTCCTTGGCGCCGTCGAACACCGGGGTGGCGATCGAGACACCCTTGGACAGGTGCTCGCCGAGCCGGATCATGCCGTCGTCGTCGAGGTCGGTGATGCTCTCATCGCCGGCAAACAGGTCCTGAATCTCGGCCCGGAGGGGCTTCAGATCGCCCTTCTGGTGATAGATCCGAACCATCTCGTCGATCTTCTTGCCCATGCCGGCGCAAGCCCAGCCCAGGTGAGTTTCGAGGATCTGACCAACGTTCATGCGCGAGGGCACGCCCAGCGGATTGAGCACGATGTCAACATGGGTACCGTCTTCGAGGTACGGCATGTCTTCGATCGGCACGATGCGCGAAACCACGCCCTTGTTGCCGTGACGGCCAGCCATCTTGTCGCCCGGCTGGATCTTGCGCTTGGTCGCGATGAAGACTTTGACCATCTTCATCACGCCCGGTGGCAATTCGTCACCACGCTGCAGCTTGTCCACCTTGTCGATGAACCGCTGTTCCAGCAGACGACGGCTCTCTTCATACTGAGCATGAAGCGCCTCCATCTCGGTCATGACCTTGTCGTCCTCGACCGCAAACTGCCACCACTTGGAGCGGGGCTGGGCCTCGAACATCTGGTCATTCAGCTTGGTGCCGACCACATAGCCCTTCGGGCCAGCAGTGGCAGCCTTGCCGAACAGCATCTCCTTGAGACGCGCATAGACGTTACGGTCGAGGATCGACTGTTCGTCGTCACGGTCCTTGGCAAGGCGTTCGATTTCCTCGCGCTCGATAGCCATGGCGCGCTCGTCCTTGTCGATGCCGTGGCGATTGAACACGCGCACTTCAACGACAGTACCAGCATCGCCCGGCGGCACGCGCAGGGAGGTGTCACGAACGTCGGATGCCTTTTCGCCGAAGATGGCGCGGAGCAGCTTTTCTTCCGGCGTCATCGGCGATTCACCCTTGGGGGTGATCTTGCCGACGAGGATGTCACCAGGAGCGACTTCGGCGCCGATATGCACGATACCGGCTTCGTCCAGGTTCTTCAGCGCTTCTTCCGATACGTTCGGAATGTCGCGCGTGATTTCCTCAGGCCCAAGCTTGGTATCGCGAGCCATCACTTCGTATTCCTCGATATGGATCGAGGTGAAGACGTCGTTCATGGCAATCCGTTCGGACAGCAGGATCGAATCTTCGAAGTTGTAGCCATTCCACGGCATGAAGGCGACGAGCACGTTGCGGCCCAGGGCGAGATCGCCCAGGTCCGTCGACGGGCCGTCGGCGATGATGTCGCCCTGGTTGATGTGATCGCCAACGACAACCAGCGGACGCTGGTTGATGCAGGTCGACTGGTTCGAACGCTGGAACTTCATCAGGTTGTAGATATCGACGCCGGACTTGCTGGCATCGGTTTCTTCGGTGGCGCGGATAACGATACGGGTCGCATCGACCTGGTCGACGATACCCTTGCGCTTGGCAACGATAGCGGCGCCCGAGTCACGAGCCACGACAGCTTCCATGCCGGTGCCCACGAACGGAGCGTGAGCCCGCAGCAATGGCACAGCTTGGCGCTGCATGTTCGAGCCCATCAGAGCGCGGTTGGCGTCGTCGTTCTCGAGGAACGGGATCAAGGATGCGGCAACCGACACCATCTGCTTGGGCGAAACGTCCATCAGATCGACGTTTTCACGCGGCGTCAGGCCGTTGTCGCCGGCATGGCGGGCAATGACGAGTTCGTCATTGAGTTCGCCCTTGGCGTTGATCTTGACGTTGGCCTGAGCGACGTAGTGCTTGGCCTCTTCCATCGCAGACAGATAGACGACGTCATCGGTGATGATGCCATCGACCAGCTTGCGGTATGGCGTCTCGATGAAGCCGTACTTGTTGACGCGGGCGAAGGTCGACAGCGAGTTGATCAGACCGATGTTCGGGCCTTCCGGCGTCTCGATCGGGCAGATACGGCCGTAATGGGTCGGGTGCACGTCGCGCACTTCAAAGCCAGCACGCTCGCGGGTCAAACCACCAGGCCCAAGCGCCGACAGGCGACGCTTGTGGGTGATTTCCGACAGCGGATTGGTCTGATCCATGAACTGGCTGAGCTGGCTCGAGCCAAAGAATTCACGCACCGCAGCCGCGGCCGGCTTGGCGTTGATCAGGTCCTGCGGCATCACCGTGTCGATTTCGACCGAGCTCATGCGCTCCTTGATCGCCCGTTCCATGCGCAGCAGGCCGAGGCGATAGGAGTTTTCCATCAGCTCGCCCACCGAACGCACGCGACGGTTGCCGAGATTGTCGATGTCGTCGATTTCGCCACGGCCGTCGCGCAGGTCCACGAGGGTCCGCACGACTTCCACGATATCTTCCTTGCGCAGCACGCGCACGGTGTCTTCGGCGGTCAGGTCGAGACGCATGTTCATCTTGACGCGGCCCACTGCGGACAGGTCATAGCGCTCGCTGTCGAAGAACAGCGACTTGAACATGGCTTCGGCCGTGTCCACGGTCGGCGGCTCGCCGGGACGCATGACGCGGTAGATATCGAACAGCGCGTCTTCGCGGCTTTCGTTCTTGTCCACGGCCAGCGTGTTGCGGATATAGGCGCCAATGGTGATGTGATCGATGTCGAGGATCGGCAGCTCATCGAAGCCGAGGTCCATCAGCTTGGCGAGAACCTTCTCGTCGATCTCGTCGCCGGCCTCGACATAGACTTCGCCCGTCTGCATGTTGATCAGGTCTTCGGCAACATACATGCCGTAAAGATCTTCATTGACCGCAAGCAGGTGCGTCAGGCCGTTGTCGGCCAGCTTCTTGGCCTGGCGGGCCGCGAGCTTCTTGCCGCCTTCATGCACGACGTCGCCGGTCTTGGCGTCGATCAGGTCGTGGCTTGGCTTGGCGCCCTTCCACTTCTCGGCATCGTAAGGAACGCGCCAGCCCTTCTCGGTCTTTTCGTAGTTCAGCGTCTTGTAATAGGTGCTGAGGATTTCCTCGGCATCCATGCCCAGCGCCTTGAGCAGCGAGGTCACCGGAATCTTGCGGCGACGATCGATACGGGCGAACACCACGTCCTTGGCGTCGAATTCGATATCGAGCCACGAACCACGGTACGGAATGATACGGCCGGCAAACAGCAGCTTGCCCGACGAATGGGTCTTGCCCTTGTCGTGATCGAAGAACACGCCAGGCGAACGATGCATCTGCGAAACGATAACGCGCTCGGTGCCGTTGACGATAAAGGTGCCGTTCATCGTCATGAAGGGCATATCGCCCATATAGACGTCCTGCTCCTTGATGTCCTTGACGGAGCGGGCGCCGGTTTCTTCGTCCACTTCGAACACGATCAGGCGCAGCGTCACCTTGAGCGGGGCAGCGAACGTGATGTCGCGCGCACGGCACTCATCGATGTCGTACTTGGGCGCTTCGAATTCATACTTCACGAATTCGAGAGAGGCCGTATTGGAGAAGTCGGTAATCGGAAAAACCGAACGGAAGACGGATTGAAGCCCTTCATCCGGACGTCCGCCCTTGGGCTCGTCCACGAGAAGAAACTGATCGTAGGAAGCCTTTTGGACTTCGATCAGATTGGGCATCTCCGTGACTTCGCGAATGGAACCGAAGGACTTGCGTACCTTGCGGCGGCCGTTGAACGTGGTAGCCATGAAAGCTCCTAGTTGTGCGATTTGTCTCGGAGGCAAATATCCAAAACTCCGACTATCAGCCGTCGGACCTCAGGATAGTTGCCCGTAATGGGCGCTCGTTTCGGCTCGTAATGCCCATGCCCTGCCCCAGCCAAGGACAGAAAGCGCGAAAACGCCAAACACCCCATGGTCAGCAAACCATAGGGCAGGATCGGTGTTACCGTGCCTTAGACATCAAATTCGTCATATATTCCGCAAATGGCGCCAGGGACCCATCCAATCGGTCCGGCGAATCGTATCCCGCATAAAAACAGATACGAGATGGCACATAATGCGCCATCTCGCTAAATTCAAGCCGTAAAGTCGAATTACTTGAGTTCGACCTTGGCGCCGGCAGCTTCGAGCTTTGCCTTGATGTCAGCAGATTCCTGCTTGTTCGCGCCTTCCTTGATGGCCTTCGGTGCGGACTCGACGAGTGCCTTGGCTTCGCCAAGACCCAGGCCGGTGATCGCACGGACTTCCTTGATGACGTTGATCTTGTTCTCGCCGAACGAGACCAGGATCACGTCAAATTCAGTCTTTTCTTCAACCGGAGCGGCAGCAGCGGCAGCAGGGCCGGCAGCAGCAGCAGGAGCGGCGGCGGAAACGCCCCACTTCTCTTCGAGCATCTTGGACAGCTCGGAAGCTTCCAGAACGGTCAGGGCAGACAGGTCGTCTACGATTTTGGCGAGATCAGCCATTTGATAAATCTCTCTTTTTTACGTGTGTTAGGGTCGAACCATGGGTGGCCCAGGATGGGCCGATGGGATTACGCTGCTTCGCTTTCAGTGCTCTTTTCCGCATGAGCGGCCAACACGCGAGCGATATTGCCTGCCGGCGCCACGATGACGGACGCGATACGCGTTGCGGGCTGCAGAAGCATCCCGGCCAGCGTTGCACGCAGTTCATCGAGCGAAGGCATGGTCGCCAGCGCCTTGACGTTATTCGCGTCAAGTGCGGTCTTGCCCATGGCGCCACCAAGAACGACGTATTTCGCGTTCTTTTCAGCAAACTTTGCCGCAATCTTGGGCGCAGTCATGGGGTCGGCCGCATAAGCGATGACGATCGGCCCGGTAAACAGGGCCGACATGTCCGCATTGTCGGTGTCTTTAAGAGCAAGCTTGGCAAGACGGTTTTTGGCGATTTTTACCTGTCCGCCGGCCTTCTTGATCTCGCGACGAAGCGATTCAAGATTAGACACGGTCAGACCGGCATTCTGCGCAAGGACGATCGATCCAGCGCCCGACAGGGCTGACTGGAGCGATGCGACAAGCTCACGCTTTTCCGCTCTTTCCACTGCTAGTCTCCACATTGAGCCCGGCGATATTCAGCCGGACCATTGCCAATTGCTGCCCTCCGCGCCCGCGAACGGGTGGAGGAGCAACGGTTACATGCCTGTGAACCGCTACCCCGAGGGGCAACCGGCCTGGTTCGAACCGACGTGTCCAACCTCGCGGCCGGAAATTTCGGTCTTCACCCCATCTATGCTGGCACCCTTCGGGCATTAAGCTGAGCTGGATCGCTCAGCACCGGCAGTCTCGGACAGGACTTCCACCCCCGAAGGAGTGATCCAGGCGGTCGAAACCGCCCGGAATTTCTTACAGAGCCGAAGCCGGCTCGATATGCACGCCCGGGCCCATCGTCGAGCTCAGCGCGACGCGCTTGACGTAGGTGCCCTTGGCGCCAGCAGGCTTAGACTTCAGAACGGCGTCGGTGAACGCCTTGATGTTCTGCAGCAGCGCTTCGTCCGAGAACGAAACCTTGCCGACGCCAGCATGCAGGATACCGGCCTTCTCGACGCGGTATTCCACGGCGCCGCCCTTGGCAGCCTTGACGGCACCAGCGACGTCCGGAGTAACCGTGCCAACCTTGGGGTTCGGCATCAGGTTGCGTGGCCCCAGGATCTTGCCGAGACGGCCGACCAGCGGCATCATGTCCGGCGTGGCAATGCAGCGATCGAAATCGATCTTGCCAGCCATGATCTGTTCCATCAGGTCTTCGGCGCCAACGATATCGGCACCAGCCTTGCGGGCTTCTTCGGCCTTGGCGTCCTTGGCGAACACGGCCACGCGCACGGTCTTGCCCGTGCCGTTCGGCAGGTTCACCACACCACGGACCATCTGGTCGGCGTGACGCGGATCGACGCCCAGGTTGATGGCGACTTCGATGGTCTCGTCAAACTTGGCGGTGGCGCGAGCCTTCACCATCTTGAGCGCTTCATCGAGCTTGTACAGCTTGTTGCGGTCGATGCCTTCGCGGGCCTTGGCCAGCTTCTTACCAATGTGTGCCATCTATCAGCCCTCGACCTGAATGCCCATGGAACGGGCAGAGCCAGCAATCATCGACACAGCAGCGTCGATATTGTCGGCGTTGAGATCCTTCATCTTCTTGGTGGCGATATCACGCAGCTGAGCGGTCGTGATGGTGCCAGCCGATTCCTTGCCGGGCAGCTTGCTGCCCGACTTGAGGTTCACGGCCTTCTTGATGAAGTAGCTGACCGGCGGCTGCTTCATCTCGAAAGTGAAGCTCTTGTCGGCATAGGCAGTGATCACGACTGGAATGGGCGAACCCTTTTCCATTTCCTGCGTGGCGGCATTGAAGGCCTTGCAGAATTCCATGATGTTCAGACCGCGCTGACCGAGCGCGGGCCCGATCGGCGGGGATGGGGTTGCGGAACCCGCAGCCACTTGCAGCTTTACGTAGCCAACGATTTTCTTTGCCATAATCGTCCTATTTAAAAATGCCCGGTGTCACCCGGACCGTTGACGCTGTGGTGTGAGGTTTTGCGGAGGCTTGGCAGCCACCACCCTCTCCCACAGATTTTGTCCAGCATGCTGGACTTCTTGCTGACTTGCGCCAGCAAAGAATGATGATCAGACCTTTTCGACCTGACCGTATTCGAGCTCCACCGGAGTGGGACGCCCGAAAATTGAAACTTCGACCTTGAGGCGCGCGCGCTCCTCGTCGACTTCCTCGACGATACCGTTGAAGGAAGCGAACGGGCCATCCGAAACGCGGACGCTCTCGCCCACTTCGAACGACACGGACGGCTTGGGATGCTCAACGCCTTCCTGCACCTGCTGCAGAATGGCCATGGCTTCCTTTTCCGAGATCGGCATCGGCTTGTTGTCCGAACCCAGGAACCCGGTAACCTTGGGCGTATTCTTGATCAGGTGGAACGCCTCGTCGGTCATGTCCATCTTGACCAGGACGTAGCCCGGAAAGAACTTGCGCTCGGTATCGACCTTGCGGCCACGACGGATTTCAACGACCTTTTCGGTCGGCACAATCACATCCTCGAACAGGTGCTCAAGCTTCTTCTGCGCAACCTTCTGACGGATGTCTTCCGCAACCTTGCGCTCGAAATTCGAATACGCCTGAACGATATACCAGCGCTTTGCCATGCAGCGTCGCCGCTCCTAATTCTATAAAGTCGGGGACCCGCTTACGCGCGGATCGAAAGCATCAGCTGCACCAGATACGAGATAATCTGGTCGGCGATCAGGAAGAACAGGCTCGCCGCGGTCACCAGAACCAGCACCATCACCGTCGAAACGAGAACCTCGTTACGGGTCGGCCAGGTGACTTTGGAAACTTCCGTACGGACCTGCTGGAAGAAAGTGATCGGGTTCGTCCGGGCCATCAGCTAACTCAATTCGTGCAGTTTTTGGTGCAAAACCAAAGGCCGCGCAGTTAACCCGCACGGCTTGAGGGGCTTATCTATGCAATTGCGACACGATTTGCAACACCGGCGTGACAGAAATTAAACACCTCATCACCAATCTGTGCGCGAGCCGCGTTAAGCAGAATCGCAGAATTCCGTGAATTGGCCTTGCGCGGCAATATGCAATGGCATTTGATCAAAATGCAGCCCATTTGTGGCAGCAATGGGGGCATCAAAGATGTCGTTCGAGGTCAAGTCTTGTGAAGTGCTGTATTATGGACCGCACCGCACCATTACCGGTCGCATGACCGGAGTCGTTCGCGTCAAGATTCGCGAGCACTTCATGGGTACATTGACTGATTACTCGCTCGACCTCAAGGTGCGTGCCGAAACTGGGTTCCGGCCGTCCGGCGAAGTCAAGAGCGCCCTGCTCGCCCACGCCGCCCGCCAGCTCAACAAGATCAAGGAACGCCACGCGCGGCCGACCATCGTCGCCAACGTCCCGCGCCCGGCCGTGGCTGCCGAATAGATTCTTCCTTCATCCACGAGGCCCTAACGGGCAAGTGCCGCAAATCTTGATTTGCATCAGGGCCCGGCACACCCCATCTTGTGGGTATGAAACCGCAAACCACCATAAAATCCGGCCTGGCAATCCTGGCACTCCTTGGTATGGCCCTGCCCGCGATGGCGGCCTGCCCTGCTTTGCCCGATGGTCCTGCCACCGATAACGTCACCAATGGCCAGCAGCAGGCCCTGTGCCTGCAGCAGGAATTGCACGACAACACCATGGACCGAAACGCTCAAACCCAGTTCGACAGCCTCAAGAGCACGATCCAGCAGCAGCAGATCCAGCGCCGCTTCGACCAATTGCCCCCCATCACGCGCCCCACGCCCTGGGACCGGAAATAGGCGGGCGCTCGGCCACCCGCCGAGCATCCCCCTCAAGCTACGAATAAAGCCCGTTCGCCCCACGCCCATGATAGGCCTGCGCTTCAAACCAGCGAGGCCTCATGGCAACCGCCTTTATCGTGCAGAGTTTCCAGCTCAAGGGCCGCAAGCTCACTCCCGACCCCATCAAGACCACCAAGACCGCCGAAGCCTGCATCGCCCTTGCCGAACGCATGGGTGAATACAAGGCGGGCGTGTTCGCCTTCTCCCAGGAAGTCGATATCGAGACCGACACCTATGATGAGCCCCGCGTCTTGCTCCGCCTCGGCAATCTGCCTCCCGGCCTGCCAGAATAGTCCGCCAGCGCGTCGCGCCGTCTTGAGCCGCGCCAATATGTTTGGTCTAGTCCCGGCATATTGGGGAGGATTTAATGACCAGGGATTTGATCTGGAAAGCGGTGCTCGCTCTCGTGGGGTGCATTGCCGGCGCCTATGTGGGCCAGGAACTGCTGGGCGGCGCGGCGCTCGGCTGGGCGGTCACCGGCGCGATCGTCGCAGCGACCTGCTGGCCGCTGTTCCGAACGTTAATGGACCGGCGCAACCTGCGCTAATGTCGAGATTTGCCTGGCAGGGGCGGGGGGACTCGAACCCACGACCCTCGGTTTTGGAGACCGATGCTCTACCAACTGAGCTACACCCCTTCAGGCGAGGCAGTGTCTAAAGGCAAAGCCGCTGCCATGCAAGACCCTGCGACGCGTTAGCTCCAGATATGTGGAACCAACGGAATGGCCATCGCCAGCGCGCCCAGCACCCCGAGCAGGAAACAGATCGAGCGCCAGGGGCTGAGGCCGCGCATGTAGCAGACGACGTGGCCCGCCCGCGCCAGGAAATAAACCGCGCCACCGACAAGGGACAACCAGCCCTGCTCGCCCAGAACGATCGACAAAATCGCGAGGGTCAGGAATACCGGCAGGGTTTCCTGCAGATTGGCCAGCGCCCGCCGCGACCGCGCCAGCTCGCGGGTGGGCTCGGGCAGGTCGTCGCGCGGACCCGTTTGCAAGGCATGGCCAACCTGCTCGGTCAAATAGCGCCCCGGCAGCATCACCTGGACCAGCAGTAAAATGAGCACGAGAAAGATAATCAACAACATCGACTTAACCTTGGCCCTCGCGGCTAAACTGCCGCTTCAATGCCCACACAACGCAGATGGAGCAACAAAGATCATCGACTCCGCGGCCGCAGCCACTGGCGAATCGTCGCGCCCCGTGGCCAAGTTTTGAATTCCGCGGCAGGAAAGCCAGTGATTTCGTGACCGAGCCAACGAGCGAGCAGATCGCCGCCATCGCCCAGACCTACCGTCTGCTGGGCGATACCACGCGGCTGCGCATCCTGTTGGCGTGCCTCGACACCCCTTGCCCGGTCAACGAGATCGCCCGCCGCGTCGACGCCTCCCAGTCGCTGGTCAGCCACCACCTGCGCCTGCTGCGCGCCGCCCGCCTGGTGCGCGGCACCCGCCAGAATCGCCAGGTGCTCTACGAGGCCGACGACGAGCACATTCGCCACATGCTGATCGATATGATCGAACATGTCGGGGAAGCCTGACGTTCACCTCAAATACGGCCTTATCCTGAGCCTGATAAAAAAGCCTTTCCCAATGGGCACGGCTAGGCCAACCTGAACGCCTGGGCTCAGAGCGTGGGAGCGGTCACATGAGGGGCGGGCCATTGGCTGCCAGGGCATTGGTGTCGGTTGCATTGGGTCTTGCCGTTGCCGCTTGCGGCGCGGCGCCCGAGCCGGCTGCGAAGGCCGCCACCATCGTGGATGCCCAGACGATATCCCTTGTGGATTTTGCGCCCCAGCTCACCCTGACCGGCACTATCCAGGCGCGCAACGAAACGCAGTTGGCCTTCCGGGTCACGGGCCAGGTCACCGAACGGCTGGCCGATGTCGGCGACCATGTCGACGCCGGACAAGTGCTCGCCCGGATCGATGGTGCCGGCCAGCAGGCAGACCTTGAGGCGGCCCAAGCCGCGCTTGATGCCGCCAAGGCCCAGGTGGACGTGGCGCAAGCCACCTTCGATCGGCAGACCTCCCTGCTGGCCCAGGGCGTCATCACCCGCAGCAGCTTCGAAACAGCGCAAACGGCCCTGCAAACGGCTCAGGGCTCCCGTGACGCCGCGCAAGCCCAGCTCGATACCGCCAAGGAAGCATTGACCTACACCGCGCTGGCCGCGCCCGCCGCAGGGGTCATCACCAAGCGCAATCTTGAAGTCGGCGAAGTCGCCCAGGCCGCTTCCCCCATTTTCGTGGTAGCCGAGGATGGTCCGCGCGATGCGGTGTTCAATGTGCAAGAATCGGCATTTCTCGGCCAGGCCGGGGATGTTAGCATCGGGTTGGCGCTGACCGCCGACGCCAGCGTGATCGCCAAGGGCAGCATACGCGAAGTGTCGCCGGTCCTTGATCCCGAGACCGGCACGGTTCTGGTCAAGGTGTCCATCGATAATCCCCCCGCCGGCATGACGCTGGGCGGCTCGGTGGCCGGCACCGTGGCGGCAAGCCCCACCCAGCAGGCGATATTGCCGTGGAGCGCCCTGTGGTCACGCGAGGGCGAGCCCTCCGTCTGGGTGATCGATCCACAGAACGACACTGTCTCGCTGCAGCCGGTCACGGTCAAAACCTACCAAACCGGCAGCGTGGTCATCGCTTCGGGGCTGCAGCCGGGGCAACTGGTCGTGACGCAAGGCGGCAAGCTGCTGGTGCCGGGTCAAACCGTTGCTATAGCGCAGGGGGCGAGCAAATGAAGGCCCGGACATTCGTGTTCCCCCTGGCGGCCTTGGCCCTGGCCTCTTGCCAGAAAGCCCCGGAAGCGCCCGCGCCGATCCGCCCGGTCCTCTCCATCGCGGTCCAGCCGCAAACGAGCGCCGGAGCAAGCTTCGTCGGCACGGTCGAGCCCCAGGTCACCGCGGCATTGGCCTTCCGGCTCGGCGGCACGTTGGTTGACCGCAATGTCGATGTCGGCGCTTCGGTCAAGACCGGCGACGTGCTCGCCAGCATCGAATCCACAACTCTCGTGCTCGCGGTGAAGTCGGCGAACGCCAATCTCGCCAATGCGCAGGCTCAGTTCCAAAATGCTGAGGCGGCCGAGGGCCGGCTCGCCGCACTGCTGCAAACCGACACGATCAGCCAAGCCAATCTCGAACAGGCCCAGCAGCAAACCAAGGCGGCGCAGGCCGGCGTCGTGCAGGCGCAATCGAGCGTGACTCAGGCGAGCGATCAATTGGGCTATGCGCAGCTCGTCGCCGGCTTCGACGGCATCGTCACCGCTGTGGGCGCCGAAAGCGGGCAAGTGGTCACGCCGGGGCAGGCAGTCGTCACCCTGGCCCAGCCGGACGCCCGCGATATCGTCATCGACGTGCCGGACGCCTTCGCGCAAAGCGTCGCCATCGGCGCCAAATTCACCATCGCGCTGCAGCTTGCGCCCCAGATCACCGCGACCGGAACCCTGCGCGAAATCGCCCCACAGGCCGATGAGGTCACCCGATTGCGGCGGCTGCGGATCGGCCTGGAACAGCCGCCGGCCAGCTTCTGGCTCGGCACCACCGCTGTTGCCACGGCTCCCGCCACCGAGGCGGATCAAATCGCCCTGCCCGCCTCGGCAGTGAACATGACCGGTGCATCCGCGTCGGTGTGGGTCGTGGATGAACCCAAGGGCACAGTGGCATCCCGGCCGGTGCAGGCAGGCCCTCCGGTTGGCGGCCTGATCCCGATCCTGTCCGGCCTCAAGCCCGGCGAGCGGGTGGTCACTGCTGGCGTTCATAGCTTGGCCGAGGGTCAGCAAGTCAGGTTCGACACAGGAGCCGTGCCATGAAGGGGTTCAACCTTTCCGACTGGGCTCTCGAGCACCGCGCCATCGTCTGGTATTTCATGATCGTGGCGGTCGTGGCCGGGCTCGTCTCCTATATCAATCTGGGCCGCGAGGAAGACCCCGCCTTCACCATCCGCACCATGGTGGTCTCCGCGCAATGGCCTGGCGCCGATGCCGAACAGGTCGCCCTCCAGGTCACCGAACGGATCGAACGCCAACTCCAGGACCTGCCCAGCCTCGACTATAGCCGCTCCATCAGCACCTCGGGCCAGACCACGGTCTATGTGAACCTGCGCAGTTCCACCCCCGCCGCCACCGTGCCGTCGATCTGGCTGCAGGTGCGGGCGATGATCAACGACATCCGCACCTCGTTCCCCCAGGGCGTGACCGGCCCGTTCTTCAACGACCGCTTCGGCGACGTCTACGGCAACATCTATGCCTTTACCGGCGACGGCCTCACCCAGCGCCAGTTGCGCGATTATGTCGAGGGTGCGCGCTCGCGCATCCTGTCGGTCCCCAATGCCGGCCGCGTCGATGTCATCGGCGCCCAGAACGACGTCATCCACCTCGAATTTTCCACGCGCAAACTCGCGGCTTTGGGCATCAGCGCCCAGGCGGTGATCGCCACCCTGCAGGACCAGAACGCGGTGTCGCCGTCCGGGGTCATCGATGCCGGGCCCGAACGCATCAACATTCGCGTCGGCGGCCAGTTCACGTCCGAGGAAAGCCTGCGCCAGTTGAACCTGCGGGTTGGTGGCCGGTTCTTCCGGCTGGCGGACGTTGCCGATATTTCCCGGGGCTATGTCGATCCGCCCACCGCACTGTTTCGCTATAACGGCGTGAACGCTATCGGGCTGGCCATCGGCATGCGTGCGGGCGGCAACCTTCTTACTTTCGGCGCAGCGGTGGACGAAAAGGTCGCTGAAATCACCCGCGACCTGCCCATCGGCGTCGATGTCCATCTGGTTTCGGACCAACCCAAAGTGGTGGAAGAGGCCGTCAACGGCTTTACCACCGCCCTATTCGAAGCCATCGGCATCGTGCTGCTCGTCTGCTTCCTGAGCCTGGGCTTTCGCGCGGGCCTCGTGGTGGCGTTTTCCATCCCGATCGTCTTGACCATCGTGTTCCTGGCCATGTCGTATCTGGGCATTTCGCTGCAACGCGTGTCGTTGGGCGCGCTGATCATCGCACTGGGCCTCCTGGTCGATGACGCCATGATCGCGGTCGAGATGATGGTGTCGCGCCTCGAGGCCGGCGACACGCTGCGGAAGGCGGCGACCGCCGTCTATACCTCCACGGCCTTCCCCATGCTCACCGGCACGCTGGTGACCGTCGCCGGCTTCATCCCCATCGGGCTCAACACCAGCTCCGCCGGCGAATTCACCTTCACCCTCTTCGTGGTCCTGGCTATCGCCCTATGCGTCTCATGGGTCGTGGCGGTGATCTTCACCCCGCTGATCGGCGTGTCCATCCTTCCCAAGACCCTGAAACACAAACAGGAGGGCGGCGGCCGCCTGATGGGCGCATTCGCCGCCTTCCTGCAAACCTGCATGCGGCTCCGCTGGCTCACAATCGGCGTGACCGTCCTGATCTTCGCCGCATCGGTCTATGGCGTCACGTTCGTCCAAAGCCAGTTCTTCCCTGCCTCCGACCGACCCGAGCTGATCGTCGACTGGAACCTGCCGCAAAACAGCTCGATCGGTGAAACCAGCGCCCAGATCGCCAAATTCGAAGCCGAAGCGCTGACCGGCAATGCTGATATCGAGCATTGGTCCAGCTATGTAGGCCAAGGCGCGCCGCGCTTCGTGCTGGCCTTCGATTCCCCCACGGCCATGCCCTCGACGGGCCAAACCGTTATCGTCACCAAGGGCAACGACGTGCGCGACCGCGTCGCCGCCCAGCTCACCGATTACCTGCGCAAGACCTTTCCCGGCACCGACGCCGTGATCAAGACGCTGTCGCTCGGACCTCCGGTGGGACGGCCGATCCAATACCGCATCAGCGGCCCCGACATTCAGGTCCTGCGCGACCAGGCCTACGCGCTGGCCGCCGCCATAGAGACCAATCCCGATCTCGGCCAGGTAGGCTTCGACTGGATGGAGCCGTCGCGCACGGTCCAGGTCAATGTGCTCGAGGACAAGGCGCGCCAGCTCGGCATCACCACGGCCGACATCACCTCCGCACTCAATGGCATCACCAGCGGCACCACCATCACCCAGGTGCAGGACAGCATTTATCTCGTCAACATCGTCGGCCGGGCCGAAAGCTCCGAACGCGGTTCCATCGAAACCCTGCAGAACCTGCAGCTTTCGACCGGCGACGGCCGCGCCGTGCCCCTCGCCGCGGTCGCCACTTTCCAATACCGCCTTGAACAGCCCGTCATCATTCGCCGCGACCGCGTCCCGACGCTGACTGTCAGCGCCGGTGTGAATGGCGATGTGCAGCCCGCGACCGTAGCCACAGCGCTCGGGCCAGTGGTCGCCGAGCTCGAAGCCAAGCTGCCCCCCGGCTACTCGATCGCCGAGGGCGGCACCGCTGAAAGCAGCGCGGAATCGATCGCGCCCATTCTCGCCGTTGCCCCGCTCATGCTGTTCGTCATGGCCACCATCCTGATGCTGCAGCTGCAGAGCTTTTCGCGCCTGTTCCTGGTCGTCGCCGTGGCGCCGCTTGCCCTGATCGGCGTGGTTGCGGCCCTGCTGCCCACCGGCAAGCCGCTCGGTTTTGTCGCCATTCTGGGTGTCCTCGCCCTGATCGGCATCCTGATCCGCAATTCGGTGATCCTGATCGTCCAGATCGAGCATCTGCGCAGCGAGGGCCGGCCGCCCTGGGAGGCTGTCGTAGAGGCCACGCAGCATCGCGTGCGACCAATCCTGCTGACCGCGCTGGCCGCCAGCCTGGGCCTGATCCCGATTGCCGGCGAAATCTTCTGGGGCCCGATGGCCTTCGCCATGATCGGCGGCATCGTCGTCGGCACGGTGCTGACGCTGATCTTTCTGCCGGCGCTCTATGTCACCTGGTTCCGCATCAAGCCTGCGGCGAGCGCGGAGCCGGTGCCCGAGCCGCAATAGAAGTTCAGCGGATATCGCGCACGCCTCGCGCCGCGTACTGAAGCACCCGGTAGGCCGCGCTGCGTGCGTTGTGCCAGGCGCGAACAGCATCCGTCGGTTCATAGGTTTGGCTGAGGACGCTCATGGCCGACATGGCCGCGTTGGCATCAGCGAAATTGCCGAAGGCCAGTGCGCCCAGGATCGCCGCCCCCACCAGAACCGGCTCGTCCGCATCGGTGGCGGCCACTGTGAGGCCGGTCGTGTCGGCCAGAATCTGCCTGACCAGCGGGCTTTGCGCGGCACCGCCACTCACCACGATGGTGTCGATCGATATGCCCTCCTCCGTCTGGGCGGCCAGAATCTGGCGCAGCCCATAGCCGAGGCCGGCCAGTCCCGCCAGATACAGCCCCACCAGCGTATCGACGCCGCCATCCATGCCCAGGCCGGCGATCAGTGCCTTGGCGTCAGGGTCGGCGAACGGCGAACGGTTGCCCAGAAATTCGGGCACGACGTGAATGGGGCCGACCAGTTGCGGCAATTGCGCGGCGCCTCCACGCCGCTCGGCCTCGCGCGCCAGCCAGCCGACCAGCGACAGCCCTTCCGACCTGGCCAATTCGCGCGTGGCGACAGCAGCTGGGTGGTACTGCACCAACTGCTCGATGGCCGCCCCGGCGGCGGACTGGCCACCTTCGTTCAGCCAGAAGCCGGGCACCATGGCCGAGTAATACGGCCCCCACACACCGGGTACGAATGCCGGAGCCCAGGTCGTCGACATCGAACAGGCCGAGGTGCCGAAAACATAGGCCATGCGGGACTCGAGGCTCCCCTGCCCGCCCCGCGCACCCACAGTGCCGAGACCGCCCGCATGCGCGTCGATCAGTCCGGCGCCTACGGCAATCCCCGCTGGCAAACCAAAATCGGCGGCGGCCGCCGCATTGAGGCCCGTCCCCAATGCCGTGCCGCCGGGCACGACTTGAGTGCCGATCCGCGCAAAGCCCTCCGCCGCCAGATCGCCCAGCCCGATGCCCTCGAAATAGCTCGGGTCCCAGCGGCTTTCATGGGCCATGTAGGTCCACTTGCAGGTCAACGTACAAATCGAGCGGGCCAGACTGCCGGTGGCGCGCCAGGTCAGGTAATCCGCCAGATCGAAGAACTGCCACGCGCCCGCATAGGTGTCCGGCTTGTTCTCCTTGAGCCACAGCAGCTTCGGCGTTTCCATCTCCGGCGAAATCACCCCGCCGACATAGATCAGAACCTTGTGCCCTAGTGCATTGATCCTGGCCGCCTGCTCGCTCGCCCGATGGTCCATCCAGACGATGATGTTGCGCTCGGCGGCGTCGCCCACCGGGAGTGGCGCCCCCTGGGCGTCCACCACCACCAGCGAACAGGTCGCATCGAACCCAATGCCCTTGATCGCGCCGGGATCGACCGCGCTTTGAGCGACTGCCGCCCGCACGCTGGCGGCCACGGCCCGCCAGATGTCTTCGCTCGATTGCTCGGCAATGTCCCCTGGCGCCTGATGCAGCAGGATGTCATGCTTGCCCGAACCGAGCATGGCGCCGGCGGCATCGAACACCCCCGCGCGGGCGCTTCCAGTGCCGACATCCACGCCGATGAAATAGGGTCCACTCATTTAAAGGTCATTGCTCTGTGGCAGGATCACCAAGTCCCGAATGGTCACGTTGCGCGGTCGCGTCAGCATGAACTTGACCGCGGCGGCGACCTCGGTCGGGTCCATCAGGTCGCCCGCGGCCAGCGCCGCATCGAGCTTATCCTTCGGCCAGTCGCTGATCAACGCCGTCACCACCGGTCCGGGCGCTACTGCCCCCACGCGTATCCCATGTGGCGCCACCTGCCGCCGCACCGTATGGACAAACGCCTGGATGGCGTGCTTGGAGGCCGTGTAGATGGGCTCCCACACCACCGGCACCAGCCCGGCAATAGAGCTGGTCATGATGATATCGCCGGTCTTGCGCGCGATCATGTGCGGCAAAACCGCGTGGACCGAACGGAAGGCCGCGTTAATGTTGAGGTTGAGCATCCGGTCCCACTGGTCCGGATCGCCCTCGGCAATTGGCCCGCCCACATAGGAGCCGGCATTGGCGTGAAAGATATCGAGCTGGCCCGCCCAATCCAGAATTTTCGGCAACATGGTGGCGACGCTGCCCGCATTGGTCAGGTCGATGACCACCGGCAAGGCGCGCGCTCCCAGCCCGGCGCAGATGTCGCGCAGCCTGGCCTCGTCGCGGTCCACCAGCGCAACGCGAGCGCCGGCGTCCAGCAGGGTCTTGGCGCATTCGAGGCCGATACCCGAGGCCGCCCCGGTAATGGCGGCAACGCGATCTGACAAATCCTGGTCCATGGATAGGCTCTTTCAATAGGGTCGATAGATGCCGAGAACGGCGCGAACCGGCAGACGCGCAAGCGGCGCCTGCCGAAGGTGGATCAGGCGCGGCCGTGCATAACCCGTGAGCGCCGCGCCAGGGAGTCGACAATGACCGCGACGGCGAGCACACCGCCGGTAATCATGTAGCGAAGCGACGAACTCAGATCGAGCAGGGTCAGGCCGTTAGCGATGGACTGGATGACGATGATCCCCAGCAGGGCCGAATAGGCGCTGCCTCGGCCACCGAACAGGCTGGTGCCACCAATCACCGCGGCCGCAATGGCGTTGAGATTGACGTCGCCGGTGCCCGCCTGTTGGCTGGCCGAAGCCAGTCGTGCGGCCGCCAGCATGCCGCCCAGCGCCGCGAACATGGCGCAGAACACGAAGGCGCTGGTATAGATGGCCTTGACGTTGATGCCGGCCCGCCGCGCCGCCTCGCGATTGCCGCCGACAGCGGTCATCGAGCGGCCCCACTGGGTGCGGGTCAGCGCATAGTTCATGCCGACGACGAGCAGCACGAACAGTGCGAACATCCACGGCACGCCCCGCGATGTGTTGAGATAGGCCACCGCCAGCTCCAGGCCGAGCGTCACCACCACGGCGAAGAACAGGACGCCGCCGAGAGACTTGGAGGACAGTCCGGCCTCCCGGCGGCGAGCGGAGGTGCGATATCCGGTGACGAGCATCGCAATACCAGGAAGAGCGGCAAGGCCGTATGCAATGGGCTGTGGCATGGTCAGCAGCTGGCCGAAATTCACCAGCGGCGAGCCGTATGGCAGGTTGATCGAGCCGGTGCCGCCCAGAATATAAAGCTGCAATCCCAACACTGCGAGCAGTCCCGCGAGGGTGGCCACGAAACTGGGCATGCCGAAGCGGTTATAGAGCTGGGCATAGATGTAGCCGATCAGCCCACCCACCGCGAGCGCGCCCAGGATTGCCAAGGGCACGGGCCAACCGTGATTGACCCACAGCACGCCCAGCAGCGCCGAGGCGAAGCCGCTGACCGAGCCGATCGACAGGTCGATCTCGCCCACCATCAGCATCAGTACCACGCCCAGCGCGATCACGCCGACCGTCGAAGAATCGAACAGCAGGTTGACGAGGTTAGTGCTGGACAGAAAAATCGGGTTCAGCGTGGTGAACACCGTCCAGATCACCACGAGACCCACGACCACCGGTAGCGCGCCGAGATCGCCCGACCGTACCCGGTCGAGAAACGCGCTGATCGCCCCGCCAATGCCCGCTTCATGCTTGACGCGAACATCGGCGCGGTCGAGCAATTGCTGCTGCTTGTCCACATTATTGCTCATGGCTGTGCATCCCCAGTGAGATTGGCTTCGGCCTTGCGACCAGCGCGGCGCGACACCGAATTGTCGGAAGCGCCGGTGATGGCGCCCACCAGTTCGGCATTGCTCGCGTCGGGGTAGAACACCCCATTATTCTTGCCCAGCCGCAGCACCACGATGCGGTCGGCGACTGCGCGCACGTCCTCCATATTGTGGCTGATCATGACGACGCCGAGCCCACGATCGCGCACCCGCTCGATCAGGTTGAGCACTTCGGCCGTCTGGGCGACGCCGAGCGCGGCAGTTGGCTCGTCGAGCAGGATGATCCGGGGGTCGAGCAGTAAGGACCGGGCAATCGCCACCGTCTGGCGTTGCCCGCCCGACAGCGAGGCCACCGCCTCGCGCACGCTGGGAATGCGGGCCGACAATTCATTGAGCAGCTTCCACGAGCGGATTTCCATGCCCACTTCGTCGAGCTGGAGCGGATTGAGCTCCTTGCCGAGGAAGATATTGGCCACCACGTCGAGGTTTTCACACAGCGCAAGGTCCTGGAACACAGTGGCGATGCCAATGGCCAGCGACGCGGAGGGATTGGGAAGGCTCACCTCCTGGCCGCGAACCTGGATGGTGCCAGAGGTCGGCCGGTGCACGCCGGAGAGGATCTTGACCAGCGTCGACTTGCCCGCGCCATTGTCGCCCACCAGGGCCACGACTTCGCCGGCATGCACGTCGAGATCAATATCGGTCAGTGCCGAAACGGCGCCGAAATTCTTGCAGATGCCGCGCAGGCTCAGCAGGAGTTCGCCGGTCGCGGCACTATCGCTGGATGAGTCAGTCATCGTGGGCGAGCCTTATGCTGGAGGGTTGCCTGGCCCCGTGTGGGGCCAGGCGAAGGATTTACGGCGTGATGCCGAGGGCCTTGCAGCCATCCACATAGCGGTCGACACAGAGCACCTCGGCGCCAACGATGCCCTTGTCGACGATCTCGGCCTTGAGGTTTTCGGCGGTCACCACGGCCGGCACGAAGAGCTGGCTGGGGGTGTCGTACAGCGTCGTCTCGGCCTTGGGCGTTTCACCCTTCAGCAGCGTCACCGCGACATTGGCGGCGGCGGCGGCCACGATCTCGCTGGGCTTGGAGATAGTGTTGTACTGGTCGCCCGCGATGATGAGCTGGAGCGCCGCGATCGTCGCGTCATTGCCCGAAACCGGCGGCACCGGATTGACGCCGGCTGCCTTGAAGGCCGCGATGGCGCCACCACCGGTGCCGTCATTGGCCGCCACGACGCCCACGATCTGCGCACCGAAGCGCGCGATCTGGCCGCTGGCCCATTCCTGCGCCTTGGGTGGCGCCCAATCCGGCGTATCGAACTCGGCCAGCGTCTTGTAGCCGGCCGTGGCGATGCCTTCGTGGATGCCGTCCTTGATCAGGCCGGCCGCCGCATCAGTCGGCGAACCATTGATCTGCAGGATGCCGACGCCATCGGTGGCGACGCCCGCTTTCGTCAGGTGCCCAACCAGTGATTCCGCGATGGCCTTGCCAATGCCCTGATTGTCGAACGACACGTAGAAATCGGCCTTGGCGCCCGGAATTGGACGATCATAGGCGATGACCTTGACGCCCTGGCTCTGCGCCGCCTGCACCATGCCGGCAGCCGCCGAGGAATCCACGGGGTCCAGCACGATAACCTTGGCACCCTGCGTGATGACCGAATTGAACTGCTGGCTCTGCTTGGTCGCATCGGCGTCGGCGTTCAGGTAGAGCACCTTGCAGGTCTCGCAGAGCTTCTTCATCTCGGCCTGGAAGCCCGGGAAATCGTGCTCTTCATAGCGGGTCGATGCCTGGTCGGGCATCAGGAAGGCGACGGTCGAATTGGCGATATCGGCCTGCGCCATGGCGGCGGTGCCGCTGAGCAGCACTATGCCCAGGGCCGCCATGCCGAGGCGCGCGCTCAAGAATTTAGTCATGCGATCTTCTCCCATTGATGTGGATTGCAGCCTTGGGCTGCGCTACAGATTTGCGAGAGGGTTTTGGCAGCGGCGTTGACGCGCCTGTGCTGTTTTGGCTCCTCCCAGATGTCGAAGTCTGGACGTGTTTTTTCGATCGCGGGCCGCCACCAGCGCGCCCGCGTTCGTCTTTCGGCGATGTCCTTCGGTCCTCCCCTGCTCCTTTGCTGTTAGGCGGCTTCGGCCGCTCTTGTGTTCTCGATCAAAAGCGTCCTGAAGCGGCTGGGCGGCATGCCCTTCTGCGTCAGGAACTGGCGATTGAAATTGGACAGGTTGTTGAAGCCTACCGCGTAGCAGATCTCGATGATCGGCATGGCGTCGTCGCTCATCAGCAACTGGCAGGCCAGGTTGATGCGCAGCCGGTTCACATATTGCACCAGCGCCATGCCGGTATGCTTGCGAAAGCTGCGCGAAAAGGCGCTCGGGCTCTGCCCGGCAATGGCCGCCAGGTCACCCTCGTTGAACGGCTCGGTCAGGTGACAACCGATATGGGCCAGCACCTTGTTGATGGCGATCGACATATAGCCCGACGGGTCCGGCAAATAGGTGGAACTGGCCAGCGTCTTCACGTCGCCGGCGCGGCACAGATTGCCCATGATGTGCATGAACAGCTCGATCCGCCGCACGCCCTGCGCCTCGATCAGCTCTTCCAGCTCGGCCGCGATGCCGTCAGCGGTGCGAGGCGAAAACAATGCGCCATGGCGGCTTTGCTCCAGCACCCGCCCGAAGGCGGTCAATTCCGGCAGCACCTTCATGGCATTGCCGATGAAATCCTCGGAGAACTGCACGATGCGGCAGCGCAATGGCACCACAACGCCTTCGGGCAGTTCGCTGACCCAGTTATGGGGCAGGTTTGGGCCGGTGAGCACCAGATTGCCGGGCTCGAATTCGCCGATGAAATCGCCGACGAAATAGCGACCGCGCGTGGCCACCACATGGTGCAGCTCATATTCGGGATGAAAGTGCCAGCGCACCGTGTGGAACGGATAGCCGTGCGACCATGCCTTGAATGACTCACCGCGGCGGATCTGAACGACCTCTAGGTCTGGCTCCATGGCCTGCTCCCTCCGACGAGGTCTCGACCCCGTCTCTTCCTGCGGGCCAGTTATCCGGTTCTCCGCATGACCCTGAAGCTAGACCTGTTAAATCCTCCGCGCCACCACAGGGCGTCGCCACAACCGATACTTTTTTGACACCAACAGCGCCTGCGCCGAACGCCGACGAGACTTGCCTACGAAATAGCGATGATTTCGAGTTCCCGGTCGCCGAGCGTGACGACGTCTCCAATGGCTTTGCCGATCAGCATGCGCGCCACCGGCGACACGTAGGAAATCGAGCCGGCTTTGGGATCGGCCTCGTCCTCCCCCACGATGCGGTATTTCTGCACCCGCCCGTCGTCGCGACTGAAGCTGACCGTGCTGCCAAAAGAGACCGTATCGGTCGAGGCCTGGTTGAGAACCACCTGGGCGGTGCGGAGGCGGTCCGTGAAATAGCGCAGGTCGCGAAACGGCACAGCCGATTGCCGCCGCCGCTCATTGACGTCTTCAATCGTGCTCGCGGCGTTGTAGGCATCGCGCGCCTCGGCGAGTTGCGACTGCAAGGCCTGCAATCCGGCCTCGGTGACAAGGTTCGGCTCTGCAGAAATCGGGCGGTCGGGCAGCAGCGTTTCCGACGCCGTTTCGGCACTGTCTTCCTTGGTAAACGCAACGCTCAATTTCGAACTCCATTTGCACAAAGGCCGATGCGCAACGTCGCAGTTCCTCAAAGGATGCGGTTCACGCTCATACGCGACAGCCGTCATGATGCCCATACCCAAGAACCGAACATCCCTCTTGCGATTACTAATACACTTAGGATACTAGACATCCTGCATAGGAAAGCAGGAGGGAACGTTGGCACGAGCCGGGTTGACCGCAGATCGCCTTGTGCGGGCCGGCGCAGTGCTGGCAGATGAAATTGGCTTCGAGCAGGTAACGCTGGCCGCTCTGGCCAGGCAATTCAACGTCAAGCTCGCCAGCCTCTATGCGCATGTGAACAATGCGCATCACCTCAAGACCGGCATCGCCCTGCTGGCTTTGGATCAACTCGCCGCTTTGGCGGCCGATGCCGTGGCGGGACGGGCCGGCAAGGAGGCGCTGGTCGCTCTGGCCAATGTGCACCGCGACTTCGCCCGGGCTCATCCCGGTCTCTTTGCCGCCTGCCAGTTCGAGCTTGACGAGGCGACTGCCGCCACCAGCGCCGGCGTTCAGCTTGCCCAAATGCTCCGCGCCGTACTGCGCGGCTATAGTCTGACCGAGCCGGACCAGACCCATGCCGTCCGGCTATTGGGCAGCGTCTTTCTTGGCTTTGCGACCCTCGAGCTGGCGGGCAGCTTCAAACACAGCCTGCCCGACCCCACCGAGTCATGGTCGCGCACCCTGGATGCAATCGACATGACCTTACGGAGCTGGCCGACAAAATGAACGTCCATCCCAATTGGATAACCACCCCGATCACCCAAAGCCTTGTGCGCGGCGCCCTCGAGCTGGAGCAGACCGCCGACGGCCTGCTGCCGCATCGGTTGCCGGCCTGGGCGCGCGCGCAATATGCCGACCCGCAATTGGCCATGGTCGAAGCGCAGCCCTCGGGAGTTCGGCTCGTCTTCCGCACTGAGGCAACCGCCATAGAATTGGACGCACTTCCTACCAAGCGGGTCTATGTCGGCATGCCGTCGCGGCCCGATGGCGTGTATGACTTACGGATCGAAGGCGACCTGACGGCACAAGGCAGCCTTGAAGGCGGCAAGGTGCTCCGCATCGATATGGCCAGCGGCTCAACCACGCTCGAAGCCGGCCCCGCTGGCACGCTCCGCTTTCACGAGCTGCCACCGGGCGCCAAGAATATCGAAATCTGGCTGCCGCATAACGAAACCACCGAGCTCATCGCGCTGCGCACCAACGCCCCCGTCCACGCCATCGATGACAGCGGCCGCAAGGTCTGGCTGCATCATGGCAGCTCGATCAGCCACGGCTCCAACGCCACCAATCCCACCGGCACGTGGCCCGTGATTGCCGCCTCGCGGGCCGATGTCTCGCTCGTCAACCTGGGCTTTGGCGGCAGCGCGTTGCTCGATCCCTTCACCGCGCGCACCATGCGCGATATTCCGGCCGATCTCATCAGCCTCAAGCTCGGCATCAATCTGGTCAATACGGACCTGATGCGCCTCCGCGCCTTCGGCCCGGCCGTGCATGGCTTTCTCGACACCATCCGCGAGGGCCACAAGACGACGCCGATCCTGCTCGTTTCCCCGATCCTGTGCCCCATCCACGAAAACACCCCCGGCCCCAGCGCGCCCGACCTCCCCGCCCTTGCCCAGGGCCAGTTGCGGTTCCAGGCCGCCGGAAATGCCGCTGACATCGCAGCCGGGAAACTGACACTCGGCACCATCCGCATGCATCTGGCGCAGATCGTCGAGCATCGCGCCGCAACCGATCCAAACCTCCACTACCTGGACGGACTTGCGCTCTATGGCGAAGCGGATATCGCCCAATTCCCATTGCCCGATGCGCTCCACCCCGATGCGGCCACGCATCAACTCATCGGCGACCGCTTCGCCAGGCTTGCTTTCGGCCCTGGCAGTCGGTGGGCGGACCCGATCAACGCGAAAGCATAAGCGTTTGCGAGCGTTTGGCAGCGTCGCCTAATGCGTTGCGGCGGCCAGAAGTTGCTCCACATAGGGCAGGATATTCGCAACGATCCGCTTCACGCCCACCGCATTGGGGTGGATGCCATCCGCCTGGTTCAACGTCGCGTCCAGCGCCACGCCATCAAGGAAGAACGGAAACAGCGCGGCCTTGTATTTTTCCGACAGCGTCGGAAACACCGTATCGAACGCGGCCACGTAATCCTGGCCCAGGCTGGGATTGGCCTTCATTCCGGCGAGCAGCACGGGTACGCCATCAGCCGCAAAGCGATCGAGGATGGCGTCAAGATTGTGCCCCACGGCCTCCGCCGGCAGCCCCTGCAGCATGTCATTGGCGCCAAGTTCGAGCAGCACCGCATCGGGCCGATCCGCCAGCGTCCAGTCAAGCCGCGCCAGCCCATCCGCCGTGGTATCGCCGGAAACGCTGGCATTGACCACCGCGACATCCAGGTGTTTTGCGTCGAGCGCGGCCTGCAATTGAGCGGCGAAACCGTCCTTCGCGTCGAGGCCCAATCCGGCCATCAGCGAGTCCCCGTAGAGCAGTAGCGTTTTGGGCGCCGCCTGCGCCAGCGTCGGCAGGGCGATGAGCGCCACCGCCCCGAGGACGATCAGCCGCAGGCCATCACGCAGAATTTGGGCGGCACGCACTGTTCTTTTGGTCATTCCTGCTTACCTGTTGGGCGATCTTCAGCCAGCCGAGAGATGCATCATGAGCGGCCCCGTAGTCGAGACTGCCGCGATGAACCTGCATCTGACCTCCGGCAAGACCCCGCTGCACATTCTCAAGGATATCAGCTTCCACATCGATCCGGGCGAGGTTGTGGCCGTGGTTGGCCCATCAGGCAGCGGCAAGACCTCGCTGCTGATGGTGCTGGGCGGTCTGGAACGCGCCACGGACGGCGCCGTCACCGTGGGAAACACCACGCTGGCAGGCTTGGGCGAAGACGAACTCGCCATTTTTCGGCGGCGCAACCTGGGCATCCTGTTCCAGAATTTTCACCTGATCCCGTCGATGACGGCCCTGGAGAATGTCGCGCTGGCGCTGGAAATCGCCGAGGACGGCAGGTCCTACAAGGCCATCCGCACTGCGGCGACCGAGGCACTGGCCGCAGTCGGACTCAGCGATCGCCTCGATCATCTGCCCAGCGCCTTGTCGGGTGGCGAGCAGCAGCGGGTCGGCCTCGCCCGCGCCATCGTCAACAAGCCAAAACTGCTGCTGGCGGACGAACCCACCGGCAACCTCGATCAGGAAACCGGTGCCATGGTCATCGACATGATGTTCGCCCTGGCGCGCGACAACGACACCGCCGTGTTCCTCATCACCCACGACCGCAGCCTCGCCGCCAAGGCGGATCGTATCCTCAACATGAACCACGGACATCTGTCGGCCGCGGTCGCCGTGCCCGCATGAGCAGGCTGGGCGGCTGGGTCCGCGTCGCCTTGGTCGATCTGCGCGGCGACGTGCGGCGCTTTGCCATCCTGCTGGCCTGCCTGGCGCTCGGCGTCGGTGCCATCGCGGCGGTCTCGTCAGTTGGCGCCGCCCTGCAATCCGCCATCGCCCGCGATGCGCGGGTGATCCTGGGCGGCGACCTGGAGGTGCGCAATAGCGGCACCGATATCCCAACTGACCAGGTCGCCTATTTCAGCAAGCTTGGCGCCGTCGCCAAGGTCGTCGATCTCAACGCCCGCGCCACTGCCGGCGATAAAAGCGTATTCTTGAGCTTGCGTGCCATCGGCGACAACTATCCCCTGGTGGGCGGCGTTGAACTCGGTGCGGACGCCAATGGCGCGACCCTGCCCGATCTGCTGGCGAGCCGCGACGGCGTGGCCGGCGTCGTTGTAGATGCCAAGGTTCTCGACCGCCTCGGCCTCTCGCTCGGCGATCAGGTCAGCATCGGCAATGCCGATTTCATCATCCGCGCCACCCTCAAGGCACTGCCGGATCAGGCCGCACAGGGCTTTCAGCTCGGCCTGCCTGCACTGATGTCGCTCGAAAGCCTGCACAATGCCGATCTCGATGTTGCCGGCGCGCTGACCCGCTTCCGATACAAGATTGCGCTGGCGACCATGGACTTCGCCACCGCCTCGGCAGACCTGCGCAAGGCCTTCCCCGATGCCCCCTGGGATCTCCGCTCTCCCCGCGATGCGACCGCCGATCTGGCCAAATTCTTTGATCTGTTCAGCCGGTTTCTCGTCCTCGTGGGCCTGTCGTCGCTGCTGGTCGGCGGCGTCGGCGTTTCCAATGCGGTCGCCGCCTATATCAACGAGCGCCAAAGCTCCATCGCCACTTTGCGCAGCCTCGGGGCCACCAGTGCGCGTGTGCTCGTGCATTTCCTCAGCCAGATCATGCTGCTGTCACTGGTGGGCATCGCCATCGGGCTGGTGCTCGGCGCTGGCTCGACGCTGATCGCGCTGCCCATCCTGTCCGGCATGCTGGCCATTGACTTGCCCCCAACCCTCGACCCCGCCGCCTTGGCTGCGGCGGCTGGCTTCGGCATCCTGATCGCCTTCGCCTTCGCCCTACTCCCGCTACGGGGCGCACAAAAACTGCAGCCAGCCAGCCTGTTCCGCGCCGCCGGCGGCAATCTGGCCGGCGGCATTAGCTGGCGCGACATCGTCCGCCCGCGCACGGCCGTGCCGCTGGTCCTCGCCTTTGCCGGCATTGCCGGCCTTGCCGTGGCGGTGACGGGCGAGCCCATGCTCGTGCTGTGGTACGGCGTCGGCGCCCTCCTCGCCTTCGCCCTGCTCCGCGCCGCGGCCTGGCTGCTGCAATTCGCGCTCCGGCTGCTGCCGCCGCTCCCCACCGGCGTGCTGCGCCAGGCCATTCGGGCCATTCATCGCCCCGGCGCCCCTGCTCCCGTCGTCATCCTGTCGCTCGGCCTCGGGCTCGCCCTGCTGCTCATGATCACCCTGCTGGACAGTAATCTGCGAGCGCAGATCGACGGCGCGGTTGCCGACAAGGCGCCCTCCTTCATCCTGATCGACGTCAAGCAGGACCAATTGGCGGCCATCAAGAGCTTCGCCGATACCGACCCGCAGATCACCAAGTTCGACAGCGTCTCGATGCTCCGCGGCACCATTGAGGCCGTCAAAGGCAAGCCCGTGACCGAACTCGGTCCCCTGCCCGACGACATCGCCGATATGTTCAAGGGCGACACCGCCCTGAGCTGGGCCAAAGACCTCCCCGCCGGCTCGACACTTGCCGAAGGCAAGTGGTGGGCGCCCGATTATTCCGGTGATCCTCTGATTTCCCTCAGCACCGAGCTGCAGAAGCCCCTTGGCCTCAAGCTGGGCGATCAGCTAACCATCAGCGTGCTCGGCCGCCCCCTCACCGCCACCATTGCCAGCTTCCGCGATATCGATTGGCGCGATGGCGGCCTCAATTTCCGCCTGCTCTTCTCCCCCGGCCTGATCGAGAAGGCGCCGCAGAATTTCATGGCCAGCATCAAGGCCGCAGACGGCGCCAATGACGCGGTCGAAAGCCGCCTGAGCAAGACATTCCCGGCGCTGACCTTCCTGCCGGTCGGCGATGCGCTTGAGCGGATTGCCGGCATACTGGCGAGCCTCGCCAACGCCGTAGCGCTGGTCGGCAGCATCGCCGTGCTCTCGGGCATGCTGGTGCTGGCCGGCGCCATGGCCGTAGGGCGCAAACAGCGCGAGGCCGACGCAGTGGTCATGAAAGTGCTGGGCGCGACGCGCCGCGACGTCATCGTGGCCTTCACCGTTGAATACGGCATCCTGGGATTGCTGGCCGCTCTGCTGGCCCTGATATTGGGCACGACCGGCGCCTGGGCAATTCTCACCTACGTGCTGGAAATTCCCTTCGCGCTCGACATTGAAACCAGCCTGACCATCACGCTCGGCGCCGTCGCGCTGACGATCGTTACCGGCATGCTCACGACCTGGTCCGCCATGTCGATCCGCCCCGCCCGCCAGCTCCGCGCGGAGTCATAGCGCGCACGATTGTCAGTCTCCCAACGTGATCCAAGTCGGCGCATGGTCGCTCGCGCCCTCTCGCCCCCGAACCTCGCGATCGACGCCCGAACTGACCAGCCGCTTCGCCAGCTTCTTGCTCAGGAGCAGATGATCCAGCCGCAGCCCGGCGTCGCGCGGCCAGCGGTTCCGCATGTAGTCCCAGAAGGTATAAACCGTCTCGTGCGGATGCTGCTTGCGGATGGCATCGGTCCAGCCTTGCTCAAGCAGGCGTGCAAACTGGGCGCGCGGCTCCGGCTGAACCAGCGCATTGGCGTCGTAGGACTTGGTCGCGTAAATGTCGCGCGGTTCGGGGACAATATTGTAGTCCCCCGCCAGCACAACCGGCAGGCCGGTGGCGAAAAGTTCGCCCGCATGGGCGATCAGCCGCTCGGTCCATTCCAGCTTGTAGTTGAACTTGGGACCCGGCTGCGGATTGCCGTTGGGGGCATAAAGCGAGGCGATGAGCACCCCATCGACCGCCGCCTCGATGTAGCGCGCCTGGCCGTCGTCGCTGTCGCCCGGCAGTTCGGTTCGCGTCAACACCGGCTCGGCGCCGCGAGCCAGGATGGCCACCCCGTTCCACGCGGATTCTCCCCGCCACACCGCGCCATAGCCCGCATCGGCAATGGCCGTTGCCGGGAACTGCCGGTCGGTCGCCTTGAGCTCCTGCAGGCACACCACATCCGGCGCCGCGTCGGCCAGCCAGTCCATAAGATTGGGCAGGCGCCGATTGATGCCGTTGATGTTGAAGGTAGCGATCTTCATCGTGCCATCACGGCACGATGCGCCCGATCCATGCCGCGACGGACGCCGCCATGGTTGCCAGGTGATCGGCCGCGCTGAACCCCGAAATCGATTTGCGCGGCTTGAGGTCGTGGTCCCCATCCTCGAGCCACATCAGCTCGATCGCTGGCGACAACTCGTAATGCATCACCTCTTGGCGGGTACCAAATTCGTCGCGGGTGCCCTGGACGATCAGGCTTGGCGTCTTGAGGCCGACCAGGTGTTTGGTGCGCAATTGCTCGGGATTTGCCGGCGGATGAAACGGATAGCCCAGGCACAGTAGCCCAGCGATCCGCCCGGCATCGTATAACGGGTCTGCCACCATGCTGGCGACGCGCCCGCCCATCGATTTGCCGCCGATGATCAAGGGACCGTTCGTCGGGCCCAGATCGTCCACCGCGGCGACGAATTCGGGCATCACCTTGTCGGCGCGCGGCGGTGGCCTGCGCCCCGCATCGGTCCGCCGGCTGGCCATGTAGGCAAACTCGAACCTGGCAATCCGGAGGCCTGCCGCGGCAAGCGCCTTGGTGGTGGCGTTCATGGAGCCGGAGTCCATCGGCGCCCCTGCCCCATGCGCCAGCAGGATGGTGACCTCGGCGTCTTCGGGGCCGTCGAAAATGAAGCTGGTTGCCATGCTATCCTGCCGTTCGAAGCTGTTGGTCTGCAACAGCAATACCGGCCCGGGCGCGCCGGGCCCAGTCCGATGTAGCATCTAGTTCAAGATAACGACGCCACCAGCCGCGCGCGGCAGACAGCACCCCGGCCTCATATTCCAGCGCGCCGATATTGTAGATCGCGTCGGCATAACCCTCGTCCAGCTCGATAGCGCGGGCCAGGTGCCGGCGCGCCGCGTCGACCTTACCGAGTTCGCGCAACAGGCCGCCATAGTTGAACCAGGCCTCCACGAATAGCGGATCCCGCTTCAGCGCCGTGGCATAGGCGATGGCTGCGTCGTCCGTCTGCCCGATCGCCCGCAGGCAATTACCCAGGTTGAACGCCGAGGTCGCGTCGGTCGGATCGATAGCCGAGCAATGCGCATAAAGCGTCGCGGCCTCGGCATAGAGTTCCGCCGCCTCCGCCGTTTCCGCCAGGCCAAAGTAGTCTTCGGCCTCCGCATCGTCATCGGGCATGGGCAGCAAACGCTGGCCGTCCAGTTCGGACGTGGAATGGGTGTCGCGTGAAAGTATCTTATCGCTGCCCCCGGAATGCAGGCTAAGCGAAGTCAGCGATCCGACCGGCCCGATTTGATGTACCGAGCGGGCAATCGCGCTCCAGCTCGCGCCGCTGGCGATCAGGCCCGCATACTTCTTCGCCAGGATCAGATCGCGAAACGAAAACGGCTCGGCGTCATGCTCGAACCCATCGAACAATGCCAGCAGGTCGAACACATCGCCGCTGAGGCCCGACTGGTCGAGGATCGACCGCCGCAACATATTGGATGCAGCGACCGGCGGCAGCGTTGCCAACGCCCGCAGAAACCCGTTCTCGCTGAGCAATCGCCGCGGCCGCGCCGCAGCCACCCGGCGTTCGATTTCGCCCTCGTCGCTCTTGGACAACAAGGTGCGCCCGAACACCACCGTCGTGGTCCCCCGGGTCACGCTGCGATGCAGCCGTCCACCCAGGCTCTCCACCCGCCTGACTGCCAGACGCACGGGAAAGGCTCGCAAGGCGCCGACGACGCCGAAACTTTCCCCATTGAGGTGCATGCTGGCCTAAGCCTTTTTCTTCGGAGCCGCCTTCGGTGCTGCCGCCTTTGACGCGTCGAGCGCGGCCTTCAACGATACCTTTGTGGGCGACTCCTTGGCAACAACAGCCGCCGCCTTGGGTTTGCTCTTGGCGGCGGGCTTGGCCTCGCCGAGGCTGGCCTTGAGCGCATCCATCAGGTTGATGACATTGCCGCGTTCCGGCGCCGAGGCGATGATGGGATTGTGGCCCTTGAGCTTCTCGCGGATCATCGCCATCAGGGCGACTTCGTAACGGTCCTCGTAGTCCTTGGGATTGAACGGCTTGACCTTCTGCTCGATCAGCTTCTGCGCCAGCTCGAGCATTTCCGGCTCGGGATCGCCATAGGGAATATTGCCGAAATATTCGCCTGTGCCGCGCACTTCGCTGGGATTGCGCAGGGTGGTGAGCACCATGCCGTTTTCGCGGGCGCCGATGGTGACGACGCGCTCGCGACTGGTCATCACCAGGCGGGCGACCGCCAGCTTGCCGCTCTTGATCATGGCTTCGCGGATGACGCTGAAGGTTTCCTCCGCCATGGCGCCATCGGGCACCAGGTAATAGGGCGCATCCTGGTAGACGGCATCGACATCGTCCTTGTCGACAAAGGCCTCGATGCTGATCGTGTGATTGGACTCGATGCGCACCGCATCGATGTCTTCATCGCTGATGATGATGTACTGCTTGGGCTCGTACTCGTAGCCGCGCACCAGGTCGGATCGCTCGACGAGGCCAAGCTCCGGGTCCACCGCCTTCATGTTGATGCGGTTGTGCGTGTCCTTGTGCAACTGGTTGAAGCTGATGCGCTCGGCGGTGCTGGTCGCCGGGTACAACTTCACGGGACAGCTGACCAAACTCAGTCGAAGATGCCCCTTCCAACTCGCCCTTGCTGCCATCGTCGCCTCCTACGCGCGCACTACTGCTCCACCACAAGAAATCATGCAGGCAAGTCCCGTGCTGACTCGTTAATGTCGGCCCAGGGGTCGCCTGTTGTGGTTAATAGACCTGGAAGAGAAGAGTAATTCAGGTCCTCGGGAGAGTCGATGGACTCGAGGTCCCGCCAATCGACTGGGGTCGATGCTGGCAGGTGCGGCCGCGCGCGCAGCGAATAGGCCGCCACCGCCGTCGCGCTGCGGGCATTGCGGTGATAGTCGATGAAGATGCGGCGCTTGCGGTTCTCGGCGCCCATGACGGTCACGAATGTATCGGGCCCGGTTGCCGCCAGCTTGGCCGCGATGGCAGCGGTCGCTTGATGCGTCTGCTTCCAGTTCCGCTTGGGCGGGATCGGCACCACGATATGCAGCCCCTTGCCCCCCGAGGTCTTGACGAACGGCACCAGCCCCATCGCCTCCAGCCCACCGCGCAGATGCACCGCCGCATTGACCACCTCACGCCACGCCACCCCCTCGCCCGGATCGAGATCGAAGATCACGCGGTCCGGCTTGTCCAGATGCGCCTCATGCGTGCCCCAGGCATGGAATTCCACGATGCCGAACTGCGCCAGCGCCAGATACCCCTTGGCGTCCTCCACCGTCAGGAACGACTTGACCTCGCCCTCCGAATTCTTGGTCTCAAAACTCTTGAGCGTCGGCGGCATGCCGGTAAACGGATGCCGCTGGAAGAAACAGTCATGCGGCTTGCCGCTGGGACAGCGGAACAGCGATACCGGCCGATTGAACAAATGCGGCAACATATAATCGCCCACCGCCGCGTAGTAGACCGCGATATCGAGCTTGGTCGGGCCCGATTTACCGAACAGCCGCCGCGTCGGATTGGTCACCCAGATACCCGCAAGGTCGGCGTCCGAGACGATGCGTTTGCGCGGCGCCGTCACCGGCGTGCTAAGTTCGGCCTCGCGCAAACCCTTGAACACGGCGTGGCGCAACATGCCGTCGGTGGTGATCGTCGCATATTGGATGCGCGCCCGCAGCGTGGGACGCACGGGCTGGATTTCCTTCGGCGCACCTTCAAGCTTGTCCGCGATGCGCAACGTCTCAAGCCGCCCGATCAGGTCGGCCATATTCACCGCGTCGAACCCGGTGCCGACCTTGCCGCGATAGACCAGATCCTCGCCCACCCATTCGGCCATGGCCAGGGCCCCGATACCGCCATTGGCCGCGCTCTCGCTATAGCCCGCAATAACGAAATCGCCGGTCTTGAGCGCCTTGACCTTGAGCCAGCTCGCGGATCGACCCCCGATATGAAGGCCGTTCGCGCGCTTGGAGACGATCCCTTCAAGGCCACGGCTGGATGCCAGGTCGTAGATGCCTTCGCCGTCGCCCTCCACATGGTCGCTATATTGCAGCGCCGAGCGGCCAGTCACGTGCCCGCCGAGCAGTTGCCCCAGCAGCGCCTTGCGCCTGAGCAGCGTCACCTGCCGCAAATCCCAGCCATCCAGATGAAGCAGATCGAAGGCGTAAAACACCAATCTGTTGCCGGCCCCTTCCGACAGGGCCTCCTGCAACTTGCCAAAACGGCTGATGCCCTTCTCGTCCAGCACGACGATCTCACCGTCAATGACCGCCTCGCGGCAATCGAGCGCCGCAAACGCCTTTGGCAGGTCGCCATAGCGCCGGGTCCAGTCGAGCCCCCCGCGAGTGATCAGGCGCACCGCACCGCCCTCAAGGAAGGCCATGGTGCGATAGCCGTCAAACTTGATTTCGTGCAGCCACGGCGTGTTCTTGTCGTGACGCGGCGGCTTCTCCGCCGGGCTGGCAAGCTGCAGTTCCATGGTAACCGGCATCGGCGCCTTGATCGCACCGGGCGCCTTGCCGGGAGCCGGCTTGATCATTTTTTGCGGTTGAACCGGCGCCGCAACAAGCTCCTCGATCCTGCGCCCCGATTTGACGCTTTCGGGACGTTCGGCAAGAATATCGACCTCGGCATCCATCGCCGTGTCGTGCTCCTTGAACAGCAGCCAGCCGATCTTGCCATTGTCCTCCGGCTTCTGCTTGAGCCGGGTCAGCATCCAGCCCCCCTTGAGCTTTTGCCCCGCCAGCCGAAACTTGAAACTGCCCTTGGCAATGTCCGCGGCCGCATCCCCCATCGGCGCCCACTCGCCAGTGTCCCACACGATCATAGGCCCGCCGCCATACTCCCCCTCGGGAATGACGCCTTCGAAGTCGATATACTCGATCGGATGGTCCTCGGTTGCCACGGCAAACCGCTTGTCCGCCGGGTTGAGCGACGGCCCCTTCGGCACCGCCCAGCTCTTCAGCACCCCGTCCAGTTCGAGCCGAAGATCATAATGATCTGCAGTGGCGGAGTGCTTGTGAACGACGAAACGGCTACTTCCACCGTCGCCCCCGCCGCTTGGTTCGGTGGTTTTCGAGAAGTCCCGCTTTGCACGGTAAGTTTGAAGTTTCTGTCGACCCATGCGCCGACGCTACACTGCAACCTCACTAGCAGGAAAGCCCAACGCATTCGTCGCAGCTTTCCGCCGCCACTTGGGCGGCCGGGCCCCTGAAACGCGGTGCTGTTTTGCCACGCGACATATAAATTTGATGCGGTGCTATCCAGAACAATTCCGGTTCTGTCCGGTTCAAGACAGCTCCGGCGACACATGACAGGTTGCGGCAAATCGCTCTGCCCGCTCAAGGATTGTCATGTATCAGCGAAACCGCCTGCCAGCTTCGGCCCGCCCGACAGCGATCCATTGCGGAATCTTGGGCCTGTCCACCTCGGCGATTGCCCTGGCTCTGGCGGGCGCGCTGTCCTCCCCCGTCCTCGCCGCCGAGATCACCGTCCCCGGCGGCGCGACGGTTGGCCAGCAGCTTCTCAACCCCGGCGACAAGCTCACTATCGAGGCAGGCGCCAAGGTCACCGATAACGTGACGCCGGTCTACGCCAACAACAACCCGGGCAATTATACTGTCGTCAACCAGGGCACCATCGAGATCGCCAATGGCAACACGATCTCCCTCGATAATTTGGACCTTAACAACAGCGGCAGCATTCTCTCCGTGACCGGCGGCGGCGTCTACATTTCGGGCACGGGCAAAATCGTCAACAGCGGCCTCATCACCGGCCACGACGCCATCATGGCGTCCTCAGTTTACGCCCTGAACAACGTCAGTGGCGGCACCGTCACCGGCGACGAATACGGCGTGCAGGCTGTCAACGTCGACCTGATCGACAACGCCGGCCTGATCAATGGCGACTACATCGCCCTCAACCTCAACGCCCTGGGCACCCTCAACAATACCGCGACGGGCGTCATCACCAATCATACCCTCGGTCGGGCAGCGATTTCCGTGGGCACAAATGTGGGTGCGATCAACAACGCCGGTGCCATCACGGGCGAAACCTTCGGCATCGAAGTCGGCGGCAATATCGCTTCGCTCAACAATAGCGGCACATTGATCGTCAACGACCTCGCAAATGGCGCTGCCGTGATCGCACATTCCATCGGCGCGGTCGACAATTCGGGCACAATGGACGGAGGCTATTTCGGCCTTTATGCCAACACCATTGGCACGCTGGTCAACTCCGGCGTGATCAACGGCAACAATTCGGGCATTGCCTCATCCGACACCATCAATTCGTTGACCAATAGCGGTCACATAACGGCCAATACCTACTACGCCATCCACGGCAATATCATTGGCTCCGTCGTCAATACCAACGAGATCCGGGGCGGTCGCTTCGGCATCGTGGCGGACACGTCCCTCGCGTCGCTGACCAACAGCGGCACCATCATCGGCGACAATGATTACGGTGTCGTCGCCAACGAAATCGGTTCGATCGGCAATACTGGCCTGATCCGCGGTGGCCAGAGTGGCATCAAAAGTTACACGACCATTTCTTCCATCGCCAATGCCGCGAGCGGCCGGATCACCGGCCTGCACGGCATCGAGGCCGACAGCAATATTGGCTCCATCACGAATGCCGGCACGATTGCCGGCGAGATCGGGGGCATCGAGTCCACCTTTGGCGCCATCACGTCCCTGACCAACACCGGCCATATCACCGTTTCAGACCAGGTCAACGGCACCGCCGTCGCCGCCACTGCCATCGGATATCTCAACAACTCTGGCGACATCGGCGGCGGCTTCACCGGCATTCAGGCCGGCGCCCTTGGCTTGGTCGTCAATAGCGGCCGTATCAGTGCCGTCAATGAAAGCCTGCTCGCCACCTCGATTGACTCGCTGGACAATAGCGGCATCATTTCCGGCGGCGACCACGCCGTGTTGGGTTTCCTCCATATCGGCACAATCAGGAACAGCGGTACGATCGTGGGCGACGCGACCGGCGTGCTCAGCACCGGCGACCTGGACTCGCTGGAAAATACCGGCACCATCAAGGCGACCGGCGAGGCCATGTATGTAGGTGGCGCCATCAAGTCGCTCGTTAACAGCGGCACGATAACGGCCCATGATTTTGCCATTGAGGCGAAAGCCTTTACCAGCCTCACCAATTCGGGGCTGATCGGCGCGGCCGATCCCACCGGCATCGCACTTCGCGAAACTGGCGCCAACAGCGATACGCTCCTCACCCTCAACGCCGGCTCGGTGCTGATCGGCCACGTCGACATCGCGGCCGGCAATGACATTCTCAACGTCGGCAATGGCCTCAATCTCGCCCTGACCTTCGATACCAGCGTACCCGAACTGATCGAGACCAACGGCGCGCCTTACGTCATCGTCGGCAACACCGTCTACGTCGCCGACCTCGCCGCCTTCGCTGCCGCTGGCGTCGCCACATCTGACCTTGCCAATGCCGTTAGCGGCGCGACCGGCGCGGCGCTGGACGAAGGCTTTGACGAGAAGGGGTCGAGTGGCCAGGGCCACTACTGGCTGCAGACCATCGGGGGACTAGGCCATGACGGCGCTACGGACATGGATCTGCGCTACGGCGGCGTTGTCGCAGGTGTGGATTTCGGCCCCGACGCGGTGACCCGCTTTGGCGCCTTCGGCGGCGCCTCGCGCGGGGCGGTGGGCGACACCAGCGCGGTCTCAAGCTTCTATGCCGGCGTCTATGGCGCCGCGCAGCTTGAAGACTTTTCCGTCAAGGGCACCCTCACGGCCGGTGCAACCAATGCCGATACCGATCGGCTGGTTGCCAACAATACGGTGGCGACCGGCATAGAAACAGCCAGCAGCACCCAGGACGCATACTTCATCGCCCCCAGCCTGCTCATCACCCGGCCATGGCAAACCCAGGACTTCAGCTTCGAGACCAGTCTGGGGTTAAGCTATACCGGCGTCTTTGGGGCGGACTTCACGGAAGACCTGGCAACCGGCCTCACCGTCGAGGGCTATGACACCCACGTGTTCAAGGCTCAGGGATTGCTGCACCTGCCGTTTCAGACCGTACTGGACGGCGGCACTCTGACCGGCGATGCCCATGCGGGGCTTGAAGGCCGCGCGGTGGTGGCGCCCGAAATCACCGGCTCGCTGGCCGGCAAGGCAATGACGCTGGCAAGCTCCAACACGCAAGCGACGGCGGGAGCCGTGGCCGGCGGGTCGCTGACATACGAGCTTGTGGGCGGCGCCTCGATCTACGGCGGTATCGACGCCATCCTGCGGACCGACGGCTCCTCCGTTCTGTCAGCCAATGCCGGGCTCAAAGGCGAATTCTAGGCGCCCATCGTCGCAATGTCGTGCACCGTCAGAACCGGGGAGTGGCCATTTCAGACGATAGTCAATTATCATCGAAATGGCCCCAGTTTGCGAAGACGCCGCCGGTATACAGATGGCGCGGGTCGTTGGGGTCGAGGGAAGCATGGGGATCGGGTTGGCCGAGTTCGGTCGAGCTATGCTGCGGCGCCCAGCCTAGTTCCGGATCGGGCGTATTGACGTAGAAGGCGTTGGGATTGCTGGAGATGCCGAACACGGTGCGGTGGCCAAGGTCGGGCATGTCCAGGCCACGCTCGACCAGGCCGGCCAGATCGTCGCGATTGCACCACAACCGGGCCTCCCGCGGCGTGCCGGGATTGCCGGCAGTGCAGATGCGGATCGCGAGGCACTCTATGCCGAATTTATCGAAATAGAGCCGGCTCAGGGTTTCGCCAAAGGCCTTGGAGACGCCGTAGAGCGAGTCCGGGCGATAGGCATCACCAGGGCCAATGGGGGCGGCGTCGAGCGGATACATGCCCTGCACATGGTAGGAGGAGGCGAAGACGACGCGTTTGACGCCGGCTTTGCGTGCGGCTTCGAAGATATTGTAGGCGCCAACGATATTGGCATCGAGCACAGTCTGCCAGCCGGCCTCCTTGGACATGCCGCCGAAATGAATGACCGCGGAAATATCCTGCGCCATCAACCGATCAACGGCGCTGCGGTCGGCCAGATCAGCGATCTCCACCGCTCCGCCGTCCTCGGCCACGACGATATCGGTGGCCAGCACCGCCCTGCCCCGCGCCGCGAACCAGGCGCGCAAATGGCTGCCCAGTCGGCCCGAAGCACCTGTCAGCAAAACTTGGGGCATGGCAAAATCCTCAGGCGGGTGCGTCGGCGCGCAGGCGCGGATTGGGCCGCGGCACCGCACTGATCAGGGTCTTGGTATAATCGTGCTGCGGTCGTTCGCAAATCTGGGCGACATCGCCGATCTCGACGATTTTGCCGTTTTTCATCACCACCACCCGGTCGCAGAAATAGCGGATCACCGAAATGTCGTGCGAAATGAACAGGTAGGACAGCCCGAATTCCGACTGCAGGTCGCGCATCAGGTCGAGCACCTGATGGCGCAGCGACACATCGAGCGCCGAGGTCGGCTCATCGGCAATGATCAGGCGCGGCCGGACTGCGATGGCGCGGGCGATGGAGATGCGCTGGCGCTGGCCGCCCGAAAAGGCATGCGGATAACGGTCACCGATATCGGCAGGCAGCCCGACGCGGGTCAGCAGATCCTGCACCCGGTTGAGCATTTGCCGTTCGGACATGTCGGTATTGGTGCGCAGTGGCTCGGAGATGATCTGGTAGATGGTCATGCGCGGATTGAGCGAGGAATGCGGGTCCTGGAAGATCATCCGCACCTCGCCATACAGCGATTTCATCTGCCGTTTCGACAGGTTGGCGATATCGACCTCGGTGCCGTCCCCCTGCCAGTAATTCACCTGGCCGGCGGTGGGGTTGTAGACGCGTAGCAGGGTGCGCCCCAGCGTGGTCTTGCCCGACCCTGACTCGCCCACCACGCCGACCGTCTCGCCCTGGTTGATGGTGAAGCTGACGCCATCGATGGCCTTGAGATAGGCGGCTGGCTTGCCCAGAATGCCCAGATTCAGCGGGAAATGCAGCGACAAGTCCTTGATCTGGGCGATCGGCAGTTCCGAGACTGGCCGCGTCGGGCGTGGGCCTGGTGTTTCCAATTTCAGCACCGAGCCGAGCAATGCGCGGGTATAGGGTTGCTGGGGGTTCTCGAACAGGTCGAACACGCCGGCCTCCTCGACCTTCTCGCCGCGGAACATCACCATGACCCGGTCGGCGATCTGGGCGACGACGCCCATGTCATGGGTGATGAACAGCACCGCCATGCCCCGGTCGCGCTGCAATTCGCGGATCAGCGACAGGATTTCCGCCTGCGTGGTCACGTCGAGTGCGGTGGTCGGCTCGTCGGCAATGAGGATTTCCGGATTGCACGACAAGGCCATGGCGATCATGGCGCGCTGGCGCATGCCGCCGGAGAATTCGAACGAATAGCGGTCCAGCGCTGCGTCGGGATTGGGAATGCGCACCCGATCGAGCAGCGCGGCGGCGCGCTTGCGGGCATCGTCCTTGCTGATGTTTTCGTGCAGCCGGATCGCCTCGATGATCTGGTGGCCGATGGTATGGACCGGCGACAACGACGTCATTGGCTCTTGGAAAATCATGGCGATGCGGCGGCCGCGAATCTTGCGGATTGCCTCGCCGCGATTGCCCAGGGCGACAATGTCGGTCTCTCCGCTCTCGGTGGAGAGCAGGATCTGCCCGCTGGTGATCTCGCCGGGCGCCGCGATCAATTGCAGGATGGCGCGGGCGGTAACGGACTTACCGGAACCGCTTTCGCCAACGACGCAGAGCGTCTCGCCCCGATTGAGCTCGAAGCTCAGATCCTTGACCGCATGCACCACCTGCTTGTGGATGGGAAAGTCCACCGTGAGGTTGCGAACCTTGAGAATGGGAGCCTGGATTTCGGTCATCGCAATCTCACTTGGCATAGGGATCGGCAGCGTCGCGCACGCCATCGCCGAGGAAATTGAGGGTCAACACCGCGATCACAATGCAGATGCCGGGCACGAACAGCCACGGCGCCTGGGTGATGGCGCGCAGGTTCTGCGTATCCTGCAGCAGCACGCCCCAACTGACGATCGGCGGCTGCAGGCCAAGCCCGAGGAAGCTCAGCGAGCTTTCCGCCAGGATCATATTGGGAATGGCCAGGGTGATGGCGGCGATGATGTGGGAATAGAGCGAAGGCATCATGTGGCGCATGATCAGCCGGAATTCGCTGACGCCATCGAGGCGCGCGGCGATGACGAAATCATCCGAGCGCAGACTGAGGAAACGGCCACGCACCACGCGGGCGATCTCGGTCCAACCGATTAGCGACAGGATAACCAGGATGGCGAAGTAGATTTGCAGCGGCGGCCAATCCTTGGGCATGGCGGCGGCCAGCCCGAGCCAGAGCGGAATGGTGGGGACCGAGCGGATGAACTCGATGACGCGCTGGATGCCGCGATCGATCACGCCGCCGTATTAGCCCGAAATGCCGCCCAGGGTCATGCCGATCAGCAGCGACAGCCCCACCCCTACCAGGCCGATAGACATGGAAATACGGGTGCCGTGGATGGTGCGGCTGAGCAGGTCGCGGCCGAGGCGATCGGCGCCGATCAGGAAGAACGGCTGGCTCTGGTCGAGCGGGCCGATGAAATGCAGGCTGCTCGGGAACAGGCCCCACATTTTATAGGGCTGGCCCTGCACGAAAAACCCGATGGGCACGATGACGCTGGGGTCGGGCACGAAGACGCGGCGGAAGCTTTTGACGTCGAGCGTAATCTTGTAGCCGGTGACATGCGGCTGGAAGCTTTGCCCGCCCTGCCCGTCATCGGCAAACAGCCCGATCGATTGCGGCGGCGCAAAGGTATAGCGCGGATCGAACTTGCCCGGATCGGCGGGCGCCAGGAATTCGGCCAGCAGCGCCACCAGATAAATCAGCCCGACCACGAACAGCGACACCAGCGCCAGCTTGTGCTTGCGGAACTTGTGCCAGATCAACACCCACTGGCCGGCTGCCTGCATGAGCCCGGCATCGATCTGGCGATCGAGCAGGTCGTCGTCGCTGGGCGGCAATTGCGTATCGACGCTCATGACAATCGGATCCTGGGGTCGGAGATGGCGAGGAGGATGTCGGAGATCAGCGTACCGATGAGCACCAGCCCGCCATTGAGCAGTATGAACGCGCCCGCCAGATACATGTCCTGGCTCTTGAGCGCCTGCAACAGCAGCGGCCCGGCGGTGGGCAGGTTGAGCACCGTCGAGACGATCAGTTCGCCCGAAATCAGCGCCGGCAGCACCCAGCCGACGGTCGAGATGAACGGATTGAGCGCCACCCGCACCGGGTAGGTCAGGATCAGCCGCATTTCGGGCATGCCCTTGGAGCGCGCCGCCTCGACATAGGGCTTGTGCAACTCATCGAGCAGGTTGGCGCGCATGATGCGGATCAGCGAGGCTGTGCCGGCGGTGCCCAGCACGAAGATGGGTATCCAGGCATGGGTGATGAAATCCCACACTTTGGCCAGCGAGAAGCCGGCATTGACGAATTCAGGCGAAAACAGCCCGCCTACCGAAACCCCGAACCACATGGTGGAGACGTAGAGCAAAAGGATGGCCAGCAGGAAATTGGGCGTCGCCATGGCGAGGAAAGCGAAGGCCGTGGCGATATAATCGACCGCCGAATATTGCCGCACCGCCGAATAGACGCCAATCGGCAAGGAAAACGACCACATCACGATCAGCGTGACGAAGGAGATCAGCGCCGTCATCGCCATGCGGCCCCAGACCAGTTCGGTCACCGGCTGGTTCCATTCGAAACTCTGGCCGAAATCGCCCTGCACGACGCCGCCGATCCATTTGAAATATTGCACCACGACATTCTCGCCCAGCCCATAACGGTCGCGCAGGCTGTTGAGCATGTCGCTGTCGACGGTCTCGCCGGATTGGGCAAGCTGGGCCGCATAGGTCGAGACATAGTCGCCGGGCGGCAATTGGATGACCGTGAAGGCCAGGATCGAGATAGCGATCATGGCCGGGATCATCCCGAGCATCCGTTTCAAGATATAGATCAGCATCAGCCCAGCATCCTGCCCGTGGGGGGAGTGGACCGGCCCGCGATGATCGCCGGCCGGGCCGTCGCATCGCGTTACGGCTTGAAGTAGAACTGCTCGACGTTCAGCGTGCCCGGATCGGGATGGATCCAGCCAGTCGGCGTATCATCGGGGACATTGCCCAGATTGTTGGCGACGATGGCGTATTTCGGAGCCGGCGTGGTTACGCCAATCTGGTAGAACTGCTCGGCCGTGATATCGAGAATCTGCTGGAACAGCTTGACCTGTTCATCGGAGTCAGCCGTCGCCTTGATGGCGTCGTAGAGTTCCCACTGCTTTTTCACGTATTCGGGCGGCTCCTCGCCACCGTCGTGGATGTAGAACTTGGCCCAATCGACAGCGAAGTTGGACTCGGTGGTGAAGGGGAAATAGTCACGCGGATCGATATAGACGTCGACGCCGCCTGAGGTGGCGCCCCAGATGACGATATCATGAGCGCTGGCGGTCTTTTCTTCGTAAAACCGGGTGCGGTCCATGACGGTAAAGCGGATATCGAGGCCAATGGCCTGCCAGTACTGCGCCATCATTTCGCCGGCGTCGGCGGACGCGCCGAGCGCGGTGATGGTGGCGAGGTTGATAACCAGCGGACTGCCATCGGGCGCCAGCCGGAACCCGTTGCTGCCGCGCTTGTCGAGACCCATGGAATCCAGCAACCGATTGGCTTCCGTGGCATCGTAGTTGATGTACTGGGTGGCCAGTTTCTCGTTGTAGAACGGGGTGCCCTTGGTCGGCGAGACCTGCTGCGGGGTGCCCTGCCCGAGATAGAGCGCATCGATCATCGCCTGGCGATCGAGCCCAAGCGACAGCGCGACGCGGAAGTCCTTGTTATCGAAAATCGGCCGCTTGACCGGATCGTGCGAGTTCAGGTTGACCGAAACGGCCAGCTCGTTACCGACCTTCGACACGCGCGGACTGATGCGGAACTTGCCCGCCTCGGCGCCATCCGCATAGACCGGCAGGTTCGCCGTGGTGGCGGTGTGACGCACTTCGTAGCTGATATCGCCGGCCAGCACGCCGAGCACCAGGGTCTGCGGTTCGGCACTGACCGACATGCTCAGGTTGTCGATATAGGGAAGCTGGTTCCCCGCGGTATCGACCTTCCAGTAAAAGGGGTTGCGATCGAGCGTCACCCGGGTGGCGCCCGCCACATAAGGCTCGACCACATGCCAGGCTTCGATCGTCGGCCGCTCCGGATTGCGCCAGCGTTCGATGTTTTCCATGCCGACGCCGCACATGCTGACCATGCGCTCGGCCCAGTCAGCAGCGCCGGCGGCCTTGGCATTGGCTTCAGCTTCGGGATTATATTTGGGCATGAACTGGCTGCAATAGGCCTTGCTCAGCAGCGTCAGTTGCACGCCATAGACGCTGGCGGCATTGAGGACGAACAGCCCGTTTGGCTTGCTCCAGGAAATGGTGAACTTGGTGGGCGACTCCACCTTGATGGCGGGCAGTTCGCCCGCAACGGTCAGCCAGCCCGGCTTGGTCGGGAACAGCTTGTCGTCGGGCAGCACGTCATTGATGAAGAAGGCGACGTCATCGGCCGTATAGGGCGTGCCGTCTGACCATTTCATGCCGTCGCGCAGCGTGAAGGTGAAGGCCGAACTATCGGCGCTAACCTCATAGGCCGACGCGACATTGGGGTGCACCTCGCCGGTCCAGGTGGCGTCCCAGGCCAGCAGCGGCTCGTAGCCAAAATAGGTGAACAGCATGTTGCGGTCGGTGCCACCAACCATGCCGCCGCGGAACGTGCCCCCATATTGGCCCACTTCGCTGACCGGTGTCAGCACGCGCGGATCGGTGCCAACACGATCGGCGACGGCCGGCAGCGTGCCGGCGGTGACCAACCCATCAAGCATCGGCGCCTGATGATAGTCCTGTGCAAAGGTGGCACCGGCCAATGCAATAAAAGATATCCCCGCCAAAGCGGCAAGCTTGAGATGCTTCAATGTTCCCTCCCATCGAGCGTAGGCCATGGGTCCGCCGGAGTTATCCCCGTGTCGGCGATGGCTGGCGGGAGCTTCGTATGACTACCCTGCCCTTGTCAATAATAAATCATACTTCTTTACCAAAAGCTTTTCTGAGAACGCCGCCAATCCGCCGTTGACAGCCGATCTTTCAGGATGTTAGCTCAAAGAAGTAATACTAATATTAGGCGCCAGGAGATGGACGTGACCTTCGACGAAATCAAGGCCAAGATCGGTTCGGGCCTGCTGTCCTTCCCGGTGACGGATTTCGATGCGGACGGGGAGTTCGATCATCAATCCTATGCCAGGCGGCTGCAATGGCTGTCCTCGTTCGATGCGGCAGGCCTTTTTGCGGCGGGCGGCACCGGCGAGTTTTTCTCGATCGGCTACGATGAATATGACGCCGTGATCCGCACGGCAGTGACCAATAGCGCGCCAAATGTTCCGGTGCTGGCGGGCGTGGGTTATGGCACCCGCCTGGCGGTGGACCTGGCGCGGCGCGCCGAAAAAGCCGGCGCGGCGGGCCTGCTGGTGCTGCCGCATTACCTGATGTTCGCCGAGCAGGAAGGCATCATCGCCCACATGAAGGCGATCTGCGACGCGGTGGGCATCGGCGTGATCTACTACGCGCGCGACAATACGCGGCTGACCCCGGACTCGCTGGAAAAGCTGGCGGAGGCTTGCCCCAATCTCATCGGCTACAAGGACGGCATTGGCGACTTGCAGTTGATGGTCCAGATCGCCAGCCGGATTGGCGACCGCATGGTGCATATCGGCGGCTTGCCGACCGCGGAGGTGTTCGCCCAGCCCTATCTCGAAATGGGCGTCACCACCTATTCGTCGGCCGTATTCAACTTCGTGCCCGAGCTGGCGCTGCGGTTTTACCGCGCCGTCCGCGACCGCGATTCCGCCACGGTGAGCGCCTTGCTCAGGAGCTTCTACCTGCCGCTGATCGAGTTGCGCGACCGCAAGCGCGGCTACGCGGTATCGATGGTCAAGGCCGGCACGGATTTGATCGGCCGACCTGCCGGCAAGGTACGCAGCCCGCTGACCGAATTGACCGGCAGCGAGCGCGACACCCTGGCGGCGCTGATCGCCTCGCATAGCTGAACGATTTCCCCGCACGCCCCTCCCGGCGCAGAGGCCCGGATCGCAAGATCCGGGCCTTGTGTTTTTCACCGACTGAGCGAAGGTTGAAGCGCCGGCGGGTGCCCGCAAAAGCCACCGCCCAAGAACCCGCGTTCTACACACGAACGGCAAATAACAACGGTCGATCCCTGCAGCCACCCCACCCACCGCCTTCCCGCGGACTTGATCCGCGGGCCACTCGCAACCCGGCACAAGTTGGCAGAGGCCCGCGGATCAAGTCCGCGGGAAGGCAGTGGGTGGGAGGCATTGGACCAAAGCAGAATACCTCCCCGCCGCCGCCGCCGCCCCCACACAACAGCGAAGCGCCCCTAAGCCCCGTACGGGTCCCACCCGTTCGCCTGGAACAGCCCGATGATATACCCGTAACAAAATGCAAACGCGGCTTCGAACGGCGCTTCACCATCGATGTCCGGCACGTGGTCAGGCATGATCATGCAGTCCGTACCCACCTCATGATAGATGCGCAGGCTATCGGCCATATCCATGTCGCCGGCGTCGGGAAATTCCTCGGTGAAGGAATAACGACCGCCCTTGATATTGCGGAAATGCACGTTGAAAATCTTCTTGCGGCTGCCGAACCAGCGGATGATGTCGCCGATTTCCTCGCGCGGATTGACCAGGCTTTCGGCGATCGTGCCCTGGCAGAAATTGAGCCCGTGATAAGGACTTTCGGCGATCGAAACGAACTTCTTGAGCCCATCGGCACTGCCCAGCACGCGCTCCTCCATGCCGCGATAACCGGGCCGCGTCAGGGGATCGTGCGGGTGGCAGGCGAGACGCACCTTGCTGGCCTCGGCCACCGGCACGACCCGCTCGAGGAACCAGGTGATGCGCTCCCACATCTGCTCGGTGCTGACCTGCCCGGCGCGGCTGAGCGTATCCTGATCGGTGGTCTGGTCGTGCCGGAAGGTCGAGAGCACCGCACCGCCCCGGCCGCGTTCCGAGGTGGTGCGCGGAATGCCCAGGATATTGAAATTGTACTTGGTGGCCTTGATACCCAGCGCACCCAGCATTTCGATCAGCGCGCAGATGCCATCCACCTCCCGCTGCCGATCGGGATCCTGGCCCAGCACGATCGAGGGTGACTTGACCTTGTCGACGCCGGCCGAGGACATCGGCAATTGCACCATGTCGAGCACGAGGCCCGCCGCATCGATACGCTCGATATGTCGCGCCAGCACGTCGCGCGTCCAGTCATGCGGGTTGCCGGCGGGGTCGACGCAGACATGCCTGACCCCCAATTGCGCTAACTGCCGCAGATAACGATCACCGACCGCCTCAAATGCCTCACCGCTGAGCTGGGTGCCAACATACATATCCATATGCCCTGTTCCATGATTTCTCCAAAGTTGTATGAAGATTTGCTCATGCTACAAGACCTCGCGGGATCGCAGCGCAATTTTTCGACGCCGCGCCGCGCTACTGCTACCGTCGGCAGGCGGATGCGATTAGTATCGAGGCCCATGATTTGCCTGCGGCACAGGCTTTAGGGATGAACGAATTGGAAGTGCAAGCAGTGCGGCTGACCGACCGGGTCAAGCAGGATCTGGTGGCCTTGATCGCGCAGGACAACCTCAAGCCCGGCGACAAGCTGCCACCCGCCGACCGGCTCTGCGAGCAGTTTTCGGTCAGCCGCACCGTGGTGCGTGAAGCCATTGCCAGCCTCAAGGCCGAGGGCCGGCTGCGTTCGCTGCGCGGCAGCGGCGTCTATGTCAGCGAGCCCCCTGCACCCTCCGGCAGCTCGATGTTCATGGAAGCGCCCCAGGACATCGGCGATGTGCTCGATTTCATGGAGTTCCGCATGAGCGTCGAGATCGAGGCGGCGGGGCTGGCGGCCGAGCGACGCACCGAAACCAACCTGTTGCGCATGGAGCAGGCCATGAGCCAATTCGCCCGGCACTTGCAGGACAATTCGCTGGCCACCGACGCCGATCGCGCCTTTCACCGCGCCATCGCCGACGCCACCAACAATGGTCGTTTTCGCCTGTTCGTCGACGAGATGGGCGAGCGGCTGATCCCGCGCCGGGCGCTGGGCGCCAGCTTCACCGACGAGAAGGACAAGACCGAGTTTCTCGGCAATATCGAGATCGAGCACCGCCGCATCTTCGAGGCGATCAACGACCGGCAGCCCGACGCCGCGCGCGCCGCCATGCGCCAGCACCTGCAACGCGGGCGTCGGCGTTACCGCGAATGGAGCCTGGCCCACGACGTGACACTGCGCAGCTGATGGCACAGCCGCAGGTGGATTTCGTGGTGGCCGAGCGCTTCGCGGTGGGCGAAAGCCCAGTCTGGGATGCCGACAATGGGCAACTGCTGTGGTGCGATATTCCCGAAGGAGCGATCCACACGCTGCATGTCGCTAGCGGCAGGCGATCACACTGGAAACTCCGGGAGCCGGTGGGCAGCTTTGGTCTCGCCCAAGGTGGCCGGCTGGTCGTAGCTTTGCGCGATGAGGTGGTCCTGTTTGATCGTGACAGCGGCGACCGCGAGCTTGTCGCCCGTGTGCGCCATGCCAAGCCCGGCATGCGGCTGAATGACGGCAAGGTCGGCCCGGACGGGGCCTTCTGGGCCGGCAGCATGGATGCCAGTGGCGACGGCGCGCCCGCGGGTGTGCTCTATCGTTTCGCGCCCGACGGCGACGTGCGGGTGATCCGCGAAGGCGTCGCCATTTCCAACGGCTTGGCCTGGAATGCCGAGGGCACGCGGCTCTATCACTCGGATTCGCGCGGCGATTACTGGCTCGATACCTGGGATTTCGACCCATCCAGCGGCGACGCAACCAACCCGCGGCGTCTCAGCGAGCACGACGACAGCTACGGCCGGTTCGATGGCGGCGCCTGCGACATGGCTGGCAATTACTGGTCGGCCGGACCTTCGGCAGGCCAGGTCAACCGCTTCTCCACCGATGGCAAATGGCTCGATGCTGTCAAGGTTCCGCTCGCTCACCCGACCATGCCATGCTTCGGCGGCCCGGACCTCCAAACTGTTTTCGTAACCAGTCTGGATTCCGGGACCGCCGGCCCGGGTCGTGATGGCATCGTGAGTTTTCGGGCCGAGGTGCCGGGCGTGCCAGTCGCGAAATTCGCCCGCTAGTCGCCTTGGCCTCGAGGCCAGACCGCCGCGGTCACTGCAAACGCGGTGCCCCGGGGGGTCTAAGCACGCAGTGACAAGATTTTAGGGCAGCCCCGCAGCTTTGCCAGTGCGGCGGAAATCGGCGCTCGCAGTCATTGTATCGCCGTCCCGCCAGCACATCTGGAACGATCCCTGGTTCCAGTCCCAAGCCGGCATGGGTGTCAGGTGCAGGCCCAGCGCTGTGACGCCCAGCACCGCTTCCGGCGAAATCCGGCTTTCCACCGTCAGCGCGTAATTATCCTCCAGCGGCAGCATGCGCGGCGCGTCCGAGGCAGCGTCGGGGCTCATGCCGAAGTCGAGGATATTGACCAGCATCTGCGCCACCGTGGCATAGACATTGCCCGGCGTCCCCAGTGCCAGCCACGGCTTGCCATCGCGCATGACGAAGGTGTTGCCCAAAATATTGCGCATCCGCGCGCCGGGCGTCCGCCAATTGGAAAAATGCGCATTCATGCTGGTCTGCTCATGCGAACCCATCATGGCAACGCCCCCCACAGCCAGGCCCGGAATGCCGCCCGACTGCACCGTGTTCATCATCTGCAGCCAGTTGCCGTCCCCGTCGACGATGGAAATTTCGCAACTCCCCACCGGCGCCTTGGACTTCGCGCTGTTCCAGCCCGATGCGGCGAAAGCGGCCGCGCCCGTCGTCAGCCGCACGTGATTGGTCAGGTCCACCTTAGGCCGGCTCGCCGCGATCATCGCCGCCAGCGAACGATGATAGGCCGGGTCCATGATTGGTCCCGCCGCCGCCCCAAAATATTCCGGGTCATGCAGGAAGCCGCAGGCCTGTTCGGCCAGCCGCAAGGCATGGCTCATGAAGAACAGATAGTCGGCCCCGAACGGCTCCATATCGGCAATGCCAGCATGCTCCAGCACGCCCAGCACCAGCGCGCAAAACACCGCCTGCCGCTCCGGCGGCGCCAGGCTGACGATCTCGTGGCCACGATGAGAAAACGCCATTGGCTCCTGCCAGCGCGGCGGATTGGCTATCATGTGGTCCAGCCGCACCGCCCAGCCCAGTTCATTGCCTGCCTTGACGAAATCGCGAGCCCACTGCCCTGTGGTGAAATAGCTCGGCCCCTCCGCCGCCAGCGCCGTCAGCGTCTTGGCCAGCTTGGCATTGCGCACCACGCTCCCCACCGGCGGCAGATAGCCATCCGGCATGAACACCGCCCGGCCTTCCTCGAAATAGGTAGAGAACGGCGCGGCAAAGACGTTCACCCCATATTCGAACGAAGAGACCGGATGCCCCTCTTCCGCCCAGCGGATCGCCGGCTGGCACAGTCGCGACCAATCCATCGTTCCAAACCGCTCATGCATGGCGCCCAGCCCCGGCATGAACCCAGGAATCGCCGCCTGCGGTCCCGGCGCGCCCTCGCGCGCCCAGCCACCGACGCCATTGATCGGCCGAAACGGGCCCAGGTCATGCGGTAGCGTGCCCAGCGAATTGAGCTGGTACGATTTCTGCGTCTTCGCATCCCAATACAGAAGCGACACCATGCCCGCGTGGCTGGTCAGGTGTGGCTCGACCGCCGCCTGCACCAGCGCCCCGGCAATCGCCGCATCCGCCGCATTGCCGCCCGCCGCCAGCGTCTCGATCACCGTCTCGGTGACGATTGGATTGCCGGTCGAAGCCACCGCCTTGCCATGCGCCAGTGGCTTTGGACCCTGGTCGACGATGTAGCGGTTTTGCAGATCAATCAGGCGTGCAGCATCCATGAGACGTCACCGGTTCGGAGGGCGAAAAGTCTATTCCTTGGGTTCCATGGCGTCGCGCAAACCGTCGCCGAGGAAGTTCACGGCCAGAACGGTGCAGAGGATCAACAGCCCCGGCGGAATGGCCAGCCACGGCGCCACGCTCAGCCACGAACTGGCGCTATTGAGCAAATTGCCCCAGGTCGGCACCGGCGGCTGGATGCCAAAACCCAGAAAGCTCAGCGCCGATTCCAGCATGATCGCGCTGCCCACCGCCAGCGTCGCCGCCACGGTGATGGGCCCGATCGCATTGGGCAGGATGTGGCGGAACATCAGCCGCGCCCCGCCTGCCCCCAGCGCCCGCGCCGCCTCGACAAATTCGCGCTCGCGCAACGCCAAAAACTGGCTGCGCACCAGCCGCGCTGTCCCCATCCAGATCAGCATGCCGACGATTGCCACCAGCAGCGGCGGGCTCGGCCGGAACAGCCCCGACAGCAACAGCACCAGCGGCAACGTCGGGATCGACAGCATCACATCGGTGAACCGCATCAGGATCGCGTCGGTCCAGCCGCGATAAAACCCCGACAAAGCCCCCACCAGCGTGCCCGCAATCGTGGCGATGATAGCGCCGGCCAGCCCCACAGCCAGCGACACGCGCCCCCCATATATCAGCCGCGTCGCGACATCGCGGCCCAATTCGTCCGTGCCCAGCCAGTGCTGCGCAGTCATCGGCCCCGGCGAGCCGATCAGGGTGAAATCCTGCCCGTCAAATGTATACGGCGACAGGAACGGCCCCACGATGATGATCACCGCCAGCAGCAACAGGAACGCCAAACCGGCCACCGCCGGCCGGTGCTTGAGGAAGCGCTTGACCACCCGCCGCCCATAGCTCTGCGGCGGCTGGATGGTGGCGAGCGGCATAACGGTTTCAGCCATAACGGATCCTCGGATCGAGCGCCGCATAGGCGAGGTCGGCAATGATATTGGCCATGATAATGCCCAGCGAGCCCATCATCATCAGCCCCATCAGCATGGGATAATCGCGCCCGTCCATGCTTTCCATGAACAGCCGTCCGATACCGGGCCAGGCGAACACCGTCTCGGTGATCACAGCGCCGGAAATCACCGTGGCGAAATCCACCGCGATCACCGTCACCGCCGGGATCATCGCATTGCGCAGCGCATGCAAAAACACCACGCCGCGCTCCGAGCGGCCCTTGGCATAGGCGGTGCGGATGTAATCCTGGTTGAGCACGTCGATCATGCCCGAGCGGATGAACCGGCTCCAGCTCGCCACCGTCGCCAGCGACAGCACGGCCGCCGGCATCACGATATGGCTCAGCCGATCCATGAAATCGCCGCCACCGATGGATTTGTAGCCCGCCGACGGCAGCCAGCCGAGTTGCACGGAAAACAGCAATTGCAGCAGCAGCGCCAGCCAGAACACCGGGATGGAAATGCCGGCAAACGAGGCCAGCGTCAGCGAGCTATCCAGCTTTGAGCCACGCCGCGACGCGCTGATGATCCCCAGCGGAATGGCGATCACCAGCGACAGCAGCAGCGCCAGTCCGCCCAGTTCGAGCGTCGGCCCCAGCCGTAGCACGATCTCGGTCAACACCGGCCGCCCAGTGCGAATGGAATAGCCCCAGTCGCCCACCACCATGGATTTGAGCCACAGCACATATTGCACCGGCACCGGCTGGTCGAGCCCATAGGCGGCCGCGATCTGGTCGAGCGCTTCCTTACTGACCGCAGGGTTCTCCGTATACATGTCCAGCGGCCCGCCGGGCGCCAGGTGGATGATGGAAAACAGGATCACCGAGATGCCGAGCAACAGCGGCACGGCACTGAACAGGCGGCGCAGAACGTAACCGAGACTCATGCCGCCACCCTCGTCTCTGAACACCTATGCGGTTCAGTTTTTGCTCGACGCATATAACTTAAGCACCATGTTGCTTTGCGCACAAAGCGGCCCCTCCCCCTACCAGGGGGAGGTTGGGTGGGGGTGCGATTTCCCCAAAGAGAACACCCCCACCTTGATCCTCCCCCTGACAGGGGGAGGCTTCGACTGAAACTCCAGGCTTTAGCCCTCCATGTACCATTCGGCCGTATGCACGAAATTGGTCATGTTGGTGGGGTTCGGCACGAAGTTCTTCAGCTTGTCGGTCACCGCGATCAGCGACACATTGGTCGTGAGCGAGATGGTCGGCAGGTCGTCGGCCAGGATCTTCTGGAATTCGGCAGCGCCTTCCTTGCGGATTGCCGGGTCCAGCGTGTTCTCGAACTTCTGGAACGCCGCATCGAGCGCCGGGTTGGAATAGGACTGGCCGTTATTGGCCCCGCCCGTGCCCCAGAACACCGAGTAAACCGGGTCTGCCGAGGTGATCCAGCGACCATAGATCAGGTCATAGCCGCCCTTGTAGCGGGCTTCGCGATACGCCACGCCGGTCTGGTTGTTGGCCGTCGCCTCGATGCCGATGGCCTTGAGCTGGGCGATGATCACCTGCTGGGCCAGTTCGTCATCGGCGCGGCCGGATTGCACCATGAAGGCGTAGCTCAGGCGCTCGCCGTCCTTGGCGCGCACGCCATCGCCGCCCATGGCGTAACCGGCATCGTCGAGGATCTTGTTGGCTGCCGCCGGATCATAGGCGATGACCGGGGTATTGGGATCGTAGAAGTCGAACACCGGCACCACTGGCGAGCTGATCGGCTCGGGAAAGCCGCCCTGCGCCTTGCTCAAAATGGTGCGGTCGATGCCCGCGGCAATGGCCTGGCGCACCTTGAGGTCGGCCAGCGAAGGCTTCTTGAAGTTGAAGTCGAGGTGCTGCCAGGAGAGCAACGGCCCCTTGACGATGGTGATGCCCGCGATGCCCTGCACCTGGCTGGCCTGGCTATAAGGCGTTGAAACCACCATGGTCACTTCACCCGACTTGAGCTGCGTCAGCAGGGTATTGGTGTCCGGGATCATCTTGAAGATGATCTTGTCGAGGTATGGCAGCGCATCGCCGTTCTCGGCCTTGGCCCAATAGCCGTCGAAGCGCTCGACCACCACATACTGGCCACGGGCGAATTCGGCGACCTTGAACGGGCCGGTGCCGACCGGGGTCTCGTTATAGCTCGACGTGTTCAGATCGGTGCCTTCGAGCAGATGCTTGGGCAGGATACCGAACGTGAACAGGGTCGAGGCAAACGTGGGCAGGATGGTGTTGTAGTTGACGATGACCGTCAGGTCGTCAGGCGTGTCGATGCTCTCGACTTCGGCGGTGCCGTCCTTGGATTCAGCGATGAATTTCTCGTCCTTGACCGCTTCCCAGGTGTATTTTACGTCGGCCGAGGTAAAGGCCTCGCCGTCATGCCACTTCACGTCCGGGCGCAGCTTGTAGCTGACCTTCATGGTCTTGCCGTCTTCGGCCACCACGATGCCGCCATTCTCGATGGTGGGCACTTCGGTGGCCAGCACAGGCACGTATTTGGCATCGGCGCCGGGCGCCAGCAGGCCCTCGACCACTGCCGCCTGGGCATCGCCCAAAAAGCCGGTCGAATAGACGTTCATGGTGTCGATTTCATAGGTCAGGCCGACAGTCAGCGTGCCGCCCTTGGCCTGGGCCCAGGCTGGAAGCGCCCGCATCGTCGTCAAAGCTGCGGTGCCGGCAAGCATGCCCTGAAGCGCTGCACGGCGGGTCAGTTTAAATGTCATGATCTCGTCCTTCTGCCTGTTGCCCTTGCGGGAGTTGCCTCGCCGGCTATCGCCGGTCTTGGTTCGATCCCCCCTCGACGGCAAAACCATCACCCGGCGAATGGGCAATTCGTCGCCTTGCTCGAAGGATACGATACTCATCGCCCTCCCTCGTTTTGGGCGATAAATATCGGTTTGATGACAGCCAGCATGGTGCTACCTCCCGCACCCAGCAATCCCCTAAAAAATCCGCTTTGCCTGCATTTCAACTCATGCATGCGCAAGGGCACCACACTGCCCAAAAAATACCCCGCACTGCTCGTATATTGAGCAAATGCGGGGCTGTCAGGGTGAACTTCAGGGCATCGGCCGACCGACTTGGAAAAGCTCTATCTATTCCGTCAGGTTAAGCTCGCCCGCCCGGATGCAGGCCACGGCATGCTGCGCCCCCACCGGATCGAGCGGCGGCACCACCGCCGCGCAGGCCTCGATGGCGAACGGGCACCTGGTGCGGAACACACAACCCGAAGGCGGATTGATCGGGCTTGGCAAATCGCCCTTGAGCGTGATCCGCTGCCGCCGCGATCGCGGATCGGGCACCGGCGCCGCGTCGAGCAGCGCGCGCGTGTAGGGATGGCGCGGATTGGCATAGAGATCGGCCGCCGTCGCCGTCTCCATGATCTTGCCGAGATACATGACCACGACGCGGTCGCAGAGGAATTCGATTACCGACAGGTCGTGCCCGATAAACAGGATCGACAGCCCCAGCTCCTGCCGCAAATCCTGCAGCAGGTTGATGATCTGCGCCTGGATCGACACGTCCAGCGCCGACACCGGCTCGTCGGCGACGATGAACTGCGGATTGACCGCCAGTGCCCGCGCGATGCCGATACGCTGCCGCTGCCCGCCGGAAAATTCATGCGGAAACCGCGCCGATGCCGTCCGCGGCAGTCCGACCTTCTCGAGTATATCCCCCACCCGCTCCGCGCGATCCTTGCGGGTGCCGATATGGTGCAGCAGCAGCGCCTCGCCGATGGTCTGGCCCACGCTCATGCGCGGGTTCAAACTGGCATAAGGGTCCTGGAAAATGATCTGCATCTGGCTGCGCAGCGCCTTGAGCTGCGGCGCCGCCATGCCGACGACCTCGCGCCCGTCGAACTGCACCGAGCCCTCGGTGGGCTCGATCAATCGCAGCACCGAGCGCCCCAGCGTCGTCTTGCCCGACCCTGACTCGCCCACGAGGCCCAGCACTTCGCCGCGCGCCACTTCGAACGACACGCCATCGACGGCCTTGACCGTCACGCCCGGCTTGAACAGTGTCTTGCCGACCGGAAAATGCACCTTGAGATCGGTGACCTTGAGGAGCGTCTCAACCATCGAGTTCACTCCAGCGGATGCAGCGGGCGCCATGGCCATTGCCGATATCGAACATGGGCGGCACCGCCGCGCGGCATGCATCGATCGCCCAGGCGCAGCGCGGATTGAAGTCGCATCCGGCAGGCGGATTGCGCGGATCGACCACGCTGCCAGGAATGGCCTTGAGCCGTGCCACGGTTCCGGCCGCCCGCGCCGCGCGATCTACCGTCGGCATGCTGGCCAACAGGCCCCGCGTGTAAGGATGGCTCGGCCGGTCGAACAGATCCTCGACCGTCGCCCGCTCGACAATGCGCCCGCCATACATAACCGCGACCGTGTCGGCGATCTCGGCGACCACACCCAGATTGTGCGTGATGAACAAGATTCCCATGCCGATCTCGCGCTGCAGGCGCCGCATCAGTTCGAGAATCTGCAACTGCACCGTCACATCGAGCGCCGTGGTCGGCTCGTCGGCAATCAGCAGCGCCGGATTGCAGGCCAGCGCCATGGCGATCATCACGCGCTGCCGCATGCCGCCGCTCATCTGGTGCGGATAAATATCGGCCCGCTGCGCCGGCTCGGGAATTTCCACCAGTGCCAGCATGTCGATCGCGCGCTTCCAGGCCTGCGCCCGCGTCAACCCTTGATGCAGCAGCGCCACTTCGGCGATCTGGTGCCCCACCTTCTGGGTCGGGTTGAGGCTGGTCATCGGCTCCTGGAAGATCATGGCGATCTCGTTGCCGCGCACCTTGCGCATCGCATTTTCCGGCTCCTGCGCCAGATCGCGCACCTGCCCGTCGCGGCCGCGAAACAGCACCTGCCCGCTGGCAATGCCACCGATGGCCGGCGGGATGAGCCGCATCACAGAAAGGCTCGTCACCGATTTACCGGACCCGCTCTCGCCCACCACGGCAACGGTCTGCCCGGCCTCGACCGTCAGGTCGACGCCCTTGACCGCGCGGACAATCCCGCTTTCGGTGCGAAACTCGGTGACGAGGTCGCGGATTTGAAGCAGCGGCGGCGCCATTGCTGCCATCAGGTCAACTGCCTCGCGCGTTCCATCTCCTGGCCGATCCAGGCCAATGGTACATGCCCATAGCTCAGCAGCGCATCGTGAAAGCTCAACGTGTCGCCCTTCCAGCGCTTGCGCAGCGCCTTAATGCCCTCGACCCCAATCCAGTACATCAACCGCGATCCCGGCAGCATGGAATTGCGCACCACTTCGCCTTCGACCCGGCTCGGCGCGAAACCCGCCTCGCGATAAAACGCCATCGCCTCGTCGAGGCTCCAGTCGCCGATATGCAGCTTGATATCGACCAGCACACTGGCGGCGTTGCGCCGTTCATACTGCTTGAGCAGCAGGATTTCCGCCGGCGTATAAAACCCCGGCGCTTCCATCAGCAGGTCTTCGACATAGCAGGCCCAACCCTCGATCAGCGTGCCGGCGCCCAGAAATGCCAACCCCAGCGCACAATCCGTCCCCGCAATCCGCGCCAGCCGCGACTCCGCCACTCGCGCCCGCGCGTTCTGCGTATGATGGCCCACGCCGCCATGATGCACCGAATGGATGGTCTTGACGGTGGCGGTATTGTTGCCGCGCAGGAACGCCTCTTCATCCTCGCCGGGCGGGGTCACCCAATAGACGCTCCCTGCCCCTGCATTGAGCGCCGGTGGCGAGCGATAGAACAGAAAGTACAGCGGCTGGCTGATCTTGCAGAAGCACGGCGCCATCCAGCGATAATCGAGATCGTATTCCTGCGCCGGGGTCACCAGTTCGTGCCCCGCCGCGATCGCCGTTACGTCCCACAGCATGTAGCTGTCATGCACCGCCTCGGCGTCAGCCGGATGGATATCGGCCAGGCCCGCCACGATGTCTTGCCAGCTCTTCGACGGATCGATCGCCTTGGCCATTTCGACGAGCTCGTTGCCCATGCGATCGTAGGCCGCCTGCGCCAGATCGATAGCCTCACGCGGGCTCATCGTCAGCCCATGAGTTGAACTCATGATGAGCGATAAATGCTCTGCGCCGCAGGCCGGGTTTTTGTCGTTCAAGAAATCCAGCATGCTGGCAAATTTCTCGAAGGCATCGGCCGCGCGCCGCGCCGGCTCGGCCCACTCGTCGGCGAACTCTTCATGCAGCTTGATATCGGTGCGGAGGAACCCCGCCATGGCGACGGATTCCCGCTGCGCCCGCTGGCACCAACCCTTGGGCACGGCAACGCCGTCGAGCCGCGCCACAGCATCACCGAGGAAGGCCGAAACGGCGTTCAGCCGTGCAACCAGGCCAAGGTGGCGGATCGGCGCCGATTGCGGCAGCAGCAGTGAAATGATCGAAAACGCCGCCTCGCCCGAATACCATGCCGGGTTGTGCAATCGCGGTCGCGCGGTCGCCGCCGCTTTCTGCACCGCGAGTTCCGCCAGCATCATCCGACGATCCAGCCGGTCGCCAAGGCTCTCTGGAACCTCGGTTTTTTCCAACCGCGCTTGCAGGGCCGCAATGCCCTCCAGCTCCCGCTCAAGCGTCTGTGCTCCGGCCAACGGCAGCACGTCGTCATAGTCCTTGGACCCCATGAACGTCGCATCCACTGGATGAAACGCCCAATAATGGCTCAGGAATTCGTCAACGATTGAAGGATCATAGCGCGTCGTCATGCGCTCTTTCCCGGCAGGTCGACCCAGCGCCGCTCGAAATGGGCCTGAATGACCGCGTCGACGATCTCCTGGCTCTTGGCGCCATCATAGAAGGTGCATTCCTGTGGCCGGTCTTCGAGGATTTCATCGACGAAGTGCCTGACAAGATTGCGATAATACAGTTCCGGCCACGGCGTATTGAGCGTCGTCCCCGGCGGCAGCGCATCGGCGCCGACATCATAGGGAATGAACTCGACTGCCTCCGCCTTGGCAATCTTGAGCGTTTCGGCAGTCCCGAACTCCGAGATCAGCCGGGCAACCGCCGCGCCCTTCGAGCCATAAACGCGCAGTTCCACGCCCGGATAATTGCCAACCGCCACATAAGAAGTCTGCAGCAAGCCTTGGGCGCCATTGGCATATTCGACCAGCGCCACAGCGCCATCTTCAATCTTGATCTTTTGCAACCCGACTTCACCGCGCACGATGCGCTCGGGAATGAAGTTCTTCATGGTCGAGGCGACCGAGCCGAACTCGCCACCCAGCCAGCGCATCAGATCGATCAGGTGGCTGCCATAGCCAATGATGGAGGCCGGGATCAGGCTGTTGCGATCGACGCCGGGCGTCACCTGACGCAAGGGCTCCTGCGGATCAAGCCATTGGGAATTCTGCTCAAAACCGTGAATGTGGTAGATTTCGCCCAGCGTGCCGTCGTCGATCCACTTCTTGATCTGCCGGATCGCCGGCGAGTAGCGGAAGGTGAAACCCAGCTTGGTGCGCACGCCCTTGGCATCAGCCCGAGCCGCTGCTTCAAAGGCCGGCGCCGCCAGCGTATGCAGCGGCTTTTCACTCAGCACATGCTTGCCTGCGTCGATCGCCAACAGGCTCAGCGGCAGGTGGGTATGGGTCGGCGTGCAGACGTCAACCATCTGCACATCTGGGTCGGCAATCAGCTTTTCCGGGTCAGAATAGACCTTCTTGGCCCCATACTTCTCACCCATCGCCTTGGCGCGATCCGGATCGATATCGCAGACCGCGATCAGGTCCACTCGCTCATGCGCCTTGTAGCCGGGCAGATGCGCCTTGTCGGCCCAGGTATGCGCACCGATAAGGCCGACGCCGAGTTTGGATTGGCTCATGGCAGGGTCTTTCCGATGGAGGCCGCGTAGGCTTCGAGTTCGTCGAAGTTGTGAAAACCAAGGTCGCGCTTGCCGTCCTCGATCTCGTAGATCATCGAGGTCAGCTTCTCGTTGAGCCGCGTGTCGGCCCCGGCTTTCTTGCCATATTCGATCAGCTTGCCGGCAAAGGCGCGCGTCTCGGACGGGCGCTTGCGGTAAACGATGTCCCACCAGATGCCCGAGCCCTTCTTCTTGAAGTTGTGGGTCGGCTTGTTGTCCTGGTCCTTCTTGAGCAGCCAGATGGCGTGGTCGATATTGGCCAAGAGCTTCTTGGTGTCCTCGGCCGTCTTGACCCGGTAATTGGCCGGATCGAAGAAGTCGAAGGCCTGGATGTCGATGCCGTTGGCATCGGCGATTTCCAACGCTTCCTTGACCACTGCCCCGGCAGTGCGGGCATATTTTTCGACGCCCAGCGTGTCGCGGATCTTGGCATCGGCCAGCGCCGAGAACACCACCTGCGCCGAATAGACTTCCTTGGCCCAGATCTGGCCCCAAATGCGGTCCGAGTACTGCACTTCGGTCAGTGCACTCAGCGCATCGCCCAGCTCCTTGAGGCGCGGCGTCATCTCGCCGTTGAGTTCGCCGAGCTGGATCGGGCCCTCATGCACGAATTCGATATAGCCGGGATCGACCAGCGCGCCGCCGTAATTGGGGATCGACCCCATGATGATTTTGTCGCCGGGCAGGCCGGCCTCGTTCAGCGCCGCCACCATATCGGGCTCGTTGAAGCCGTTCTGGTAAGACACCACTAGGCTGTCCGGCGTCAGCAGCGGAATGATCTGCTTGAGCGCTTCGATGGTGTGCTGCGATTTGGTGGCGATCAGTACGGTGCCCAGATCACCCGAAAGCTGGTCCGGTGTCAGCGCCTTGACCTTCACGTTCAGGTCGCCCCGCACCCCATCTATGGTCATGCCTTTTTCATTGAGCGCAGCGACATGCTCGGCCCAGCGATCGACCAGCGTCACGTCGTGACCGGCCTTGGTCATATAAGCACCGGCGAGGCCACCGATGGCGCCCGAACCGATAATGGTGAACTTCATGCCGAGACCTTCTCGATGACGGTTTGCGGAAACATTTCAAGGCTTTGCGGGCTATTGGCGTTGGAATAAAGCGCGTCGAGGAACACTGGCCACTGCTCCTTGCTCACCCGCTCGCGCACGCGCCGCACACTCTCATTGCCGGCCCAATAGGACGCGATGAACGGCCCCCGGAACGGATGCGCCGCCATACGCAACCGCCCCTGCACCCAGGCTTCCTGCCCCATCGCGACATCGCGCAGGTAGTCGGCCACCTCTTCGCGCGGCATGCCTTCGACCATCAGCATCCAGGCGGCGCTGGTCTGGGCGGCGGAGCGCACGCGGCGCAGTTCGACGTGGATTTCGTCGTCGCCATCTTCGATGAAATCGATCAGATGCGCGCCCTGGTCGCCAATGCCTTCCTGCACGCAGCCGGTAATCGCGTCTGTCGTGATCAGCAGCGTATCAGCCGGCGCCCTGCCCTCGTCGAACGCCTTCTTGGTCGACAGCAATTGCGTCGAGTGGCCGGGATAAACTTCGTGGCAAACCAGGTGCTTGAGCGCCGCACGGGTAAAATTCAGATCAAAATTCAGATCCATCTTGCCCTGATCGAACGAGCAACGGGCGGTATAAAACATACCGCGCACCGGGTTCAGCACCATGTCGTAATCGCCGGTATCGAAGATCAGCTTGTCGGTGCGCGCCTTGGCATCGGCCATCAGTTCGCGGAACACGGTCTCGATCTGCTCCGTCGGCACCGCGCGGGCCTCTTCCCAGGCCTGTACCCGCTCGCCGAGCGAACCATTTACGAACCCGGCCTTGCGCAGCAGCACATCGACCTTGCCGCGCGCATCCTCGATCAGCGCCGCATCCTCGCGACCGGCCGGAGCGCCCACCAGGTCGGTCACCTTCTCCTCAAACGAGGGGCTGGCGCCCGATAACATCTTGATCGTCACCCGCAGCGACTTCAGCATACCCTGAAGGAATACCTGCCGCGGCCCCGCCGCCAGCGCCGCAGTGGCGGTTTCGAGCGCCGTGATGTCAGCGCGAATGGTGTCGCGATCGGTGTAGGATTTGGCTTCGACGAGGCCATTGCCCAGGTAGATCGGCACCAGCCCTTCGCCGCCCAAGAGGCTTCCCTCCGCCGGCTGGCTGCGCTCGAACGTGTCGATCCCCATGGTGACAGCAGTCAGTTCCTGCCCGATCTCAAACGAATTCATCGTGGTCTCGATCCTCATTTTCTGCATAGCCCGATCAAAGTTCAGCAGCAGAAGCCCGCCTTCGCATGAAAGGCCCGTCCCAAAAAGCTATCCTCTTGGCGCCGGCTCACAAGGCGCATAAAGATTGCTCTTCCATGACTTGAAAGAATGATCGCCATGCGCGGACGCCTCCTCCCCTCGCTCAATGCCATCCGTACCTTCGAGGCTGTGGCCCGTTACAACAGCTTCACCCGCGCGGCCGAGGAGTTGAATGTAACGCAGAGCGCGGCGAGCCGGCTGGTCCGCAGCCTGGAGGAATACCTGCAGGTCCCGCTCTTCACCCGGCAAAGCCGCCGCATCGAGCTGACCGACCAGGGCCGTTTCTACAACGAACTGGTGCGCGACTCGCTCGACCTTATCGAAGCCGGCACAGTTGAGCTGATCTCATCCAAGGAGGGCAAAGGCACGCTCTCCATCGGCATGCTTCCGACGTTCGGCACGCGCTGGCTGGTGCCGCGCCTGCCATCCTTCCAGGAGGCACATCCGGAGATTTCACTGAACATCATCTCCAGCGATGGCGAACTCGATTTCACCAAGGAGCGCATCGATGTCGCCATCCGCTTCGGTCATGGCGAATGGAAAGACGCGATCGTCGACCCGCTCATGGGCGAGGAAATCCAGGTCGTCTGCAGCCCCAAGCTCATGCAGGGCGAACACCCGATCCTCACCTACGACTCGCTGCGCTATCACCGCCTGATCCGCCATTCAACCCGGCCCAACAGTTGGGATCACTGGTTCCGGTCCGTCGGCGCCCATCGGGAAGACCAGCAATGGGGGCCCACCCTCGAACACTTCTTCATGGTAATCCAGGCTGCTGTGGCCGGCCTTGGCGTGGCCCTCTTGCCGACCTTCCTGATCGAGGACGACATCCGCAACGGCACTCTGGTGACCCCGTTCACCGACCGTATTGCCGGCCCGGGTGCCTACTACCTCATCACCTCCGCCGCCAAAAGTGAGCTGCCGCGCGTCAAACTGTTCCGGAGATGGCTGCTGGACCAGCTTGCCTGATTGCTCCAAACTCAAGAGAAACTATCTTCTTGCCCATCAGGAAGATAAATTACCAACGTGATCGACCCAGCCCGGACAGTCCATGGACACCCGATTTCTTGAAAGCTTCGTCGCCGTGGTCGAATTCGGCTCGATGGCCGAGGCTGGGCGCCGGCTCAATCTGACTGCGGCCGGCGTGGCGCAACGGCTGCGCGTGCTCGAAGAAGATTTCGGCATCGCCCTCGTCACCCGGGTCGGACGCCGGGTTCATCCGACCGAGGCGGGCGTCGCGGTGTTCACCAAGGCTCGCGCCCTGCTGCAAGGCATTCGCGAACTCCGCCAGGTTGCGCTGGCCGACACGGAGTCCGGTGAATTGCGGCTCGGCGCCGTTTCCACCGCGATGACCGGCATCTTGCCAAGGGCCATGCGCGGGCTGCACGCCACGCATCCAAACTTCAACATTTTCGTTGCGCCGGGGACATCGATGGACCTCTACGAGCGTGTCGTCGATGGCGATCTGGATGCCGCAATCATCGTGGCGCCGCCGTTCCGCATGCCCAAAACCTGCGACTGGCGCCCCATCCGCACCGAGCCCCTTTTGCTGATCCGGTCCGAGTCACTCGCCGTCGATGACCCGCGCGAACTGCTCTCCACCCAGCCCTTCATCCGCTATGACCGCAATCATTGGGGCGGGCGCCTGGCGGAAAACTATCTGCGATACCTCGATATCGTGCCCGAGGACCGCTACGAACTCGATGCGCTCGAGGCCATCGCCGTGATGGTCGACAGCGGCCTTGGCGTCTCGCTCGTGCCCGATTGGGCGCCGCCATGGCCCGAGGGTATCCGGCTGATCAAGACGGCCATTCCCAATCCGGAATTCGCCCGCCACATCGGCCTCGTATGGCTGCGCGCCAACAATAGCCTGCGCACGATCGAGGCGTTCCTCGATGAGGTGGCCTCGACCAGCCTGTCCGACTGAGCGCTCATGCCCGCTCGATGACGCAGACCAGATCGAGCTCGACCATCCCCGAACTCGGCAGGGACGCGACCCCAACCGCAGTACGCGCATGAGCCCCGGCGTCTTCCCCCAACACCGCGACGAGCACCTGCGACGCGCCATCAATGACGGCACTGTGCTGCGTAAAATCCGGCTCGCTCATGACGTAGCCAGTCAGCTTGAGAACGCGAACACGCTCGCCCACCCCCAGAGCGGCGTCCAGCACACTCAACGCCCGCAGGGCGGCCGTGCGTGCCGCCAACTGGCCCCGCTCCAGGTCGCTGGCCAATGCCGGCCCGGCAATGGTCTCCTCGCCCAGGCGGGACACTTGCCCGCTCAAGTAGAGCATGTCGCCATGACGGATGGCAGGCCGGTATAGGCCTCGCGGCGCGATGGCCTGCAGCGACAGGCCTTGCTTGGCGCAGGCGTCTTTTATGTATCCCATGGTGTTTTCTTTCAGGCGTAACGAGACGAAATGATCCGCTCCAGCGCGCGAATGCCCTGTGCTTCGCCGCCGAAGGGGCCATGCGGACGCGGCTCAGGATTCCATGCCATGATATCGAAATGCGCCCAGGCAGTGGTCTGTTCGACGAACCGCCGCAGGAACAGCGCCGCGGTGATCGAACCCGCGAACCCATCGGTTGTGACATTGTTGATGTCGGCGATCTTGGAGTTCAGCTTGGCATCATAGGGGCTCCACAGCGGCATGCGCCACAGCGGATCCTCCACCGCGACCGAAGCAGCTGCAATCTGGCCGGCCAGCTCATCGTCATCGGTATAAAACGGCGGCAGGTCCGGGCCCAAAGCCACGCGAGCCGCCCCCGTCAACGTCGCCATGTCGATCAGCAATTCCGGCTTTTCGTCATCTGCCAGCGCCAGCGCGTCGGCCAATACAAGCCGCCCCTCCGCATCGGTATTGCCGATCTCGACGGTAATGCCCTTGCGACTGGTCAGGATATCGCCCGGCCGGAAAGCATTGGCCGAAATGGAGTTCTCGACCGCCGGAATGAGTACCCTCAACCGCACGTTGAACCGCGCCGCCATGATCATCGAGGCAAGGCCCAGCACATTGGCCGCCCCGCCCATGTCTTTCTTCATCAGCAGCATGCCGCTCGGCGGCTTGATATCCAGCCCGCCGGTATCGAAACAAACGCCCTTGCCCACTAGCGTGACTTTCGGCGCGCTCTGCGGTCCCCAGGTCATGTCGATCAAGCGCGGCGCATCCGCCGAGGCCCGACCGACGGCGTGGATCATCGGAAAATTCTTGGCCAGCAGATCATCGCCGGTGGTGACGGTGATGGCGGCGCCATGCACTGAAGCGAGGTCACGGACCGCCTTTTCCAACTCGTTGGGGCCCATGTCGTTGGTCGGCGTGTTGACCAGGTCGCGCGCCAGGAAAACCCCATCGGCAATCCGACGCGCCTTTGCGGTATCGGCTCCGAGAACACTTAGACGCAAGGAACGGCCGGGCTTTTTGCCGTAGCGCGTGAAGGCGTAACCACCCAGTACCAGGCCAAGCGCGGCTTGGTCGGTGTCGCCCGGCGTGCTCGCCAGATGCCAATCACCCTCGGGCAGCAGCTTGGCCAGCGCTCCGCTGGCGAGGCCAATCTTGCGGTCTCCCGTTCCGAGCACAGCCGCGACGATGGCGCCATTGTCGCCCGGCACCATCAGGCTGGAGCCCGCAGCGCCGGTAAAATCGTTGGCCGCCATCCAGTTGAGCACGGACTGATCGAGCCCCGATGCCGCCTGCTGGTTATGCGCGACGAGATAGACCGGGCGGGACGTGGTTGTCGGTTGATCGAGCAGTTCGACAGGCATTGAAGACCTCGGAAATGGGCCGGATAAGCGAGTGGCGGTTCTGGATGCGGAAGTGAATGCGAGCCGATACCGGCGTCAATAGCCGCGCGCTTTGTCGAATTGATTGCGCAGCTTCTCACCCCGGGTGAAACGACCGAGATTGTCGATGAAGATATCGACGATCCGGCTGTTCTCGGCGGCAACCGTGCTCGCCGAATGCGGCGAAATCAGCACGTTGGGCAGGTCCCACATCGGATTGTCCTTGGGCAAGGGCTCCACCTCGAACACGTCGAGCGCCGCGCCCTTGATACGGCCCGATTGCAGGCCCTCAAGCATCGCCGCCTCGTTGATGACGCCACCGCGCGAGATATTGACGATGACGGCGCCACGCTTGAGCGCCTCCACCTGCGGCCGGTCAATGAGCAACCGCGTTTCATCGGTCAGCGGACAGGCCAGCACCAGCGCATCGACCTCCGGCAGCACGTCGAGCAACTGCCGCTGGTCGACCAGCCGCGTGACGCCTTCGGGCAGTTCACCCCCCTGGGTGCGCCGGGCGCCCCAGACTTCGACACCGAAACGGGCGCAGTCGCGGGCCACTTCGCGCCCCAACGAACCCAGCCCCACGATCAGCACGCGCGCACCATCGAGGCCCGGCGTCGTGTAGCGCTCCCAGTGATGGGCCCGCTTCATCTGGTTGAGATATTGCACGTCGCGGAAGAAATACAGCAGCCCCAGCATGGTGAACTCGGCCAGCGGGCGCGCATGCACGCCCGATGCCGTAGTGAAAATGATGTCGCTGTCTTCCAGTTTCGTGCGCTTAAGGAACTCGCCGATGCCCGAACTTGTCGCCTGCACCCAGCGCAGCTTGGGCGCATTGGTGGGCATGTTGATGGGATCGAGCCGATCGATATCGAACAGGATATCGGCGCGCTGGAGGCACGCGGCCCAGCGGGCCTGCTCATCTGCCGTCAGGGTCCGCGGGGCGCCATTGTGGTCGGCGACATAGCGCGGCTTGGCCAGCAGGTCTTCCTCATGCACCACCTCGAACCGATCCGGGTCGAACGCCCGGATGCGATCGACAAACTCGGTTTCGAGGGGGGATGCGATGACGATGGTCAATTTGTCGGCGGTAGGAACGCTCATCTCGGTCTCTTCTTGCTTTCGGGGTCAACGACGCCGGGCATCAATACAAAAGCTGCTTGTCGAAAATGTTGGTCATCTGGCTCTGCTCGCCGCGCAGGTAGAGCGCGATATTCTTGCAGAAGATGTCGGTAATCTTGGCGTTTTCGCTGGTCACCGTGCTCGCCGAGTGCGGGTTGATCATGACGTTGGGCATGTCCCATAGCGGGCTCGAATTGGGCAGCGGCTCGATCTGGGCCACGTCGATGGCCGCAAAACCCATCTTGCCGTTGCGCAGCGCTTCGATCATCGCCACCTCGTCGATCGTGCTGCCACGGCCCGTATTGATGAACGCCACGCCCGGCTTCATCAGCGAGATCGCCGTGCGGTCCAGCATGTTCTCGGTCTCATGGGTATGAGGCACAGTGCAGACGATGGCATCGGCCTGCGGCAACAGCCGGTGCAGTTCCGATACGCCATGGATTTCGTCGAACACACCGGCGTGCTCGCGCGGCTTTTCCGGGCTGCGGGTGACGGCAATGATCCGCATCCCCAGTGCCCTACCAACCACCGCTACACCACGCGCGAGGTCTCCCGCCCCAATGGTCACCAGCGTACGGCCGGCGACTTCCTCGTCGCAATAGCGCTCCCAGCGATGCGCCTTCTGCTCGGCTTCGAGGAAGCGGAACTTCTTGAAATACATCAGCAGCGCCATGAAGCTCCATTCAGCCAATGGGCCGGAATGCACGCCACGCGCCGTGGTCAGCAGCAGGTCGGACTTATCCATGCCCGAGCGCTTGACGAATTCGCCGATGCCGCTGCTGGTGAACTGGATCCACTTGGCATTTTTCAGATGCACCAGATCGCCCGGCATCTCCTTGGGGATAGGGCAATCGAGCAGGATTTCCGCCTTCTCCAGGTTCGCCTGCCAGCGCGCCGTCTGCTCCTCCGTGCGCTTGAAGGTCTGCACGCCCTTGTGGTCGCAGGCATAGCGCAGCGGCGGATAGAGGTCGCTCTCATAGGACACCTCGACACGGTCCGGTGCCACGGCGCGAATGCGCTCCACCAGTTCGGCCTCGAGGGGCGAACAAATCATCAGTTGTATCTTGTCCATAAGCGGACTCCGGCATCATCTTGAGGAAGTTCAGGCGAGGCAATTCGCAAGGCGCCAGTGGCCACCTGCGTTTGGACTGTGCGAATGGGAAGGTGGGGGCGGCCAACCTGATCGGCCGCTCCGATATTCAGCGGTGCCGAATTACTCCGACACGCCCTTGAGCACGAGGTTCAGGTAGAACCGGCCATCCGGGCGCGGCTGGTAGTCGAGGCGCTTGGACACGCCATAGAGCGTGGGTTCGGTGAACAGCCACACCACAGGCGCCTGCTCGGCAACATAGGCCTGCGCCGCGTTGCACATGGCCGGCCACTTGGCCTGGTCGAACTCTTCGCTGAACGCCTTGAACATGGCTTCGAACTTGTCGTCCGACCAGCTCATGCGGTTGGAGCCGGAGTCCTTCTGCACCAGCAGCAGGTCGCCCTGGCAGGTGTAGTCGGGGCCCGACGACGAGTTCATCAGGTCGCGAAAGCCTGCTCCCTGCTTGGCACGCATCTGCGAGCTGACTTCGGCACTAATGGTGCGCAAATCCTTGATCTCAATACCGACTTCTTTCCAGTAATCCACCATGACCTGAGCGACTTCGGCGTCCGAGAGGTAGGAGCCCTTGGTGGTGTCGAAATCGAAGGAGAGGCGCACGCCGTCCTTTTCGCGAATGCCATCGGCGCCCGGAACCCAGCCGGCAGCGTCGAGCAGCGACTTGGCCTTTTCCGGATCGTAGGGATAAGGCTGCAAGTTGGGATCGTTGTTGGGCGAGTTGACCAGATCGATGGCGCACTTGGCCATGCCGCTGAACAGCGCTTCGTTGATTTCGTCGCAGTTGACGGCATAGTTCATCGCCTGCCGAACGGCGACATCAGCCAGCGCCGGGTTACGGCCCTGCTTGATGTTGATGAACAGGCGCCGATAGCTTGGCGCAACGATCACGTTGACGCCTGAGCTTTCGAGGTCGGCCTTCAGATCGGCCGGAACACCAACCATCAGGTCGGCGGTACCGGCCTTGAGCTCGTTGATACGGGTAGCCACTTCCGGCACGGCGCGGATGATCACGTCATCGACCGGCGGCTTGCCGAGGCGGTACTTGTCGAACGCCTTGAGCACGGTGCCTTCGCCAGGCTTGTAGGACACGAACTTGTACCCGCCGGCTCCAACCGGGGCGAACGCCACTTCTTCAAGCGTGTGCTCGCCATAGTATTTTGGCGGCAGGATGGAGAGTTCGGGATTGACCATGTGCGAGGTGATGATCGGATCGGGAAACTTCATCACCAGCTTGACGGTCAGGTCGTCGACCTTTTCCATATGGTCGTAGCGCAGCGCGCCAAGGGCAAAGTTCAGATCGCCCTGCCCGGCTGCGAACAGCTTCGTGGCGCGGTCAAAGGTGAACACCACGGCATCGGCATTGATCGGCTCGTCATTGTGGAACACCAGACCGGGACGGATTTTGATTTCCCAGTTGAGCGGATCGAGCTGCTTGATTGATTCAGCTACGGCGGGCACCACCTTGCCGTCATTGTCGAGGCGGAACAGCGTCTCGTGGATCGACAGCATGATGTTGACGTTGGATGATGCGAACATCGGGTCGAACCCATCGGGCTCGGTCTTGTCCAGCACCACGACAGGCCGGGGCGCAGCCATGGCCGGGGCTACCGCAAGGGCACCCAAGGCCAGGCCGATGGCCAAAACCGAAACTCGGACTACACGTGTCAGTTTCATTTCAACTTACCTCCAGATGTTACAGTCGTCGTCGCCGTTCCGAAGCACTTCCCACTTTGCCTACAGAATGTTTTTCAGCCTCGGGTCGAGGTAGTCTCGCAACCAGTCCCCCAGGATGTTGATCGCCAGCACGGTGAGCGAGATCGCCACGCCGGCCGGAATGGTCAGCCAGTCGGCGACCCCGATATATTCGCGGCCATCGGCCAGCATGGTGCCCCAGCTCGGAATGCTCGGCGGCACCCCGACGCCGAGAAAGCTGAGCGAGGCCTCCGACACGATGTTGCTGGCGATGGTGAAGCTGCCGATGACGATCACCGGGCTCCAGATATTGGGCAGGATCTGCTGGAACAGGATGCGCCATTGGCGCTCCCCCGCGGCGCGGGCCGCCAGCACGAATTCGTCGTTCTTGATCGACATCACCTGGCTGCGCACGATGCGCCCATAGGGCACCCAGCCGGTCAGCCCGAGCACCAGGATCAGCTTGTCGAGCCCGCTGCCCAGCACCGCCATTATGGTGAGCGCGAGCAGGATCGTCGGAAACGACAATTGCACGTCACAGATGCGCATGAAGACGTCGTCGACCTTGCCTCCGAAATAGCCGGACAGCAGCCCGATCAGCACGCCGATTACCCCGGAAATCGCCACGGCTGACACGCCCACCGTCAACGACACGCGTGCGCCATAGATGACGCGGCTCAGGATATCGCGCCCAAGCGAATCCGTGCCGAGCAGGTAAATCCCCGAGCTATTGCTGAACATCGGCGGCTTGAGCCGCTGGATCAGCTTGTTGGCAAACGGATCATGCGGCGACAGCCACGGCGCCGCTACGGCCGCCATCACCACGATCAAAAGGATGATCACGCTGATCGTCGCCGCCTTGCTCTTGAGCAGCCGCGACAGCAATTGCCGTCGCTTGGTATGCAGGGTCGCGGGCACCACAGGCACGCCGACGTCTTTGGGCTCGGTATCGATCGAACTCATGAGCCAAACCCTATGCGCGGATCGATCCAGGAATAGGCGAGGTCGATGATCAGGTTCACCACCGCAAAGATCAGCGCCAGCGTGATGACCCCAGCCTGCACGACATAGAAATCCTTGGAGCCAATCGCCTGCACGATCTCGCGGCCAACCCCGGGCCAGCCGAAGATCGTCTCGATGATCACCGAGCCTCCCAGCAGAAACCCCGCCTCCAGCCCGATCGCGGTAACGATGGGCAGCAGCGAATTGCGCAGCACATGGGAGGTCACCACGCGATATTCCGAGATGCCCTTGGCCCGTGCCGTGCGCACGAAATCCTTCTGCATGAAATCCAGCATCGACGAGCGCGTCAGCCGCATATTGCGCGCGATAGGAAAGGCCGCGAGCGCAATGGCCGGCATCACCAGATGTTGCCAAGTGCCGCTGCCCGAGATCGGCAGCCATTTGAGCTTCACCCCGAACAGCAGCATCAGCAGGATGCTCAGCCAGAAACTGGGGATCGATTGGCCCAACAGCGCCACGAACGTACTGATCCGATCGATCGGCTTGTGCGGATTGACCGCCGAGAGCACCCCGAGCGGAATCGAAATCAACAGCGACAGCACGAAGGCAATGGACGCCAGCTGGATCGTCGCCGGCATCTTTTCGGTGATGACCTGGAAGGCCGGCTGGTGGCGCGTGAATGAGTAGCCAAAATCGCCGTGCACCGCATTGCCGACGAAGCTGGCATATTGAATGTACCACGGGCGATCGAAGCCCATCTTCACCCGGAATTCCTCGATCTGCTGCACCGTCATATGGTCGGCGCCGTCACCCAGAATGATCTCGGTCGGATCGCCCGTCATGAACAGCATGAAGAATGCCACTATGCTGACGCCGAACACGACGACCACGGATTGGAGCACGCGGCGGATGACGTAGCTCATGGCTGCCCCACGCTGTCATCGGCCGGTCGCAAAGATCTGGTCTGGTGGTTCATGCGAAATGACATGCGGCCCAATGCCTCGTAGCGACTTCGCGGAATTCGGGTTCGACGGCGCGGCACAGGTCCGTGGCCATCGGGCAACGCGTGCTGAACCGGCACCCCTTGGGCGGATTCGCCGGACTGGGCAGATCGCCCTCGAGCAGCATGCGCTGACGTTGCCGCTCCAGTGGCGGATCAGGGATCGGGATCGCCGACAGCAGCGCCCGCGTATAGGGGTGGCGTGGCTCCTCGTAGAGCGCGTCGCTTGACGCCAGCTCCATCATTTTGCCCAGATACATCACGCCGACGCGGGTCGAAATGTAGCGCACCATGCTCAAGTCATGGGCGATGAACAGGTAAGTCAGCCCCAGCTCGTCGCGTAATTGCTCCAGCAGGTTGATGATCTGCGCCTGGATCGACACATCCAGCGCCGAGATCGCCTCGTCGCAAACGATGAAATCCGGCGACGTCGCCAAGGCCCGCGCGATGCCGATGCGTTGCCGCTGCCCGCCAGAAAATTCATGCGGAAACCGGTCGCGATAGGACACATTGAGCCCCACCTGCTGCATCAGTTCGGTGACGCAATCCTTTTCTTCCGCGCCATTCTTGACCAGTCCATGCACTCGCAGGGGCCGCCCGATGATCTCGCCCACGCGCATCTGCGGATTGAGCGACGCATAGGGGTCCTGAAAAATCATCTGCATATGCCGCCGCGCGCGGCGCACCGTCTCGGGGCTCTCTTTGCCCAGATCGACGCCCTTGAACGACACCTCCCCGCTGGTCGGCCGATAGAGATGCAGGATGGCGCGCCCGGCCGTCGTCTTACCGCACCCGCTTTCGCCGACAAGACCCAGAGTTTCCCCCTTCATGATGTCGAACGTCAGCCCGTCGACGGCCTTGACGGCGCCCACGGTGCGGTTGAGCAGACCCGCGCGGATCGGGAAGTGCATCTTGAGGTCTTTGACGGCAACCAGTACGTCCTCGCTCATGCGCGGCCCCCGGTCAGCCGGTCGTGCCAGCACGCCACGCCATGGCTCGGTTCGACCTCCAGCAAGGCGGGGTTCTGCGCGCGACAGATATCGGTGGCAAAGGCGCAGCGCGGCGCAAACGGACAGCCTCGCAGCTCGCCGAGCAGGTTCGGCGGCAGGCCGCCAATGGCCTCGAGCTTGGTCTTGACCCTCGCGTCCAGCCGCGGCAACGAATTGAGCAGCCCGATCGTGTAAGGATGGGCGGGCCGGGCATACAGCGCGTCGACCGGCGCCGATTCCACGATATGACCCGCATACATGACGGCCACGGTATCGGCCAGCCGCGCCACCACGCCCAGGTCATGCGAAATCCAGATCACCGCCGTACCGAGTTCGGACTGCAGCTTCTTCACCAGCTCGACGATCTGCGCCTGAATGGTCACGTCGAGCGCCGTCGTCGGCTCATCGGCAATGATCAACTGCGGCGAGCACGACAGCGCCATCGCGATCATCACGCGCTGGCGCATGCCGCCCGAGAACTGATGCGGATAATCGTCGACGCGCTTGGCCGGGGTCGGAATACCCACCCGTGCCAGCATTTCGATCGCCTTGTCGCGCGCCTGCCGGCGCGTGAGCGCCTCATGCGCCATGATGTTTTCGATAATCTGCGCCCCGACCCGCATCACCGGGTTGAGCGAGGTCATCGGGTCCTGGAAAATGACCGAAATCGCGCCGCCCCTTATGTGGCGCAGCGCATTGTCATCCAGCTTGAGCAGGTCCGTTCCCTTGAACGAAATGCTGCCACCAACGATCTTGCCGGGCGGCGATTGGATCAACCGCAGGATCGAGAGCACGCCAACGGTCTTGCCGCTGCCGCTCTCCCCCACGATCGCGAGGCATTCGCCCTTGCGAACCGAGTAGGAAATGCTGTTGAGCGCATTGACGACGCCATCGACGGTATAGAACTTCGTGGTGAGGTCACGCACCTCGAGCAGCGCCGGCTCCTGCTGGCGCCCTCCCTCCAATGGCGCGAAGCTGGAAACTGAGGTTTCCATCGCTTCCGCGCTCGCTGGAGGGACTGCCTGGATCATGCCCGGTCCAGTCCGCCTTTTCGTGCGGCCAGATCGCCGAGGACGCTGACCATGCGCTTGAGCGCGTCGGCCCAACTCTTTTCGTCGCGCGCATAGCACACGCGGAAATGCCCCGCCGCATTCGGCCCGAACTGGTAACCCGGGCTGATCAACACCCCGGCCTGCTCCAGCAAGGCCGCCGCAACCTCGGCATCCGGCAGGCCCAGCGCCGACACGTCGGCCCACAGGTAGGCCGTGCCCTGCTGCGGATGCAGCTTCAGCCAGTTCAGCGAACTCAGTGCCGTGGCGGTCATCTCCCGGAGCGCCTTGAACTCATCGATCCGCCCGACCAGCCATTCGGCATCATCGGCGAGCCAGCCACTCAGCACATGCTGCGCATAAGCCGGCGCACGCAGGGCGGTGATGGACATGATGTTTTCCACCCCACGGATCAGCGCCTCGTTGCCGACCAGCACGCCAAGGCGATAGCCGCTGAGCGACTCCGTCTTGCTCGGCCCGAGTAGCGTCGCCGTCTGCTCCATCATTCCGGCCTCGGCCGCCAGATGCACAAATTCGGTGCCGTCATAGGTCAGCCGCGCATAAAGCTCGTCCACCACCACCGATACGCCATACTGGCGCACCAGCGCCGCGATCGACTGGATGGTCTGGCGCGAATAGACCGCCCCGGTCGGGTTGTTAGGGTGCGAGAAAATGAAATGGCGCGCCTTGCGATCGGCAAACTCGGCCTCAAGCGCCTGCAGGTCGGGCGCATAGTGCCCTTCTGCATTGAGCACCAGCGACACATAGCCGATATCGGCGCCCAGAAAGCGCAGAATGCGCGCGGTGAACAGGTAATCGGGGTCCATCACCACGACCCGATCGCCCTTGTTGATGCGCGCCGAGAGCGCGCCAAACAAAGCCGCTTGCGTGCCGGGCGTCAGGATCAGGTTCTTGCGCGGATCGACCGGAATGCCCAGCAGCGTGCTGACATTGCGGGCCACCTCGTCAAGCACTTCGGGATTGCCGCGATAGCCCGTATAGGCCAGCGATCCATCCTCGGCCGCCTGGCTGAACCGCTCCACGGCCCAATCCGGCGGTGGAAACCGCACGGTGTCGAAATGGGTGGTATCGATGAAATCCTTGGGCGCCTTGCTCAGCAGGTCGATATCAGCCTGCCGCACGTTCGGAGAGGCAATCGCCGCCCGCTCCGGCAATTTCAGAGCACTGACTCTTTCCGCCTCATGTTCTTTGAAGGACGGCGCGAGTTCCAGGCCCATGACACTTTTCCTTAAGCTGCAATCTCCACCAGCTTAGGCCCGGGCGAACCGAATAAAACCCACTTTCATATTTTCTCAAACACAACAAAATGTTTGCTTATGGTGCCCTTCGGACAGGTCCAGAACGCCGAAGGATGCACCAAGCTATCCGATCTGACAGCGACCTTTGCGCCGCGAGATGTCGGCATGCGCCTGGTGGACAGCCTGACGCCACTCCGGCAATTGTGGGATACCAGCCTGCACACCAGCGGCATCCGCCTGCGAGATGCCACCGGTTGGTCCTCAACAATCTGCCTGCCACCACGCAATCCATCTGTTGGAAACGCCGAGCTCCAAGCCACTCCACCAAAGCGAACTTGTCCCTGTGGCCCCACCCGCAATCCGCGCTGGCCTGCGCGAACTGGCTCGCTCGTCGACCAGACATCCACCAGGTGGCGGCAATTCACACGCGCAAAGCCTTGACGATGGCGGAGAACGCCGGAGAGGTTTGTCGGCGACTTGGGTAATACAGATAGTATCCCGCAAAGAACGGGGACCAGTCATCCAGCACCTGCGTCAGGCGCCCCGACCGGATATCGTCAATGACGATGCTTTCGGGAAGGTAGGCAATCCCGTAGCCGCTCAACGCCGCGTCCACTTGGGCGTAGGACGTGTTGAAGATAAACTGCCCATCGACGCGCACGCGCAATTCATGCCCGTCCTGGGCAAATTCCCAGGCGTAGAGCGCCCCTGACCTGATATGGCGATGATTGATGCAGTTGTGGCCCACCAGTTCCTGCGGATGCTGCGGCGTGCCATGGGCCGCGAAGTAGTCGGGTGATCCAACCGCCGCCAGCCGCCAATCCGGCCCGATGCGCACCGCGATCATGTCCTTGTCCAGGCTTTCGCCCAAGCGCACGCCGGCGTCGAAACGCTCTTCGACGATATCGCGAAAGCCATTGTCGCTGTTCAACTCTATCGTGATGTCGGGATAATCCCGCATCACGGGCCGTAGCTTCGGCCAGACCACACTTTCCAGCGCGTGGTCCGACAGCGATATCCGAACCGTACCAGACGGCTTGTCGCGCATGGCCATCAGCGCGTCGATGTCGGTTTCCATATCGGAGATGCGCGGCCCCAGTGCTCGCATGAGGCGCTCGCCGGCATCGGTGGGGGAAACGCTGCGCGTGGTGCGCGTCAAAAGCCGCAGGCCCAGCCTGGCTTCCAGCTGTTTTATGGTGTGGCTCAAGGTGGGTTGCGACGTGCCCAGCCTCGCGGCCGCCTTGGTGAAGCTGCGCTCCTCGGCCACCGCCAGAAACCACAGCATATCCGTCAAATCATTTCGGTTCATGCCATTCACTCATATCAGAAGCCGATAAGCCTAAGCGAATTATAGGGTCTAATCCCAGCAGTGTCTGCGGTCTACGTTAGCGCCATGCAATCGAACCCAGACCGAGCGACCATGACGCAGCACAAATTCTCGCAGCGCGCCGAGATGCGGGATTGGTGGAAGCTGGGGTTTGGCCGGCAAGTCGATCACCCGCAAAAAGCGAAATAGATCATGACCGTGCACGCATCGACAGAGCCGCGGTACACGGCTGAACTTCAGCCAAGCGGCACCGCATGGGCGGCCATCATCTGCATGTCCGTCCTGACCTTTGTGCTTGTCGCTTCGGAGTTCATGCCCGTCAGCTTGCTCACGCCCATCGCCGTGGAGCTGGGGATCAGCGAGGGCCAGGCCGGCCAAGCCATCTCGGTCTCTGGCCTGTTTGCAGTGGTCACAAGCCTCTTCGGCAATTCGCTGCTGTCAAGGCTCGACCGCCGCACCGTGGTGCTGGCTTACACCGCCATTCTCATCGTCTCGGGCCTCGCCGTCACCTTCGCGCCAAACTATCTGGTCTTCATGATCGGCAGGGCATTGATCGGCATCTCGATCGGCGGGTTCTGGTCATTGTCGACGGCAATCCTGGCGCGCCTGTCGACGCAATCAGATCTGCCCAAGGCCTTGGCCATGCTGCAAGGCGGCACGGCCTTTGCTGCCGTAATCGCGGCGCCTCTGGGCAGCTTTCTTGGCGGCTTGATCGGCTGGCGCGGCGCGTTCTTCATCGTGGTGCCGATTGGGGTGATCGGTCTGCTATGGCAATTGGCCACGCTGCCAAGAATGGCGCCAGACCGGCAGGTGTCAGTCTCTGGAATGGTGGGCCTTCTTCGCAGGCCCATCATGGCAATTGGCATGGCTGCCACCGCGCTGGCCTTCATGGGGCAGTTCTCGCTTGCCACCTATCTCCGGCCGTTTTTGGAGCAGGTCACCGGTCTTGATGTGAACGCCCTCTCCATGGTCCTGCTGGGGCTTGGGCTCGGCGGTCTTGTCGGCACAACCGTCGTCGGTTTTGTGCTTCGGTCCCACCTCAAGACAGTCTTGATCGTATTGCCGCTGGCCCTCGCGCTTCTCGCGATCCTGCTTGTCCTGCTGGGTCAGTCCGCTATCCCAACGGCGGCACTGCTGGTGCTGTGGGGCTTTCTTACGACCCCGATCCCCGTTGCGTGGGGCACCTGGATGACACGCGTCATCCCCGATGACCTCGAGGCAGGCGGCGGTCTGCAGGTGGCCCTGATCCAGGTCGCAATCACTTTCGGCGCCCTGTCGGGCGGCCTGCTGTTCGACACGGCTGGCTGGTGGAGCCCCTTCATTCTGGCGGCCGCGCTTCTCCTGGCGTCCGCAGCTCTTGCGGCCAGGGCCGCGTCCTTTCAACAGACCAACACACGCAGAGGCTCATCATGATCAAAGACAAAGTCATCATTATCACCGGCGCATCCTCCGGCGTTGGCGAAGCCACCGCCCGGATGCTGGCAGCCAAAGGCGCCAAGGTCGTGCTCGGTGCGCGTCGCGCCGACAAGCTGCGGCAGATTGCAGCCGATATCGAGCAAGCCGGCGGCCATGCGGTCTACCAGGAACTCGACGTCACCAGGCAGTCCGACAATGACGCCATCGTGCAATTGGCACAGAACAGCTTCGGTAAGGTCGACGTCACCTTCCTCAATGCCGGCCTGATGCCAAACTCCATGCTTTCGGCACTCAAGACCGATGACTGGCACCAGATGGTGGATGTGAACATCAAGGGTGTGCTTAACGGCGTCGCTGCCGTGCTGCCGGCATTCACCGCGCAGAAGTCCGGCCAGATCATTGCCACCTCATCGGTCGCAGGGCTCAAGGCCTATCCGGGCGGTGCCGTCTATGGCGGGACCAAGTGGTTCCTGCGCGACTTCATGGAAGTCTTACGCATGGAATCGGCCATGGAAGGCACCAATATCCGCACGGCGACGATCTACCCCGCCGCGATCAACACCGAACTGCTGACCACGATCAGCGACAAGGGCAACGCCGAGACGATGCAGAAACTCTACGACAAGTTCGGCATTTCCCCCGACCGTATTGCCGACGTCGTCGCCTTCGCCATCGATACGCCCGAGGATACGACGATCAATGAGTTCACCGTAGGTCCGGCGAAGCAACCCTGGTAATGGGCCGGCGCCTGCAATGCCAAGACGAGAGCTTACGGGTTACCCCGGACGATACCGCAGCGCTTCGATCAGCCGGGTGAACGCCGCCGAGGTCTGGCGCCGGCTGGGGTAATACAAGTGATAACCATCGAAGGTCGGCATCCACGTCTCCAGCACGCTGACCAACTGGCCGGTTTTGAGGTAGGGCGCGACGACGTCCTCAGGAATGCACCCTAGCCCGGCGCCCGCAAGGGCGGCCGATAGAATGTAGGTGCTGCTGCTGAACGTCAGTTGCCCTTCCACCCTGACATTGAGGCGCTGACCGTCGCGCTCGAATTCCCAGGCGTAATGACCGCCATAGGTTTGCAGGTGGAGGTTGATGCAGACGTGCTCGGTCAGGTCCTGCGGACTGGCCGGTGGCTTTCGACCCTCGAGATAGGCAGGCGCCGCCACGACGGCCATGCGCCAATCCGGACCGATGCGGACCGCGATCATGTCCTTGGCCAATTGCTCACCCAGACGAACGCCGGCGTCGTAGCGCCGCGCGACGATATCGACGAACCCGTTTTCCGCGATGAGTTCGAGCTTGATATCGGGATAGGTCTCGATGAAGCCCTGCAGCCGCGGCCACAGCACGGCATTGATCGCGTGTTCACCGGCGCTCAGTCGGATAGTGCCCGACGGTTTATCCCGGAATTCGGTGACCATCTCGAGCGCCGCGTCGACCTCCAGGAAGCGCGGCTCGACGGTTTCCAGTAGCCGTTGCCCTGCATCGGTCGGCGATACGCTGCGCGTGCTCCGGGTGAGCAAGCGAACACCGAGGCGCTTCTCCAGCCGGCTCATGGCATGGCTCACCGCCGACTGCGATACGCCCAGGCGGGCCGCCGCGCGGGTAAAGTTGCGGTCTTGGGCGACCGCTACGAAAGCGATGAGGTCGGCTATGTTGTCGCGATCCATTCATGAACAGATAGCATAGAACTTAAGCGCGATCATCACTGCAGTTCACTAAAGCCAGGTTCACGCCGGGACGGCCAATCCCCAGGTTCCATGAACGAGATTCATAGGCTCATGCAGGATTGACCCACTAATCCAATGACCGAAAGCGGTCTACCTTATGCCTGTTAAGGAGAACGTCATGAACATCCAGCGCGCAGGTTCACAGCCCTCAGCAAAAGGCCCGGCCGATTGGTTCACCGGCACCGTGAGGATCGATCCGCTCTACGCGGTTGAGGCACCCAGCACCATGGCCGGCAACACCGTTACCTTTGAGCCCGGTGCGCGCACCGCCTGGCACACCCATCCGCTCGGCCAGACCCTGATCATTACCTCGGGCCGTGGCCTCGTGCAGCGTGCTGACGGGCCGGTCGAAACCGTTTTGCCGGGCGATGTCGTACGTTTCGCGCCTGGGGAAAAGCATTGGCATGGCGCCAGTGCCGAAACCGCCCTGACCCATATCGCCATTCAGGAGTCGCTCGGCGGCAAGGCCGTGGACTGGATGGAGCACGTCAGCGACGAGCAATACAGCCGCTGAACTGAGCCAGATTCATCCCTCTCGACAATTTCAGACGACCGATCCCGGAAGCATCAGGAGACACGACATGAAAACCAGAAAACTCGGCACCAGCGGCCTTGAAGTCTCGGCCATTGGCCTGGGGTGCATGGGCATCAGCCAGTCTTACGGCACACCCATGGAAACCCCCGCGGGCATTAAACTGATCCGCGACGCCTTCGAACGGGGCATCACCTTCTTCGACACGGCCGAAGTCTACGGTCCCTACAAGAACGAGGACGTCGTCGGCGAGGCCCTTCAGCCAATCCGGGACCAGGTGGTGATTGCCACCAAGTTCGGTTTCGACATCGCCGGCGGCGGCGCACCGGACAGCCGTCCGGAAAGCATCCGCAAAGCAGTAGAAGGTTCGTTGAAACGACTGCGCACCGATCGTATCGATCTGCTTTACCAACACCGCGTCGACCGCAACACCCCCATGGAAGACGTCGCCGGTACGGTCAAGGACCTGATCGCCGAAGGCAAGGTCAAGTATTTCGGCATGTCTGAAGCGGGCGTCGCCAATATCCGGCGTGCCCATGCCGTGCTGCCGGTGACGGCCCTGCAAAGCGAGTACTCGCTGATGTGGCGCGAGCCGGAAGAGCAGATCATTCCCGTGCTCGAAGAGCTGGGCATCGGCTTCGTGCCGTTCAGCCCTCTTGGCAAGGGATTCCTGACCGGCACCATCGACACCAACACCAAGTTTGGCGATAAGGATTTCCGCAATTCCGTGCCGCGCTTCCATCCCGAAAACCGCGCCGCGAACCAGGCCATGGCCGACACGGTCACGCGCATCGCTGCGGAAAAGCAGATTACGCCGGCGCAACTCGCGCTGGCGTGGGTTTTGGCGCAAAAGCCATGGTTTGCACCCATTCCGGGCACGACCAAACTGCACCGCGTCGAGGAAAACATTGGCGCGACCATGGTCGATCTGACGGCCGCGGATCTGGCTGCCATTGAGCAGGCCATCAGCGGCATCGAGATCCAGGGCGACCGTTATTCGGCCGCCAACCAGGCGCGAATCGATCGATGAAAGCCGTGAGACCTGAGATAGCCGCCATCCCACCGCCCGCGCCGTAGTGGCCACTTCCGACCCCATTGCGGTCGTCTGTCAACACCGTGCGGGAGCCCGAAAGCGGTCGGCACCAATGGGCGAAGATGACAATGCTTTATGTGTTTGGACTTAAGGGCCGTTGGAACCGGGCGACCAAAAACCCGTCCATCACCCGATCATCGCCCCTCCCCAAATACTGCCGGGGTGTAGACTTGGTCGAGCCTCCTTCAAAAAAATCCTGGCTATGCTCGCCGCTTATGGGGGAGGATCGGCGGAACATTAGACACGGTGGCAAGCGTGGAAATTCATTATTGGTTCAAGCTTATAGAGTGGCGACCATCCTGGGTCGCCAAAGAGGATGCCCCGAGGCGGCAAACCATACCAAAGCCCGTGGCATGGCAAGGGTGGGTAACCGTGGTTTTGACTGTGGCAATCTGGGCCGCCGGTGCAGTGGCATTCGTGGTCTATGTTCAATCTTTATCAGAAAGGCCTTGGCCGCTCGGCATCGCGTGGTTTGCATGGGCAGCTGCCTGTTGGGGCTGTTTCTGGCTTGTTGTGGCGACGACACGAGACCCGAAAATACAGTGGAACGGCCCTGCACCCGAAGATGGTAGTCATTCCCACGATGGCCGTTAGCCCTAGCGGATTGCCAAAAGCCGACCGACAGCTTTCCACCCCGTATCGGTCGTCACCCGCCAGTCTGGTTGAATGGCACCTATCAGGGACGAACAACGCTGCCCGCAACGGCTGAAAAAGCGGGCGTGAAAGTCATCGGCTGGAAAAGCATCACGAGCGAGTGGCTTATCACCCCCGCTCGTTACCATCTGTAAGTCCCACCTCGGCCAGCACCCTGCCCTCGTTTCTCGGCCGCTGTCGTCCAAAGTATTTGCTCAGCTTTTAGGCTCTGCTTTGTACACCCAACGAGCTAATTGTGCGCGTGGTTGGAACGATGGACAGTGAAGACACGCCCATTGTCGAGAGCCATATGGAATACCTCAAGGCGTTGCACACCCGTTCATGGGACATGACGTCGCGAACGGGGATGTTGCTCTCCGTCACCTGCGATTTTGACAGTGCTACTTTTCGAGATTTTTTCACCGAGTATGAGAAAGCTTTCGTTTTACCTGCCGAAAGGGAGGAGGAAGGCGGCTTCAAAGATTGCCTGGCCCTCAATCATGGCCGTCCCCATGACGGGTTGGAGGCGCAGTTTGGCCGGTTCGTGGAGATCGTCCTGACCGCCCGCACTCCCGAGGCTGCCGCAATGGTTGGCGGCATCAACCTGATCGCTATGCAATATGAGGTGCTGGGCAGTCCGGTCGTCACGAGCAATCTCAATTACATCTTCACCACGCAGGAGGGGCGCGGACGCGGCTATTTCCCTCGGCTCATCGATGCTGCCGCAGAGGTTGTCGAACAGCTTTTCGGCTTGCCGGAGGGCGAGCGCCCATTGATCTTCGTCGAGCAAAACGACCCGTTCAAGATGAGCGCGGAGGACTATGCGGCCGACAGCTCCCATGCCGGCATCGACCAGTTCGATCGGCTGCTGAAATGGGCCAAGGCGGGCGCCCGCGTGCTCGATTTCGACTATGTCCAGCCCGCCCTGTCGCCGGATCAACACCCAGACCAGAGCCTGGTCTATACTGTGCTCAACGCGCCTTCTGATACGCTCGACGCCGAAATCGTCTCGGCCCATCTGGAACGATTTTTTGCCATCTCGGTGGCCAAGGGCCGCCCTGCCCCCGATCCGCAGACTGCGCAAACGCAGCTGTCCCACCTTGCCGGCCGGGCGGCGCGGGGGCTACCAGTAATCGTCCAGAACCCGCTTCCATTCCTTCTCGATCGCAGCCAGGCGCGTCGTCCGGTTGACTGCAATTTTCCGAAATCGCTCTCCAGCGCCCTGCCGCGCATCTTGACCGGCTATTCCAAGACAGTGGAGCCATCGCTCCATTGGACCCTGTCGCTGCATATCGACAATGAGGAGCTGGACCGCCTTGGCAAGGCAAATGGCGCCAACGGGGACAAAACCCTGTTCGGTCAGCTTGGTGGCACGTCCGTCTCGGAACAGCCGACCGAAAATTCGACGTGGAATGCGGATAAACGGTTGCAGCGTCAGCGCGAAAACCAGCAACGGTTTCCCACCTCGGCTGAGTTGCGCGATGCGATGGAGCCAATGTTCAACGACGTTGCCGATCGGGAACGCCTCGGCATTGTCGAAGACTACATGCTCGCAATTGCGGCCAAAACCGACAACCCCTCAGCCACCGATCGGGAGATCGTGACCTTTACCCTCGATCCCGCCAAGATCGCCTGGGAGACCGAAGGGACCAAGTATCGCGCCGAGCTGGCAGAGTTACCGCCCCAGCAGGTGGAGATGCGCCGCTTTTGGTATGTGCACCGCAACTGCAGCGTTTCGTATCACGTCTCGTTCCGTATCGTGGGCTATGAACGCAGCCCGGCATTCTTCTTCTTTGTGTCTATGCTGCAGAAGCTGGTGTCTCCCAAGGAATTCCTGCTGCCCGACACGCAGGAGGCGCAAGACCTCATCGCCGACGCCCGCCCTGCCCTTACCCCATTCGAGGCCATCAGAGTTGTCAGTCACCGGGGTGATCTGGACTTCTGGCAGTTTATGGTCGGCTTGTTCGACCGGGACTTTGGCGATTTCAGCACCCGGCTGGGGCAGAAGCCACCTTCGAATACCGGCGTTTCGGCCTGGCGGACATTAACCCAGGAGCCCTATGTCGAGGTGCCCGGGCTGAAGATGCCAAATCTGCGCTCGATGTTCTATTTCGCCGACAGCGTTTTTCGCGATCTTCTTTTGCCGCGCGATGACGACGGCGCGCCAACAAAGCGCCTCAAGATGCTCTCGGAGACGTTTTTCAACGACAAGCTGGCGGAATTCCTCGACCAGGAAAATCCAGAGCGCGGGACGTCGGGACGACGCAACCCTATCCGCAAATCCGTCACGTTCGGCTTGCGGTTCTGGGATAGGCTATCGCATGCGCACCTCGACGCCATTGCGCCGGAATGGGGGCGGGCCAACCCCGTTGCTTTAGCCTCGTTGCAGAAGCGCACCGCCTATGGCGATGCTGCCGACAGTGGCGGCAGCATCGCCCTCTGCTATTTGTTCCTGGCCGGCTTTACCCAGAATATCATCGACTTCGTCAACCAGGACGCTTCCGAAGTGCTGGACAGCCTCGACCCCCTCTACCCATCGACCGAGGATGATCTGGATGAAGGCTTCTTCGTCCGCTATGCCAATCCGCGCACGCTGTTCACTTTCGTTAGCCGCATGCGCAGCCTGGACTTGGGCGCCGACTATATCGGCACCTGTCCATACGCATTTCTGATTCACGTCTTGACCTTGCACAACGAGTTTCTCACGCGCGACTTCGAAAAGAACGCTGCCACCGTACTAAACGAAGCCGAAAAGGAAGCCTCGCTTAACAATTTCAGTACGGCCGCCAACTGTTTCTACGACTTTAGGAGGAAATATGTCTCCGAGTACGACACATACAAGTATGAGAACGTCTTCCGCTACGACACCGAGGCCAAGATATTCTTTGCCCTGAACAAAATCCGCGGTGTCGAGCTGAAGCATGCCTACGTCGAACAGCTCATTAATGCTGCAGAAAAACGAACCTCCGACTACGAGGAACGGCAAAGACGAGATGGCGAGCGGCTTCTCAGCAAAAACCTGGCAGTCGTTGCGTTGTTTTCCGTGATCGGGGTGGCCTTACAACTCTCCTCCGACCTCAAAAGCGACGGGCCGATCCTCGATCTGAGGGTCGTCGCCGACGCCCTATTTTGTGTCTCTTTCATATTTGCCGTCTTCTGTATCGCTGTGGTGCACAAGTTCATGTTCGAACCATTTGGTCTAATCTCCAAGCCATTGAGCCGGATCGCAGCCTGGTACCGCCGGAAAAAGTAAAAATCGGTTTGAAAGCGATGCCTCCAGCCCAATTTTCAGCGCCTTACCGGCAATCGTTGGCGGACAGCTTTCCGGAAAAAGGATGCAGCAACGCGTCGCGCTGCGGACGCACATCGCCGATAGACCGGCTTTCCCAGCAAACGCGGACTTCGGAGGTCCAGGGCGCGGACAGAAAATCGTCAGGTCATGGGGTTTGTGGAGCGGGTAGCGGGAATCGAACCCGCATATTCAGCTTGGAAGGCTGCTGCTCTACCACTGAGCTATACCCGCCCGATGGCATGGGCCATGCGAGGATCGCTCGATGCTAGTTTCAATGCCGGGCCAAGGCAATGCCGGGCGGCATTCGAAACAGCGAAATGGTGGAGGGGACTGGATTCGAACCAGTGTACGCTAAGCGAGCAGATTTACAGTCTGCCGGATTTAACCACTCTCCCACCCCTCCACTGACTACGTCGCACGAGCGGGATAACGAAGCACCGGGGCGCGTCGTCGGGCGGTTTATGGTGATCTGTGACAGGAGTGTCAACTGCTGTTGCAACTTGCCCGCAAGAAATCCAGCATGCTTGTTCATATAGGCACCGGGAGCGGCTTGCTGGACCCGCCCAAAGGCGCTACCCCTGCCCCATGAGCTTCAACAAATTTCCCGCCAAACCACGCTACGATCCCGATGACGGTCCGGTCTATCTTTATGGACTGCACACGGTCCGCGCCGCGCTGGACAATCCCAACCGCACCAAGAAAGTGTTGTTGGTCACCCCTAACGCCTTGAACAGGCTCAAGGAAACAGGCGAGATCGGCAAGGTCTCCGTCAAGGAGACCACGCCCAAGGAGCTCGATCGTCTGCTTGGCGACGATGCCGTGCATCAGGGTGCCGCGCTCGAAGTCGACCCGGTCAGCCGCTTCGGCCTCAATGATATCAACCCCTTACGCCTGGTCGTGGTCCTGGACCAGATCACCGACCCCCACAATGTCGGCGCCATCCTGCGCACCGCCTGCGCTTTTGGCGCCGATGCAGTCATCACCACGGCCCGCCACTCGCCACGCGAGACCGGCGTGATGGCCAAATCCGCCTCCGGCGCGCTGGATCTGGTGCCGATGATCGAGGTCAAAAACCTCGGCGACGCAATTGAAACACTCAAGAAACGCGGCATGTTAGTGCTGGGCTTTGATTCGGAAAGTGAACACCAGCTCAAGCCCCGCAGCGGCGACGTGCCGCTGGCGATCGTCATGGGCGCCGAGGGCAAGGGCCTGCGCCAGCGCACCCGCGAACTCTGCGACGAGGTGGTCAAGCTCGACATGCCCGGCCCGATCAAGTCGCTCAACGTCTCCAACGCCGCCGCCATCGCCTTGTTCGCGGCCACTGCCGGACGTTCCTGATGTCGCTCTTCGAACCCTTCGCCATCGCCCTGCGCCTGTCGGGGGTCCGTGTGGGACAACTTGAACTGGATGGGGCGCTCAAGCGCCTGAGCAGCCGCTTTGAGCCCGAGGATGACGCGGATAGTTCCTACGCCCAGGTCGACGTTGAGGTGGACAACGCTGTCCGCGCAGTCCTAGAACTTGCGGAACACTGCGGGCCGGCCATCTCCGCCATGCTCGCGGATCGTCGAATCGGCAAGGCCGTCCTCGATATCGCCTTCGACTTCCCCGATGAGGGCGAGGCGATGTCGACCCGCCTGCCCGCCCACATGGTCGCCGCCATTGCCGGCCACGACATCGATATCGAAGTCTCGGTCTATCTCACCGACGTCGAAGACGCCGAGGACTAGAGCGGGGCTGGCTGCTGCTGGCTACTACCGGCAGGTTAGCACCTCCACGGAAGCAGACGCCATGACAGCGTGCGTTAGCTGAGCAGAGGCATGGCGTCCCCGGCGGCATCGAATAGCACGGCCTTGTCGGGTGTGAAACCAAGCGTCCCATCCAGCGCTGCGATCAGATTGCGGCCGCTGGGCAGGTTGAGGCTGACGATGGTTTCGTTGCCGAGGCGCTCGACCAGCCCGACCTTGCCGTGGAGGGGGCGAGCGTCGGCAAAGGTGAGACAATGCGGGCGGATACCGAGGGTGAGGTTGTCGCCGACCGACGTTGCCGATTGCCGGGATGGTGATGGCGGCGACTTCATCCGATGCCACGGTTATGCCTTCAGGTCCTATGGCGCTGACCGCGACCTCAAGGAAGTTCATCTTCGGGGAGCCGATAAAACCGGCGACGAAGGGATTGGCAGGGCGGTGATAGAGATCGAGCGGGGAGCCAACCTGCTGCACAATGCCTTGGTTGAGGACGACGATCTTGTCCGCCAGGGTCATTGCTTCGACCTGATCGTGGGTGACGTAGATCATGGTGGCGCCGAGATCCTGGTGGAGCTTTGAAAGTTCCATGCGCATATCCATGCGCAGCGCTGCGTCGAGGTTGGATAACGGCTCGTCGAACAGGAAGACTTCCGGCTTGCGCACAATGGCGCGGCGGATGGCGACGCGCTGGCGCCGGCCGCCGGAAAGCTGAGCGGGCTTGCGTTGCAGCAGATGCTCCATCTGCTGGATGCGTCGAGGCGTCTGATCTGTCGCCATCCTTGCTTGATTACGATCAAAGATGCAGTTTTTTCCGGTCTTTCGTACGGTCCTGAGTTCTGCATTTTGAGATCGCAAGCGAAAGCTGCCAGGTCCGCTTCCCACCCCAACGCAGCCGAAGCAGCCTCGTTCAGTCCAACGGTGCGAGGCGCACCAATATCTTGGTGAAACTGCCGGGCTGGCTGTCCCAGCGTGCTAGCGCAGTTGGGGCGTCGGCAAGACTGACAGTCGCGCTGACGATCAGGTCACCAGCCTCCGGATGCTCCGTCAACCAGGCAATAACGTCGTCGAAATCCGACCGCATGGCATTGCGGGAGCCACGGATATCGAGCTCCTTGGTAATGAACTGCTTGGTGTCATATTCGACAGGATGCTTGGCGTAGCCGATATAGACGATCCGTCCGCACTGACCCACAATATCGACCGCCTGCAGGAATGTGGCTGTCGTCCCGACAGCTTCGATAACGACGTCCGGCCCCTCCGGCAGGATAGCAGCGATCTGGGCGCTGACGTCGCCATCTGCGGTACAGATGATGCTGGCGGCGCCGAGTTTCTTGGCCACTTCGAGCTTTTCGGGGCTGACATCGACTGCAATGACTGTAGCGCCACGGCGCAAGCTGCCCATCAGAGCACCCAGTCCGATCATGCCACAGCCCAGAACCACGACCGTTTCGCCCCGCTCAATCTGGGCGCGATTGACCGCATGAAAGCCTACTGAGCAGGGCTCTATCAGCGCCGCGTCTCGCAGCCGCACGCCACCAATGGGCAGGACTTTGTCGCGCGGCACGACCACACGCGCGGTCATGGCGCCTTCGCGCTGAACGCCCATTGTCTGGTTGTAGAGGCAGGCATTCGGCCGCCCTGCCCGACACGCCCGACACTTGCCGCAGTTGAAATATGGCAGCACGGTCACGGTCTCGCCGATCGACAAGCCTTCGACCCCAGAGCCCAAACTGGCGATCGTCCCCGCGATCTCGTGTCCCGGCACGCGCGGGTAACTCACCAGCGGATTAAGCCCGCGATAGGAGGTAAGGTCCGATCCACAATAGCCGACGAAGGCCAGATCGATGGCCACTTCGCCGACAGCGGGCACCGGCACCGGCACCTCGATGATCTCCGCGTGTCCAGGGGAAGAGATGACGAGCGCTTGCATGAGTGTAAACCATTCCTGATTGGTATTCTTGGGCGGCCGCCAGTTCGCGACGATTGCGCCCCGCTGCGCGAAATACTGTCAGCCTAAGCCGGCGCGGTCAGGCGGCATATCCGCCCGACAGCCTGGCGGGCCAGATGCTACCGTCCGCGCCGCCGCAGCTGATCGAAAAACACGATGACGATAATCAGCACGCCGGTGATGATGCGCTGCCAGAACGAGTTGACGTTCAGCAGATTGGCCCCATTGCTGATGGTTGCAAGGATGAACGCGCCGATCAGGGGGCCATGCACGGACCCCACGGCCCCGAACAGCGACGTGCCACCGATCACGCTCGACGCAATGGCTTGTAATTCCCAGCCTTCGCCCTGGGTCGCATTGCCCACGCCCAGGCGCGCAGCCAGCATGACCCCTACAAAGGCCGCACACATGGCCGACAGCCCATAGGCGATGAAGATCATCTTGGGAACGCTGACGCCAGACAGGCGCGCTGACTCCGGATTGGAGCCGACCGCGTACAGATACCGGCCCCATTTGCTGAGGTGCAGGAATATGTAGGCCGGCACGGCGACGATCACCACCATCCAGAACAGGTTGGGAATTCCCAGGAAGCTCTCGCGCGAAAACTCGGTGAATGCCGGATCGGTAATATTGATGGTTGATCCGTTGGTCATCAGCAGGCCAATGCCGCGCAGGGAGGTCAGCGTTGCCAGCGTGATGATGAATGGCGGCAGGCCCATCTTGACGATGCCGAAGGCGTGGAAAAACCCGATCGCCAGGCCCATGACCAGGGTGATGATGATTGCCAGCCAGATCGGCATGCCACTCTGGATCAGGCCCGCCACGATCACGGTGGAAAAGCCCACAATGGCCCCGACCGACAGGTCGATGCCCCCGGTAATGATGACGAAGGTCTGCCCGATCGCGAGGATGGCAATCATCGAGCCTTGCCGCAGCAGGTTCGAGATATTGTTGGGGGTGGCGAAATTGGGGGTCGCGATGCTGAGCACCACGCAAAGCAGCAGCAGCAGCCCAACCAGCGTCAGGGCAAACAGGAAGCTGAAATTTCGCTTGGCCTTGGTCGTTGTCGGGGTAACTTCGGTTGTCATCAAGCTCTCCAATGGATGGCGTCAGACGCCGATGGCCTCGGCCAGAATGTCTTCGTGCGATGATTGCCGGTAGGTCTGCGAGCCGGTCAGCCGGCCATCGCGAAACACGTGCAGAGTGTCAGCCAACTCGTACACTTCAGGCAGATACGAGGAGATCAGGATGATCCCCGCGCCGTTCTTGAGCAGTTTGGCAAACAGGCGATAGATTTCGGCCTTGGTGCCGACATCCACGCCAACCGTGGGCTCGTCAAAAATGAACAGTTCAGCGCCGTGGTTGAGCCATTTGCCGATTACGATCTTCTGCTGGTTGCCGCCGGACATTGACGAGGCCAGCGAGCGCCGCGACGGCGTCTTGATGCCCAGGTCCTTGATCTGCTGGTCGGCGCGGCGTTTCTCCTCGCCGACATCGACGAAGGGACCGCGCGTCAGCCGATCGTAGACCGGCAGGTTCAGGTTCAGTCCGATCGGCAGGTTCAGGTTCAATCCCTGGTCACGCCGACTTTCCGGCGCCAAGGCAATCCCTAGCGCGATCGCCCTGCGCTCGTTGCGGATATCGACCTCCTGGCCTTGCCATTCGACCGATCCCCCAGTCTTGGGATTGCGCCCGAACAGGCTCAAGGCGAACTCGCTTCGGCCAGCGCCGATCAGGCCATAGAGCCCCACGATCTCGCCCGCATGCACCTTGATGGAGATGTCCGAAAAGCCCTTACCGGAGAGTTGCTTGGCCTCGAGCAGCAGTTTGCCCAAGGGTATCGTTTCCTTGTGGTAGATCTGGTCAAGCGTGCGGTTGATCATCATCGCGACCAGCTCGGTATCATTGGTCTCTGCGATATTGCGCGTTCCCACCAACAACCCATCGCGCAGCACCGAAACCCGGTCGGCCAGTTCGAACACTTCCTCCATGCGGTGGCTGATATAGACGATGGTCACGCCTTCGCTTTTCAGCCGGCGGATGAGAGCGAACAGCTGTGCTGCTTCCTGCCGGGTCAGATAAGCGGTCGGCTCGTCAAATATGATGAACTTGGTGCCGCGCACCGAGGCGCGTGCCGTCGCCACCAGTTGCTGCTGCCCGATGGTGAGCGAGCCCAGGATCGCATCCGCCTTCAAATCAAATCCGATGTCATCGAGGATTTTCTGCGCGGCGCGGGTCATCGCCCCTTTTTGCAGCATCCCGAACCGAACGGTTTCATCGCCCAGGAAAATATTGGCCGCGACCGATAGATGGCGGCACAGCACGACTTCCTGATGGACTGCATTGATGCCGTGGCCGATGGCTTCGCTGGGATTGGCCAGGCCAACTTCCTGGCCATTCCACAGGATCGCGCCGCCAGTGCGTTGAATGACGCCGGTCAACAGCTTGATCAGCGTAGACTTGCCAGCCCCGTTCTCCCCGACGATGGCGTGAATTTCGCCACGGTTGAAATCGAGCGAACTCGGCTTGAGCGCCTGGATATGGCCATAGCGCTTTTCCAGGCCGCGCAGTTGCAAGATCGGCACGATTTCCGCTTGGGCTGAATCGCTTGCAAGCTCAATCAACTCAAATCTCCTCCGCCGTTTGGCGCCCCCGGCAATTCGTCGCTCAATGGATGCGGGGCGCGGTCAATGTCGTCCGACCACGCCCCGTACCGATCAGTTGACCTTGGGGTTCAGCAGTTCCTGGCTGCGAGGATCGTTCATGTTCGCGGTGGTGATCAGATTGGCACCCGTATCGACGAACTTCTCGACGGCTTCGCCCTTGGACGCGGCCAGTGCAGTTTTGATGCCGTCATAGCCCATCCGGTAGGGGTCCTGGACAACCAGCGCGTCGATCGTGCCGTCTTTGAGGAAACCAACCAGCTTGTCGTCGCTGTCGAAACCGATCAACGCCACTTTCTTGGACGCGTCGTTTTCAGCCAGAGCCTGACCCGCACCCTGCGCCATGATCAGGTTGGAAGCAAAAATGCCAACCAGGTTGGGATTGGCGGTCAGTAAGTCAGTGGTGATGTTCAGGCCGGTCGCTGCCTGGCCATCGGCATACTTGTCCGCTACCAGCTTGAGGCCGGGATATTTGGCTGCAAGCTGCTCTGTAAAGCCTTTGCGACGCTCTTCCAGAGAGCCGGCATTGGGCACGCTGGTGATCAGTGCCACTTCGCCCTCAGCCTTGCCGGTTGCGGCCATGATGGCCGCCGCCAGACCGTCGGCGGCGATGCGGCCACCCTGGACGTTGTCGGTTGTCAGGAACGATGTGAAGGCGTCGGAGTCAGCCGACGAGTCGATGCCCACGATCGGCACGGACTTGGCGGCCTCGGTGATCGGTGCACCGAGAGCGGACTTTTCCGTCGGCGCAATCACGACCGCTGCGGGCTTGCCGGCTACGGCATTCTCGAGGATCGAAATCTGGCCGTTGATGTCGGTTTCGGCCTGCGCGCCCAGCTCAGGCACGTTGACGCCCAGATCCTTGCCAGCAGCACGCGCGCCAGCAAGCACGATCTGCCAATAGAAGGACGTGGTGTCCTTGACGATGATCGGAATGGTCACATCCTGGGCGAAGGCCGGCATCCCCGACATACCGGCGACCAGAGCAATGGCGGAAAGGCCCAGGACCGCGCGGCGGCCCAGTTTTACGGATTTCATTGTCAACTCCCTTTGGTGCGCGTTTTACGGTCTCTCCCGGACCGCCGCGCTGCACCATCTACGCACAATCAAATTTGCCGCGCCATATGTTTTTTATGCATAGAAAACACACCGGCAGGACCACGACGCGTTTACTTCCTTGAAAAGGCTTCCAGCATGGTTGTGCGGGCGGACGCCAGATGCTGGTTGCAGGCTGAGTTGACCTTTTCCAGGTCGCGGCTCTTGAGCGCGGCTATGTAATCGAGGTGTTCGCGGATCGCCACAGCATTGCGGACGCGCTCGTCACGTTTGTTCCACTGGTAGTGATAGTGGAAAATCAGCGTGATGATATCATAGAAGTCATCAATGAAGCGGTTTGGCGAAGCCCCGTTGATCAACCTGTGGAAGCGATTGTCGAGATCGGAGAAGTCATGAAACTTGGTGTCTATTGTATCCAGCAGTTCGTGATGTTGAAGCTCGATTGCGTTCAACTTCGTCCAGGCCGAGGCGTTCTTCGGTAATCTGGCAAAGGCCAGCGCCGAACGCAATTCGAACATCTGGCGGATCTCGAAAAGTTCGATCCCGAAATCCTGAGTGAACCCCTTGAACAGCCAACCTGATTTGCGGCGTTTCTCGATCAGTCCGAAGCGCTGAAAACGGTTGAGAAATTCTCTGATGACGGTAGTGCCGACATTGAATTCCCGCGCCAGTTCCAGCTCATTGATCAGCGTTCCCGGCTTGGTATCCGCCCGCAACATCCATTCCATGAACTGGTTCTCGACCTGTTCGGAGGTTGAGACGGTTTCGGTAACGGGAAAATGTGCCGCTGGGGTCGCCGGGGCAACAGCGATCCGCGTCTTGCCCACTCGAGACACCAGTTCGCGCTGGTCAAGCAAGGCAATGGCTTTTCTGACCGTCGTGCGGCTGACCCCAAGCCGGGCACTCAAGACATTCTCGGACGGCAGGGCCTGCCCAGTTGGCAGCGTTGCCAAAAGACCCAGCAATTGATTGAACGCCTGCTTAAAAACCGTGTCGCTTTTCATCTCGAAAAGGGCCCTTTGGGGTTCCAAGCTTCCACGTCACCTGTTGAATGAGTCTGTTTCATTCATCCGGCCTCTTGAGCTTTTTCGGCGGCCTGCTCGTACATCACGCGCAAACTGCAGATAGCCGAGCGGCTAGCCATGAAAGCATTGTCTCCAGACGAATCGAAAGGCTGTCTATCCGTGTGGTGCTGAAAATAATTACGGAGCGACGGCCTGCGATCGTGGTGGGACTGGCACATGCGCAAGCCTTAGCCTCAACTGTCTTGGCACTCTTTGTGTTGAGCCGCCAGCGCTTCCAAACAGCGCAAGAGCGGATCGTCGGTCTCGTCGCAATGCATAGCCATCGCGGGAGGCGATCGGCGGCAATGGGCACGGCGCTTCAACCGGGGCAGCTCTATCGGCCTTGGCTGAACGTGGTGGATCGCACGGCAAACAGCGCCAAGTGCCGCTCGGGGTTTATCAGGTCGTCGGGGATGAAGGCGCCAGCACACCCGCGTGAGGCAAACGTCAGGCAATCCAATCGGCCACGGTATTCCGTCAACGTGTGCCCTAGAGAAAATCGGGCCAGCCGCGACGTCGGATAACTGTTGGACAGAGCCGGTTTCGGTTACTTGACAATGCAGGCCGTAAATTTTGGCAGCGTTTTGGTTTTTCCGCTGAGGCGCGCGCCGGTCGACAGGCTGACCGGAAACCGGCTGATGACCAGATGCATGAGCTTTGCGCCATTGGTCGAAGTTGCCAGTCCGGACAGCACGGAAGCCAGCCGAATGCGTGTCGCGAACTGGTTGCGCCAGACCGACGCATAGGCCCTCCCTGCTGCCGCCCGCGCGGTGCTATCCCAGGTGTCGAACTGGCCCAGCTGCGCCGCAAGAATCCACCCCGATTGCAATGCCATGGCGATGCCCTCGGCGATGATGGGATGGGACTCGCCGGCGACATTGCCGACGCGGAAAATGTCGTCGGCGTAAGCTCGGCGAATTCCAGGGCGGATCGGACCGGCGGCGAGCCATGGACCGGCCAGTTCTGCGCCACGCAAAGCCTCGGCGACGCCGGGGCAATATCTGAGGATGTGATTGAACGTGGCTTCTGCCGCACTGCCGTCGGAGCTGGCGCGGCGAGCGGCAACCAGAGCGTCGCGTCGGATGCAGAACGACAGCGACAAGCGGTCGTGGTCGGCCCAGACCATGCCGCCATATCCGCCTGGAAACGCGATCAGCGGCATGAGATCACGCGGCAGCCTGCCACCAATAAAATGGGCCTTGAAGCCCAGGAAGTCATGCGGCCGATTGATCTTGGTGAGATTGGTTGGAAGTTTGCCGGGCTCCCAGGATCCGTGCGCTGCCACGATAACGGGAGCCTTGAGTTGCAGTTGCTCGGTCGCCAATTCTATCGTGACGGAAGAGCGTTCGACGCCCGCCACGATTTTGGTCGCCCGCCACGGTTGAAAAACGGTCACGCCGCCGGCACGCGCCGCGTCCAGCAACAGTCCGTCCAATATGTCGCGCCCGAGCGCCCGTCCGAAGGCTGTGCCCTGCCCTTTCGGCATCGGCGCTTCTACCGCGTCACCCGCTGCAAACAGTGCGACACGCCTGACCTCGGGCCCGGCCTGGGCGCGAAACTCTGCCCCAACCCCAAGCTGGTCGAGCAGATCAACATTGATGGCCGAGGTGAACTCGCCACAGACCTTGCGACGCGGAAATTCGCTGCGTTCCACGATCGCCACCGAACGTCCCTGCTGCGCCAAACCAATTGCCGCCGCTGTGCCTGCTGGTCCCGCACCGACGATCACGGCGTCGAAATGTTTGTCCATCACCCTGTGCCGCGCGCCACAAAGGCATGGGTGAATGGCCCAATGCGGCGTTCCTGAAAAGTCGTTGCCGCTCCCCCGGGCCAAAGCCGGGATAGATCGTCGCTAACAAAGCCGGCCCGCACGCTGGCCGCTGCATCATGCAGCGTCACCGCATTGGCGCCGATAGCACGCAACCAGCCGGTACACCACAAGGCCAGCCCGCTCCGGCGCGGTTCCGTGGCCAAAAAGCATGACGTCAGCCTCGGCATGACGGACAGCAATTTCTCAAGCTCCATATCCTCGAAATGATGCAAGAAAAGATTGGCGGAAATGGCATCGAAAATCCCGATGTCCGGTCTCTCAATCCACTCGAAGACATCGGCGACCACCGGCTGCGCCCGCCAGCCGAGAGAGGCAAAGGCGGCTTTTATGCTGGGAGACAGCAAGTCGGCCTGATCGAGCAGTATCACCTCGACATCCGGCCATTTTGGCGCCAGACGACGGGCGACCGAAAGCATGAAGCGGCCATCACCTGCGCCGATCTCCAGGATGCGCAATGGCTTGCGCTCAAGGTTGGCGCCCAGCAGACGCGCCATGATGGCGCTCTGGAACATCACCGCGTTGACGCGGACCAGATCGCGCCGTGACGCCATGGCGCGGGGATCTTCCACCGCCATTGTGTCGAGCAGTTCCGGCTCGATTCGCCGGCGCGACAGTGGACCGGGCATTAGTGCGCTGTCCCAACCGTCTGGAACATCATGGTTTCGGCGGTCAGGCCGGGCCCGAACGCCATGGCGCAGCCCAGGTCTCCAGCGGTGGGATTGGCCAGCATGCGCTCCAGCACGAACATGACAGTTGCCGAGGACATGTTGCCGTTTTCGCGCAGCACAGCTCGTGACGGCATCAGGGCTTCAGGGGGCAAGGATAGCGCCCGCTCGACAGCATCGAGGACTGACTTTCCTCCCGGATGCACGGCCCACAGGTCGATCTCGGCGACGCTCTTGTTGCCCAGAATGATGCCAATGCCGGCGTCCAACGTGTCGTGGATCGCAGTCGGCACCTGGCCCGACAGCACCATGTCGAAGCCATCGTCGCGCACGCTCCAGGTCATCAGTTCGCGGCTGTCTGCCGCTACGATAGCGCGGAAGCTGTTGAGGCCGAAGCCAATGGCGTCAGCGCTGACTATCGAAGCGGCGCAGCCATCGCCCCACAGGCAGAACGACAGCAGTTTTTCGAGGTCGGTAGTTTCCTTGAGATGGAGCGTGCACAGCTCGATGTTGACGATTAGAACACGCGCGTCGGGTTCGGAGCGTACAATGTGCCGCGCCTGCTTGAGGGCATTGATGGCGGCGTAGCAGCCCATGAAGCCAATGATCGTCCGCTCGATAGCGCTGGAAAGGCCGCACAGGGCGATGACTTCGAGGTCAATACCGGGAGCGGAAAACCCCGTGCAGGTGGTGACGATGAGATGCGTGATTGCGGTGCGATCCTCGCCGTCGAGCACCTTTTCGACAGCTTGACGCGCCAGTTCCGGAGCCGTTGCGGCAAACATGTCCATTCGTTTGGCCGTCCCCGGAAAACCGCCTCGTACGAAAATCCCCGCGCCATCGACGATGGGTCCCTCCGGATCGCCCGCAGCCTCGAAGCAGGAGAACCGGTGCTCGATCCCACCCTTGTCGGCCATGCGGTTGAAAATCGCCCGACGACGCGGGTCGTGGCTAAGTTGCGAGCTTGCAAAGCCGATGAAGAACTGGTGGACGTCATTTGACGGCACCGCGGTGGCAATGCGATTCAGGTAAGCTTGAGCGGGCATGGGCAGTCCTTTTTTCGGCCGAAATCGGCCACCGCTCAGCGGGCGGGCAACCGGCCAGCCCGAAATATCTGCGGCTCTAGCAGTCGGACCTGACGTCAAGCTGACGACTAACGAACTTGCGCATCGGTAGTTCCAGCAGGTCTTCGCCGTGTCGGAAGATGAACAGGGCATCGCGCCCGTTGAGGCCAGGGCGGGGCCATTGCTTTCGCCGGCAACCAGCAGGGCGGTCACCTACGCATCGCCGCCAGGGCATTGGGGGCCACAACGTTGACCGAGCCACAGTCCCGTGACGGCGATCGTCATTGTCGGCGGCCGGATGATGACTGGTTTCTTCGTACCGGCGTAAGCGCAAACCAGTGTCGCCCCTGGGTTCAGGATTATCTGATGTCGACTGACGTGGATTTTGGCCGAACCGTCGATAGCAAACAACGATGACCGGAGCGTTGCCGCTCCAGCCATCGCGAGCATGGAATCCGGTTTTTTGGCCCGTGATCAGTTGGCGTCTTCGGCTTCCGAACCGTTGTCCTGCCCTTCGTTACCGCCTTCCTTGTCGTCGGCCGTATCGGTTGACGATTTCGTATCCTGGAAAAGGGTCGCCTTCCCGGTCGTCGCATCGACCATATAATTGGTCTCGGCGCCGTCCTTGGCTACGGCTGTGACCCGATAGGCCGGTATCGCCGCCTCCATATCGAGGGACAGCTCCACCACTTTGCCGCCCGAAGCGGTTTCGACCGAGGCCACGGCATCGGCCGCCGCAACCTTGGTAGCGGTCAGCGCCTGCATCTCGCTATCACTGGGGGCGACAGTGTCGGTCTGGGCAAAAGCGGTCGTGACCGGTGCGCACAAGACCAGGGCCAGAATGGCGGTAGCCGTCATTGCGTTGAACTTCATCGTCTCTCTCCGTTTTGTGAAGGCGCGCTGTTGCGCCGTCGTGGGAGGAGACCTAGCGGCCGCGTCTTGCAGCGGCCTGTCGACAGATATACGGCTGCGTATAGCTTGCGGCCAAAATGCGGCGCTCAGCGCCGGTTCAACCCAAGCAGATTAGCGCCCACCCAGCACAGCAGCGCCCAGGCCGCGCCGAGCGACCATCCTGCGATCACGTCTGTGGGATAATGCACGCCCAGATAGACCCGCGATACGCCAACCAGCAGCGTCAGGAAAACGCCCGCGGCGATGCAGAGCGTTGCCAGACGGCGGTCGGCGCAGAGGGGCGCCAACAGCGCCGCCAGCGTCAGATAAACCACTGCCGACACCGTCGCGTGCCCGCTCGGGAAGCTCGACGTAAATACCCGCATTGCCTCCAGCATGGGCGGGCGGGGCCGGTCGTAAATCTGCTTGAATACCGATGACAGAATGGTGCCGCTGAGCACCGCGAAAGTGACGTAGGCTGCGGTCAAAGGACGCTTGATCAGCACCAAACTGATCAGCACCAGGATGACGATCAGGCCAAGTATGGAAAAGCTGCCCAGCGAGGTCACGTCGCGACCGGCCTCTTCGAGCCATGCCGGCCCGATCGGGTTCATGATGTCGCCGTTGTCGCGCAGGACCATGGTGACGGCGGTATCGAACACGACGGTGTCGCCTTCGATGACCTCATCGGCGACGAAGCCGAAGGTTCCGAGCAGCGCCGCCAAGGCCACGGCGGCAAACAGGATGGGGCGGCGCGAAGCGGGAATGGCTGGCAATTTCATAGCTTTGCTATGCCATGCCGCGCCGGTGGTGTCTCCCTCCCGGTTGAATTCTTACACCGATGTATAGCCGGTGACAGGCTGGCGTGACCCGGCCCTGATTATTGTGAGCGCCAGCCAATCCACGCTTTGGAGCTCACGATGAGACTTTCGCACTTTGCTCTTGCCGCCTGCCTGTTCACCCTGCCGATAGCGGGCGCCGCAACATTCCCCGCCTCCGCCGCGGTCACGGTCAGCGAGTTGGGCGACCTCTCGGCCATGCACACCATCGTGGCCGATACCCAGGCCTTGGTCGCCGCCAAAGACCCGGCCGGCGCCAAGGCCAAAATTGCCGAATTCGAGACGGCCTGGGACAACGCCGCCAACGACCTGCGGGGCAGGAACGCGGAAAAATGGGATGCCATCGACGCCGCCTCCGACGCCGCGCTCGACGCCGTACGGGCGGACGCGCCGGCTGCAACTTCTGACATGGCGCTGACCACGCTCCTGGCGCAACTCGACAATCCGGGCGCGGCCAATGCCGCGGGCGTCGTCACTACCGATACCTCCGGCAAGCCCCTGCCCTGCGAAGACATGCTGGCCAAGTACCGCGCCGCGCAGGCCAAGGCTGCCAGCCTCGACGACGCCACCAGGACCAAGGCTGCGGCGCTTGAGGCCAAGGGGCTGGAACGCTGCAATGCCGATGACGACAAGCGCGCCGATGACTTCTTCGGCCAGGCCATTCAACTGATAGGTGCATGATGGAAATCGCCAGCACAACGCGTTCCGGGCCGGAAATGGCCACCATCGACGGCGTGGAAGCCTACAACCGCGTACCCCGCGTCACGGTCGATTTCTGGCTGATCAAACTGATGGCGGTGACGGTCGGCGAGACTGCCGCGGATTTCCTCGCCCTCAATATGGGGATTGGCCTCCAGACCACGACGATCATCATGATGATCGTGCTGGCCCTCGCCATTGGCCTGCAATTTAGCCGCAAGCGCTATGTGCCATGGACCTATTGGCTGGCCGTAGTGCTGGTGAGCGTGGTCGGCACACTGATCACCGACAATCTGGTCGATACTTTCGGCATTCCGCTGGAGACCACCACGATCGGCTGCACCATCCTGCTCGGCCTGACCTTCGGCGCCTGGTACGCCAGCGAAAAGACGCTGTCGATCCACACCATCGTCACCACGCGCCGCGAGATTTTCTACTGGCTGACGATCCTGTTCACCTTTGCCCTGGGAACCGCTGTCGGCGACTACATCGCTGAAACCCTGGGGCTTGGATATCTGGCCACAGGCGTGCTGTTCGCAGCCGTCATCGCGTTGATCGCTGTGGCCCACTTCGTGTTCAAGGCCGACGCCATCCTGACCTTCTGGCTGGCCTATATCCTGACCCGGCCGCTGGGAGCCTCGTTCGGAGATTTGCTGTCGCAACCGATGGAATATGGCGGGCTGGGGCTGGGCACTATCATCACCAGCGTTATTTTCCTGGCGGTGATAGCGGGCCTCGTCGCTTACATGAGCCTGATGGCGCCGAGACGGAATGCACTCACGGCGTGAACCCGCCGAGTGATATTGTTTGAGGGCGGCGATCTCCTGATCGCCGCCACTTTCGTTGACGCGGCGTCCATCCTGATCGAGACTTGCCCCATGCGTATCCTGTTCGTCGAAGACGATGCCCGCACCGCCGACTATGTGAACCGGGGCCTCACCGAGGCGGGCCATGTCACCGACGTAATCCGTGACGGCCGCGATGGTCTGGTGCAAGCCATGAACGAGCGCTTCGACGTCATGGTGGTCGACCGGATGCTGCCCGGCCTCGATGGCCTGTCGCTGGTCAAGGCGCTGCGCGCCTCCGGCAATACCACGCCCGTCCTGTTCCTCACCGCCGTTGGTGGCGTCGATGACCGGGTCGATGGCCTCGAAGCGGGAGGCGATGATTACCTGGTCAAGCCATTCGCGTTTTCCGAATTGCTGGCCCGGCTGAACGCCTTGGCCCGCCGTCCCCCGGCGCAGACCGAGAAGATCAAGCTGCAGGTGGGCGATCTTGAAATCGACCTGGTGCGCCATAGCTGCCGACGCGGCTCCGTGCCGATCGAACTGTTGCCGCGCGAATTCTCGCTGCTGACATATCTCATGCAGAACGAGAACCGGGTACTAACCCGCACCATGCTGCTGGAGCGGGTGTGGGACTTTCATTTCGACCCCCAGACCAGCGTGGTGGAGACCCATATCAGCCGCCTCCGCGCCAAGATCGACAAGCCGTTCGACAGGCCCCTGCTCCACACCATCCGCAATACCGGCTACAGCCTGCATGCTTAAGGCCCTCTATCGCAGCACACCGTTCCGGCTGATGGCGCTGCTGAGCATGGCCTTTCTGGCGTTCTTGGGCCTGGCGGGATTTATCGCCTTCGGGCTGATCCGGGCGGAACTCGACGCCCGCCTGAAACAGCAGCTGGAGCAGACCTTTTCGATCATCGCCCAGTCCTATGGCGAGAACGACCTCACCGACCTGCTCGACCTGGTGCGCAGCAATGCGGCCGCCAATCCCGCGCTTGAGCGGGTATTTCTTTTGCGTGGGCCCGCGGGCGAACTGCTCGGGGGCAACATCACGGCGGCGCCGACCTCCATCGGCTGGTCAATCGCCAGCGCCGATCAACTGGGCCTGGCTGCCGATAAAGAGATGTACCGCATCTATTCGGGCCAGGTCGGGAACACTACGCTGGTCGTCGGCGGCAGCTTCGACGAGACCGACGCCGTCGGAGGGATCGTGCTCAACAGCCTCGGCCTGGCCGGCCTACTCTTCGTTGCTCTCGCCATCATGGCCGCCGTGCTGATCGCGACCCGCGGCCAGCGGCGGATGGACCGCATCGCCAATACGATGGCGATGATTGGTCGCGGCGAACTGGCGGCCCGCATCCCGGTCCAGCGCAACCGCGATGACCTCGATGATCTTTCAATACAGATCAATCACGCCCTGGAACGTCTGGCCGGCCTTGTGGAAGGCATGCGCCAGGTCAGCGTCGACATCGCGCACGATCTCAAGACGCCGCTCAACCGCCTGAGCTTCACGGTGCAAAACGCCATCGAAAGCGAGGAAGCCGGCCAATCGGTCGCAACCCTGCTGCAACAGGCACAAGACGAAGCCCGCCAGATCAACATGACCTTCGAGGCCCTGCTGCGCATCGCCCAAATCGAGTCTGGCGCAAGGCGAGCGCGGTTCAAGGAACTCGCCGTGGGTCCGATCCTGCAGACCCTGTTCGAAGCCTATGCGGATGTTGCCGAGGAAAACGGCCAGACCCTGACCATCGCCGTTGAGCCATTGCCTGACATCCATGGTGACAAGGACTTGCTGACCCAATTGTTCGCCAACCTGATCGAAAATGCCATCCGCCATTGCCAGCCCGGTACCACCATTGCAATGTCGGCCAGCGGGACGAGCGACCAAACTTTCGAGGTCACCGTCTGCGACAACGGTTCAGGCATTCCCGATGCCGAACGGGACAAGGTATTCCAGCGCCTCTACCGCCTCGACAAGAGTCGGAGCACGCCGGGACACGGACTGGGCTTGAGTCTGGTTAAGGCCATCGCCGAGCTGCATGGCGCGACGATCACAATGGCCGACAGCAGGCCAGGACTATGCGTCCGCGTGCGGTTCCCCCCATAGCGACCGCGCGGAATCGCCTGCCCACCGCCCCATTCAGGTCACAGATCGGAACCCCGCATGACTGCTACCATCTTCTCAACGGTGACCGCGGCCTTCCTCGCTTCCTTCGTGGAAGTGGTGGAGGCGTTCACCATCGTGCTGGCCGTTAGCCTGACGCGCGGCTGGCGTCCCGCAGTCGTCGGCGCCGGCCTGGCTCTACTGCTGCTCATCGCCTTGGTGCTTGTATTCGGTCCACTGCTGGCGCTGATCCCCATCGCGTATGTGCAGTTCGTCGTCGGCGTGCTGCTGATCCTGTTTGGCATGCGCTGGTTGCGCAAGGCCATCCTGCGCTCCGTCGGCGTCATCGCGCTGCATGACGAGGACAAAGCCTTCGCCGCCGAAACCGCCACCCTGACCCAACAGGGCGGCGACCGCCGCGCCAATTACCTTGCCGGCCTGGCCGCGTTCAAGGCGGTGCTGCTCGAAGGCATCGAAGTGATCTTCATCGTCATCGCCGTCGGAACCACCCGCGGGCTGACGCTTTATGCCGGCCTCGGCGCACTGGCCGCTGTCGTCGTGGTGATGGCCTTGGGAATGGCCCTGCACCGGCCGCTGTCGAAGGTACCTGAAAACACCCTTAAATTCGTCGTTGGCCTCATGCTGACAAGCTTCGGCGTATTCTGGACCGGCGAAGGGCTCGGCGCCGAATGGCCGGGTGCGGATCTCGCCTTGCTCGCCATCTTCGCCGTTTTTGCCATCGCGGCCTGGGCGATCCTGCAGACCGCGCGTCGCACGCGGCTTACCGTTACCGAAAAGGCAGCCCAATGAAATTCCTGCGCATTGCCGCCGACGAACTCATCAGCATGTTCATCGACGACGGGAGCCTCGCTCTGTGGTCGGTGGTGCTGATCGCCATCGTTACTGCTGCCGTGCTGTGGCTTGGTTTTCCGGGCCTTTGGGGCGGGGTACTGCTGGTTCTGGGCTGCGTCGCGATCCTGGCCGCCAGCGTCATGCGGGCCGTCCGGCGATAGCGGGAAAGCTCAGGACAGGGTGATGCGATGGTGGACACCTGGTCTGGGGTCGAAGGTCCATTTTGGCGCTAAGTGCCTGCTGACTATGGTTCGCATCATGTCGCGATCACGCCGCTGAAAACCCTGGGTCAGTGCTCGATGGCAATCAACATTGGCTTGCGCTGAATTCGTGCTGCATCACCTCATTTGCGAGTGCGCTTAGCCTGATGGTTCTGCCGGCATGCACCGTGATGTCGCGGTTCCTTGCGCTCAATACCCGTACCCAGCCAACCTCACCATTGTCCCAGCCGAAATCCAGCTCCACGCCGCCCCTTGCCCGCACGCCGCGCAAAGTGCCCTTGGGCCAGTTCGCTGGCAGGGCCGGCAATAACCAGACTGCATCTTCCGTCGATTGCACCAGCATTTCCAGAATTCCGGCGGCACCACCGAAATTGCCGTCGATCTGGAAGGGTGGATGAGCGTCGAAGAGGTTGGCATAGCTGCGGGACGGGCTGAGCAGCAATTGCAGCACCGCATGGGCGCGCTCGCCTTCGCGCAGGCGGGCCCACAGGTTGATGCGCCAGCCGATCCCCCAGCCGGTGGCCTCGTCGCCGCGGATTTCGAGGGAACGGCGCGCAGCCGCCGCCAGTTCGGGCGTCGTATCGAGGCCGATCTGGTCGCCCGGATAGAGGCCATAGAGATGGGAAACGTGCCGATGGTGGATTTCGGGAACATCCATGTCCCAGTCGTCCATCCATTCCTGCAACTGTCCTTCCTTGCCAATGCGATGCTCGGGCAGGCGCTGGCGCGCTGCAAGGGCCGCGGCAGACAATTCGGCATCCACGCCCAGTTGTTCCGCAGCCTCGGCAAAGGCGGCGAACAGGTCGCGCAGGATCTGGTTGTCCATGGTCGGTCCGGCGCAGAGCGAGGAGCCGAATGGATGGCGGTTTTCCGGCGAGATGGATGGCACGGTGACCAGATAGTCGGTGCCCGGCAGAGGCACGAGGATATCGAGCGCGAACTGCACGGCGCCCTTGAGCGGGCCGTAGAGCCGTCGCACCAATTCCTCCGGTCGCCCCTCGAAGCGAGTATGATCCCAAAGCTGCGCCATCAACCAGGCGCCGCCGGTGGGCCAGACGCCCCAGGCCGCGCCATCAACCGGGCCGGTAGCCCGCCAGATATCGGTATTGTGGTGCATCACCCAGCCGCTTGCGCCGTAATGGGCACGTGCCATTTCAGCGCCGGTGATGGCCAGGTCCTCGACCAGGGCGATGACCGGCTCCATCATATCGGGGAGGTTGGCCGGGTCGGGCAGCCAGTAGTTCATCTGCAGGTTGATATTGGCGGTGTACTTGCTGCCCCAAGGCGGCCTGGTTTCCTTGTTCCAGATGCCCTGCAGCGTGGTTGGCTGCGTGCCAGGCCGGCTGGAACTAATCATCAGGTAGCGCCCATATTGCACATAGAGCGCTGCCAAAGCCGGATCGTCGCCCGTGGCGAAATTGGCGATACGCTCATCGGTCGGCAGGTCGCTGCGGCCCGCGCCGAGATCGATGTCGAGCCGGTCGAACTGCGCCCGATGCGCCGCAACGTGGTTGGCCAATAGGGTGTCGAAATCGAGCGCCACCAGCTTCGATCGTCGCGCCGCCAGCCGCGCCTCCGGGTCGCCGGAGACATCGTCGAAGCGGGTAAAACTGGTGGCCATGTCGATCAGGAACAGGGCCGAGGTCGCGTCACGCACCACGAGACGCCGGCCTCTGCGTTCGACGCTGCCACCCTCGACGCGCAGGTGCACGTCGATACCAAAGCTCAATTGCCCCGGCACGCCATGCTTGCCAAAGTTTCGGCCCCGATACGACAGACCGCTTGCATCGCCGACGAGCAACTCACCTTCCTGCGGGCTGTCGAGCCAAGCCTCGAAGGCCAATGCGCCGGGGAGCGAACACGACACCTTCAGCACGATCAGGTCATCGGCCGCCGAGGCAAAGACCTGCCGGGTGAACTGCGCCGCATCCGGCTCGAAGCCGCTACCGAGCAGGCCATAGCGCGTGGTCGCCACGCCAGTCGCCAGATCGAGCTGGCGCCGATAGCTGCCGGCAATGGCCTCATGCTGCGTGAAATCGAGGAACAGATTGCCAGCCGGCTGATAGCTCATTTGCAGATAGGGCTTGGCGAGCAAATGGGCTTGCGTCAGCGCATGGGCGTCCTCGAAGCGCCCCGCCAGGATGAGCGCGCGCACCTCGGCCAGGTTGGGCAATGCCTCGGGATTGGTCGGCTGGTATGGCCCGCCGGACCAGAGCGTGGATTCATTGAGCTGCAATTCCTCGCGGCCCACGCCACCATGCACCATGGCGCCAAGGCGACCGTTACCGACAGGCAGGGCGTCCGTCCACTCGGTGGCCGGCTTTTTGTACCAGAGTTCGTGTGTCATCACAGGGTCCGCAGTCGAGTGCCGGAGGGAGAAAACAGCATGGCCCGTTCAGGCTTGATGCCGAAGGAAATCTGGTCGCCAGCCCTGATGCCAGAGCGTTCGCGGGCCTCCACGACGACGCTTTCGCCCGAGACCAGCGTGCCATAGACGAAGCGCGTGCCGCCCAGGTTCTCGACGACGTCGACTTTGACCGAGATATCGGCTGCACCCTGCCCCGCCTCGACGAAATGCTCGGGCCGCACGCCAACCAGAACCGCGCCATCCGGCCCGATCCCGGCCCATTCGGCCCCGGTTTCGAGCTGCAATCGGCCAGAACTGAAGACGCCGCGCAGGAAGTTCATCCGCGGCGAGCCGATGAAACCAGCGACAAACAGGCTGTCGGGATTTTCATACAGGTCCTCTGGCGTGCCAGCCTGCTCGATCTTGCCGGCGCGCATCACCACGATCTTGTCCGCCAGCGTCATCGCCTCAGTCTGGTCGTGGGTGACATAGATCATGGTCGAGCCGAGCGTGTTGTGCAGCTTGGCGATCTCCACCCGCATCGACACCCGCAATTCGGCATCGAGATTGCTCAGCGGTTCATCGAAGAGGAAAACCTCGGGGTCGCGCACGATGGCGCGGCCGATGGCAACGCGCTGGCGCTGGCCGCCCGAAAGCTGGCCGGGCTTTCGCTTCAGCAGCGGCTCGATCTGCAGAGTCTGCGCCGCGACGGCGACCCGGGCGGCGATATCGTCCTTGCTCAGCCCCGCCATGCGCAGCGAAAAACCAATATTCTGCTCGACCGTCATATGCGGATAGAGCGCGTAGTTCTGGAACACCATGGCCACGCCGCGCTCTATCGGATCGGCGTTGTTCATCGTCTTGCCGTCGATTTCCAGCTTGCCCTTGGTAATAGGTTCGAGCCCGGCGATCATGCGCAGCAATGTCGACTTGCCACATCCAGAGGGGCCCACGAACACCGTGAACGAGCCGTCCTCGATGCTGAGGTTCAGCCCCTCGATGACCTCGAGGTTGCCATAGGATTTGCTGACATTGCTCAGTACGACATTGGCCATTTTCGCCTCCTCCGGCGCGGCTCGTTAGCGTCGCAAGCGACGGGTCGAGCCTCTTAAAATAATATCCGCGTCGATGCGCACGGTGCGCTTGCCCGAGGGGCCGCCCTGCGCCAGGCGCTCCTGCAGCGTCGAGACGATCGTCTGGGCGATCTTCGCGACCGGCTGGCCGACCGCCGTGATGCCCGGCAGATGCACCGAAAAGGCCGGCACGTCATCGAAGCTGACCAGCGACATGTCGTCGGGGATCGACACATCGTGTTCCTGCAGCCAGCGCAGCGCGCCGATGCTCATATTGTAATTGGCGCCGAATACGGCAGTCGGCGGATTGGGCAGCGCCATCAGGTCGCCTATGCCACTATAGGCGCGCTGCTCGTTCCAGCCCGCATCCATCAGCAGTTCGGGGCTTTTGGCAATGCCATGCGCCTCTAGCGCGTCGCGATAGCCCTGAAGACGATCGCGCGCCACAGAGTCGCGCAGGTTGCCGTGCAGGATGGCGATGCGTTCGTGTCCGAGGTCGAGAAGGTGATCCACCAGCCGCTTGCTGGCGCGGCGATTTTCAACGAACACCCGATCAGCGGCGAGGCCCGGCAGATCGTTGTCGTAAAGCACGATCAACATGCCTTCGTCGATGTAGGGCGCCAGGCGCTGGCGCAGTTCCTCATTGCCATCCATCACCACGGCGTCGACACGGTGCCCGGCAAAAAACTCCAGCCCCTCCATGAAGGAGGTCGGATCGGTATCGTGGCAATAACAGAGCACGGCCCGCCCGGTCTGGCGCATGCGCCGGGTGAGTTGGTCCAACAGCGCCGCATGGAACTCGCTGACCGCCGGCACCAGCATGCCCACAATATGGGTGGTATTGGTCTTCATCGACGCCGCAGCGCTGTTGCGACGATAGCCCAGTTCTTCGATGACCTGGGCGATGCGCTCGCGATTGCCGACGCGAATGGGCAGGCCGTTGATGTAGCGCGATACCGTACCCACGGCGACACCGGCTTCCCGGGCGACATCGATGATCGTGGCCGGGCGAGGCCTGGTGATGGTTTGGTCGGTCATCCGTCTGCTAATCCTGCGTGAACACGCCCGGCCCCTTGCGGCCAGACGCCTTCTGTCTGCATAGTCTGCGTTTGGTGCCGGTGCTACTGCCACCGGCCAAGCCAGGCCGGTTCTAGGCACGATCTTCGAACACGACCGCGGCATGGATGCGCAGCCGGTCGAGCGTCACGCCATATTGACCGCCCCCAAGATCGGCAATGGCAACAGGCTCGCCCGAAATCGCCTCATAGGCGCGCTGGGGCGGATTGGGCAACCGAACTCTGGCACTGACCGGCCCGATGGCCGGAATATCCTCGATCATCTCCATAACGCGAACGCCATTGCCGTTGGGCACCGCATTGCCGCGCACCTGCGGCGCGCCATACAACAAATGCAGCACATGCCGACCGCGCTCGTGCTGATGGGTCAGTGAAGCACGGCCCGCGCTCGGCAGGTTAGTAGTCAGCGCCGGATCGGGCAGCAGCCTGTCGAGCAGGCCACGCACCACGTATCGATAAAGCGGCTGGCCCATGGCGCGATAGATCGAAAAGATCGGATAGGCGACATACGCCACCCCATTATAGATGGTCACCCCGGCGCCGAGCGGGGCTGCGCTGGTGTCGTCGGGCGCGTGGGCATGGGAGGAGAAATGCTGGTAGGTGCGATTGAAATAGGGCGGCACCACCTCGGCCAGGACGGTCGCGCCCTCAGCCACGATGGCCTGCGCCCGGCCATAGACCACGAACGGCGATTGGGTCATGGATGGGTCGAGCTCACTGGTAGCCCGCAGATAGGACGGTTCGAATTCGATCTGCCCGGTATTGCGGATACCCGCGGGAACCGCGAAATGCCCATCGTCCTGCAGGGCTGATATGCCACTCATCAGCAGCTTGCCGCCCCCGGCGAGATAATCCTTGAACCGCTGCGCCAGCTCATCCTCGACCGGCACTTCGTCGGGGAGGATGATGACGCGATAGCGCGAGAAATCGGCACTGGGATCGATCACGTCGAACGGCTGCTGCAATTCCTGCAGCATCTGCGCCGCGCCATCGTCGGCATTGTTATTGCGGTCGCCCGCGTGGTGGAAATATTCGGCTGTCAGGATGGCCACTTCGGACACCTGCGTCGCGCCCTCGAGAAAAGGCTCCAGCTTTTCCACCCGCGCATAGGCTGGGCCGATTGAGGCGTATGTGTCTGGATTGATCGCGCCATTGGGATGCAGTTGATCGCCGACGAGGCATTTCGAGCCCAAAGCCACCATCTGGGCGGCTTCGAATTCGAGTGCGTCGGGATGCTTGAAGCCCCCGAACTCGCCCCACGAGGTGTGGAACTTGCCGGTATGGGCCACGAAGTCGAGCCCCAGGGTGGCGGCATAGCGCGCGCTGGCCGGGAAGTGGTTATAGCCCCAGCCGCCGGTGGGCAGGCTTTCGAGTTCGAGATGGCTATAGGGGGCAAAGCGCTCGGGGCCCTGCTTATGGATGTGGCCGCAATTGTAGAAGATGCGCAGGCCGGGGAATTCGGCGTTGAGCACCGCGCTCATTTCGCTGCGGAACACCTCGTTGACCCATTCGTCCTTGGTCAGCCGATCGGCCGCATTCTCGGGATCGAGCCCCTGTGCCGCCATGGTATCGAGGCATTCCTGGCAGACACAGTCGGGCGTCAGGACGATATCGAAGAAAATGCCCGGCGTGGCGTAGCGGCTGGCGACTTCGCGCGCCATGGCGAGCAACTCGTCCCGATAGGCCTTGTGGTTGAGGCAGAGCGTATGCCACCCCGCCTTGAGCTGGCCGGGATCGAACCGGTTGGCCGTGGCCGAGCGGGCCCGCCACTCCGGATGCAGGCGCGCATTGCGCTCGTCCCACTGCACGGTGATGTAGATGGGGCACTCGATATCGGCCGCGTTGAGCGCATCGACCATTTCGCCCAGCAGGTCCGGCCGCGCCAGATTGGGATGGGGCGCTCCCACTTCGGTTGGATAATAGGCCCAGCCATGGTGGCACTTGGCGAAAATGGTCACCGAATCCACATGCGCCTTCTTGAAGGTCGCGACGAAATCGGCTGCGTCAAAATCGGCGCCGATCGCTGGGATATGTTCCGAGGTATGGAAGTCGAGATGAATTTGGCGGTAGCGCAGTGGTTTGTTGGTACGAATTTTGGTCACTCTTTGGCCCCTGTGCGGGTCTGCGACCCGGCGGCAAATTGACGTTGGAAGACGACGAAGACGATTAGTGGAACGATTGTGGTGACGATGGCGGCGACGGAGCGGAGGTCCCAGTTGCTCTCATAGGTGCCCGCGACCTTGGTCAGCAGAACCGGCAAGGGCTGGATGCTGCGCAGGTAGAGCATGGGCAGCAGCAGGGCATTCCAGGTCCACAGGAACTGCAGCACGCCCACGGCGTAGATTGGGCTCGTGGCATTGGGCAGCACGACGTGACGCAGCGTGGAGATCGGGCCGCAACCGTCGATCTTCGCCGCTTCGATCAGTTCCTTGGGAAAGTCCTCAAGGAAGTTTTTGACGAGGAAGATCGACCACGCAAAGCTCAGCCCGATATAGGGAATGAGCACCGCCGCGATATTGTCGATGAGCTTGAGGTCTCGCCACAGGATGAACAGCGGGATCACCACGACCTGCTGCGGCAGCACGAAGGCGTTGATGATGATGATCAGCAGCAGCCGGCGGAAGCGAAACTTGAGGAAGTGGAAGGCATAGGCCGCGACGGGCGCAAACAACATGGTGCCCAGCGTCGCAATGGCGGCCAGCATGCCGGTAAACCAGAATGCCTGCGCCAGCGGATATTCCGACCACACCCTTATCCACGCGCTGAGCGTGAAGCTCACATGGTCGATCCGCCACCAGCCGAGCGCCACTTCGCTGGGCGGACGCACGGAGGTGATGACGATGCCCAGCACCGGAATAACCCAGATCGTGGCGATCACGCCCACGACAACAACCGTCCACCAGGGAATACGCCCGATCATTTGGCACCTGCCGTGCGCTGGACAATGGCGGGTATGGAGATGACGAGCACGGCGATCAGCAACACCACGGTGGCGGCAGCGCCATAGCCGAGTTTGAACTGGGTCATGGACTCCCGGTACATGAAATAGCCCACCGTTTCGGTGGCGCGTACGGGCCCCCCACCGGTCATCACATAGATGATGTCGAAAGCGCGCAAGGCGCCCAGCAGGTTGATGAAGACGGCGACGCGCACGCCCGGCAGCGACAGCGGCATCATGATGTGCCGCATGATCGAAGCCGGCTTGGCGCCATCCATATAGGCGGCTTCCAGCACGGTGCGGGGAATGGACTGCACGGCCGCAAAGCACAGCATCAGCGGCAGCCCGACGCCGCTCCAGGAGGCGACGAAAATCAGCGACCAGAGCGCCGTATTGGGATCGCCCAACCAGGAATGCGCATAGCCGGGCACGAAGATGCCGATCACCGCATTGAGCAGGCCGGCCTTGTCGGGCCGCAGGATATTGAGCCACATATAGCCCGAGACCGCCTCCGATATGCCGAAGGTCACGAACATCATGCCGCGAAAGGGCGTGGTCTGGGCTGGCGCAAAGGCGCACAGCATGGCCAGCGCCCAGCCCAGGCTCACCGAGACCACAGTGGTGCCCAGCGTGAAGATCAGCGTGGTCAGCAGGGTATTGCGAAAGGTCGCATCGCCAAACAGCGTGACATAGTTGCCCAGGCCTACCCATTTGGCAGGGGCCAGGCCCTTGATATCGAAAAACGAAATCCGGATCGTGTCGAACAACGGGTAGACGACCGAGATTCCGAACAGCACGATGACGGGTGTGATGAGCAACCAGGCCGCCGGCGCATCGGTGAGGCGCCACCCGCGGGTGACGGGCAGCCGAAGCCGCGCGCCACCCTTGGGGGAGGAAACATCCACCGGGCCTGCCGCCTGTTCTGCGACAGTATTGGCCATCAGTAAGCCGTCGCTGCCTTGGCCTCGATCGCGGCCAGCACCGTGTCGACGGTGGCCTCGCTCGGATCCTGCAGGAACTTCTGCAACTGCACCCGGTACTCGTCGACCAGATCGCCGGGCAAAAGATCGCCCAGCACGAACTGCACCTTGGACTTGGCCACGGCGCCGGTCGCGATCTGCTGCACTGGCCCCAGCAGCGAGCCATCCGCCGCCGTGCTTGGCGAGGCATAGCCGTACTTGGCCATAATATTGGCTGCGTCCGCCCCGATGATGAAATCGGCGAACGCATCGGCTGCCGCCGGATTGGCCCCGTTGGTGGTCAGGTTCAGCTCCTTGGCATCTACGCTAGCCGTGTCGTCAAAGCCCATGCCCAGGCTGGGGAACTGGAAGATCGAGTAATCGACCCCTTCCTTGAGCCCCAGATCGTTCTTGAGCGCCGAATTGGTCCACATGCCGAACAGCAGGTAGCTCGAGTCCTCGGAGGTATAGAGGGTGGGATAAGGTTGCTCGATAGCGAGCATCGTCGCTGGCTCGGCGCAGCATCCGGCCTTGAGCATTTCGGCATATTTCATCAGCGCCACTTTGACCTTGGGATCGGTCCAAGGGACCTTGTGAGCGGCCAGTTCGGCGGCAAAATCGACGCCCGCCGTGCGCAACAGCAGCGTTTCGAACCACTCGGTATGGGCCCAGTATTTGGCCGGGATGACCACCGGGGCGGGATAGCCGGCGGCCTTGAGCTTGTCGAAGCTGGCGAGGAATTCGTCCCAGGTGGCAGGCGGCTTGATGCCTGCCTTTTCAAGCTGGGAGGTCTTGTACCAGATGGCCGAGCGGTCGCCATAGGTATACGTTACGCCATAGGTGGTGCCATCGATGCTGCCCAGATCGCGCCAGGCCTGGCTCAGCTTGCTGTCCCAGCCAAAGCTTTTCCACTGATCGTCGACGGGCCGCAGGATGCCAGAATTGACCAGTTCGGCGCGAAAGGCCGGCCAGGTGTTGATCAGGACATCCACCACTTCACCGCCGAGCAGTGCAGTGCGTATGCCGCCGCGCGGATCGCCTTGGGTGCCGGCCGGCAAAAATTCCTTGATCGTCACGCCGGGGTTCAGTTCCATAAACTTGGCTTCGACGTCTTTCCACATTTGGCCGTCGGCACCAGTCTGCCACTGCAGGATGACGAGCTCGCCGCTCACTCCCTGTGCCAGAGCTGAAGAACTGACGCCTGCAAGGGCTGCGAACATGGCGCCGGCCAAGACGGTGCGGCGCCGCAGAGTGCGGTTGAACATGATTTCTCCTCCTCCTTGACGCGGCTGTTTCGCCGTTTCATCAAGTAAGTTGAAACGTTATCAACTAAGATGGTTTTGGCAAGTTCTAATTTTGCAACGCTGTGCCGGGAGAGGTTGTGGATTGTGATTTTGGCACTGCAGCCTCTAGCCTTGCGACAGAAGCCAGTGCTGGTGATGTCCGCTTTTAGGGCGCCAAGAGGTCAATGCAAACGCCCGACTTGGCTTGTTGCGGAACGGCCGGATTGTCGCGCCAAGCACTAGGGCGATCTGAGAATATTGACCGTCCCGGACAGTTACATTTGGTGATGCCAACCGTGGTGGGAGCGCAGCCAGACCCTTGGAAAGATGAAGCTAGTTTCGTTGTCAGATAGAGAAAGGACCACAGCCATGACAGCAACCAGCATAGGATCATGAAACCAGACTTGCATTCGCTTGATTTAGCGAAACTCGGATGTTTCAATTGCGGTCCAGAAATTCCGATTCAGTCGCAGCACGCCGGAACCGGCGCTTCGGCGGTGATGACGTCGCGGCCGAAGACGCCCGGATCGCGCGGCACCAGCCGGACCACCGAGTAGCCCCGCTCATCCAATTGCGCCAGGAAATCCGGCAGTAGCGCGACCGTGCGCGCGTGGATGTCGTGGAACAGGATGATGCCGCTGCCGCGCGCCTCCAGCCGCTGCAGGGTGCGGGCAATGACCTGGTCGGGCGTCTCGGAATAATAGTCTTTGCTGTCGATATTGACGTCGAGGACCACCACGTCGTTCTGCGCCATATTGGTGCGCAGGAATCCGGTCTGCGCCAGGTACGGAAAACGGAAGAACGGCGACAGCGTCGCGCCGCTGCCCGCTAGCGCCCGCGATATCGCTCGTTCGCCCCTGACGACGTCGTCAAGCGCTGCCTGGCTGGTCAGCTTCGACAGATCGGCATGGTCATAGCTATGGCTGCCGATGGTATGGCCATGCGCCGCCACTGCCCGCACCAGTTCGGGATGCGCATCGGCGGCGCAGCCCAGCATCAGAAAGCTTGCCTTGACGTCATAACGGTCGAGAATGTCGAGAATGGCATCGGTGCGACCAGCGCGCGGACCATCATCGAAGGTCAGGATGACCTCGCCGGGATGCAGCACGATGTCGGCGGATGATGCCACCGTCAGCGTGCGGCCACTGAGCGGGCCACGCGAAAACAATCGGTCAGGCATGGATTGCGGGGAGCTTGCTGGCGATACTTGGGGAACGCTGCCCGTTATTGTCGGCCTTGAGGCCGCAAATTCCAGGCGCGAACTCGGTGGCTTGGCGCATCCGCCAAGCAGCATACTCGCCAGGGCGGCGACAATGACAAAACGCGAAAGCAACACGACCTGAACTCTGCACCATCACCACAGAGCCAGTTTTTGCGATTATGGTTAATAATGCGTCAGCGGCCGGTCGTTTCCGAGCGAGCGGCGACTTTTGCCTTCACCACGAGCGTGTCCAGCGCGCTAAGAAAGGCCGAACGATCGGCCGGTCGGAAGCTGGCATTGTAACCCTTGCTTTCACCGGTTTCGCGCAGGTGCTGGTTGAGTTCGCGCATCGCCAACGCCATGCCGATCGACGCCTGCGTAAAGGGCTTGCCGGTGAAGCCGAGCACGTGCGAGCCACGCGCCAGCGCTCGCCCGGCCAAGGGAATGTCGGCGGTCAGTACAATATCGTTGGGCTGCGCCTGCTCGACAATCCAGTCGTCCGCAGCGTCGGCGCCCTGCGGCACCACGACGACGCGAACCATCGGATCGCGCGACGGCCTGATGCCGCCATTGCTGACAAAAGTCAGTACCAGCCCATGCCGCTCGGCGACGCGCAGGGCTTCGTCCTTGACGGGGCAGGCATCGGCGTCGACGTAAATTTGAGGAGTGGACATGGGCTGGTGCTGTATCTGGCTAGACGGCATTGACCGGAGGATGCAGCCGCGTATCGAGAGCGAAACGCTCCTGCGACCGCAGGCTGAAGGCCCCGGCAGCAGCCGAGGCAACAAAGATCAGGTTCCAACTATGGATCGATACCGCGCTCGGAAGCAGAACGAATTTGTGCTGCGCCAGCAAGGCATCGCCAAAGGCCTGCTGGCCAGCGCTGGGATTGCCCGGGTGCAGCCAGTTGGGATTGGGTACGGCGCTGGGATCGACCACATGGACTTGGGATGGAACAGTGATTGTGAACGAGGTCAGCACATGGGCGACGGTATCTAGGATATCGAAGCCTTTATGGACCGCGACTTCCAGAATTGTCGTCGCCGGATCGATCGAGCAATAGACCGCGCGAACGCCTCGGCTGCTCCAGCGCCCGCCAAAACGGTACGCCCCCTCCCCACTATCCCAGGTGGCAGCGAAGCGGGCGTCATCAAGGCGCCAGGCGACAAGTTCGGTGCCGCCCAGCGCGGCGGGCAATGGCGTCACGTATAGACGCCGTATTCGATGCGTCCCAACAGGGTCTCGACGAGATCGACGCCGGCTTGAGTGGCCAGCAGATCGATCGGGCGGCGGCCGTCAAGGCCAATGGCCCGACGCTCCAACCATTGTTCCGCCGCACCCTGCCCCCCGAAAATCTCGCTGGCCTTGGCCAGGATTTCCGCGAACTTCCAGGTCCGGTTGCTTTGCTCGGTGTTCAACGCCTGGCTCGGATCCGCCTTGCGGCGCTGCACGGTGCGCACGCTCATGCCGATAGCCTTCTCAAAGGCCGCCGCATCGAGGAATTTTAGGCTGCGTTCCAGATAGGTGAGCGCCTCGCCCGGCAAGCCGGCCAGCAGCATTTCATGGGCATCCAGCGGACCGCTCAACGTATGCTTGAGCACCCGGTGCCCACCCAGCAGCGCGGCGACGTGATTGACGTCGCCCGCCTCAAAGGGCGTCTGCGCCTCTTCAAAACCAGTCATCGCAATTTGAGTCATTTGCCGCCTCCGTCACGTGTCGTAAAATATATGTCACATGACGGCTGAGAATACAACCTCAGACGCGGCTCTAATATAAGATGGAGTACTCAGCTCCGTGCTGAAGCTCGCGTACCGAAACGACGCACCGCTCATGGTTAGAACACCACAACGCTACGGATGCTTTCCCCGGACCGCATCAATTCGAACCCTTTGTTGATGTCCTCGAGACGTAGCGTGTGGGTGATCATCGGGTCGATCTCGATCTTGCCGTTCAGATACCAGTCGACGATTTTCGGCACGTCGGTACGGCCCTTGGCGCCGCCGAAGGCGGTGCCCATCCAGGTGCGGCCGGTGACCAACTGGAACGGACGCGTGGCAATCTCCTGCCCCGCGGCCGCAACACCGATGACGACGGACTTGCCCCAGCCGCGATGGCTGGCTTCCAGCGCCTGGCGCATCACCGTGGTGTTGCCGGTGCAATCGAAAGTGTAATCCGCCCCGCCAATGGTATCGCCGCGCCGTTTCGTCATGTTGACCAGATAGGGGACGATATCGCTCTCGATCTCCTTGGGATTGACGAAGTGGGTCATGCCGAAGCGCTCCCCCCATTCCTTCTTGGAATTGTTCAGATCGACGCCAATGATCATGTCAGCGCCCGCCAGGCGCAGCCCCTGGATGACGTTGAGGCCGATGCCGCCCAGGCCGAACACCACGGCGGTGGCGCCGACTTCGACCTTGGCGGTGTTGATGACTGCGCCGATGCCGGTGGTGACACCGCAACCGACATAGCAAACCTTCTCGAACGCCGCCTTGGCGTCGATCTTGGCGACGGCGATTTCGGGTAAGACAGTGTAGTTGGAGAAGGTCGAGCAGCCCATGTAGTGGAACAGCGGCTGGCCCTTGTAGGAGAAGCGCGACGTGCCATCGGGCATCAGCCCCTGCCCCTGGGTCGAGCGGATCGCAGTGCACAAATTGGTCTTGCCCGAGCGGCAAGAATAGCACTCGCGGCACTCCGGCGTATAAAGCGGAATGACGTGGTCACCCACCTTGAGGCTGGTAACGCCTACCCCAACCTCTACCACGACCCCTGCGCCCTCGTGGCCCAGAATGGCCGGGAACAGGCCCTCCGGATCGGCGCCCGACAGGGTGAAATCGTCCGTGTGACAGATGCCCGTCGCCTTGATCTCGATCAGCACCTCGCCGGCGCGGGGGCCTTCCAGATCGACTTCAACGATTTCAAGTGGTTTTCCAGCCTGAAAGGCGACGGCGGCGCGGGATTTCATGATGCGGTTCCTCGATTCAATCCCTCGCAGTTCTGGCATGATGTGCCGGAGCCGACAACGTTAAAGGTCTGAACGCCAGACGCCGGCGGACTTACCACTGATTACAAGTACTTGCGGACGAAACCGGACTCAATCCGGCAGGTGACACCGCACCAGGTCGCCCTCGGCATCATCGATATTGATGGTCTCTCCGTCGATCACTCGCACGGCGAAAGTGGCTTCGGTGTGCTCGCCTTCATCCTCGCACATGGCGGTCAGCGAGTATCCTTGCGGCCTGGATAGCGCCGGCCCGGTGCTGCAATAGGAGCCGTAACTGCGCAAATGGGTCGGCGTAATGATGACGAAACCATCATAGGGCGTATCGGTCTGGATGATGGCACAATCCGGCGGCGTATTGGCCCAGACGCCCACATAGGACAGGCCACTGCCCTTCCAGTCGAACCGCGCGGCTTCGAGCGTTTCGGCATCCAGCCCGGCGGCGGGTTGCAGCAAAGCCGCCGGCGCGGCCATCGCAGGATGCGCCGCCATCAATCCGAGCATCAATCCGACGAGAGGTAATTTCATTTCATACCGCCGAGTGTGACGGCCACATTGACGGTGGCAGCCAGGATGACGGTGTTGAAGAAGAACGAAAAAATGCCGTGAAACAGCACGATCCGCTGCATTTCCCTTGAGGTGACTGACACGTCGGCGACCTGTGCGGTCATGCCGATGACGTAGGAAAAATAAAGAAAACTACCGCCATCTGGCTCATCGCCGGTGGGAAAGTCGAGCCCGCCGACCACGGCCTTCTTGTCTTTTTTGCCGCCCGAACTGGCCTCAGGCACTGCATAATATTCAAAGGCATAGTGGTGAGCGACCATCGCGTGAATGGTAAACCAGCCCAGTGGCACTGACACCGCCGTCACGATCAGCCGGAATGCGTCCGCCTGCCCGTCGGCATTCAACAGTTGGAACAGCGAAATCACCGCCGCGACGATCACCGCCGCCGTCACCACAAAGATGATCCAGACCGGCGCATCCTCCTGATCCGCATGGCTTTTGAGAAAGGCCGCGCTGGCCCGCGGGAAAAACATCAGGCTCACCACGAGATAGCCGATGAAGAACGCATTGGCACTCCAGACTATCGCCTGGGCCGGCAGGAAGAACAGCGTCACCGCCAGCACCATGAAGCCCGCGATCAGCCCGACATAGAACGCCTTATGCCGCCGGTAGCGCCCTAAGATCATGCCATTCTCCACCCTATTGAGGTAAGGATAGCCCCTTCCGCAGCGGCGTCAAACCTTTGAACGCGCGCAAGGATAACGATGGTCAGTCCTCAAGCGCGCCTGGGCCAGCGGTGGCGCCCGCGGGCACCTTGCCGAGAATGATCATACCCAGCACTTCGTCCTTGGTGACGTCCTCTGTACGCGCACTGCCCACGACCTGGCCGTTCTTCATCACCACCACGCGGTCCGCGAGGTCGAACACGTCGTGGATGTCGTGGCTGATAAGGAAAATGCCGATGCCATCGGATTTGAGCTGCTTGATCAGGTCGCCAACCTGCGCAGTTTCCTGCGGACCCAGCGCCGCAGTGGGCTCGTCCATGATCAGGATGCGGGCATTGAACAGGATGGCGCGAGCAATCGCGACGGACTGGCGCTGTCCACCGGACAAGGCCTTCACCGGCTCCTTGAAGCGGCGAAAATTGGGATTGAGCCGCCCCATGACTTCGCGCGCCTTGGATTCCATCGCTGCATCATCGAGCGTGCCGATCGGAGTCACCAATTCGCGCCCCAGAAACAGATTGGCGGCGGCATCGACATTGTCGGCCACGGCGAGCTGCTGGTAGATCGTTTCGATCCCATAACCCTTCGCATCGCGCGGATTGTTGATCGTGGCGTCCTTGCCATTGATGCGAATCGAGCCGGCGTCGCGCTTGTAGGCGCCCGACAGGATCTTGATCAGCGTCGACTTGCCGGCGCCGTTATGGCCCAACAAGCCCACGACTTCACCGGGATAAAGATCGATCGAGGCCCGATCGACGGCGCGAATGCCGCCGAAGGAAATCGAGATGTCGTCCATTTCGACGAGCGGTGTTCTGGTGTCCAGCATGATCAAGGACTCCCTAATTCTTGTTGCGGCGGTAGAGCGTATCGAGCCAGACTGCGAAGACGAGGACGATGCCGACGACGATAGATTGCAGCGGGCTATCCATGCCCATCAGCACCATGCCCGATTGCAGCGATTGCATGACCAGGGCGCCGAGCAGCGCACCGGCGATAGTGCCAACGCCGCCCGCCAACGACGTGCCGCCGATCACCGCTGCGGCGATGACATAGAGCTCATCGAGCGTGCCCAAGGCATTGGTCGCTGCGTTGAGGCGGGCCGACGAGATGGCGGCGGCGATGGCGCAGAGCCCGCCCATCAGCATGAAAATCTTGACGGTCACCCACCGGGTATTGATACCCGCCAGCTCCGCCGCCTCGGGATTGCCGCCCATGGCGAAGACATAGCGGCCAAAGCGGGTGCGCATGGAGATGAAGGTCATCACTACGCCGACGCCGACCGCGATCAGCACTGGAATGGCGATGCCGTGAGAGATGAATAGTCCGCCTTCGGGAATGGCGATGCCATTGGCTGCGGCGAAATTCTCGGCGATGCGGCGCGGCCACGGATAGGCATTGGCCACCCAGACAGCCGCAATCGTCAGGCCGCAGCCGATGACGCCAAGCGAAATTTCGGCCCAGATCGGACGCAGCGGAAAGTTGAAGCGCAGGCGCTGCTTGCGTCCGAAATAGAGGCCCACAAGGATGGCGACGCAGGCAATGGCCGCGACCACCCAGCTCCAGAAGAATCCAATCGAACCGGCAGGCCCACCGCCCATCAGTTGGAATCTCACATCCATTGGCGCCACGGTGCGCCCCATGGTGACCCACCACGCCGCGCCGCGCCACACCAGATAGCCACCCAGCGTGACGATGAAGGCCGGCACCTTAAGATAGGCGATGATGACGCCTTGCAGCGCACCGATGCCGACGCCGACGATGAGGCCGGCAGCCAGCGACAGCACCCAGATCATGGGATGACCGAGGCCAAGGCCGAGCTGATTGGGCAGGATATCGGTCTGCATGACGCCCATCACCATCCCGACGAGCCCCAGAATGGAGCCGACTGACAGGTCGATATTGCGGGTGACGATGATCAGCACCATGCCGGTGACCATCACCGCCACCGAGGCGGTCTGCACAGACAGGTTCCACAGGTTGCGGGGCGTCAGGAACAGCCCGCCCGAAAAAATGTGAAAGCCGATCCAGATGATGGCCAGCGCGCCCACCATGCCGAGCAGGCGCGTATCCAGCTCGGTGGCAGCCAGAAAGCGCTGCAGCGGATTTGTGACGTGCCGGCTTGGATGCGCGGCCGTTGAAACCGCAGGCTGATGAGCCATCATAGAGTCCCCCATTTACAGCGGTGCCGCGGCTGAGGCCACGGCACCGCCAGTTCGATCAGATTATAGCGCGTTCTTAGTTGCAGGCCGCAACAGTGCCGGCAGCGACGCCCTGGCACACGACATCCTTGGTCACCCAACCGGCGTCGATGACGACGTTGAGGTTGTCCTTGGTGATGGCGACGGGAGCGATGAAGAACGAGTTCATCTCGACGCCCTTCGGCCCGCCCGAGAACTTGGTGCCGCCGGTGACGGCGTCAAGCGCCGTGCCGCCAGCCAGCTCGAGCGCCACTTCGGCGGCTTTCTTGCCCAGTTCGCGAGCGTCTTTCCAGACCGAGACGGTCTGGGTACCGAGCGCGATGCGGTTGAGGGCGGCGTGATCGCCGTCCTGGCCCGAAACCGGCACCGAGCCGGCAAGGCCCTGCGCAGTCAGCGCTGCGATTGCACCGCCGGCAGTGCCGTCATTGGAGGCGACGACGGCGTCGACTTCGTTGTTATTGGCGGTCAGGAACTGTTCCATGTTCGCCTGGGCGACTTCGGGGTTCCAGTTTTCGGTATAGGCTTCGCCGACATTCTTGATGGCGCCAGAATCGATGGCGGCCTTGAGGACCTCCATCTGGCCCTCGAACAGGAAGTCAGCATTGGGATCGGCGCCGTTGCCCTTGATGAAGACGTAGTTGCCGGTCGGCTGCACGGCGAACACGCCCTGAGCCTGCATGCGCCCGACTTCCTTATTGTCAAAGGTCAGGTAGAAAGCATCTGGATTTTCGATCAGACGGTCATAACCAACCACCGGGATGCCTTCAGCGACGGCGGCCGCGACGGCTGGGCCGACAGCATCGCTATCCTGCGCCAGCACGATGATAGCATCGGCGCCCTGCGAGATCAGGCTTTCGATATCCGTCAACTGCTTGCCGGCGGACGACTGGGCGTCGGCCGAAATATAGGTGGCGCCGGCGGCGTCGAGCACGGCCTTGATCGCCGCTTCGTCAGTCTTCCAGCGTTCTTCCTGGAAATTATTCCAGGATACGCCAACGGTCAGCTTGTCCTGCGCCAGGACGGCGCCGGCAGCACTGGAAATGACGGTCGTGCACAGCAAGACCGCGAAAAATTTGTTCATGATGTCCTCCCATTTGGCGGTTTCCCGCCCGATTGCTGGCGAATAGCCCAGCGGGGCCCCTCCAGCGCCCTGAGCATTATTTTCAATGCTCGAAAAAACAAGTGACATGAGGTACGTACGTCTGTCAACATCATTTCGATACTCGAAATAATCAACCGAGTAGGCTATCGATAGCGATATTCATTCGATCCGATTGGGGAAAGCGGCTTGACGCGATTTGTCAGCGATAGCGACAGCGTCCGGCGGCAAAACCGTGGCCTGGTCCTGAGTGCCCTGCGCGTTCACGGCCCTCTGTCGCGCACCGTTCTTGCATCCCAAACCGGCCTCAGCCATGCCAGCATGACGGCGATTACGCAGGACCTGCTGGCTCAGCATATTGTTACCGAACTGGCGGAAACGCCAAGCTCCGATGCCAAGGCTCGCGGGCGTCCTGCCGTCAGGATCGGCTTCAACCGCACCGCCGCTTATGCCGCGCTGTTCGAGATTGAAGTCAGCCGCGCACGCCTGTCGCTGGTGGACTATGGCGGCACGCTGGTCGACCGCATCGACTTGCCTTTGGCCCCTACCCTGTTCGCTACCATTGCGCCGGGCGAGTTCCTGCGCGAGCGGATCGAGTATCTGGGCAAGCGCAATCCGGTCGAGACCAAGACGCTACGACGGATCGCCATTTCCGTGCAGGGCATTCTCGACCGCGACGGGCGCAGCCTCAAGTGGTCGCCCATCGCCCATCTGGCCGGCACGCCATTCGCCGATAGCCTGGCAGACGCATTCGATCTGCCGGTGACGCTCTATAAGCGCGGCCGGTTGCTCGCCGAAGGAACGCGTTGGCTTAATCCGGAACTGCACGATGCCAGCGTGGCCACCGTGTTTGTCGGCTCGACCGTGGCCATGGGCATGACCTTTCCCGGCGAGATTCTAGGACGCGGCAACGAGGGCACCACAGAATTCGGACATATGAACCACATGCCCAACGGCGCTCTGTGCCGTTGTGGCATGCGTGGCTGCATCGAAGCCTATGCCTCCGACTACGGCGTGCTGCGCACCGCCTATTCGGTGCCTGAGACCACCACTCCCGCTCCGTCGGTACCTCCACAGCAATATGACGACCTCATCCAGCGTGCCGAAACCGGCGATCGTAGCGCCACCCACGCCTTCAACATCGCGGGCCGCGCCATCGGCTTCGGGCTCAGCCGAATGATGGCGGTGTTCGATCCATCCCACATTCTCATCGTGGGCCCCGGCGCTCGTTCGTTCGAACTGATGCGCACGGAAATCGAAACTGCTCTGGCCGGTGCCCTCGTCTGCCGCGTTAATGGCCTGCCCGCCATCATCGCTTATCGCGACGAGAAGGAGCCTATCTTTCGCGGCCTGATGATGAAGGCGCTCAACGAGATCGACCAGGCCGAGTTCGCCGCGCTGCCCACCTTATCGCGCGGCGTCGAGCGCTCGACAGGCTAGGCAACCTTCGCTGCGGATAGCGGTTAAGCGTTGTCAACTGGCAGAAATTTCTGCCATGACCCAACGTTGACATAGTATAGAAGCTGCCAGCATCAGTTGCCCAACGCGCAGCCTTCCCGGAGCCTCCATGACGAAATTGATTGTGCCTGTGGTGCTTGCCGGTGGCCAGGGTACGCGGCTATGGCCGATGTCGCGCGCAGCACGGCCCAAGCAGTTCCTGCCGCTGACCGGCCCCACCAGCCTGTTCCAGGCGACGTTGCAGCGCGTCGGCGATCGTTCGGTCTACGACAAGCCCATCATCGTCACCAATGCCGAATACCGCTTTCTCGTGGCGGAGCAAGCGCTGGAGATCGGCTGCGAACTTGGCGGCGTGTTGCTCGAGCCCGTGGCTCGCAACACCGCCGTCGCCATCGCCGCCGCTGCCGCCTATGCGATGACCAATTTCGGCGCCGATGCCATCCTGCACGTGCTGCCGTCCGACCACGACGTGCTGGTTGACGAGGGCTATGCGGTCTCCGCCCAGCGCGCCGCCGAGGCCGCTCGCGCCGGCAAACTGGTGACCTTCGGCATTGTGCCGACGACACCGGAAACCGGCTACGGCTATATCAAGACCGGCCAAGGCGTTGGTGAAGGCGTCAACGCCGTCGACCGTTTCGTTGAAAAGCCAAATCGTGAGACTGCCGAAGACATGCTGTCGAGCGGCGGCTTCCTGTGGAATTCGGGCATGTTCATGCTCGGCGCCGGCAAGTTCCTCGAAGAGTGCGAGGCGTTTTCACCCGACACCTACACCGCCGCCAATGAAGCGGTTCTGCAAGCCAAGGTCGATCTGGACTTTGTGCGCCTAGACGAGGCCGCGTTCGCGCAAGCGCCAAATATTTCCGTCGATTATGCCATCTTCGAAAAGACTGCCGATGCAGTCGTAGTACCGGTCAGCTTCCACTGGTCCGATCTGGGCAGTTGGGACGCGGTGTGGAAGGTCGGTAGCAAGGACGCGGCCGACAATGTCACCAGCGGCGCCGTTACGCTCAACAATGTCAGCAACTCATTGGTGATGACCGAGCACGCCCATGTCGCCATCGACGGGCTGGACGATATCGCCGTGATCGCCAGTGACGACGCCATCTACATCGGCAAGCTTTCGGAGGCGCAGAAAGTCGGCGCCATGGTCAAGGTGCTGCGCGGCAATGCCGATACCGCGGCGCTGACCGAAATCCACAAGACTGCCTATCGGCCCTGGGGCGGTTATTCGTCCGTGGTGATTGGCGAGCGCTTCCAGGTCAAGCGCCTGTTCGTCAAGCCCGGCAAGAAGCTCAGCCTGCAAAAGCACCATCACCGTTCCGAGCACTGGGTGGTCGTGCGCGGGACCGCAGAAGTGACGCTCGACGGCAAAGTTATGATGCTGAGCGAGAACCAGTCCATCTACCTGCCGCTCGGCTGCACCCACCGGCTGGCTAACCCGGGCAAGATCGAACTGGAACTGATCGAAGTGCAGACCGGGTCCTATCTCGGCGAAGACGACATCATCCGCATCGAGGACGAATTCGGCCGGGCGTGAGCTTCTTCACCTCTCCCTCAGGGGGAGAGGTCGACCCCTCTTGGGTCGGGTGAGGGGGCCTTTACTGGGTGAGGTGCTGCGGGAAGGCGCCCTCACCCGTTGCTGCCCGCCGACCTCTCCCCCAAAGGGGAAAGGTGTAGAAGCCTCAGCGCGCAAACACCAGCTTGGCGTAAAGCTGCTCGGCCAATTCCTCCGGCGTGCTGATCGCGCCATGCAGCACGATGTCGGGCGTCTTGGGCGGCTCGAACGGGGAATCGATGCCGGTGAAATTCTTGATCTCCCCTGCCCGCGCCCGCGCATAAAGCCCCTTTGGATCGCGCGCTTCGCACACTTCCAGTGGCGTGTCGACATAGATCTCCGTGAACGGAATATCGCCGGCGATCTCGCGCGCCAACTGCCGCTCCTTGGCGAAGGGCGAGATGAACGATACCAATACCACGAGGCCAGCATCGGCCATCAACCGGGCCACTTCAGCGACGCGGCGGACATTCTCGACACGCGCGGCTTCGGTGAAGCCCAGATCTTTGTTGAGCCCATGCCGCACATTGTCGCCATCCAGAATATAGGCGTGGCGACCCTCGGCGGTCAGGCGCTTTTCGATCAGGTTGGCAATGCTCGACTTGCCTGAACCCGACAGGCCAGTGAACCACACCACCTGCGGTGTTTGCCCCTTCATGGTGCCGCGCACTTCGCGGTTTACGTCGAAGGACTGATACGTCAGGTTCTGAGCGCGGCGCAGGCCGAATTCGATGGTGCCCGCACCCAGCGTGGCGTTGGACAACCGGTCGATCAGGATGAAGCCGCCGGTCAGGGCATTGGAAGCATATGCGTCGAAAGCGATCGGCTTGTCGGTGGCGATGGTCAGCGTGCCGACCTCGTTGAGATCGAGCTTGGTCGCTGCCGTCTGCTCCAACGTGTTGACGTTGGTGCGGAATTTGAGATCGGTGATCGTCGCCGGTACGGTCTGCGAGCCGATCTTGAGCAGATAAGAGCGCCCCGGAAACGCCGACTCTTCGCTCATCCAGACCACGCGGGCCTGGAACTGGTTGGAAAATTCGGGCGTCTCGCCCGGATGGGTCAGCACGTCGCCGCGCGAAATATCGACCTCGCGATCCAGCACCAGCGTCACCGCCTGCCCGGCCAGCGCCGATGTCAAATCGCCATCCATGGTAACGATCCGCGCTACCTTGGCCGGCTTGCGCGAGGCGGCAATCAACAGATCATCGCCGACGGCAACCCGGCCGGATGCCACCGTGCCGGAAAACCCACGGAAATCCAGGTTTGGTCGATTGACCCACTGCACCGGAAACCGCATCGGCTGCGCTGACAGGTCTTCGCTGACGTCGATGGTCTCCAGGTACGGCACCAGTGACGGGCCACTATACCAGGGCGTATGCTTGCTCTGCGCCAGCATGTTGTCGCCACGCAGTGCCGAAACCGGGATAGCCGCCAGCGTCTTAAAGCCCAGCGGCGCAGCGAAGGCTCGATACTCCGCGTCGATACGGTCGAACACCGCCTGGTCATAATCCACCAGGTCGATCTTGTTGATCACCAGCACGACATGCTTCACCCCGATCAGCGACAGGATGAAACTGTGCCGCCGCGTCTGTGTCAGCACGCCCTTGCGCGCATCGATGAGCACCAGCGCCAGCTCGGCATTGGACGCGCCGGTCGCCATGTTGCGGGTGTATTGCTCGTGGCCGGGCGTATCGGCCACGATGAACTTGCGCTTGTCGGTCGAGAAGAAGCGGTAGGCCACATCGATGGTGATGCCCTGCTCGCGCTCGGCTGTCAGGCCATCCACCAACAGCGAAAAATCGATGCCTTCGTCACCGGTGGTACGGTTGCGGCTTTCCTTTTTGAGGCTCGCCAACTGGTCATCGAGGATCAACTGGCTGTCATAGAGCAGCCGACCGATCAGCGTGGATTTGCCGTCATCGACGCTGCCGCAGGTCAAAAACCGCAGCAGTGACTTGTCGGTCTGCTGGCTAAGCCACAGGTCGAGATCGGTATCCGGCGTTGCCATCGAGAGCGTCATCTCAGAAATAGCCTTCCTGCTTCTTCTTCTCCATCGAGCCCACGGAGTCGCTGTCGATCAGGCGCCCTTCGCGTTCGGAGGTTCGGCTGGCCTGCATTTCCATGATGATCGAAGGCAGATCGTCGGCGGTCGAACGAATGGCGCCGGTCAGCGGATAGTCGCCAAGCGTGCGGAACCGCACGACATCGTCATGCGGCTTTTCGCCCGGCTCGAAGCGGAAGCGGTCATCGTCGATCATGATCAGCGTGCCCGAGCGCTCGACCACCGGCCGCTTGCGGGCAAAATACAGCGACGGAATCTCGATGTTTTCCGAATAGATATAGGTCCATATATCCAGCTCGGTCCAGTTCGAGATCGGAAACACCCGCATGCTCTCGCCGGGGTTGAGGCGGGTATTGAACACCCGCCAAAGCTCGGGCCGCTGGTTCTTGGGATCCCATGCATGCTGGGCATTGCGGTGGGAGAACACGCGTTCCTTGGCGCGGCTCTTCTCCTCGTCCCGGCGCGCCCCGCCGATCGCCGCATCATAGCGGCCGGCGTTGAGCGCCTGCCGCAGTGCCTGCGTCTTCATGATATCGGTGAACCGCGACGAGCCGTGATCGAACGGATTGATGCCCTGCGCCAATCCCTCGGGATTGGTGTGACTGATCAGGTCGAACCCATATTGCTCGGCCATCCGATCGCGAAACGCGATCATCTCGTGGAATTTCCAGGTAGTATTGATATGCAGCAGCGGAAACGGGATCCTGCTGGGAAAGAACGCCTTGCGCGCCAGATGCAGCAGGACGCTGGAATCCTTGCCGATCGAATACATCATCACGGGCCGCTCAAAACTGGCGGCGACCTCGCGCATGATCTCGATGCTCTCGGCCTCAAGCGCGCGCAAGTGGGTCATTTTGTCGGACGTCAATTGGCCATCCCCGGCTGAACTTTTCGCTCACTGGTCACGAGCGCCTTTGGCCTTGGTGGTTAGGCGCGGAAGGCCCGGCGAGCAAGGCCAAACTGGCGTTTCGGCCAGCGCCCTCAGGGCGTTCAGAATAATGCACCAAGCCGAGGCGCGAACGTGGCCGAATTATCCACGTAGCCCTGCACTAGAGTGACCCGCCAACGTCGTTCGATCCGCAGTTAGAAAAAAAGTTTCACGTCGCCGCAACTTTAAATCTACAAACTAAATCAACTTATTGGCCTGTTGCCTTGAAATGACTGTAGACGTAGCAAGGACATCCGCCGGAATACTTGATGTCTGCGAAGGGTTCGAAGCAGAGAACCTGATTTCAAGGTCAGGTGTAAAATCCAAAGGGGTTCTGTGGTGACAGAACGCGGTGGTCAAGCTAACGTCTCGATATGTCCAACCTCTATACCATGACGAGCCAGCCGCGCGCAGTGGCGCACGGCAGCCGGGTCGTCCGCGCCGCGTTGAGGGCCCGCTTTGTTTGATCCCCGTTTGACCTTGGCCCGCGACGGGATTGCCGCCCGGTCCCTGGAAGGGATCATTCCGGCTACTCGCTACGTCGACACGACCATGCGACAGACGAACACCCCCTCTTCCGCCCTGCGCCGCGCGCCCTCGCCCGATGCCGAGCAACTTGACCAGTTGCTATTCGGCGAGCTGTTCGAGGTGCTGGACGAGGCTGATGGCTGGGCCTTCGGGCAGGCGAAACGCGACGGCTATGTCGGCTATGTCGAGACCGCGACGCTGATTGGGCAGGCGACCGCCCCGACCCACACGGTACGGGCGCTGCGCACCTACGGCTTTAGCGCGCCCAGCATAAAGGCTGCGCCCATAGGGCTCTATTCGATGAACGCGCTGCTAACCGCCGAAGGACAGGATGGTCGTTTCATCAAGACGTCGGGCGGCTGGTTTGTTGAGGAGCACCTCGCGCCCATCGGCCAGCCTGAGACGGATTACGCTGGGGTCGCCCAGCGCTTCGTCGGCGCGCCCTACCAGTGGGGTGGGCGCGAAAGCCTGGGGCTGGACTGTTCCGGGCTGGTGCAACAGGCGTTTTACGCCAGCGGTCGAGCCTGTCCACGCGACAGCGACCAGCAGGCGGCGATGGGCGAGCCGGTGGAGACATTGCGGCGCCGCGACTTGGTGTTCTGGCGCGGCCATGTGGCGATCATGACCAGCGCGACCGATATCGTCCACGCCAATGCCACCCATATGGCCGTGGTGATCGAACCGCTGGCCGAGGCCATCGCGCGCACCACCGCCCGTGGCGGCGGGGAGCCGACGGCCTATAGACGGATTTGACCGGAGAACAATGGGGAGGACCTCCGACCAATGCGACCGCTTCGATATTCGATCAATGTCACCCTCGACGGCTGCGTCGATCACAATGCCGTCGAGCCGGATCAGGAGATGCATCACTACTCGGCCCGGATCATCGAGCAGGCCGATGCGCTGATTTTTGGCCGCGTCATGTACGAGATGATGGAGGGTGCTTTCCGGGAACCGGCGGAAACGAAATCTGGCCCGACTGGTTGGCCGAATGGATGCGGCCCTTCGCGCGGACTATCAACGCGGCCAAGAAGTACGTCGTGTCCGATACGCTCGGGCAAGTCGATTGGAATGCCGAGCTCATCCGGGGTGATCGCCTGGAGGATACCGTCCGGCAACTGAAGCAAGAACCGGGCAATGGGTTGTATGTGGCCGGCGTGAAGCTGCCGCTGGCCTTGGCAGAGCTGGGACTGATCGACGAGTATGAATTCCTGGTGCATCCGCGGCTGGCAGGCCACGGGCCAACGCCGTTCGCGGGTCTGTCGAAACCCCTCGACCTGAAGCTCGTGGGTCAGCAGCAATTGAGTTCCGGAGCCGTGGCACTGCGGTATGAGCTGCGCCGGTAGCTAGGCCGGCATCGGGCGGATGAAGTGGTTCGGGGCGATCTCGCGCACATTGGATTGCGCGATGGCGGATTGCCGGCGGATCATGTCGATCTGGCTCAGTTCGTCCTCAAACCGTGTGTCGGCGAAGCGACGGTCGGGATCTGGAACGGCGGACAGCAACAGCCTTGTATAGGGGTGTTGCGGATTGCCCAGCACGCTTTCCGTGGCGCCCCACTCGACGATCTGGCCCGCATACATAACCATGATGTCTTCGGCCACATAGCGGGCCGTGGCGATGTCGTGGGTGATGTAGAGCACTGCCAGCCCCAGTTGCCGCTTCATGTCGTTCAGCAGGTTGAGGATGCCCAAGCGCACCGAGACGTCGAGCATGGAGGTCGGCTCGTCGGCGACGATAACCTCGGGATTGACCGCCAGCGCGCGGGCGATGCTGATGCGCTGGCGCTGACCGCCGGACAGCTCATGGGGGTATTTGGTCGCGATCAATACCGGGTCGAGCTTGACCCGCTCAAGCAGCTCCGAAATTGCCGCCCGCCGTTCGGCCGAACCCAGCCCAGGCTGATGCAGACGCAACGGCCGCTCAAGGTGGTAGCGAACCGTATGGGTTGGGTTGAGCGACGAAAAGGGGTCCTGAAACACCATTTGTACGGAGGCGCGATAGGCCCTGAGACTGTCATTGCCGACCGGGATGCCGCGGAACAGCAATTGCCCTTCGTCCGGCCGATACTCACGCATGATGAGGCGGGCAGCGGTGGTCTTGCCCGAGCCGGACTCTCCCACCAGCGCAAGGGTGCGGCCGGCATGGAGGGCAAATGACATCGAGCGCGCGGCATAGACACGGGCATCTGCCCGACCGAAGATCTTCGAGACATTGTCGAGGGCGATGATCTGGGTGGTGTCGCTCATTTTGCGTCCTGCGCAATCTGCTCGCCGTGCAGGCGCGGCATCGAAGCCCAGAGTTTTCGCGTGTAGTCGTGGCTTGGTGAACGATAGATGGTCTGCGCGTCGTTCACTTCCACCAGTTCGCCTTCGAGCATGATGCCGATGCGGTCGCTCACCTGCACCATCAGGGCCAGGTCATGAGTGATGAACAGCACTGAAAAACCCAGCTCCTGGCGCAGTTTGTGGATGCGTTGCAGGATTTCGCGCTGCACGACGACATCGAGCGCGGTGGTCGGCTCGTCCATGATGATGAGCTTGGGTTTGAGCGCCAGGCAGATGGCGATGACGATGCGCTGGCGCATCCCGCCCGAGAGTTGGTGCGGATAGGCCGACAATCGATCGGTCGGAATGTCCACCAGACCAAGCAGTTCGGCCGCTCGCTCCCGAGCCGCCGATCGCGACATTCCCGTGTGGGTGTTGAGCACGTCGTAGAACTGGTCCTCGATGGTCAGCACCGGATTGAGCGAGTTCATCGCGCTCTGGAACACCATCGCCACCTCGCGCCAGCGGAAGCTGCGCAGTTCGGCGTCGTCGAGCTCGAGCACGTCGCGCCCATCGACCAGAATGTGGCTGCCGGTCCGGATCAGCGCCGGCGGGCGATGCAGGCGGCTGATGGCGAAGGCGATGGTGGACTTGCCGCAGCCCGATTCTCCCGCGAGGCCAAAGAATTCGCCCGGTGCGATATCGAAGCTCACGTCCTTGACGGCGTGGAACACGGTTTTTGCGCCGATATAGTCGATGGAAAGGTTCCGAACCGAGAGGACGCTCATACCTTGCCCTCCCCGGCACGAACCATTCGTGTCCAGCGACCCAGCATGCCGCCGGTGCGCAGGCGCGGATTGGCGACTTCGTCGATGGCGAAGTTGATCAGCGCGAGGCCAAGGCCCAGCAGGGCCAGCGCGAAGCATGGTGACAGCAGATCCCACCACGCGCCAACCGACAGGGCCGAGGCGTTCTGGGCATTGTAGAGCATGATGCCCCAGGACACCGTGTTGGGGTCACCCAGGCCGAGGAATTCCAGCGTCGCCTCGCTGATGACGGCGAAGATGACGCTGCCGATGAAGTTGATGCCGACGATGGAAATCAGGTTCGGGAAAATCTCGAAAGCCATGATGCGCCAGCTTGGCTCACCCAGCATTTCGGCGGATTTGACGTAGTCGCGCTGGCGGATCGACAGCGTTTCCGAGCGGGTGACGCGCACGCCCCAGGCCCAGGATGTGAGTCCCAGGATGACCGCGATGACCGGCGGGCTCGCCTGGCCGACAAATGCGGCGATCACCAGCAGCAGCGGCAGGTTCGGGATGACCAGCACCAGATTGGTGAAGAAATTGATGATCTCGTCGACCACGCCACCCCTGTATCCGGCAATGATGCCCAGCACGGTGCCGACCAGGGTGATCATCAGGCCCGCCCCGAAGCCGACGGCCAGCGACACGCGGGCACCGTAGATCAGGCGGGTGAAGACGTCATGGCCGAGGCGCGTCGTGCCGAGCCAGTGATCGAGCGACGGGGGCTGATGCGGACGGCCCACGCGTTGGGTGGGGCTATACTCGCTCAGGAACGGCGCGAAGATGGCCACGAGCAGGATGACGGCGAGAATGATGACGCCCACCAGCGCCTTCTTGTTCTGCACGAGTTGGGAAAACAGTTGCATCGGTCAGGCCTTTTTCAGGCGTGGATCGAGCAGCACATAGCTCAGATCGACAACGAAGTTAGCGACCAGCATAGCCGCGGTCATAATCAGCAACTGGCCCTGGATCACCGGATAGTCGCGGGCGAGGATGGCCTGGTAGAGCATATTGCCCAGGCCCGGATAGTTGAACACCACCTCGGTCACCAGCGAGCCGCCCAATATCGCGCCAACGGATATGGCCAGGGCCGACACAGTGGGTAGCAGCGCGTTACGGGCGGCGTACCAGAGCATGACCTGGTTGTCGCTGAGCCCCTTGGCACGGCCCATGACGATGTAGTCGTCTCCGAGCAGGTTGATCATGTTGTTGCGCATGGTCACGGCGAACCCGCCGGTGAGCACGATGACCATGGTGAACATGGGCAGCGCGCCATGATGGATCACGCTGGAGATGTAGGCCCAGCCAAAGGCCGGATCGAGCATTGGATCGGCGGCATAGCCGTTCGGAAACCAGTGCAGGCTGTAGCCGAAGACGAACAGCATGGTCAGCGAGATGACCACGGCGGGCACGGAACTGGAAAAGATAGACAGCAGCGACACCACCGAGTCAAACAGCGTCCCGCGGCGCCAGGCGGCCATCACCCCGAGCAGGGTACCGAGCACGAAACTGACGATGGTAGCGCTGCCGACGAGACCCAGCGTCCACACCAGTGCGCGCGCCAGCAGCTCAGTGACCGGCAACGGAAAATACTTGATCGAACGGCCGAGGTCGCCGGTGAACACGCTTTGCAGATAATGCAGATATTGCTGGCCGATCGGGGCGTCGATGAAGCCGAAGGTCAGCTTGAGGGCGTTCAGGTTTTCCATCGACAGGTTGGAGCCGGCACCGGAAAACATGATCTGGATCGGATCGCCCGGCATCAGGCGGGGAAGGAAGAAATTGATCGTGGCTGCGGCGATAAACGCCGCCAGATAAAACACCACGCGCCGGAGCAGAAAGGCCATTGGATACGTGTTCCTCCGAGGGTCGCGTGCTTCGAAGCAGAGTGAGGGCGCTGTGACGCGCCCTCACGTGAGGTCGGTTCAGGTCATGGCGCAACTGGACGTAGCGCCAGCAGTTGGATCAGGCGGCCTGGATTGGCATTGGAAATCACCGGCGAGGTGATGGGATTGTCGGCGCTGGCCCAGCCGGTAAAGCGCTTGGTGCTGTACTGATAGAACGAAGGGCTGTTGTAGACCGGAATCACCGGCATGGCCGCAGCCACCTTGAGCTGGATCGCATCCATGATCGACTTCTGCTCGGCCGGGTCCTTCACCTGGGTATATTTGTTGAGCATGTCGATCACTTCAGGATCAGTCCAGCGCTGGGCCGAGAAGCGGCTCTTGCCGAAATCGGCAGGATTGAACGAGCGGATATAGGGGAAATATGGATTGGCGGCCGATGCGATTGCATTGAGCGACATCGAATATTTCGCGTCGATCAGGTCGGAGGCCCAAACCGATTCCTCGGGCGTGCTCATCTTCACGTTGAGGCCGCCCTGCTTCAGGCTTTCGATGGCGATCTGCGTGGCGTCGATCCAGTCGGTCCAGCCATTGGGGATTTCGATATCGATTGCGATCGGCGTGCCATCGGGGTTATCGCGGAAACCGTCGCCATCTTTGTCGACATAGCCGGATTTCTCCAGTAGGGCCACGCCGGCATCGAGGTCGAACTTGCCGTATTGGCCAAACTGGGTGGCCACTTCCGGATTGCCGAAGGCTTTGTAGAACTCGCCCAGCATGGCGGGATCTTCGTTGATCACCGGATAGCCATAGCCGGCAATGTCGATGATGGTCTGCCGGTCGATCAGCATGCTGACCGCACGCCGGAAGTTCACGTCGTTGAAGGCCTTCTTGTTATTCGCGTCCGGACTTTCGAAGTTGAGCGTGAACGCGACAAGGCTCGACGGCAGGAACCAGTACTTGTTGTGCTCAGGGTCCTTGGCCACGAAAGTATTGTCGATGTCCGGGATGAAGCTCGTCGCCCAATCGAGCGTGCCATCGGCCAGCGCCGCCAGGACTTGTGGGTTGTCGGCGAGCTGGGGTAGCCGGATACAATCGACATGCAGGCTCGCCGCGTCCCAGTAATTGGGGTTGCGGCATTGCTCATAGACCTGGGGGGTGAAACGGGTGATCTCCGTCAGCGGACCGGAACCGACCGGCGTCTCGTTGGCGAAGGTCACCGGATCGGCGATGTCCTTCCAGATGTGCTCTGGCACGATCGGCATGCCCACGATGGTGGTGGCGATCAGCGAATTGGGCTGCACCAGGTTGAAGCGGACGGTCTTGTCATCCACCTTTTCAACCGATGCCATCAGGGGGGCCACCGAGGAGAAATCGAGGGCCGGAAACTTCTTGAGATAGCCGTAGGTGAACACCACGTCATCCGCGGTGAGGGGCTCGCCGTCGGACCATTTGAGCCCGTCGCGCAAGGTGAAGGTGATCGACTTGAGATCGTCCGCCAGTTCGAAGTTTTCGGCCAGGCGGTATTCCCATTTGTTGCCGGCGAGGCGGTTAAAGATCGCCAGCGGCTCGTAGATGAAGTCCTTGGTCGTGGCGCGGGCAGAGGTCTGGTTGAACGGGTTGAAATTGCGAACCCAGGTCGTGGTCTGTTCGGAACTGACTGTCAGCACCGCTTGGGCGCTGGCAGGCGCTGCGGCCATCGCCAGAACCATGGCGGAAGCCGCCAGGATCACTTTATTCTTCAGCACTGCTGTTCTCCTCTGCATCTGAACATCGCTCAAGCGATGCCGTTCTCCTTGAAGATCTGCTCAACCTCGGCGTGTAGAGCGGCAATGTCCACCCGCTTGGCGCCGCGCATGGCCTGACCGCGGGCAATCCGCACCAAGCTTTCCTGGCTGAGCGGGCGCGCCGCCCTGGCCGCGGCCTGGCTGGCCGCCAAATCACCCTGGCTGTGGAGGGCAATGTCATAGCCGGCATCGAGCGCGGCGGTGACACGTTCGGCCCAAGTGCCCTTGAGGGCTTCCATGGTCAGGCAATCGGTAATGATCACCCCGTCATAGCCAATGTCCTTGCGGATCAGCTCGCACACCAGGGGCGAAACCGAGGCCGGGCGCTCGGGATCGATCTGGCTGAAGATCAGGTGTGCAACCATGGCCCAGGGCGTATCCCGCAGCGCGATGAAGGGACGAAAATCGGTGTCGCGCAAGTCCTCGCGGCTGGCATCGACCACCGGACAGTCGAAATGCGGATCGACCGTGACCCGCCCGTAGCCCGGAATATGCTTGATCACCGGCAATTCGCCGGCCTCCAGCATGGCGTTGATGACTTCGCGCGCCATGGTGATGACGAGGTCCGGATCGTCCCCGAACGAGCGCTGACCGATCACCTCGTGAGTGCCCTTGCGGGCCAAGTCGACCACCGGCGTCGTGCCGCTGTCGATGGTCAGGTCGGCCATCAGCGATCCCATGGCCTGCGTTGAGAACCGCATGGCGCGCTTGCCAAGTTCCAAATCCTTACGCGCCAGCGCACCGAATTCGCCCAAGCTGCGGAAGCTCGGCCACTTGCCATTGTTGAGACGCTGGACCCGCCCGCCTTCCTGGTCGATGGAGACCGGGGCATCGTCGCGCCCCACCGCGTCCCGGAACTGTGCGCACAGGCGCCGCACTTGCTCGGGATTGTCGAGATTGCGCCGGAACAGGAACAGCCCGAATGGGTTGGCCTCGCGGAAGAAGGCGATTTCGTCGGCCGAAAGCTCCAGCCCCGGCATTCCGACGAACAAGGCAAGCGGCGTTGATGACGCCATTACGCGTCGGCCTCCGGCTTGGGCCGGACGCGCAGCAGGCCCTGATAAATATCTTCCTTATCTGCTTCGATCGGCACCGCTCCCACCGCCTTAACATAAAAATCCACCGGCCCGGCCGAACCGATGATTGCGTAGGCATATCCGTGCGCCTTCATCGCGGCCAGCGTGTGATAGAACAGTGCTAAGCCGATTTTGTTGCCGCGCTGGCTTTCGGCGACCCCGGTCGGCCCGAAAAAGCCGCGCGCCGTGGCATCGTAGCAGGCGAAGCCGATGAGCTGGCCGTCGACGACGGCGACGAGGCAACCCGGCGGCCGATGCGACATGGCCACCGTCACCTCGCTCACCCAGTACTCGCTGAAATGCTCCCGAACCCAGGACTGGACGAAATGCAGTTCCGGCGGGAGCGCAATGCGAATCGTCGCATTAACGTTCTCGACCCGCTCCGCCAGGGCGGTCATCCGCTGAGAATAGAGGTTTACCAGGCAATCCATGGACAAAACGAACCAATTTGATTCCTGTCACTAGGAATACGCGACGCAATCCAAGGGGTCCACGCACATTCTGCCCTATCCCGCCCCGAGGGCATAGCGGACGTCGATTCACCGCGATGACGTCTCGTGTTGGCCTGACTGCGCGACGTGAACTTGAACATCTGCCTGTTCAAATGCGGCCGCCGCGCCAATGGTGCTCCTGTTCCCGACCGCCTATGCCGCTTTGGCGACTATGGGCTTCACCATCATGGCCCGCTGAGCGACTAGATGACGCGCAAAGCACACCGCGGCTTTCCGAAGCGTTTACGCCTCGCGTGGCATGTTCTTCGCCATGAAGATGGCCGAGACATTGGCGCTGCGCAACGAGCGGGCGCTGCTGCGTTTCAACAAGGCTCTGCCGGAGGTATTTCCGGAGGCTGTGCTGACGCACGCAATGGCCAGACGCTGGACCCCGCCGACGCCGAGGCTCGCCGTCGACAGCTACTGGCGGACGCATCCCCTGCGGGCCGACCGGCTGGCGCGCGCCCTTGCGGCCAAGAGCGGAACACCCGAAGGCTGGACGTGGCGACTTAGGTCAGCCGACGAACCCGATCTCGCCCCCAGTTTTCGCATGCCACCGGCGCCCTATCGCCAGCAGGCCTTTTCGCGCGGGCCTGGCCATTGCGTGGTCTGCGGCCAACCCGTCTACCGACTTGGCTGGCACGTCGACCTTTGGGGCAAGGGCCCCAACAAGAACGCCGTCTGGCACACAGCCTGCGTTACCGCCTGGCAGATGTGGACTGCGCCCAGCAACCACGCCAAACTGCTGCGCAAGCTGCAAACCCGGCGCTGTGCGACAAGTGGCGCAAGGCTCCTGCGAACGTCCGAAGTCGACCACCGCACGCCGCTGTTCCGGGTGTGGCATGAACATCGCGACACCGACTGGCCAACGCTGCTGAATTATTGGGGCCTGCCCAACCTGCAAGTTATCAACCGCGACGCGCATGTAGAAAAGTCTTCCGCCGAAGCGACGACCCGGCGGCGCGGCAAAGTCGTGGTCGGCGGTGAAGGTCTAGCGACCTAGAGGCATGCTCCGGCGCGTCGGCGTGGTTCGCTTGACTCAAGGCTCCCGTCCGCATGATCATTCAACGACGAGGATGGGAAAATGACCGGCCATCGCATTTTTGCAGTCAGCGTCGCCAGCGTTTATCCGCACTATGTCGCCAAGGCCGAGAAGAAGGGGCGGACCAAGGCAGAGGTCGACGAAATCATCTGCTGGCTGACCGGGCATAGCCGGGAAACGTTGGACGGCGAGCTGGCAAAGAAGACAAGTTTTGAGGATTTCTTCTCCCAGGCGCCCGAGACGAACGCCTCGCGGTCCCTGGGGAGTCGTTTGCGGCGTGCGGTGGAAGATATCCAGGAACCCACCATGCGGGAAATCCGCTATCTGGACAAACTGGTCGACGAACTTGCCAAAGGGAAGGCGATGGAGAAAATCCTGAGAACCACGTAGACGCCTGGCTGGGACCGCCAAACTTGGCTCCTACCAGCGTACCTTGTTGCTAACACCTGATTGGATATCATGAGCACGACAACGATCACCGTGGCCGCAGAGGCGATGCCGGACGAGCTGGCGGCGATCGGCGATGGCTTGGCGGCGTTCAACCAAGCCGATGTCGGCCCATCCGGACGGCTTGCAGTCACCGTGCTGGCGCGAGACGAGACCAATGCCATCGTCGGTGGCATTTCGGGATACACCGCCTGGGGCTGGCTCTATGTGCAATGGCTTTGGATCGCCGAGGCGCTGCGTGGGCAAGGCATGGCAGGGCAAATGCTGGAGGCGGCCGAGACCGAAGCGCGCAAACGCGGTTGTCACGCCGCTTATATTGATACGTTCAACCCGGTCGCGCTAAAAGTCTACCAAAAGCAAGGCTATCTGACATTCGGCGAACTAGCCAACTTCCCACCTGGCCGTACCCGCACCTTCTTGCAGAAGCCGCTTTAGCCAGCGACACGGCCGCCCTGCAAAGGAAATGGCGCGCCGGTGGTCGATGGGAAACTGATCGGCAAGCCGCGAATAACGCGGGTCGCCAGAAACGCAAAGCATTCTGCCTCGATCGCATCCCCGCGCCAGCCGACAGCCTCGGCGGGCACGACGTCGACATGTGCGCGAACCGGCAGCATGGCCATGATCGCCGGATTATGCCGCCCGCCACCGCAGACCACCAGCTTGCCAGGACGTTGCGGCAGAAGATCGAGCGCCTTGCCTACTGCGCTGGTCGTAAAGGCAGTCAGCGTCGCCGCGCCGTCGGCGGGCCCGAGACCATCGGCCATGGTGGATAGAAAGTCGAACCGGTCAAGGGATTTTGGATGAGGCGCCGATAGATACGGATGCTTCAGCAACTCCTTCAGCCGCGGCTCATCGACCTCGCCACGCAGTGCGAGTTCGCCATTACGGTCCATTTCTCCCAGGCCGAGATCCTTGATGAAATCGTTGATCGGCGCGTTGGCGGGGCCGGCGTCGAAGGCGATCAGCGTATCGGCGCCGTCCCACCAGGTGACATTGGCGACACCGCCCAGATTGAGCACCGCGATATCGCCCTTCGCTCCAAGGCCACGCAGCAGCGCCTGATGATAGATCGCCGCAAGCGGCGCGCCCTGCCCGCCGGCGGCCACATCGGCTGAACGGAAATCATACGCCACCTTGACGCCAAGCAGCCTGTGCATCAACGCCCCATCGCCAAGCTGGCGGGTGGCCCCAATCCGGCCCGGCTGTGGCGCGCGATGCAACACCGATTGGCCGTGAAATCCGACGACGCCGATATCGGCCATGGTCATGCCATTGGCCTCGACCAGTTGGCGCACCGCAGCCGATTGCGCGCGGGTCAACGCCTCCTCAGCCTCGGCGAAGATCGCTGGGTCGGCACCCTCGAAATTCCATTTCCGCGCCTGCGCCAGCGTTTCCTCCAGCAGGCGGCGGATCGAAGCAGGATAGGGCGCCAGCGTATAGGGCCCGAAGCTCTCCACACGCTCGCCATCGGTTTTGAGCATGGCGACATCGATATTGCCGTCGAGCACAGTGCCCGTCATCAGGCCCACGGTCCAGATCTGGTCCATAAAACGCTCCTAGCCTTGGTTGATGAGATCGCCGACTGCACGGCGCAAAGCCACAATGCCGCTATCGAAATGCCGGGTGGGATGGACGCGATTGGTCAGCAGCGTCCAGGCGCTGCCCCTGGCGAAATCGATCCACAGCCCGGTGCCGGTGAAACCAGTATGACCGATGGTCTCGGGCGAGCAGTTATCCCCGCCCGACCAGCCATCATGGGAGCGTTCCCAGCCATGGGTGCGGCGGTCCGACACCGGCGTTCGAATGAGGGCCGAAGCGCCCTGCCCGGCCAGCAGTCCCTGGGCGAAATCGAGCACGGACCTAACCGTGCCGAACAGCCCGGCATGACCCGAGCCCTGCAGTGCAAAACAGTTCTCGTCATGCACTTCACCGACCACAACGCGGTTGCGCCAGGAATCGAACTCGGTGGCCGCCGCCTGTGCCGGATCGGCGGACCAGGCGAAGCCCCGACCGGGGTCCATCTGGCGGATCGCGCGGCCCTCCAGCCGCTCCAGCGCGATGCCGAGCAAGATGAAGTTGATGTCCGAATAGACCGGCGGACCTGAAGGCCACTCGTGCTGCAGGACGAAAGCACGCAGCCGGTTTGCATCGCTGCCATACGTGTAGAGCGGAAAAACGCCGGGAAACGGCGTCTCATGGCCAAGGCATTGGCGGAACGTGACTTTGCGCTCCCATGCATTGGGATCGTATTGCCGGAAATCGGGGATTGCCGAGATCAACGGCGCATCGAGATCGAGGCTGCCCGCTTCCGCCAGCGCCAGAATGCGCTGCGTGGTGAAGATGACTTTGGTCAGCGAGGCGAGATCGAACCAGGTATCCTCGGCCATCGGCCGTTGCGCCGGAACGATTTGGGCCGAGCCGATAACGCGCGTCGCGCGCTGGCCATCGGCGTCGATCACCCCAAGGATACCGCCAGGAATGCGCTTGGCCTCCACCGCCGCCTGAAGAGGAGCGAAGGCCCGGTCGAGGACGGCTTGAGCTGAACTCATGCTGTCTCCAGACGAACACGATGATCGGGGCCAGCCTCGCGCCATTGCGGCGGCGGAGGCTCGTAGCCCTTCGGACGCACCAGTGACGGCACCTGCGTGGCATCAACGGTGAATACTTGCTTGCGGCGTTCGATGGCCGGCACGGCCGCAATCAGCCGCTTGGTATAGCTGTGCTGCGGATCGGACAGTACCGAGGCCGCATCGCCGATCTCCACCAGTTGGCCGGCATACATCACTGCGATGCGATGGGCGATGCGCTCAACCACGGCCATATCATGCGAAATGAACAGGTAAGCCAGGCCAAATTCGCGTTGCAGATCGATTAGCAGATCGAGCACGCGCGCCTGGACCGAAACGTCGAGGGCGGAGACGGCCTCGTCGAGTACGACCACTTCAGGATTGAGCATGAGCGCGCGGGCGATGCAGAGGCGTTGGCGCTGACCGCCGGAGAATTGGTGTGGATAGCGGACCAGCGCATCTTCGGGCAGGCCGACGCGGGTAAGCAGGAAGGTCATGCGCTCGCGCAGTTTGGCATCTCGCCGCTGCCCTGCCGCGATGGCGGGCTCGGCCAACAGGCTTTCGACATTAAGCCGCGGATTGAGCGAGGCGAAGGGATCCTGGAACACCATCTGCACAGGACGGGGACTGCGGCCCGAGGCTCTGTCGATGCGGCCGCGCGTCGTGCTGACGAGGCCTAGGATGGCCCGCGCCGTAGTCGATTTACCTGAGCCACTTTCGCCGACAATGGCGAGCGTTTCTCCGGGGACCAGATCGAAGCTGACACCGTCCACGGCATGTACCGCCCCGGCGGCACGAGCGAACAGTCCCTTGGCTGCGGGAAATCGTACGACGAGATTGTCCACCGTGACCACGGGTGCGGCGCCCGCTGCGCGGCTGCCATCGCTGCGGACCGCACGGCCACCATTGAAGTGGGGCACCGCCTTGAGCAGGTGGCGCGTATAGTCGTGCTGGGGATTGTCGAGGACGGCGTTTAAGGCGCCCTGTTCCACCGCGACGCCATTCTGCATCACCATGATCTGGTCGGCGATGCCGGCGACGAGGCCGATATCGTGGGTGATGAAAACCATCGACATGCCGAGCTCGTTGCGCAGTTCGGCCAGCAGTGCCATGATTTGCGCCTGCACGGTCACGTCCAGCGCCGTGGTCGGCTCATCGGCGATCAAGAGGCGCGGATTGCTGGCGATCACCATGGCAATCATGACGCGCTGGCGCATGCCGCCGGAAAGCTGATGCGGATAATATTTGAGCCGCTGCGCTGCATCGGGAATGCGCACCCGCTCCAGCGCTTCCTTGGCGGCCCGGGTCGCGGCACTGCCGGTGAGACCGCGATTGAGCTTGAAGGCTTCCTCGATCTGGGCGCCCACGGTGTGGACGGGATTGAGCGAGGTCATCGGCTCCTGGAAGATCATGCCGATATCGCTGCCGCGCACCCGGACCAGCGCCGACTCGTCAGCCTTGGTGACGTCGAGAACAGTGCCATCGCCCCGTTGCAGCGTAATCGCGCCGCTGGTGATCCGGCCGCCGCCGAAATCGACCAGCCGGTTGATCGACAGCGCCGTCACGGACTTGCCCGACCCGCTCTCACCGACAATGGCCAGCGTTTCGCCGGCCGCCAGATCAAAGCTCACACCCTTGACCACCTCGTTGGCCTTGGGATCACGGCCGAAGCCGACATGCAGGTCCTTGACCGACAGCAGCGGCATCATGCCGACCTCTCCTGCGTGCGCGGATCGAGAATGTCGCGCAGCGCGTCGCCGAACAGGTTGAAGCCGAGGATCGCGAGCATGATGGTGAGGCCGGGAAACACCATCAGCCATGGCGCGCGCGTCATCATCGACTTGCTCTCGGCGAGCATTACGCCCAGCGACGGCGCCGGTGGCTGTGTTCCGAGGCCCAGGAAGCTGAGCCCGGATTCGGTCAGCAGGGCCCAAGCGAGCGCCAGCGTGATCTGTACCGTCAGCGGCGCGACCAGATTGAGCAGCAGATGGCGTGACAGGATGTAGCGCTGCGAACTACCGAAGGTGCGTGCTGCCTCGACGAACTCACGCGCCTTGAGTGCGAGCGCGGGCGCCCGCACGACGCGGGCAAAGATGGGCGTATAGATGATGCCGATTGCCGTGATGCTGGTCAGGACACCGGGGCCCTGGATCGCGACGATAAGCAGTGCGAACAGGATCGCCGGAAATGCCAGCAGCACATCCATGATCCGCATCAATATGCCGTCCCAGAGATGCCCCCACCAGGCGGCAAACAGCCCGATCACCGTGCCGGCCGTCGCGGCGACCGCAACCGATGCGAATGCAACGAGGAAGGACTCGCCGATGCCGAGCATCAGGCGGCTGAAAGTGTCGCGACCCAGCAGGTCTGTGCCGAACCAATAGGTGCCGCTCGGCGGTTTCAACCGGTCGATCACATACTGCTTCAATGGGTCGTGCGGCGTCAGGCCGATGGCGCCCAATGCCGCCACGACGAGGAACAGCAAGATGATCGCCGCGCCGATACGGCCACTAGGGTGCCTCCGCACCGCGTTGAGCAAACCCATCACTTGCCCCCGAGCCGGATGCGGGGATCGAGCGCCGCATAGGCGAGATCGACCAGGAGGTTCACGACAAGGAAGTTGAAGGCGATGAACAGAACAGCGCCCTGCACCAGCGCATAATCACGCTGCGAGATCGCATCGAGCGTCAGCCGGCCAAGCCCTGGTAGGGCATAGATTTGCTCGACGATCACTGCGCCGCCGAGCAGGTAGCCGAACTCGACGCCGCTCAGCGTCACCACCGGGATCAGCGCATTGGGCAATGCGTGCCGCCAAACCACATCGCGCTGCGACGCGCCCTTGCTTCGCGCCGTACGGACATAGTCGTCGCTCAGCACATCCAGCATCGCCGATCGAGAGATGCGGGTCACCGCCGCCGCAAAGCCCAAGCCCAGCGTAATCGACGGCAGGATCATCTGCGCCAGATTACCCAAGGGGTCCTGGAACAGTGGCGTGAACGAGCCCATTGCCGGCAGGACGTGAAAGTTCACCGAAAGCAGATAGATCAGCACCAGCCCGATGACGAAGCTCGGCGTTGATTGCCCGAGCATCGCGAACAGCCGCACCACCAGATCGGACGGCCGATCGGCGCGCGTTGCGGCAAACACGCCGGCCGGCAGGCCAACGGCCAGGGCAATCACCATCGACAAAAGCGCCAGCTCGAGCGTTAGCGGAAAGCGGGCGATAATCACCTCGAGCACCGGCTTGCCGTAGGTCGTCGAGATGCCGAGATTGCCGTCGAACAGCCCGACAAGCCAGCGGCCGTACTGCGCGATGACCGGTTGATCGATGCCGAAATACGCGGCAAGCGAGGCCCGTTGCGCATCCGTCAACAGGCCCGCTTCGGTGCCCAGCATCGCGATGATCGCGTCGCCGGGCACGAGCCTTATGGCAAAGAACACCAGCAGCGATACCCCCAGCAGAACCAGCGGGAACGTCAGCAGCCGTTGCACGAGATAGTTCATATTGGCACTTACCGGTAGTGAGGCGGGATTGGCTCCCGCCTCGGAGACGCTTACTCGCCCACAGTCACCTTGCTCAGCGAGAAGATCAATCCGCTCGGATTGATCTCATAGCCTTTCACGGTGCCCAGGTTGGCAGTGTAGGTCACGGTGCTGCTGATCCAGATCCAGGGGGCTTCCTCGGCAAGGCGCGCCTCGAACTGCTGGAAAATTGGCTTGCGCTTGGCGATATCGGTTTCGATGCGGCCTTCCTGCAGCAGCTTGTCGAGCTCGGGATCGGTGAAGTTCGACACCTTGATCAGGTTGCCATCCTTGGTGAAGTAGCGGTTATACATCGGGTAGGGATCGGGGCGGCCGCCGTTCTGCGCCACCGCCATGTCGAAATCGCCCTTGAGCCAGGTGTCGACATAAACCTTGAGATCCATGGTCTGGATGGTGAGCTTGACGCCGATCGCAGCAAGCTGGCTCTGCAGCACCTGCGCTTCGTTGGCGGCGTAGGGTGGCTCGCCGGTCGCGGCGATCACGTTAACCGAAAACCCGTCCGCAAGGCCGGCTTCGGCCATCAGCGCCTTGGCCTTCTCGACGTCCTGTTTATAGCAGAACAGGCTTGCCGGATCGGACGCAAAGGCTGCCATGGTCAGCGGTCCCGTGACCTTGCCTTCCCCCACCAGCGCGGTGTCGATGATTTCCTGCCTGTTGACGGCGCAGGAGATCGCCTGCCGCACCTTCACATTGTCCATTGGCGGACGCGAGGGATTAAGCTGCAGCACGTTGTAGGCGAGGCCGGGAATACGGTTGAGCGTCATGTTCGGCTCACCGGGGATCAGCGTCGCGATGGTCGGGTCATTGAACAGCGCGAAGTCGATCTGGTTGGCGCGCATCGAGTCGATGATCGAGCTCTCGCTCGGCAGCACCGAAATGATGATGCCGTCAACGCCGACCTTGCCGCCAGCCCAGTTCGGGTTGGCACTCAGCACTTCCTTGACGTTCGGATCCCACTCGTCGAGCTTGAACGGGCCCGACCCGACCGCTTTGGTGCCCACGCTACCATCGGCGATCGCACTGGCGGGAACGATCGAGGCATTGGTCCCCGACATCGCGATCAGGATCGGCGCGTCTGGCTGGCTCAGGTTAAACACCACGGTCTGCGGGTCTGGCGTGTCGATCGTTTTGATCGAGAGGAAGTTAGCGCGGGCCGCGGCGGCAGTCGCCTCATCGAGCAGGCGTTCGAAGGAGGCCTTCACGTCGGCGGAGGTCACCGCATCGCCGGTCGAGAACTTTGCGTTCGGATCGAGCTTGAAGGTGAGCGTCAACCCGTCGCTGGAGAATTCCCAACTCTTGGCGACGGCCGGCCCGACATTGTACTCCGCATCGAGGCGGACCAGCGGCTCATAGATCAGCTCAAGCAGCCGCAGCGAGGAGAATGCCGTCTGGGTATGCGGATCAAGGCCGGTGGCATCCTGCGCCCAAGCCATGCGCAAGGTCGCCGCCTGCGCCGGCAGGGCCAGCGTCGCGGTGCCCAGCAGCGTCGCCAAGGCGAGGCCGGTCAAAAACGTCTTGCCGAAATTCAAATGCATGAAGATCTCCCGCTCCGAGGTTTTTAGTGAGCCGCGCTGTTCCGCACCCCAACGGAAAAGGCATTGCCGGAGTAGAGCTTACGACTGCTTTCGCGCTAACGGCAATCGCATAATCGTTCGCCGGACACGGAGGACGACTCCGTGATCGATTTTACAGATCGAGCAATGAAGGCAGGCTTGCATCCTTTACGCCGGCCAAGCCGTGGTCGATGTTGTGGCGAGCTTCCCCCAGATCGACGCCGCCGCCCACGCCGCCCAATGGGCGCGGCAAAACAGCCAAGAAAACGAGATGTCTCAATGAGCACTACCGAATCCGCCTCCCTCCGCTACGCGACCTTGGAAGACTGGTCGAGCAGCGACCTCGTCGCCGGCATTCTCGAAGGCCAATACGCTGCCATCGCCGCCGTGCAGGCGGCGAGCGCGCCAATCGCCGAGGCCATTGATCGCGGTGCCGAGCACCTGGCCCGCGGCGGGCGGCTGATCTATCTCGGCGCCGGCACCTCCGGCCGCATCGCCACCCAGGACGCGTCCGAATTGCCCCCGACCTTCAACTGGCCCTATGAGCGCGCGATCACGCTGATGGCCGGCGGCAAGGACGCGGTGTTCCACGCCGCCGAAGGCGCCGAGGACAGCGAACAGCTCGCTATCGATGGGCTAGACAGCATCAATGTGTCCGAAAACGACGTGATCATCGGCCTCGCCGCCAGCGGGCGCACACCCTATGCCATCGGTGGCTTGGTTCATGCGCGCGCCAAGGGCGCCCTGACCATCGGCATCTTCAACAATCGCGGCGGGCGGCTGGGTGAAGTGGCAGATATTTCGATCCTGATCGAGACCGGGATCGAGGTGCTGTCCGGGTCCACCCGGATGAAGGCCGGGACAGCCCAAAAAGCCGCGCTCAACTGCATTTCCACCGGCGTGATGATCCGCCTCGGCTTCGTCTATCGCGGCCTGATGGTCGAGATGCGCCCCACCAACGTCAAGCTGCAGGACCGTGCCGTCAAGATGGTCGCGACCCTGGCTGATGCCGAATACGACGTGGCCAAGAGCGCGCTGGACACCGCCGAAGGCAGTATCAAGGTGGCCACGGCGATGTTGATCCTGGGGCTGGACCGCGATGCCGCGCAGCAGCGCCTAAGCGCGGCGGGCGGGAACCTGCGCGCGGCGCTGCAGGGTCCTAAAGACTAGCCGAACCGGGTAACGCTATACGGCGCCGGCTCGATAAACGGCGTCTGGCCAGTCATCATTTCGGCCAGCAGACGCCCGGTCGCGGGCCCCAAGGTCAGGCCATGGTGCGCATGGCCGAGCGCCAGCCAAAGTCCCTCGCGGCCTTCGGGGCCGATGACCGGCTTCATGTCTGGCGTACAAGGACGCGCACCCATCCAAGGACTTGGATTAAGCCGCTCACCCAAAGGATAATCGCCGGCAGCAATCTTTTCCGCGGCGTCCAGTTGCGCCGGATTGGGCGCCGCATCCAGCAAGGCAAACTCCGCCCCTGTAGTCAGGCGCAGGCCGCCATTCATCGGCGCGATGAGGAAACCCGCGTCATCATAGATCGGCATGGAAATAGTGGCATTGCCGCGTGGGGCATAATGCATGTGATAACCGCGCTTGACGCCCAGGGGCAGTCGCCGCCCCAGCTTGCGCAGCATCTTGTCCGACCACGGCCCCAAGGCAATGACGGCCTCCTTGGCGGTCACCGCGCCGTCGACGGTGTCAACCTCCCAGCCCCCGGCAACACTGCGCAATGTCATCGCATCGCCGGTGACGAACTGTCCCCCTAGCGTCTGGAACAGCCGCAGGTAGGCCTGCGTCAGCGCCAGCGGATCGCGCACGCTCCAGGGCTGCGTCCAATGGACGGCGCCGGCAAGCGGGGCGGTGATGCCTGGCTCTTGCTGACGCAGCGCGTCGCCATCGAGCGCCTCGTGCTCCAGGCCGAACCGCTCAAACGCTTCCGCCTGTTCGCGGGCGGCGCGATAGTTCGCCTCGCTGCGATAGGCCTGCATCCAGCCGGCCTTGCCGATGAGATCGGTGGCACCCGCCTCCTCGATCAGCGGCGCATGCTCGCTGACCGCATGGGCGATGAATTTTGAGTAATCCTCGACAATGGCGCGATACGACGATGCGCGCGACGACCACCAATATTGCACCAGAAACCGCGATATGCGCGGCAGCGCTCGCCACTGAAACCGCATGCTCGTGCTCTGGTTGCGCGCATATTTGAGCAGCGTCGCCATATCCTGCGGAAACAGGTGCGGCGCCACGCCCTCCCGCTGGATCAGCCCGGCATTGCCGAACGAAGTCCCCTCACCCGCGCCCTGCCGATCGACCAGCACGACCGAGCGGCCGCGCTTGACCAGATGGATGGCGACGCTGACGCCAACGACCCCGGCGCCAAGCACAAGGACATCCGTCTTCATTTGCGAAAACCCATTCTGCAGAATCAATTCACGCCATACGCCGATGATTTGCCGCGTCTGGCAATTAGGCGCCGCTACAATTCACTCCCCAGACAGCCGTCCTACGGATCTGGCCGGTCGGAGCGTCTGCGCATGAATGCTGGAGATTGTGGTGCCGGCATCAGGGTTCGAACCCGAGACCCCCTGATTACAAATCAGGTGCTCTACCAACTGAGCTATACCGGCGACGCGACCGCATCTAGCATTGCGCGCCGTGCGGGGCAATAGTGGGCAAAGCCTCGAACCGGACTGATATCATGCTTCAATCGCTTATGCGTTCATTGTTCGGCGCGCCCACTCCACCGGCGCCGGAACGCCAGCGCCTGACGGTCTCGGAATGGCCCGCCGCCATCTACGCGATCGGCGATGTTCATGGGTGCCTTGCAGAGCTTGAGCGTCTCGAACAGGCCATCTATGCCGATGGCGCCGCGTTCGCGGGCGAGAAGTGGATCGTCATGCTGGGCGATTACGTGGATCGCGGACCCAACAGCGCCGGAGTGCTCGATCACCTGCTGGCCCCAGTGCCGGCCGGATATCGGCGCATCTGCCTGGCCGGCAATCATGAGACCATGATGCTGGCCTTTCTCGATGAGCCCCTCTCAGGGTCGGACTGGCGTCGATTTGGCGGCAACCAGACGCTGCAATCCTACGCCATCGATGAGCACTTTGACGCCCACACTCTGGAGCAACGACGCCAAATCCTGCACCGCCATGTGCCCAGGCGGCATGTGGACTTCATGGGCAGCCTGCCCCTCTATCTGCGCGTCGGCAATACAGTCTTCGTCCATGCCGGACTGCGGCACGGCGTGCCGCTGGAGCAGCAGAGCGAACGCGACCTGCTCTGGCTGCGCCCCGGCGACGACATACCCTTCGAGGCCGGAACGGTCGTCGTGCATGGACATACCCCTGCCGCGACTCCTACGCTGTCGCCTTGGCGCATCGGCATCGACACCGGCGCAGCCATGACCGGCATTTTGACCTCGGTCAGATTGACGCCGCATGGCGACCCAGCAATATTTCAAGTCGGCAATTGATTAAAATGCGAAAATTGCTCTCGGCAAGACTCTCTAATCCGAAGATTTGTGGCTAGGCTCAATGCGATTGCGGCGGGGTCTTCATGAGCGACGGCGAAATCGACATAAGGGCCATTTTCGGCCTGTTGCGGCGGCAATTTCGTTTAATTGCCATTACCACCCTTGCCATCGTCGCTGCCGCAGGCCTGGCGACACTGGCGCTGACGCCGGTCTACACCGCCACGGCGCTGATCATGGTCGATCCAAGCCGTAAGGATCTGCTGGATCCCGAGAACCAGGTGCGCAACAGCGCCTCCGACAGCGCCCGCGTCGAGAGCGAAGTGGAATTGATTCGCTCCGATACAGTTCTGATGCAGGTCATCGAGGACCGGCACCTGGTCTCCGACAGCGAGTTCGGGGCGGGCCCGGGATGGACCGCGCGCCTGCTGGCCCTTTTCCGCCCTGACAATGAAGCGGCGCCTGCCGGCCAGCGCGCGCTTGGTGAAGTGCTGAACAGGCTGCGCGCCGCCGTCAGCGCCCAGCGCCGCGGCCTGACCTATGTGATCGCCGTGCAGGCCCGTTCGGAGAACCCGACGCACGCTGCCGACCTGGCCAATGCCATCACCCAAGCCTATATCAGGGATCAGCTCGCGTCCAAAGTGGCGGGCACATTGGCATCGCACGACATTTTGCAGGCCCGGATCGAGCAGGCACGGCAGGCGATCGTGGCCTCCGAAAACTCGTACGATAATTTCATTTTCGACAACATCGATCGTCTTGTCGGCCAATCTGGCGACAGCCAGCTCGCCAATCTGGTCGATCAGATCGGTGCGATCAAAAATGCCGCCGAGCAGAATTCGCAGACCGCCGATATCGTGCGGCGAAGCGTGGAGACCGCCAATTGGGGCGAACTCTCCGCCTCCCTGACCTCCGATACACTGAAGAAGCTCGCTCGGCAGCGCGAGGAGATCGCCAACAGTCTCACCCAGCTCGCCGATAGCGCGCCCGCTTTCGCCAGCCTGCGGGCCGAACTCGATCGTCTCGACGCGGAGCTGCGCGACGCCGCGACGACCGAACTGACGGCGCTGCAGGCGACGATCGCCGAAGGGCGAAACGGCGAAAACCAGCTCCGCGACACCCTTCGCACCGCGGTCCTCAATAGCGACCTGCCGCCGGGCGTGCTGACGCAAATCTACGAATCCCAGCAAACCGCCAGCATTGCCCGAACGCAATACGAAACCCTGTTGGCGCGAGCGCAGGACCTAAGTGCCCAGGCCGACCTTCAGGTGGCCGACAGCCGCGTCGTCTCGCCCGCCTTGGTGCCGGCGGCCCCCTCATTTCCCAATCCACAGTTGATCCTGCCCCTGAGCGCCCTTGCTGCGCTGAGCTTTGGTGTCGGCCTGGCCTTTCTCTATGAAAATGTCATCGGCGGATTCAGTAGTGAAGAGCAGGCGGAGTCCGTGCTGCGCGTCAAGGTGGCCTCGTCCCTGCCACGGCTGAAGACCGGCCGTCCAGACCAAACCAGCTTTGCCGAACTGATGGTCAATGCGCCAATTTCGGTGTTTTCCGAATCGGTCCGCCGGGTTCGAGCCTCGGTGGATCGCGCAGCCAAATCCGGCACGATGCTCGGCCAAGGCACGGTCGTCATGGTCTCCTCGACGGCTCCGGACGAAGGCAAGACCACTGCGGCCCTGGCACTGGCGCGTAGTTATGCCCTATCCGGCAAATCGACCCTGCTGATCGATTGCGACCTGCGCAAGCCCAGCGTGCATCGCCAACTCGGCATCGAGCCATCGGTCGGCTTTCTCGATTATCTGACGGCAGAAGCGGGGGACGCGATCAATATCCAGGCCATCACCGCCAGGGACCCGCTCAGCCCGGCGACGGTGATTGCCGGCGCCCACCGCAGCAGCCTTCCGACGGACCAATTGATCGTCAGCACCGCCTTTGTGCAGTTGATCACCGCTGCGCGACGTAGTTTCGACATCGTAGTGCTCGATACCCCGCCCATCGGGCCAGTCGTCGACAGCCTCTATATAGCCCAGCATGCCGACGTGATCGTGTTCGTCGTGCGTTACGCCTCCACGCCGCAGACCGAGGCGCGCAAGGCGCTGGCCAGCCTGGGCGCTGCCAAGTCCCATGGCGCTGAAATCCTCGCCGTGCTCAACCAGCAGGACAGTTCGGCCCCCGGCTATTCCAAGCGCTATGGCGCCTATTTCTCTCAGGCCTGACAGCCCGCGATCGTGCGGGAGACTATCCACCTGTCCCACTTGTCCCCCTCGTTAGCCGACGCCGCATAATCCGGCTCGAACCATCTGAGCGAGGACCCTATGCCCGATCGTTACGCCGACCATGCCGGCAGCCTGGAAGCACCAGCCGAGACCGGCTTTTCCATCACCCCCAATGACGCAACCGATCTGAGCGAAACCACGCGCGCCATCTATGTCGGCAATGGCGGCAGCGTCGTCGTCGTACTCGCCTCGGGCGTCGAATTGACCCTGGCGGGCCTGCAGACCGGCTCGATCGTCCCCATCCGTGTGCGCCGCATCAAGGCCACGGGCACCACCGCCACCGCGCTGGTCGGCCTGCTATGATGCTTGGCCTCACCCTGATGACAGGGCGCCCCAGCTATCCTTGGTGGGCGGTCGACGCCGCCTACGCTGCAGATTTCGTCGACAACCGCTATATGCGCGGCGGCGTTGCTGTGGATCGCGCGACGGCGCTCATCTTTACCAGAAGCACGCCGAAGCTGGCTCAGGACAGCAGTGGCGTCTGGCACAGTTTCAACATCGACGCCCCCGCCCTGACCGATCGCGGCCTGTCGCTCGAACCGGCCGCGACCAATCGTGTACCAAACGCCGCTATGGCCGGCGCGGTGCTCGGCGTAGTCGGCGGGGGCGGCACGTTACCCACCGGCTGGACGGCCGCCGATTTCGCCATCGTCGAGATCACTGCCACTGGTAGCGAAGCTGGCCTGCCGTTTGTCGAACTGCGCCTTCAGCACGAAAACAGCACTGGGGGCAGTCAGTTCCCCCGCCTTGGCTGCGCCCAGGCGGTCGCCGCCGGGATCGGCGAGCATTGGACGGCCAGTTGTTTCTACAAGAAAGTTGCCGGCGCCTGGCCGGCAATCACCGGTGCATTTCTCAATGTGGAAGAGGTCGGCACCACCACCGCTTATGCCACGGCCGATCGTCCAGACCATCTGGAAACGCGTACCCGCCTTGCGGCCACCTGGATCACGAGCAGCCCGGGAACGATCGGCCTCGATATGCGGGCGCTGATGCTCAACCTGTCGCCGGGCGAGCTGTTGGATGTCACCCTGCGCATCTACGCGCCGCAATTAGCGAAGGAAGTTGCGGCATCGAGCCCCATCATTACGTCCGGCACTGCTGCGACCCGCGCGGCCGACGCGGCATCACTGTCACTGTCCGGCGGGACGTATAGCCTCGCGCTTACCTTTGACGATGCCAGCACGCATAGCGTCGAAGGCCAAAGCGGCAGCTATGGTCTGGAAAATTCCAGCGCCAACGCCATCAGACAGGTGATCGCCAGCTAGTGGTCGGGGTGGTCGAGTTCTCTGCGCATCCCATAGCGGATCGCGCCCAGAACGAGGCCACCCACCACTGGCAGCAGATAAAACAGGCCGGTCGCAACCAGGAAAATCCCCGCAACCGCCTGCACCACGATACCGGCGACAACATGCGGCAAATACCGCCCCTCGCGCCCTCGAGCATAGCTCAAGGCCTCGAACGGCGGCACCAGCGCTGACAGCGTGTATCCAATCGACGCCGCGGCGGCCACCGCAGCAATGCGCCATTCGAAGGCGCCGAAAACCATGTAGCCCCAGACGCAGGCGAATATTGGCGCCATGACACCGAGCCCGACCACCATCAGCCGGACTGCCCGATACGACCGACCAAAGATGCGTTGAACGGAAGCCCGGTCCGTGGCCGCCACGAAACTGGCGAGGACCGGCTGGATGGAATTGATATAGGCGATGACCGGGAAGGTCAGAACCACAGTCATCCGGCTGGCAAACGCATAATACGACAACTCTTGGCCGCTCACGAACAGGCCGACAATCCACAGGTCGAGCTGGGAAATGCTGCTCACCAGGATCGTCACGACCAGCGAGGCGAAATCCAGCACTTTGACCGGCTGACCCACCACGACGGGGCCGGACGCCCGGCGCCAGCCGATAAGCCGGAGGGCGATCAGGCCAAGCCCTGCCCCTGCCGCCAGACAAAGCGCATAGAGCCGCATGGCATCCACAGCGACAAACGGCAGGGCCACGATAAAGATCACGTTCGGTACGATCACGAAATTCAGCCGTGAGATGACGAAGCGGCCCAGCCCGTTAGCCACCCCGCTAACGACAAACTGGATGCCCACCAGGACCGCCCCGGCCCCATAAAGCGCGACGCTGGTATCCCCGCCGAGCCAGACCAACAATGCGCCAAGGACGATCCCCAGCCAAAGAACCGCCTCAAGGCCGGCCCGCGGCTTCAATCGCCCGGCCGCATCGAGATTTTGTGCAACCAGATATGGTCCACGCTGATATCCAGCCAGCGAGGCCACCTGCCCCAAAATATAGACGACCGAGTAAAAGACGAGGAATGGCCCGACAACGTCGGCGCCACGTACTGCGCCGATTTCGGCCGAAATCAGCATCAGGCTCGCAAACGCACTGCCGCCGAAAAGCAGGCTGAAGACAAAGCGTCTCACGATGGACCGATCATCGTGCCGCCAGACCCGCCGGAACCGCCGCGGTCACAGCGGTCTGCTCCGCCAAAGCCCGCTCCGGTCCTGATCTGACGATCGACAAGGCCACGGCCAGCGGCAGGATGAACACGCTATTGTATCCAGCCCCCGTGGCTGCCGCGAACAGTGCTAGCACCGCCAGTGGCAAGGCAAGATGCCCCCGGGTTCGCAGTGCTCGCCACAATCGCAGCAGGCACCAGACGATAAAACCCATCCCCGCCAGCCCGAAATAAACGACCAGCCAGACGTAGAAATTGTCCAGAGTTGAGAACTGGCGACCGGCAAAATCGACAAGATAGTCGCGCGTTAGCAGGAAGGTTGGATCATTGATCGGCAGACCGAGCAGGCCCTTGCCCAGCACCTCGCCGATCAGCATGAACGGGCCGGTGAAACGAATGTAGATTGACCCGCCCGCTTCACCGGCGCCATCCACCCGGTCCATGAGGTATGAGCCGCCCACAAGAGCTGCAACCACCACCGCCAGCAGTGCCATCGAGTAAATGCCGAGCTTGTGGCTCGATTTCATGCCGCGCGCGCCAAACACCATGAAACAGGCCAGCACACCGCCCAGCATGGCCCAACCCGTCAAGGCAAAGGTGGCAAAGGCGCCCGCGGCAAGAACCACCGCCATAATGACCTTCTGCCCGCTTCGTAGTGTGGTCGCCGATAATACGCAGGCCAACGCGAAAACAGTGTATGCCGCCGCGACCGATGGTTCTGAGTAGAACCCGTTCGGTCGCATGACGCCGTCATCATAGGGCAGATAAGGTGCCTGCAAGGCACCAAGCTCCCCCGCTGGTCCGATAGCAGAAAACGGCCCGAACGGATTCTGCAGGACGAACGATCCAAGGACGTTGAGCGCGATGCACTGCGCGATCAACAGCACGGCATGCAGGGTCATCAGCCGGCCGAACAGCACGGCGAAGCCTTCCCGATGCACCAGATTGCCGCGTCGGACACTGAAGATGCAAAGGCAAAGCGCCGCCGCGATGATCTGGGCCCCGGACTTCGCGGACTCTTCGAGGTTTTCGGTCCCGATGGCCTTTACTGCCACGATAGCCACAACGATCGCCACCGCCAGCAACGGCCATCGTCGCACCCGACCCACGATGACCAAGGTCAGCATGGCCGACGCCGCTAAGGCAAGGAACGACCCGTTCAGCGCGTAGCCGCCCAAATAGGTCACCGTAAAATTGGCAAACAAGCAGCCGAATGCAAATACAGGCGTCAGGATATCCGACAACTGCCCACCCGTTGCCGTGGCCGGCCTCATGCCCGCCCCGGCAAGGTCTGGATTATTCGGATAGCCCCGATCGCCACCGCCTTCCGGGCAAGACTGGCCCATTTGATAACCGCCGGCACATTCAGCACTTCGGTCTGAATTCGATGATGATCCCGCAACATGCGCAACGGGTGCCGGGCGGTGAATGACGCCCCGCCGATCGGCGTCTGCGCCACCTCATAGTCCAGTAGCAGCACGTTATCGCGCCGATTCTGATAGATTTTGGCGATCGTGTAATAATCCGAGCTGACGCTATAGCTCAGATCGTGCGGAATAAGCCGATGGTCGGTCAAGCTGATGAACGTCGCCTGATGCGAGGTGGGCATGCGATGCCAAAGGTGGACATCGGGCGGCAGCACCTTGCGATGCCGAACCCGGCCATTGCTGAACAGCAGCGCCACTTCCCCGAAAATCAGGCTATAGCCGCACCCCTCGTCGGCGAGCTTTTGCTCGGTTCGCGCCAACACATCAGGCAGCAAGATATCGTCGCCATTGAGAAACAGCACATACTGCCCGCTTGCCCGGGCAATGCCCTTATTCATGGCGTCATAAAGCCCACGATCCGGCCCCGACTGGAAATGATCCATCAGGCCGGAGAATTCGCCAAGCGCCTGCATCGTGCCGTCGGTCGAGCCGCCGTCCACCACGATCCATTCAAACAATTCGCGCCGCTGTTCTCGCAGGCTCTGCGCCGTCTTTCGCAATCCGGAAAGGTTGTTCCAGACGATGGTGACGATGGAAAATCTCACACCGGCTCTCCCACCTCAGCACTATCCTGCAGACTGAAAATCGGCACAGTTTCTGCTTGAGGCGTTGGTGAGGCATTGCGCAGGATCAGTTCAAACCGTGTAGAGATGAGGTCGATGTCGAACGCTTTTTCCGCGTAGGCACGACCAGCCTGACCCATCGTGGCCCGCAACTCCGGCTGCTCCAGCAAGGTACGCGCATACTGAACCAGCGCTTCGATATCGCCCGGTGCGGCGACCAACCCGGCCCCTTCGCGCGCCACAGTGACAGCCGCTAGGTTCTGCTCAGGGATCGACGCCAAGATGGGCTTCCCGGCTGCCAGATAGCTCAGCACCTTGGACGGTACTGAGAACACACCGGCATCGGCCTCGATGATCGCCAATGCAATATCGGCGCCGGCGAGCATGCTCGGCAAGTCGTCCACCGAGACCCATGGCCTGACGATGACATTGCCCAAACCCTCGGCCGCTGCGGCACCACGCACGACGTCTGCTCCCGATCCTTGGGAGAACAAATACACATCGGCATCCAGCTTGCGCGCCAGATCCAGCAGCAGGTCCGGATTGTGCTTGCGGGCGAGTGTGCCCGAATAGACCACGCGGTGGCGCCCTTCCCGCATGTTCTCTCGAACCCAGACATTGTCGCGCGGCAGGGCCGGCATGTCGGCCATATTGGCCCAGTTCTCGATGACGACCATGTGCGAGACATCCAGCCCCCAGCGCGGCCCGGCCAACACATCGCGAAAGGCCTCGGCAATCACCACTACGCCATCGCTGTTTCGCAGCACTCGCGCTTCCTTGCGTCGATAATAAGCCCCCACCAGCCTGCCCAAAACGCCATTTTTCTTGCCGATGATCCGCTCGATCGCCTCGGCATGAATATCCTGCACCCAAAACACGAACGCCGCCGCCAGTGTCCGGCAAGCGGCCAGCAACTGCTCCTGCACCTCAATTGGCGCATTGGCGGACAACACCACATCCGGCTTCTCAGCCAGCACCAACGCACGAATCCGCCTTGCATATTCGAGCTGCTGGCGATGCCGTTTCAGCAGATTGTCCTTGTCGAATTCTCCCGAAATGCCGATCTGCACCGCGCGAAAACTGGCCGGATCGCCCTCCACTCCAGCCACCCGGCCCTTGGGCGTCGCGAACCCCTCGAAGGAGGCGTAGACGACCTGGATGCCCCGACACGCCAACGCCCGCCCCAACTGGGCGGTGAACGCGTGGCCGCTATAATCGTGCAGCAGCAGCTTCATAGGTCGCCGGGCTCCATCATCACTTGAAATCACTGATGGCTTTCCAGCGCGCCAACGCCTCCGTCAGCGAATAGCGAAACGTCCATCCACGATCGAGCAATTGACGCGGATAGACATTGGTCGAATGCAGCAACTTGCCCATCCGAACGCGGTTGATCGAGGTCTTCAGTCCGATTTTTGCCAGCAACTCGAACGCACACGCCCCAGCCATCATCAGACTGGCTGGAATGACCAGACGGGGCGTTCTGAAGCCCCCAGCCTCGGCAAAACTCCGGTTGATTGCCTCGGTCGTCGTACGTTCCGGATAGGCGTAAATATAGGTGAGGACGGGCTCGTCAAACGCACTCATGAAAGCGATGCTGCGCGGAAAATCCTCCACCGGGGCGCAGGCCTTGATCGTATCGGTTCGCCCCGGATAAACAAACAATCCCCGTCGCAACAGCCTTGCCAGCCGGGTGAAATTTCCGCGTTCGCCTTCGCCAAAGATCACCGCAGGCCGCACAACCAGCAGCCGGTTGGCAGCGTCGCTCGCCTGCCAATCGCGATGGATTTGCTCCGCCAGCAGCTTGGAGCGGCCATAGGCATTGACCGGCCTCGGCACGGTGGTTTCATCGACCTGCACTTCCTGCGGCCCATAGACCGACATGGTGCTGGCAAACACCACCCGCCTTGCGCCGACCCGCGTCGCGAACCGGCACGCATTGGTGGCTCCTGCCACATTGGTCCAGTAATATTCCCAATCCTCGTGCCCCGGCGTCGTGTGCACGGCGGCGAAATTGTAGACCTCGACCTCGCCGGATACCGGCAGATCGATCGCCTCGCAGACATCGACGCGGACATATTCGGCCTTCGCCGACAACTCGCGAGGCTCCTTGATGTCGGCCAGGATAATGCGCTCATACGCTGTATCAAGTGCCAGCGCCCGCATCAGATGCGTCCCGAAAAACCCGCAGCCTCCCGTGATGACCGCCGTCTTGCCCATCACGCCGATTCCAAAGTCGTCGGCATATTAGCTAGGAACCACCGATAGGTGTCGGCGATCCCCTGTTCCAGGCCGATGCGCGGCGCCCAGCCCATCGCCCGCAGCTTGTCGCTGCTCATCAACTTGCGCGGGGTGCCGTCAGGCTTGGACAAATCGTGCACAATCGCACCGGTAAAACCCACCACTCGGCAGACAAGCTGCGTCAGTTCCAGAATGGTGCAATCTGCGCCCGAGCCGATATTGATGTGCTCGAACTCCGAATAGTTCTTGAGCAGGAACACCAGTGCATCGGCGCAATCGTCGACATGCAGGAATTCGCGGCGCGGCGTCCCCGTGCCCCACACCACGATTTCCGTCTCGCCCCGCAACTTGGCCTCGTGCGCCTTGCGGATCAGGGCCGGCAGCACGTGACTAGACTTCAGATCGAAATTGTCGCCAGGGCCATAAAGGTTGGTGGGCATCGCTGAGATGAAGTCATGGCCATGCTGCTTGCTGTAGGATTGGGCAAGCTTGATCCCCGCAATCTTGGCGATGGCATACCATTCGTTGGTCGGCTCCAGCGGCCCGCTCAGCAGCGCCGCTTCCGGGATGGGCTGCGGCGCCAGTCGCGGATAAATGCAGGACGAGCCGAGCGAGAGCAGTTTTTCCACGCCGCTCGAATGTGCCGCGTGGATGATATTGGCCTCGATCATCAGGTTGTCGTAGAGGAAATCAGCCGAAAAGCTGTCATTTGCCAAGATGCCGCCGACCTTGGCCGCGGCGATCACAATGGCATCCGGCCGGGTCTTGGCGACGAAAGCCTCCGTTTCGGACTGGCGCCTGAGATCAACCTCGCGGCGGTCGGCGGTGATCAGTTCCGCCCCCTCTGACGCCAGGCGGCGTACCACCGCGCTGCCAACCATTCCCCGATGGCCCGCCACCCAAACCTGTTTGCCAGCCAGCGCGTAGGTCATGCGTCCACCATCGCGGGCGCGAGCTGTACGCCCCTGAGGTCTTCGCGCACCATTTCGGCGATCAGCGCACGCACCGATATTTCGTGCGTCCAACCCAATTTCTCATACGCCTTGGCGGGGTCGCCGAGCAGCAAGTCCGCTTCTGTTGGGCGGAAATAACGCGGATCGACTTCGACCACGACCTTGCCCGTTCTGGCGTCTCGGCCCTTCTCGTCGGCCCCACAGCCCGTCCACTCCAGCGCCATACCGACATCCTCAAACGCCCATTCGGCGAATTGGCGCACAGAGGTGGCCCGACCAGTGGCCAACACGTAATCGTCCCCCGTCTCCTGCTGCAGCATCAGCCACATGCCGCGCACGTAATCCCGCGCATGCCCCCAATCGCGTTGCGCATCCAAATTGCCGAGATACAATTTATCTTGAGCGCCCAGATGGATGGCTGCAACGGCTCGCGTGATCTTGCGGGTCACGAACGTCTCGCCCCGCAACGGGCTTTCGTGGTTGAACAGAATGCCTTTGGAGGCGTGCAGCCCATAGGCCTCGCGGTAATTGACCACGATCCAATAGGCATAGAGCTTGGCCACCCCATAGGGCGAGCGTGGATAGAATGGCGTCGTCTCGCGTTGCGGCACTTCCCGGGCTTGGCCATAGAGTTCCGAGGTCGAGGCCTGGTAGAATTTGCACTTCTCCCCAAGCCCGAGAATGCGCATCGCCTCCAGCAGGCGCAGCGTGCCCAGGCCATCGACATTGGCGGTATATTCGGGCGTCTCGAACGACACCTGAACATGGCTTTGCGCCGCCAGGTTGTAGATCTCGTCCGGCTGGGTTTCCTGCACGATGCGGATCAGGTTGGTGGCGTCGCTCATATCGCCATAGTGCAGCACGAACCGCGGATCGGTCTCGTGCGGGTCCTGATAGATGTGCTCGATCCGCCCGGTATTGAACGAGGAGGACCGCCGTTTGACGCCATGGACGATATACCCCTTGTCCAGCAGCAGTTGCGATAGGTAAGCCCCGTCTTGCCCCGTGACGCCCGTGATCAAAGCAACCTTGGGCAAACTCAAAACCCCGTCTCGACGGTGAAAGGACCTTGCTCGGGGAGGTTGTCCTGCGCCAGATTGGCGCCATTGACCTGCAGCAGCGCGTCGAAATAGCGGACGGTCCGCGCCAGCCCTGCGCGCAATTGCACGCTGGGCTCCCACCCCAAAACCTGCCGCGCCTGGGTGATGTCGGGCCTGCGCTGGCGCGGATCATCGACCGGCAACGCCTTGTGGACCAGTCTGGAGTTCGAATTGGTCATTTCGATCACCAGCTCGGCCAATTGGTTGACGGTAATCTCATCGGGATTGCCGATATTGATGGGTCCGGTTACCGAGCCGTCGGTATCCATCATCGCGACCATGGCCTTGACCAGGTCGTCGACATAGCAAAACGACCGCGTCTGGCTGCCATCGCCATAAATCGTGATGTCCTCGCCGCGCAGCGCCTGCACAATGAAATTGGATACCACGCGCCCGTCGTCCGGATGCATGTTGGGGCCATAGGTATTGAAGATGCGGATTACCTTGATCTGCAACTGGTGCTGGCGGTGATAGTCGAAGAACAGCGCTTCGGCACAACGCTTTCCCTCGTCGTAGCAGGCGCGCGGGCCGATGGTGTTGACGTTGCCCAGATAGCTTTCGGGCTGTGGATGCACTTCGGGATCGCCATAGACCTCCGAGGTCGAGGCCTGCAGGATCGGCACATCGAGCCGCCTGGCCAAATCCAGCATGTTGATCGCGCCCATGACGCTGGTCTTGGTGGTCCGCACCGGATCGGCCTGGTAATGCACCGGCGAGGCCGGACAGGCCAGATTATAGATCTGATCGACCTCAACCCGCAGCGGCGACGTGACGTCATGCTCCATGATCTCGAAATGCCGGCTATCGAGCAGATGCTCAACATTAGCCTGGCTGCCGGTCAGGAAATTGTCGACGCACAGCACGTCATTGCCGCCCCGCAGCAGCCGGTCGCAGAGATGGGAACCGATAAACCCGGCCCCACCAGTCACTAAAATACGCTTCGCCATATGAGCCCCCCACTCATAGTCGACACCGCCGCACAGAGCGGCGCTTACATTTCGTCGTCTCAACGGTCCCTAACCCGTCGAGATTATTCGGCCGCCTCCGCCAAATGTCCTGGCGCCGCGCCTTCGGGCCGGCCGATGCTTGAATACATCAGTCCATGGGCCATCGCGTCGGCGCGATTGTAGATATTGCGCAGGTCCACCAGTACCGGTTCGGCCATGATGGTGCGCAAATGAGCCAGGTCGAGCGAGCGGAACTGGTTCCACTCGGTTACGATCACCGTCGCATGCGCGCCCCTGGCAACGTCATAGGCATCGGTGCCGAACTGCATATTGTCCAGCAGCCTGGCAGCCGGCTTCATGCCTTCAGGATCGAACGCGCGGATGATCGCGCCGTTGTCCTGCAACGCCTGGATGATGGTGATGGAAGGAGCGTCGCGCATGTCATCGGTATTGGGTTTGAAGGTCAGTCCGAGGATGGCGATGGTCTTGCCGCGCACGCTGCCGCCACACGCCGCGATGATCTTGCGCGCCATCGCCCGCTTGCGGTTGTCGTTGATGGCGACGGTGGTCTCGATCAAGTTGACCGGGCTATTGTGATCACGCGCTGTCTTCACCAGAGCCAACGTATCCTTGGGAAAACACGAACCGCCATAGCCCGGGCCCGCATTGAGAAATTTCATGCCGATCCGGTTATCGAGGCCAATGCCGCGCGCCACGTCCTGCACATTGGCGTCCACCGCCTCGCACAGATCAGCCATCTCGTTGATGAAAGTGATTTTCATCGCCAGGAACGCGTTCCCCGCATATTTGATCAGTTCCGCCGTCCGTCGCGTAACGAAGAACAGTGGCGACTGGTTGAGAAACAGCGGCCTATAGACTTCCGTCATCACTTGCTTGGCGCGCTCACTGTCCAGGCCCACAACGATGCGGTCGGGGTGCTTGAAATCCTGGATCGCGGCGCCCTCGCGCAAGAATTCCGGGTTGGACACGACGGCGAAATCGGCCTCGGGATTGACCTCGCGGATCAGCCGCTCCACCTCGTCTCCCGTGCCGACCGGCACCGTGGACTTGGTCACCACGACCGTGAACTGCTTAATCGACCGGCCGATCGTGCGCGCAGCGTCGTACACATAGGACAGGTCGGCATGACCGTCGCCGCGTCGCGACGGCGTCCCCACGGCGATAAACACCACTTCGGCGCCCGCGACCGCTTCGGCCACATTGGTGGAAAAAGTCAGGCGGCCGGCCTTGGCATTGTCGGCCACCAGAGAATTAAGACCCGGCTCGAAAATCGCAATCTCGCCGGCCTGCAAAGCGGCAATCTTGGCCTCGTCCGTATCGACGCAGGCAACCGAATGCCCAAAGTCGGCAAAGCAGGCGCCGCTCACCAGCCCAACATACCCCGAACCAACAACAGCGATGCGCATCTGACTGACCTCCCACTGAGCGTTGACATCTCAGGATCGATTAATAGCCCGTTCCCGTGACGAATTCGCGCAGAACCGTCCGGATCATGATCCGGATATCCAGCAGCAGATTGAAATTCTGAATGTAGGCAATGTCGTGCTCGATGCGGGCGCGGGCCGTCGTCGCATTGTCGGTCGGCCCCCGCAGGCCATTGGCCTGCGCCCAGCCTGAAATCCCAGGCCTCATGACATGGCGCGCGTGATAATACGGCACCAGCGCTTCATACGGGCTACCCGCTGCAAGCAATCCGACCGGATGCGGACGCGGCCCGACGAGGCTCATATCGCCCCGGATCACGTTCAACAATTGCGGAAGCTCGTCGATACTGGTCCGGCGGATAAACCGGCCTATTGGCGTTACCCCGGCGCGGTCGACATACATGGAGCGAAATTTATAGACCGAAATGACGGTGCCGTGCAGCCCGTCCCGATCCTGCCGGAATAGCGCCGGTCCCTTACTGGTCAGACAGATGACGATCGCCAGTAAAACCAATACTGGCGCCAAGACCATCAAGGCTAAAGCCGCCAGAACCACGTCCATGGCACGCTTGACCACGAGTTGCACCGCCCGCGATGTCGTCAACCGCGCCGACACTGGCCTGCCCGCCAACAAATGCATCGGCAGGCCACTGGCAGAATGCACTGTCACTGAGTGCTTGTTGGCCGAGGGATCTAAGGCTGAGAAACGAACAAATTCAGCTGCCACGCTGCTATTTGCGCGCGCAGTATCATAGGACGACAAAACTTGCATCGCCGCCCGCTCCTGCCCAGCCCTGACGCCATTACTTCCGTCTTTGTACGTAGGTTACCAAGATATTAAGAAATGCCAATACCAAATCAGGCGCGGTGCAAATTACCGCCGGCCAGTGTCGTTGCTCCCTGCCGGCTGGCACGCTGGCGGCCCGCGTGATAGCAGTCGCCGCATCGGGCTCTAGAGTCTTTTGGGGAATGTCGTGGCCAGCCGACCCACCGAGCGCATCAGTTTCGTCACCAACGGCACGCCGGAGGCCGATGTCGCGGCCCAGCGCCTGCAGCAGCGCTATGGCAACATCGCCTTCGAGTCCGCCGAGGTGGTCGTGGCCCTGGGCGGCGACGGCCTGATGTTGCAGACCTTGCACCGCGTCATGCGCACCAGCGTTCCGGTCTATGGCATGAATTTCGGCTCGGTCGGCTTCATGATGAACGCCTTCTCGGAGGATGACCTGGGCGACCGCTTGGCGGCGGCACAGCAGACCCGGATCTATCCGCTCTCGATGCAGGTGGTCGATACCACCGGCCGCGCGCAGAACGCCCTGGCGCTCAATGAAGTGTCCCTGTTCCGCTCCACCTATCAGGCTGCCAAGATTCAGATCGTCATCGACGGCGAAACCCGGCTGGAAGAGCTGATCTGCGACGGCGTGCTGCTCTCGACGCCTGCCGGCTCCACAGCCTATAACCTGTCGGCCCACGGCCCGATCCTGCCGATCGAGGCCCCACTGCTGGCGCTAACGCCGATCTCGCCGTTCCGCCCTCGCCGCTGGCGCGGTGCTATCCTGGGCAATCGCGCCGTGGTCAAGTTCATCACCCGCGAAGCGGCCAAGCGTCCGGTCAGCGCCGTGGCGGACAACATCGAATTCCAGAATGTCCTTGAGGTCACGGTGCGCGAAGACCGCTCGCATGGCGTGACACTGCTGTTCGATCCCGGCACTAGCCTGGAAGAACGCGTGCTGAGCGAACAGTTCCGCTATTAGGCCGCCGGCAGCGCCAGCCGCTCGTCCAGCATCGGCAGGGCCATCGGGGCATTGGCAATCCCGGCGAACGCCGCCATCACGCCGCGCGCGGCCTTGCGTGCCAGTTGCACATTCTGCTCGCTGAGATAGGCGAAGGCCTCTTCCAGCTGCTCGGGAATGACGCCGCCATGATCGACGATCAGTTCCTCGGTCAGCGCCGTCACCACGTAATGGCGGGCGGCTGCGTCGTCGGCGAGGTCAGCCGCGCGGGCGTGCATCACCAGCTTGGCGAACAGGGCGCGCATCTCCTCCCCCAGCCCGCAACGCACCAGCAGCGCATTCAGCGCCGGCCGGCTGCCGCTCTCCAGCAGCGAAAACACTTTGTCGCGTGGGGTCTGGCCGAGTTCGGCGAGGCAATCGGCGAAAAACATTACATGCCCGGTCACCACCGCGTGCAGCAGCAACCGCGTATTCAATTGGTCGGCCCCGATCAGCCCGGCGGCAAAACCCGTTTGCGCCTTCACCGCCTCGCGTTCGCCGATCGCAGATAGCGCGGTATCGCCGCTATTGCGCAACAGGCGCTCCAACCGGTCACTGGCCAGCGCGCCCTTGACAATGCGCGCATTGCCCAGGGCGGCGGCAACCTTCTGCACCAGCAGAGCCCTGATGCTGGCCGGCAGGTCGCGGCGGCCCAGCAGCGCCCCACGCATCTCGGCATCATGGCCATCGGTTTGCGCCAAAGCTTGCAGCAGTCCCGCACCCACCGGCACATCCGCCCGCCTGAGCAGCCGCAACGTCACCGGACGCTCCTGTCGTCCGATGAGAGCGGCGCCGAGACGTTCGCTGATCCGGCTGCGTTGGCACACCGCCACCAGCATCGACAGATCGAAACCGCGGACCAGCCCCATGATATCGGCATCGATCAGCACCGGCGAATATTGCAGGACGGCGCGCGAAATGATCGAGCTGTCATGCAGCAGCGCCAGCATGATCGGGCGCGGCGCGATATCGGCATGCAGCAGGCCGTAGGCCAAAGCCGCACGCACCTTGACCGAAGGATCATCGAGGAAATTGATCAGCGAGGCGTACAGAGCAGCCTGTTCGTCGGCCGGCCCCTCATGGTTGAGATAGGCCATGGCAGCCAGATGGGCCGCACTGCCACGCTCTTCGCTATCGCTGGATTGAGACAGCCGGACGAAGTCCTTGTACGCAACCATTACACTCTCCGGATACCCGGAGCTGAAGTTAGCCGCGAAGGTTTAAGGAACGGTTCACCATGATTGCGGTGATATCGTCATACGCGTCCTAGAACGCGGCGGCCACAAAGTGAAACAGCCCGGAAGCGATCTGGATCGTCAGAACCAGGAGGCCCCAGGATGCCAGGGCAAGACCGAGAACAGTCCATCCTCTAGGCAGGGAGTTCAATCGATCAGCTACAGCAAAAGCACGACGCATGGCACTCTCCTCGGAGCTGGACGGACGCGGTGATTACTGCGTGAACACCTTTAACAGGCCGTCAATTTGCTTCACGTATTTCGTCTCGACTCAAACTACTCGCGCCCTATTCACTTTATCTCGATCAGGGTAAACGCCTAATTGAGCCGCGCGTTCCTATTTTGCGTAAAGCTGCGTGAAGAACGCGCTACCGCCTGCCCCCACCGGGTTTAGCGGCGATTCCGGGCCGACCTGCTCCTCGTTCTTAAACAGGCCCGTGAACGACATATTGGCCGGCGAAAAGCGCGAGGCCACGACGGGCGCCGCACTGGCAACCGGCTGGCTCGCCAATTGCTGCGCCGCAAAGCCCGACGATTGCCCACCGCCCTCATGCTTGGCGACCAGCGCGCGATATACCTGCCGGATCGTGCGTGGCTGGCCTTCGTCGTAAAAAATGGTCCTGTTAGCCTGCGCCTGGCGCGGAAACAGGTCGGCAGCGATCTGGTCGGGGTTCTGTAGCCCCGCGTTGAACATCCGCTCGGCCCCCTGCGCGCCCAGGAAATGCGCGATATAAAGCTCCCCGGCGCTCGGCTGCCGGCCGAATTTGGCGCTCAGATAGTCGCCATTCGATTTAGTGAACGCGGCCGCGAGATCGGATGCAATCTGCGGGTCCTCGCGAAGCTTGAGGATTTGCGCCCGTGCGTCGGGGTCGCGCACCGTATAGCCGTTGCCGCTCTTTTCGATCTGGTCGGCATATTGCCCATAGCCCAGCCGGGGCCCCTGCTCCTTCATGGTTTGGAGCCAGGTCGTATCGAGGAACTGGAACAGGCCGGTGGCGGACGAGGTCTGAGCCTTCGCCTGCGGATTGAGACTGCTCTCGCGGATCGCGGTTTGCAGCAGGTAGTTAAAGTCCACGCCGTTGCGATCGCCCGCCGAAGTCAGGACATAGGCAAGACTTTGCGGTATCGCGATTGGCTGGACGCCCATTAATCCGTCTCGAAAGAATCGTGTCGGTTAATGAAACACTAACAGCAGTTAACCGCGCGTTAACTTCGGTTCACACTTAGGCCCGCGTCGCCAGTTCCTCGTCGCTGTTGTCATCAGCGCCCGACCGCCACGCGCTGTGGAACGTGGAATCGATGTCCTGCACCAGCACCTCGACCTCGCGCCCCTTTGCCGATTGCAACTTTGCTTCGGCGACCGCCGCCACGATGGCGTCTTCCTTGGTCTCGAACGGGCTCTGGTCGGAGCCGTGAAAGCTCACTTTCCAGTGACTATCGCAGCGCGCGACGATGAAATGATCTGCAACCATGAATGCCTCCCTTGCGCCGGCATAACGCAGGCGCACGCTTTGATGTTGCATCCTACTCCGGCAATTGCCAACGCGATACGATAGTGTCCAGCTTGGGTCGCGGCCGGTCCTCGATCACCGCGGTCGGCGTGCCGATCTGCACGAAGGCCACGAACCGCTCGCCCTCCCGCGCGCCCAGCATGCGGGCCGCTTCTGCGTCCATCGAATACCACCGGCTCACCCAATTGGCCGCGTAGCCCAGTGCGAATGCCGCATTCACCAGGTTGAACGCCACATTGCCGGCGGACAGGAACTGCTCCCATTCCGGCACGCTCGGATGGGCCTTGGGCGATGACAGCACGCCGATTGTCAGCGGCGGCGGCAGGAACCGCCCCAGTTCGCGGTCCAATTCTGCCCCCTCCAGGTTGGGGTTCTTTGCCTTGGCCATCGCCGCCAGCTTTTCACCGATCAGCGCTCGGTCGTCGCCGCTATACAGCACCAGCCGCCACGGATTGAGCTTGCCGTGATCGGGCACGCGCGTGCCGATGGTGAGGATCTGCTCCAGTTCCTCCGCATTCGGCCCCGGCTCCTTGAGAAAGGCCTGCCCCACCGACCTGCGGCTCATCAGATAATCGCGCATCGCTGCATTGGCCGGCATCATCATCTCCTTCTCATCGAAGTCATCCAATAATCAGACTGCGGCGATCACGATAGTCCCCAGTGGCTATTCACATAAAATCGTCTGCGCTGGCGCACAGGGCTGTTCCAAAGTGGCAGCGTCTATGACACAGCTTTTCCCCAATCGCCGCCTATTGCGTCGCGACTCTCCACACACGACGCCAATTTTGGGCGTACCTACCGGGGCCGGGAAAACATATGCGTTCGGGACTAGTCTTTGCCCTTTTGCTGCTCTTGCTGGCGCCCTTGGCGCCTGCGGCTTTCGCCCCGCCGGCATTCGCGCAGGACGCTGCCACCGAAATGCCCCCCATGCCTCGCCCGCGCCCCAATCGCGACGCGACACCGCCAGTGACGCCCCCCGCTGCGCGGACGCCCGCCACTGAGGCCATCAGCGCCCTGACCACGGTGCCGCAACCCGTCTCGCTCAAGGCCCGCATTACCGAGGATGGCACCACCATTCCAGAAGGGCTGGTCTGGCGCATTTTTGGCACCACGCCCGATGCCAATGGCGAACTGGCCTTGGTGGCCAAATCCGACGAAGCCATCGCCTCGGTGGAATTGCCGCCCGGCGAATATGTAGTTCATGTCGCCTATGGCCGCGCCCAGGCCAGCGATACGCTGACGGTCACCGAAGGCGCCAACGAAAAGAGCTTCGTCATCGGCGCCGGCGCCCTGCGGCTCAATTCGGCGATCACCGGCGATATCGCCATCCCCGCCAACCTGCTGAAATTCGACATCCTCACCGCAGGCGACGAAGCCACTCGCACCACAGTTGCCGAAGGCCTGCGACCCAATGAGATCGTCACCCTCAATGCCGGCACCTATCACATCGTCTCCCATTTCGGTGACGTAAACGCCGTGGTGCGGGCCGATCTACGGGTCGAGCCCGGTCAGCTCACCGACGCGACACTCTATCAGAAGGCCAGCCAGATCTCGTTTAAACTGGCCTCCGAGGTCGGCGGCGAGGCCATTGCCGACGTCGAATGGACCGTCAAGACTGCAGACGGCACCACGGTCTTCACCGATCTCGGCGCCTTCCCGGCAACCGTGCTGGCCGAAGGCGAATACCGCGTACTGGCCAAGCAGGGCGAAACCGTCTTCAACCGGGACTTCGAAGTCAAAGCCGGCTCCAGCCAGGAAATCGAAGTGCTGACGACCGCGCACTAGGTCCGTTGCGCCCTAGTTGCTCAGCTTGCTCTGAACCTTGGCATCGACGTTCAGCACGAATTTGAAACTGCCGTCCCATGGACCAGAGTCGCGCGAGGCCACGCCATTGGCCTGCGAGCCGCTATAGCTGGCCTGTCCCGGCATGACCTCGATGACAACGAGGCCGGTTTGCCCCGGTTGCACTGCGCCCGCATGCACGGCTGCGGCGGCTACCGAGGAATCGTCGGTATAAATGCCGTCGCCCCAGACGGTCTCTGCTGTTGATCCCGTGACTTCGAATTCCAGCAAGGTCCCGTTCTGCCCGCGATACAGTCAGGGCCGATGCAGAAATGACGCCAAGCAACGCCATAAATGCGCCGGTCACTATGGTGTGCTGAACTTTGGTCGCCAAAATTATCAAGCCCCGGCCGTCTCGTCGGCTACCGGTTATAGTGCTCACCGCCACACCACTGACAAGCATTTGCGCTCGGCCAGCGGCGGCGCCTTAACATTTGACCAACCCTATGCGCGACGACGCTCTTTGCCTATTGATGGCGACGGCGCGATGGCACAAATTGCGCACCGAACAAGCCCGGAGAGTTAGCCGTGACCTTTGATATCCTGTCCCGCCCCAAACTGGCAGCTTTTGCTGCTGCCTGCCTGCTGACCGTGGCCCTGCCCGCCGGAACCGCAATCGCCAAGGAAAAGATCAAGACGCCGGTCGAGCAAAGCACGCCGGCTGTCTCGACGCCTCCAGAATTCTCGGTCGAAATCGCTGACCTCGACGCCGTGGACTCCAATGTCGATGACACCACGCTGCGGGCCATTTTCAGCGGCGATGTGATCGACAACGCCGATGCGCTGGCCGGCCTCACCGCCACCAGCATTACCATTCCCGATATTACCGTCAGCTTCACGTCCACCGTGGATGGCACGGCCAAGTCCGGGAAAGTCAGCTTCAAGAACGTGGTGCTCGACAATGTCCAGGATGGCGTCGCCGCAAGCGTGTCTCTGGGCGGAGCCGAGCTAAGCGCCGATGAAGACGTGTCGGGCAGCTTCGGCGCCATCTCGGCCACCAATTTCGATATCGGCGGCATGCTCGCCGTCTATGGCCTGGTCGATAACGCCGGGCAGACCGAACTCACCACCCTCTACAGCGATTTCAAGGCCGCAGGCGGCACCATGAACGTCAAGGACGTGGCTTGCCATGTCGGCGCGGTCGAAACGGCCGAGTTCAAGGGCCGCCCGCTGAAATTCTCCTTTGCTGACTTGATGGCGATGTCCCAGTCGATCGAAGCCGAAGGCGAGACCCCATCGCCGCAGACCATCGGCAAGGCGCTGCACATGTATGCCGATATCTTCACCGCCTTTGAATCTTCCCCGGTCACTTTTGGCGGCTTCGATTGCAAGGGCACCGACGAGGATGGCACGCCGCTGGACTTCGCCATTGGCGGCATGACCATGGACGGCATGGCCCCCGGCACCTATCCCGCGATCGCCATGCAGGATTTCCGTATCGCCGTCGAAGGCGACGGTGAGATGAGCATCGCCAATATGGCCTTCAAGGCAATGGACCTCAGCGGCCCGATCGCTGCCGTCGAGGCCGCGCCCGAAGCCATCGACCAGGCCTGGCTCGATGCGAATGCCCGCTCGCTGATCCCGTCCTTTGCCGGGTTCTCGTTCGACGGCTTCAAGATGGATATTCCCAATCCCGACGCCACCGATGAGCGCGTCAAGGCCGATATCGGCGCCTTCGATCTGTCGCTGAGCGACTATCGCAACGGCATCCCGACCAATGTCTCGACCACCGGCGACAGCATCGTGATCGATGTGCCCAAGGATTCCGGCGACGATCAGTTCCAGCAATTGATCGATCTGGGCATCACCTCGGTCAACCTTGGCTTTGCCGTCAAGGCCGCCTGGGACGAAGCAGCCAACGCCATCAACATCGAGGATGTCTCGATCAGTGGCGCCGACCTCGCCACCGTCAAGCTTGCCGGCACCATTGGCAATGCCACCGAGGCCCTGTTCGCTATCGATCCAGACACTTCGCTCGCCGCCGCCATGGGCGTCGTCATCAATAACCTCAAGGTCAACGTGGTCGATGCCGGCCTCTCCGACATAATCCTGAAGCGTGTTTCTACCGAACAGGGCTCCGATGCCGCCAGCATGCGTCCGATCTATGCGGGCCTAGCCGAAGGCACTATTTTGGGCATGCTCGCCGGCGCCGCCGAGGGCCAGAAGGTCGGCAAGGCCGTCAGCGCTTTCATCACCGGCGATGCCAAGGACCTGACCATTGAAATGACCGCCAAGGACCCAGCAGGCCTCGGCCTCGCCGATTTCATGGCCGCCGAACAAGACCCCACAGTCCTGATCGGCAAGACCAATATCACCGCAACGTCGAAGTAATCGAACACAGCGGCCCCGCTCCGGCGGGGCCACTTGCTAACCGTAAAACTGCCGATACCAGGCAACGAGTTTAGCCACCCCATCCTCGATAGAGGTCCGTGGCACCGTGCCAATCAACTGCCGCAACAGCGACACGTCCGAATAGGTTTCCAGCACGTCGCCCTGCTGCATCGGCAGGAATCTGAGCCTGGCCTTCTTGCCCAGCGCCGTCTCGATTGCCGCAATGAAGTCCATCAACTCGCGCGGCTTCCCACCACCCAGATTGACGATCCGGCTCGGTGCCACCGGCGACAGCGTATCGCCCTCCAGCCCCTCGCCCGCAACCGGTGGTCGGCCAATGATCCGCACGATGGCCTCGATCAAATCATCGATATAGGTGAAATCGCGCCGCATCCGGCCTTCGCCATAAACCTCGATGGCCTCGCCCGCCTCGATCGCCCGCACGAATTTCAGCGCCGCCATATCCGGGCGGCCCCAAGGTCCATAGACGGTAAAAAACCGCATGCTGGTCGCCGGGATGCCCCACAGATGCGCATAAGCATGCACCATGGCCTCGCCGCCCTTTTTGGTGGCGGCATAGAGCGAAACCGGATTGTCGGCGCGGTCGGTCTCGGCGAACGGCATCGCGAGATTTCCGCCATAGATCGAACTGGTCGACGCGAACACCAGATGGCGCGGCCGATGTGCCCGTACCGCCTCTAGCAGGTTCGCGGTCCCTACCAGATTGGAGCTGATATAGGTCTGCGGCGCCTCGATGCTGTAGCGAACCCCCGCCTGCGCGGCCAGATGAACCACGACCTCGGCTCCACTGGCGCGCAACGCCTCGGTCAGCCCCGCCGCGTCCTCGAGCATGCCCTGCACGCCCGAAAAGCCCGCCTGCGCCGATAGCAGCGCCATCCGCCCGGCCTTGAGCCCATCATCATAAAACGGCGTCATCCCGTCATAGCCGGTGACACTGTGGCCATCGGCCAGCAACCGCCGCGTCAGATGAAACCCGATAAAGCCGGCACTGCCCGTCACGAATATCTTCACGACGCCTCTTTCAGCGCACCAGCCGCCGCCGCCAGCCCCCATTGCAACAAGGCCCGCGCGCCCGCTTCCGATCCGCTCTCGACGTAGCAGCGCAGCTCCGGTGCATTCCCCGACGCCCGGAAATGCACCATCTCCCCAGCCCGCGTCCAGAACTGCAGCCCATCGATCTGCGACAGGCGGTCAATCTGGTGATCCGGCGCAAAAAACGCCGCGGCGTAGTCCGCATCCGCCGCCAACCGCCTCAACAGCGCCGCGCTTTGCTCTCCCGGCACATGCTCGATCCGGTCACTCGCCGCATATTGCAACGGCAAGCTCTCCACCAGTTCCGCCAACGTCACGCGTTGCCGCGCCGCCAGACCCAGCGCGCTCAACAGCGGCAGCACCGCGTCGCGGGTTGGCAGTGCCGAAATCTCGACGCCGCCCACGGCGACGGACGTGCCCAGCAAGGTGCCGCCATTCGCCTCGAACCCGACAACCACAACAGCGCCATCCGCGACCGCCTCTTCAATGCCCGCCACCACATAAGGCGAGCCCACCCGCGTGCGGATCACCTTAGGGAAAAAGCCCGTCTTCTCGATAGCGCTGTTGGAGGTAACCGGCGTCACCACCGCATCGGCGCCCAGAAAACGCGCGGCCAGCAGCCCCAGCACATCGCCGCGCACAAAGGCGCCTTGCCCATCCATCAGCAGCGGCCGGTCGCCATCGCCATCCGCCGACACAATCGCATCCAGCCGTTCCGAGCCTATCCAGCCCTTGAGCGGCGCAAAAACCGCATCCCCGAACGCCTCGGTATCCACCGCCACAAAGCCATCGACCCGCCCCAGCGGCACGACCTCCGCCCCCGCCCGATGCAGAATGGCGCCAACAATATCGCGCGCCACGCTCGAGTGCTCGAACACCCCGATCCGCCAATCCCGCAGCGTGCCTTCCGGCACCAGATCGGCAAACCGCATGACATAGCGCTCGACTGCCGCCACATGCTCGTGACCGACCAGCGCCGTAGCGTCGGCAATCGCCTCGTCCCGCAGCGCCGCCAGTATCCCCGCCTCGTCGGCTTTGCTGATCTCGCCGCTCGGCGTGTAAAACTTGAGCCCGTTCCGATCCGCCGGAATATGGCTCCCCGTAATCATGATCGAGGGGCTTCGCGCCGCCATGGCGTGCAAGGCCAGCGCCGGAGTCGGCAGTGCTCCACAATCCACCGCCCGCAACCCATGCGCCTCGATCGCCGCCGCACAATCCGCCGTGATCGCCGCGCTCGATGTCCTGAAATCGCGCGCCAGATACACAACGTCGCTGACAATGGCGCCAAGCCCATCAAGATGCCGCAGGAACGCCGCCGTATAACGCCGCGCCGCCTGCCCTTGCAGCTCAACCGCAAGGCCACGCAACCCGCTGGTGCCGAATTTCAGACTATCCATCAATCGCCATCCGGAATGTCGCGCCGCATCGTCTTGGTCACCGAGCGGATGGACTTACCCTCCAGCCGCCGCTTTTTCGAGGCCAGCGTTGGCCGCGTCGCCACTCGGAATTTCGGCGCTACCGCGCCTTCCCTGAGCAACGCCACCAGCCGCTCCTGCGCATCGGCGCGGTTCATCGGCTGGTCGCGATGCGAATTGGCGGTAATCACCAGCACGCCCTGCTTGGTGAGCTTGCGCCCCGCCAGCACCGCCACGCGCCGCTTCATCGGCTCGGGAATATTGGGAGAATTCATCAGGTCGAACCGCAGTTGCACCGCGCTCGACACCTTATTGACGTTCTGCCCGCCCGGCCCGGCACTGCGCACGAACGTCTCCTCCAACTCGCTGGAGTCGATGCTGATCCGGGGGGTGATTTCTATCGGATCAGGCATTCTAAGAGGATACCCCCACCTAACCTCCCCCCTGATAGGAGGAGGAAGATCTAGTTCTTGGCAACATCTCGTCCGACCACCAAACAGTCTCTCCCCTACCAGGGGGAGGTTAGGTGGGGGTCCTTAGTTTCGGTACCGACCGGCGAAGATGATCTCACCCTCGTGAATAGTCAGCCCCTTGATCGTCGCCCGGAACTTGCCGGGCAGTCCCTCCGCAGGAACCACCCAGCCTTTTTTGAGCATACCGGCGAAAACCTTCTCGCCGATATCCTTGAAGTCGTCCGGCCCAAGCGCGTTTTCCTCACCCAAATGGGTCAGCGCCTTGATTTCGCGATTGGACGGACGCTGTGGCATCAGGCCGCCTTGAGGTCCGGCGGGGTTGCGTCCGCCATCAATTCGACCAGCGCATCCATGAACGGCATCACCTTCTGCCCTTCGGTGCCGAGACGGCGCACCGAAACGGTACCCTCCTCGGCCTCGCGCTTGCCGACCACGAACATCAACGGCACCTTGCCCACCGAGTGCTCGCGCACCTTGTAGTTGATCTTCTCGTTGCGCACGTCCAGTTCCGCCCGAATGCCCGCCGCCTTCAACTGGCGCACCAGCTTCTCGGCGGTTTCGTCCGCTTCCGAAACGATGGTCGCGACCACGACCTGCACCGGCGCCAGCCACATCGGCATCTTGCCCGCGTAGGACTCGATCATCATGCCGATGAACCGCTCCAGCGATCCGAGGATCGCCCGATGCAGCATCACCGCATACTTGCGCGAACCGTCCTCGGCCACATAGGTGGCGTCCAGCCGCTCCGGCAGCACATAGTCGAGCTGCAACGTCCCCACCTGCCACGAGCGCCCGATGGCGTCCTTAAGGTGGAATTCCAGCTTGGGCGCATAGAACGCGCCTTCGCCCTCGGCGATCTCAAAATCGTAGCCGGTCGCGCGCAGGGCATCGCCCAACGCCTTCTCGGCCGCATCCCAACGCTCCACGGTGCCGCCGAACTTCTCCGGACGCGTGGCGAGCTTAATCACCACGTCCGAAAAGCCCATATGGGCATAGACCGAATAGAGCAGATGCACGAAATGCTCGGTTTCACTCTGGATCTGGTCTTCCCGACAGAAAATATGCGCGTCGTCCTGCGTCATCTGCCGCACGCGCATCAGCCCATGCAGCGCGCCATGCGCCTCGTTGCGGTGGCAACAGCCAAATTCCGCCATCCGCAGCGGCAGATCGCGATAGCTCTTGATGCCCTGGTTGAAGATCTGGATGTGGGCCGGGCAGTTCATCGGCTTGAGCGCCATGAGGTCGCTCTTGCCGCTCAACACCGGGCCCTCATCTTCCGTGCCGGGCACCTCATCAGGCACCACGAACATGTTTTCGCGATACTTGCCCCAGTGACCGGAGGCTTCCCAGAACTTGGACGACATCAATTGCGGCGTCTTGACCTCGACATAACCCGACGAGTTCAAGCGGCGACGGATATAGGTCTCCATCTGGTTGTAGAGCACATAACCCTTGGGATGCCAGAACACCGATCCCTGCGCTTCCGGCTGGAAATGGTACAAGTCCATCTCCTGCCCGATCTTGCGGTGATCGCGCTTCTCGGCTTCCGCCATCATATGCAGATAAGCGTCCAGCTCTTCCCTGGTGGCAAAGGCCGTCCCATAAATCCGGCTCAACACCGGATTATTGCTGTCGCCACGCCAATAGGCGCCGGCCACCTTGGTCAGCTTGAACGCCGTGCCGATGTCCTTGACCGTGCGCATATGCGGGCCACGGCACAGGTCGATCCACTGGCCCTGCTTGTACATCTTGAGCGACTGGTCGGCCGGAATGGCATCGACCAGCTCGACCTTGAAGTTCTCGCCGCGCGTATTGAAGAACGCCTTGGCCTGATCGCGGCTCCAGATTTCCTTGGTGAAGGCTGCACCGCGATCGATAATCTCGGCCATCTTCTTCTCGATGACCGGAAAATCGTCCTCGCTGAACGGCTCGTCCCGCTTGAAATCGTAGTAGAAGCCGTTCTCGATCACCGGCCCGATCGTCACCTGCGTCGTCGGCCACAGCTCCTGCACTGCTTCGGCGAGCACGTGCGCCGTGTCGTGCCGGATCAGTTCCAGCACGTCCGCCGACCCGCTATCGCGCGTCACGAATTCGATTTTGCCGTCGGCGTCCAGCGCGTCGGACAGATCGCTTAACACGCCGTTCCAGCGCATCGCGACCGTCTTTTTCGCCAGGCTCTTGGAGATGCCTTCGACGATGGTGGTCCCGGTGGTGCCACGCGCATAGTCGCGAGCTGCACCGTCGGGGAACGTCACCTTGATCGTCATTTTCAAATCTCCAGAAATTGGATTGATGCAGCGACCTTCGCTGCAAGGCGGCTTGTCTAGCACGACTGGATTTTATTTCCAGCTTCCATAGGTCCATGGCGCAAACCAATGCGCCCGCTGGGGCACGAACACCGGCACCGGATCATAACCATGCGTCCCGCCTGGCCGGCATCGCACGACCCGCGCCAAGCCCATCCAGCCTCCCGGCCAGAACCCATGCTGCCAGATGGCGTCGCGGGTAAATTCCGAGCAGGTCGGCGCATGCCGGCAGGTCCGCCCCACGAAAGCCGACAGCGTATAGCGATAAATCTGGATCAGCGTGACCGCGACCAGCTTGAACGGCCAATCGATCACCCGCCACATCAGGTCGATGACTCTGTCCATCAACCCGCCGCTCTAACCGATTCTACCGCCTGGATTTTATCCAGCGCCTCAACCATCGCGTCGAACACCAGCAGCGTCGAGGTATGTCGCGGACGATACTCCCGCACCGGCTCGAGATATTTGAGGTCGCTCCACTTGCCCGTCGGCGGCGCTCCATTCTCCTTGAGCATGGCATGCATCTGCGCCCGTAGCGCACGCACCTCGTCGACCGAAGTGCCGACAATCTCCCGCGCCACCACCGCCGCCGAGGTCTGCCCTAGCGCGCAAGCCGAAATTTCGTGCCCATAAGCGACGATGATGCCGTTGCGCACCGCCAGGTCGACCTCGATCACCGAGCCGCAAACCCGGCTCACCTTGCGAGCCGACGCGTCGGGCGCAGTCAACCGCGCCGGCTGCACGGCGTTTGCTGCCAGATCGAGGATTTTTTCGGAATAGAGATCGCTGAGGTCCATAAAACGCACAAATCTGTTTCTTGTCGGCTTGGGTCCGCCCACTTATATAGGGTGTCCCGCGTGGGCTGCCATGGCAAAGAATTATCCTTGCCCACGGGAATCCAATCCACGTCAGCGCATCTAAGTTGTGCCGTAGCCAAGGAACCGACTTATGGACGCCCGTGTAACACCCCTCGACACCGAGCCGACCGCCTTCCCCGTGCGCCTTCGTCCCAGCCAGGCCGAGGCAGAAGCCGCCGTGCGCACGCTGATTGCCTGGGCCGGCGACGACCCGACCCGCGAGGGCCTGCTGGAAACCCCTGCCCGCGTCGCCCGCTCCTATGGCGAACTATTTTCTGGCTACGACCAGGACCCCAAGGAAATCCTCAGCCGCATCTTCAAGGAAGTCGGCGGCTATGACGATATCGTGCTCATGCGCGATATCCCGTTCCATTCCCATTGCGAGCACCACATGGTGCCCTTCGTCGGCAAGGCCCACATCGCCTATCTGCCCCATGATGGCGTCGTCGGGTTGTCCAAGCTCGCGCGGCTCGTGGAGGTGTTCGCCCGCCGCCTGCAAACTCAGGAAAACCTCACCGCGCAGATTATCGACGCGCTGAACGAGCATCTGGGCCCCCGCGGCGTCGCCGTGATGCTCGAGGCCGAGCACATGTGCATGACGATGCGCGGCGTCCGCGCCCATGGTGTCGCAACCATCACCCACCGCTTCACCGGCGTCTTTGCCGAAGACCGCGTCGAGCAGGATCGCTTCTTCGCCATGATCAAGCGCTGAGACCAATCCCGCGTTAGACTCGCCGTGCATGCGCGATCAAATGCGCAGGCCGGCGCCGTGGCATAGAATCGGCGTCTCAAGCGAGTTCTGCCCATGTCCGACGTCGCCAAAATGCTCTGGGTCCTCGAAAGCCGGCTCACCGAGCCGGTATCGCTGGATGATCTGGTGGAAGTCACCGGCCGGTCGAAATCCTACCTGTCGCGCGCCTTTCCCCTGGCCACCGGCTATTCGATCTCCGGGTATATGCGGGCCAGACGGCTCACCGAAGCAGCACGCACACTGGCGGATGGCGCCCCCGATATCCTGTCGGTAGCGCTCGATGCCGGCTACGGCTCGCACGAGGCATTCACCCGCGCTTTCGGCGATCAGTTCGGCATCACGCCGGACGTACTTCGCCGCGGGCGTAATCTGGAAGCCATCCAACTCGTGGAGCCTCAACGCATGGATACCACCGCAACGATCGATATCGCGCCGCCTCGTTTCGTAACCAGCTCGCGTATGCATTTTGCCGGCATCGCCCAGCGTCATCCGATGAATAATCCGGCCGGTATTCCGGCCCAATGGCAACAATTTCAGGCCTATATCGGCAATATCGAGGGGGCCGTCACCGACGCCGCCTATGGAATAGTTGGCGGCATGGAAGGCGGCAATTTCGACTATATCGTCGCCGTCGAGGTGCGCGAAGGCGCCGATGTTCAGCCCGAACTCAAGCGCATCACCATTCCAGCGCTGAACTGGGCGCGTTTCGTCCATCAGGGCGACGTCACGACCATCCGTTCGACCATTGGCGCTGCCTCTGAATGGCTCGCCGATGCCGGACGGGAACTGAGCGATGCCCCATTCGCGTTTCTTGAATACTACGGCCCCGCCTTCGATACGGCCAGCGGCGCCGGCGACATCGAAATCTGGTTCGGGCTCAAGGCCTGATCTGGCGCAATCTCATGGCGCGGTTTAAAACCGCGCCATGCCCCTCACTTTTGCCGATGCCAAAACCCTCAGCCATGCCGAACTCGAAGAAGGCGCCACTCTCGCGCCCGCCTTCGACGCCAACGGCCTCGTCACCGCCGTCACCATGGAGGCAGGCAGCAACGAGTTGCTGATGCTCGCCCACATGAATGCCGAGGCACTCGCGCTGACGCTGGAGACCGGCTTCGCACACTACTGGTCCCGCTCGCGCGGCAAAATCTGGAAAAAGGGCGAAAGCTCGGGCGAACTGCAGCGCGTGATCGAAGTCCGCGTCGATTGCGACCAGGACGCTATCGTCCTGCTGGTCGAACAGACCGGCCGCGGCGCCGCCTGCCACACCGGCCGCAAATCCTGCTTCTACCGCCGCGTGGTGACGAAACACGGGACCGCGTCGCTGGAAGACACCGGCCTGCCAAAACTGTTCGATCCCAAGGACGTATACTAACCCTCTTCACCTCTCCCTCTGGGGGAGAGGTCGACCCTCTCGGGTCGGGTGAGGGGGCCTTCACTGCGCAAGCGGCGGCCTCATTCCCTTCGCTCAAACAACCCCACAAGAAGTATCCCCGCGAAAAACCCGCCCAAATGCGCCTGCCACGCCACCTGCACATTGGCACCGGTGAAAATCGGCAGCAGCGGCACCGCGGCGTTCAGCACCACCCAGATCAGGATGAACATGCGCGCCCGCGTGTCCTTGGCCAGATCGGCGAAACTCGCTAGCCGCCGCCCCACCGGCACGCGCTCCCCTGTCTCGGGATTTTGCATCACCAGCACCGGCTGGAAAATGAATCGCACCGCAGCGCCGGTCAGCCCAGCAATCCCGCCTGAAGCGCCCACGAGATAAGCCCCGCTCCACAACGTTGTGGCCGCGAACAGTGCCGCGCCCGCCGCCGAGGCCACGAAGAACAGAACCAGCGTCGCCACCGTCCCGTAGCGCCGCGCAATCGGCGTCCCGAAAATCGCCAGCCATGCCATATTGATCAGCAGATGGTCCCAGCCGCCATGCATCAGCGCGTGGGTAAACGGCGTCCAGATCAGCGGCAGCGCCAGCGACAGATTCTCCTGCGCCGCCAGGATTCGCAGCGGCAAAAATGCGAACCAGAAAATCAGTTGCCCATACCCATCCTGGTTAAGAACAAAGGTTGACGCCGCCTGAATGGCAACCATGACGCCAATCATCGCGGTGATCACGCCCGGCAGCAGGAAAACCGGCTCGCGCCCGCCCGCCCTGACATTTTCCGAGCCCGGCGCATGTGGTCCTTGTTCACTCATCACTTCGCTCCGACTCGCAGGCGCCGCGCCGCTCTGCCTCTTCTTTTCCACATTGGGACACCTGCGTTAACCTTAAGTATTCTTTAATGGCGCTTTTGCCCCGCCCTTTTGCCAATGTCATCCCATGGCGGAAGCGTTCCCTTTGGGGTCGAGCGCGAGTCCATTTGGGTCATGACGAATGCAAAAGACGAGCACCAAGACGCTCTACGAATATTGGAACGGCATCCGTGGCGCCCGCAGCGCGCCCGACCGCAAGGATATCGACCCGACCCGCATTCGCGAAGCCCTGGCCAATACCTTCATCCTCGAGCTGGATGAAGACGAAAAATTCTCGTTCCGCCTCGCCGGCTCTCACCTCTGCACTGCCTATTCGCGCGAACTCAAGGGCCGCTCCTTCTCCGGCCTTTGGCATGACCGCGACAAGGATGCGCTCGATACCCTGATGCGCGCCGTGACCGAGGATCATGCCGTCGCCCTCGTGACCTTCCAAGGCACCACCGCCATCAATACCAAGGCCAGCTTTGAGACCATCCTGATGCCGCTGCGCCACAATGGCTCTACCCATACCCGCATGCTCGGCGCCATGACCGCCGTGGATGAACCCTACTGGCTCGGTGTGCAGCCGATAATGGAACAGCGCATTACCGGCCTGCGCCTGATCTGGCCCGACGACGTGGCGATGCAGGATGTTGCCAGCGACGTGGCCACCACGGTCAACAGCGACATTGGTTACACGTCCCCCGTCGCCATGCCCGCCGTGGTCTTCGGCCGCACGGCCCGCCGCTATGCCCACCTCGCAGTCATCGATGGTGGCCGTCAGTAAGCAAATTGCTGCCCGGCCGCCGCCAATTTGAACCGCATTTGCGGCGCTTCCTCGCCGGCAGACACAACCATGCGTTAACCAAAACCCGATAGCGTGATCATAGAGTCACAGCTTTTTATCGGTCAGGCGCATGCTCAGCGACGATATTCCATCTCCGCAGTACATCGCCCCGTTGCGGACGCGCGCCGAAAAAGTGCGCTTCCAGCGCGTGAAGGTTTCCGTGCTCGGCCGCTACATGCTGGCCGATCGCCGTGAATTCCCCTGCCAGGTGCTGGAAATGTCGCCCGGCGAAGCCATGGTCATCGCTCCGGTCTCAGGCGTCGTCGGCGAACGGGTCATCGCCTATATCGATCATATTGGCCGCATTGAAGGCACTATCATCGAGCAGGTCGAGGGTGGCTTCCTCATGGAAGTGGCCGCCTCCCCGCGCAAGCGCGACAAGATGGCCGCCCAGCTCACCTGGCTGGCCAATAAGGACGTCCTCAACCTGCCTGAGGATCGTCGCCACGAACGCGTCGTGCCCGACAACCGCCATTCCACCGTCGTGCTCGACGATGGCCGTCGCTACAACTGCAAGATCATCGATATCTCGCTCTCCGGCGCCGCCATCGAACTCGATGTGCGCCCGGCCATGGGCACGCCGGTCACCCTGGGCCGCATGCGCGCCCGCGTGGTCCGCCATTTCCAGAACGGCGTCGCCGTCGAATTCGCCTCCGCCCAGGAAATGCTGACCGTGGTGCAGCAGAACCTGCGCATGAACTAAGACGCCGGTTCCTGCCGGAATCCAAAACTGCAGCCTTCAACCCAAGCGCCTGATCTGCATAGTTAATCCGGCCTGAACCCGTTCGATAAAACTTGAATCAAAACTGCATTGCAGTTTTCGGACCGGCGAAATCCGGCCCCCATAGGTTGGTCTCCATCAGGGAGATCAACAATGTCATTCAATCAAAAGGGACTGCCGGCGGCGTTGATTGGCGCAGTTCTGGCTCTGGCAGCGATCGTCGCGCCGGCCCACGCCTTCGACACCTCCAACGTCGCTTTCATCCAGACACTCGATGTCACAACCTCCATTCCGGTCGGCGCTGCCGAGTTCTGCAAGACCCACCGCGATGAGTGCCGTCCCAATGCCGTCGTCGTCCCTGCCGTCAATCTGGACGAAGCGAGCTGGAGCCAGCTGCTCACCGTCAACGCCACTGTCAACCAGACCGTGGTGCCCGTGACCGATCAGGAGCTTTACAACGTCTCCGAATTCTGGACCTATCCCAACGGCTACGGCGATTGCGAAGACATCGCGCTGGAAAAGCGCCGCGATCTGATCAACGCCGGCTGGCCCGCCAGCACCCTGCTGATGGCCGTGGTTCGCGAGCGCAATGGCGATGGCCATGCCGTGCTGATGGTGCGCACCGATCGCGGCGATCTCGTGCTCGACAACCAGGAAGGCCAAGTGCGCGTCTGGAACGAAACCCCCTACCACTACATCAAGCGCCAGTCCCAGGCCGACGCCGGCAAATGGGTCGACATGATCGACGACCGCCCGGTCATCGTGGCCGCCGCCAACTAATTCCGGACCCCGCCAAAAGCCTATCCCTGATAGGGGTCTGATGAATGAGGCCAGTTTCGTGAAAGCGAGACTGGCCTCATTGTTTTTGGAAAACCATTAGCCTTGACTAATCAATTAGTACTCGCTATTGCTTTTTCATGACCCAAGCCGCCCCCATCAACGCCGTCATGCGCGCCCTTGCCGATCCCACACGGCGGGCCGTGTTCGAGCAGATCGTCAGCGCCAACGAAATAACCGTCGTCGAACTGACGCGCGGTAGCAGCGTGACACAGGGCGCCGTTTCCCAACACCTCAAGGCTCTCAAGCAAGCCGGCCTGGTCGTCGAACGCCCCGAGGGCCGCAACGTCTATTACCGCGCCGAGCCCGAAGGCCTCGCACCCCTCGTCGATTGGATGAGCCATTACGGCGTGTTCTGGCGCGAACGCTTCGCCAATCTGCGCACCCTTCTCAAGGAAATCGATCCATGACCGACGCCGCGTTGAAACCCGCCACACAGGACATCGTTGTCGACGAAGTCTTCCCCCACGCGCCCGAGACCATCTGGAATGCGCTGACCAGTGGCGCGTTGATAGCGCGCTGGCTGATAGCGCCGACAGGGTTCGCGCCCGTTCCGGGCACGCATTTCACCTATCAGACCACGCCGGCCGGTACATGGGACGGGGTCATTCAATGCCAGGTGCTGGAGGTGATCCCCAACGAACGCTTCGTCTACGCCTGGAGGGGCGGCCATGAGAGCAATGCGGGCTACGGCTCGCGGCTCGACACCGTGGTGACGTTCATTCTCTCCAAGGTCGAGAATGGCGCTCGTCTTCGCCTCGTCCATTCCGGCTTCGTCATGCCGGTGAACGACGTCGCGTTCAAGAACATGAGCGAGGGCTGGACGAAAATCCTGCCCCGCCTCATCGCCATCATCGACGAGCAGGCCTGAGGACCAGCAAATGAGCCAGCCCTATACCGGCGGATGCGCCTGCGGCGCGATCCGCTACGAAATCTCGGCCGAGCCGATTGCGATGAACGATTGCCAGTGCAGCGACTGCCAGAGCACCAGCGGCACCGGACACGGATCTTACCTGACCTTCCCCAGCCGGCAGGCGGTGGCCCTTGAGGGCGAAGCGACGCATTGGGACATGATCGGCGACAGCGGTAACGTCAAGACGCGCGGTTTCTGCCCCGCCTGCGGCTCGCCCGTCTATCTGACCTTTTCGGCCATGCCTGACCTTTTCACCATCCACGCCGCCAGTCTGGACGATCCAACCCGATACCAGCCGCAAATGGTGACCTACACCATGCGTGGCCATGTCTGGGACCAACTGGATCCGACCGTACCGAAATTCGAAAAAATGCCGCCGATGTGAAAACCTAGCTGCGAACGGCCACGTAGAGGCCCACGATCAACAGGCCGGTCAAAAAAGCCCAGCCAAAGGCGACCAACGCGGACAGCAGCGCCGAGCCCATATTGACCGATGCCCCACCCTCCTGGCTCCAGCCCATTTGCAACATGATGTAGGGCCCGCAGAAAAAGCTCATCACCAGGTTTCCCATCGAGGCGAAGACGGTCGCCCCGTCATAGCGCAGCATGGCCTGCTGGCGCAGCCGCCACTGGTAGAAGTGCGTCCCTGCCCCCGCCACGCACAATCCCACGGCGATGATGAACGCTGCCAGCAGCAATTCCTTGGTCATGCTCTATTCCCCGCCGCCCGATCGCCGAGATCGGACACCTGTTAACCCTTCATTAATCATATTGCGGGCTCTATGCCCTGTCACCTCTCCTCGGCAGAACTGGTTAATTCTGGTCATGCGCACTCATGCGGCCGCACCGCAGCCCAGCTCGCTCGGCTTCAACCTTGCCGGCATTGCCGTTCTGGTGCTGTTGCTGGCCGTCGGCGCCGCCTACGTGGTCGATATCCTGGGCAAGAACAACCGCACCGCGCCGCCGAACCTTGCGGACAAATCCACCATCGCCATCGCCGTCGCCGGCAAGGAACTGACCATCCCCTCGTCCTGGTTCCGTTACGGCGAGCAATTGCGCGGCGGTTTCGTCAACCAGATCGACCTGCACGTCCTGTTGGGTCAAACCGCCATCCCGGTGGACGTCACGCTGCTTCCACGCAGCCGCGTCCGCCCGAGCGCCACGCTGCTCGACGGCGTCTATCTGCATCAATTTGACGATGCCACCCTCAGCGGCGTCCCGGGCCTCGTCGGCAAGCCATTGCACGATGGCGATGGCTTCACCGGCGAAAGCGTCTGGTACGATGCGCTGTCGGCCAACCCATTCGTGGCCAAATGCCTGGCGCCTGTCCGGGAGACCGAACCGGTGCAATGTCTGCGCACCGTCTTCCTGCCCAGCGGGATCGCGGCGGTCTACGCTTTCGACGCCAGCGCCCTGCAATCCTGGCGCCAGTTCGATTCCGAAATGCAAAAATGGCTGGGTCAGATCGGGGCTTGGTAGTCACCCCGGCTCGTACCCTCGCTTGACGCGAGGGCTCTTGGCGAGACCTGAGCTTCAGATATCTTCCAGGTCGATATCGAGGATCGACATGTTGAAGATGTAGGACTTGTCGCCATCCTCGTCGTCGAGGTGGATCAGGCCGACCGATTCATCGCCGATGAACACTTCCACCGAATCGTTGAGCTTGTGGCGCGGCCGCACGTCGATGTTCTTGTTGTTGAACTTCACCTGCAAAAACTTCTGCAGCTTGAGGATCTCGGGCTGATTCACTGTCACGCGTCCTGTTTGTTGGCTGAGGCCGCAATGTAGGGCCTCAAGCGCTTGGGGCAACCCCCGGGCTGTCCGAATTAGCGGTGGAAGGCGCAGTTTCGAGGTCGTGCACCAGGATCATCTGGTCCATGACCAGTGCCGGTTGCGCGCAGCCCGCTTCACCGATCACCTTGGCCGGAACCCCGGCGACGGTCGTGCGTGGCGGCACTTCCTTGAGCACCACCGAGCCCGCGCCGATGCGCGAGCAATCGCCCACCTTGATATTGCCCAGCACCTTGGCGCCTGCCCCGATTAGCACGCCATTGCCGATCTTGGGATGCCGGTCCTGGTCGGCCTTGCCGGTACCGCCCAGCGTAATGCCCTGCAGCAGCGACACATTATCGCCCACGACTGCGGTCTCGCCGATCACCAGCCCCGTGCCATGATCGAGCATGATGCCCTTGCCGATCCGCACTGCCGGGTTGATATCCACCTGGAACACCTGGCTCGCCCGGCTCTGCAGGTAGAGGGCAAAATCGCGTCGTCCGGCCAGGAACAGCGCATGGGCGAACCGGTGCGTCTGGATCGCCTGATAGCCCTTGAAATACAGCAGCGGCTCGACCGCGCGGTGGCAAGCGGGATCGCGCTCCAGCGTCGCCGCCAGGTCGACCCGCGCATCGGTGCCGATCTTGGGTGTATCGGCAATCACTTCGGCAAAGGTCTGCCGGATGATATCGGCGGACACATCCTCATGATCCAGCCGCGCCGCGATGCGATGCGCCAAAGCCTGCTCGAAGGTTTCGTGATTGAGGACTGCCGAGATCACCAGATTGGCCAGCGACGGCTCCGTGACGATGATCTGCCGCGCTCCTGCCCGCACCGCATCCCAGACCGGATCGATCGACTGGACGCTGCTGGATTTCTTGGCGCTCGCGCTCATGGCACGTCACTCCCACATTCAAGTCCGTCGATATAAGCTATCCCATGCTCCAAAACAAAGCCCCAACGATCCGTTTGGTTCACGTTCATCTCACCGCGGCGAAATTCCTGCTCAAAAACTCCAGCGCCGCCGCCTTGAACTTGGGATCGCCGGTGCCGCGCATGTGATCGCGCTTGGGAATGACGAAGGACTCGCCCTGCGGCAAAAGCTCCGCCAGCGCCTCCGGCGGCCCCGCCATCGTATCGGCCTCGCCCACCGCAACCAGCACCGGCACCGCGATTCGTCGCACGTCGGCACGCGCCATCGGCTCGCGCGATGTCTCCATGCAAGCGGCGAGCGCCTCCCGATCGGCCTTCGTATGGTCCGCGAAAATCCGGAACTGCCGCGCGGTCGGATGACTCAGTTCCGCCAGCGTCGGTGCCCGCAGCCCCGCAATAATGTCATTGCCATCGCTCAGCCCGTTGATCAGGTTGATCCCCATGCCGCCGAATATTGCGCAGGCCACCCGCTCCTCATCCTGAAACGCCGCAAACGCCGCAATCCGCGCACCCATCGAATAACCCAGCAGCGCCGCCCGCTCGATCCCCAGGTGATCCAGCAACCGCACCGCATCCCGGGCCATATCCTGCGGATAATAGCGTTCTGGATCATAAGGCTTGTCCGACGCCCCATGCCCACGATTGTCGATCAGGATCGCCTGGTAACCGGCCCCCGTCAGCGTCTCTACCCATCCCGTGTCGATCCAGTTCACTTTGCCGCTGGAGGCAAAGCCATGAATGCACAGGATAGGTTGCCCCTCGCCGAACACTTCATAGGCCAGGGTCAGGCCATCGGACTGGAATGTTGGCAAGGCAATAACCTCGTTCAGATGCTAAAGCCGGCTTTTAGAACGTCCAACGTCGTCGCGTAACCCCACTCTCGCCCTCATCCGTCGCGCAGCCCTTCCCTATTCTACTCTTCCCGCGGGCTTGACCCGCGGGCCTCTCGCCATCCGGCATGAGTGCATAGCGACCCGCCGATCAAGTCCGCAGGCAGGAGCGTGGGTGGGGCGCAATCAAGCGACCTCCACGATGCTCACCGCCCCAAGCCCTTCCAAATCCCGCCCCACTTGGATATGGTCCGCCCCAAATCACCACCTGCGCAGGTCTGCACCATGGCTCACGGCACAACGCCCCATTTCCACAATACCGAGGGCCTTCGCCAGATCGAGGTGGGCTCAAAGGAATTCCAGTGCGTCGGCGCCCTGCCCCCGTTCGATCACCCCCATATCTACATCGATATGGGCAAGGACAGCGAAGCAGTCTGCCCCTATTGCTCGACCCATTTCGTGTTCAATTCCCGCCTCGCCGCCGGCACCGCCAATCCGCTATCCGCCGTCTTCCAGGCCGACGCCGCCTGACGGGTTTTCGCCATGCCCGGTAAGGGCCGCATCTATTACATCGTGGGCGCCGGAATTTCCGGCCTCACCCTCGCCTTGGCGCTCGCCAAGTTCGGCACCCATGTGGTGGTGCTCGAACGCAGCCTGGTACTGTCCGAATTCGGCGCCGGCCTGCAGATCAGCCCCAATGCCCGCCATGTGCTGAACGACCTCGGCCTCGACGCGGCACTTGCCGCCCATAGCCTTGAGCCCTCCGGCATCGATATCTACCCCTACCGCCGCCCCGCTCCGCTCGTCACCCTGGAACTCGGCGCCACCATCCGCGAAAAGTTCGGCGCGCCCTACGCCGTCATGCACCGCGCCGATCTCGCCGATGCGCTCTACAAGGCCTGCCGCCGCTTCGCCAATATCGACATGCTGTTCGGCGTCCCCGCCTGGAGCGCAGTCCCCAGCGATCGCGGCATCACCCTCACCATCGAGGACGCCAACGGCCAGTCCCGCACTGGCCGCGCCGATGCGCTGATCGGCGCGGATGGCGTTCATTCCACCACCCGCACCACCCTGCTGGATGGTCCCGTCGCTGACTATCGCGGCCGCGCCGCCTGGCGCACGCTGCTGCCCTTCGATGCCATGGCCGGCCAGGTCGCGCTCGATCGGGTTTCGGTATTCTTCGCACCCGCCTACCACATGGTCTGCTACCCGCTGCCCCATCGCCGCCAAGTCAATATCGCGCTCTTTGCCAAAGGCCCGACGTCGCGCTCCGACGACGCAAAGCTGGCGCTGCCCAAATCTCTGCGCCGCAGCCCGCGCCTCGACGTGATTCTGGCCGCGGCCGGCACGTCCTGGACGCCGTGGCCGCTCTACACCGTGCAGACGCCCCACTGGCACCGCGGCAATATCGGCCTCATCGGCGACGCCGCCCACGCCATGGAGCCCTTCCAGGCGCAGGGTGCCGCCATGGGCATCGAAGATGCCGCAGTTCTCGCCCCACTGCTGATCGCCGGCCCCGATGCGCAAGCCGCTTTCGCCAAATTCGACGCCCTGCGCCGCCCCCGCGTCGCGCGCGTCGCCAAGCTATCACACACCAATGGCGCGATTTTCCACATGAAATGGCCGCTCAGCACAGCGCGCAACCTGGTCATCGCGGCACAGGGCGGACGTGCTCACCTCAAGCGGCTCGACTGGCTCTACGGCTATGACGTCGCCACCGCAATGCGCGACAAATTCCCCACTTCGACCTGAATCAATCTCTCGCCTCCGCGTCACAAGCCCTTGATTGTCAGCCGAAATCCGCCCCTCAAAAGCAAGTCGCCCAACGCACAAACTACCCTGCGGCCTTGCTTTGGCAGGTCGGGCTGTGTCAACTGCGCGACAGATTGAAAGGGTAGCGACCACTCTATGCAAGCCGCCACACGCTCACGACTGACCCTCGCCTGTATCCTGATCACCATTCTGCTCGATATGGTCGGCGTCGGCATCATCGTGCCGGTCCTGCCAGAATTGCTGGAACAGTTGACCGGCGGCGGCGTGGCCCAGGCTGCAGTCATCGGCGGCTATCTCGTGTTCGCCTATGCGTTCATGCAGTTCGTGTTTTCCCCGGTCCTCGGCAATCTGTCGGACCGCTATGGCCGCCGGCCCGTGCTGCTGATGTCGCTGGCCGGACTGACCTTCGACTACCTGATGATGAGCATCACGCCTGTCGTCTGGTATCTGTTTATCAGCCGCATCGTTGCCGGCATTGCCGGCGCCGCTGTCGCCACCGCAACCGCCTACATGGCCGATATCACCCCGCCCCATAAGCGCACCCATCGGTTCGGGCTGATCGGTGCCGCCTTCGGGCTCGGCTTCATCATCGGCCCGGTCATCGGCGGCGAATTGGGCGAACTCGGCCCCCGCGCGCCGTTCTTCGCCGCCGCCGGCCTCGCCTTCGCCAATCTGCTGTTCGGCCTCTTCGTGCTGCCCGAAAGCCTGCCCAAGGCCAATCGCCGCAAGTTCGATATTCGCCGCGCCAATCCCTTCGGCGCCGTCATCGCCCTGCGCAAATACCCCATCGTGCTCTGGTTGCTGGGCGTGCTGTTCGCCTTCTCGCTGGCCGCCCAGGCGTTGCCCTCGGTATTCAGCTACTTCACCGTCGAGGTGTTCCATTTCACCTCCTCCAATATCGGCCGCTCGCTCGGCGCCTTCGGCGTCGGCTTCGCCATCTGCCAGGCCTTCCTCGTCGGCCCGTTCGTCAAGCGGCTGGGCGAAACCCCGGTCGTCATCCTCGGGCTGCTGGCCGCCATCGCCGCCTTTGCCGGCGTCGCCTTTACCAGCGAGGTCTATTACCTCTACCTGTTCATTATGATCGGCGCCGTCAGCGGCCTTGCCGCCCCCGCCATCAATGGCGTGCTGTCCCGTCAGGTGCCCGATAACAGCCAGGGCGAGCTACAGGGCGCCGTCAACGCCGCCAATTCGCTAGCCACCATTATCGGCCCCCTCGCCGCGACCCAGATTTTCTCCTACTTCACCTATGCCGAAGAATCGCCCGGCTATTTCCCCGGCGCCCCCTTCGTTGCGGCCGCCGCCTCGGTGGTGCTGGCCCTGGTGATTTTCGTCGTCGCGGCCTTCAAGTTCGATCTGGCGCATCGCCCCAGCATCGCCAACAAGCCAATGCGCCCCGACATGAGCCCGCCCGGCCAGATCGACATCCCCTTTCCCGATGAAAACGGCGACGGCATCCCCGATGACCACAATTCAAATCCGCCCCGCCGCTGAGGCCGATCGCGCCGCTATCCTCGCCATCGTGGCTCCGGTCCTCCGCGCCGGCGAAACCTATGCGATTGCAAACGACCTCACCGACGCGCAGACGCTCGCCTACTGGTTCGCACCCACCCACGAAGTCTTCCTCGCCGAAGGCGAGGGTATGATCCTGGGCACTTATTATCTCATGGCCAACCAGGGTGGCGGCGGCGCGCACGTCGCCAATTGCGGCTACATGACCGCCCCGGCCGCCCAGGGCAAAGGCATTGCCCGCGCCATGTGCGAACATTCGCTAGCGCGCGCTGCCGACCGCGGCTTTCGCGCGATACAGTTCAACCACGTCGTCTCCACCAATGCCCGCGCCGTGGCGCTCTGGCAGAAACTGGGCTTCGACATCGTCGGCACATTGCCCGCCGCGTTTAATCACCCCGTCCACGGGTATGTGGACAGCTATGTGATGTTCAAGACGCTCACCGGCTGATCCAGCCACGAGGCTTGGCATTGAGCTTTGCCGGCAAGGATCGACCACGAGACAGCCCCACCCACAGTCCTTCCCGCGGACTTGATCCGGCCCATCGGCCGATCCATCTCAGCCCAAAGTGACCGCACAAAGAAAAGGCCCCGCCAACGCGGAGCCCTCAAAATCATATCGGCCTGAACCAGCTTATTTGCCCAGCGTACTTGGCCAAGTTCCGTGCAGATCAGCACCACGACCCACGATCTCAAACCCATGCGCGCCGAAAAAGTCACGCTGCCCCTGCGTCAAGTTTGCCGTGCCCTGCGCCTGGCGATAGCTGTCGAAATAGCTCAGTGCCGCCGAGAGGCAGATCATCGGGAATTCGCCGGTCGCAGCGGCTGCAATCACCTTGCGCAGCGACGGATGGCTGTCCTTCATCAACGTCACGAAGTCCGGCACCACCAGCAGGTTGGCATTGCCGCCCTTGGAATAGGCCGCTGCCATCTGGTCGAGGAACCGCGAGCGGATGATGCAGCCAGCGCGCCAGATCTTGGCAATGGTCGCCAGCGGCAGGTTCCAGCCATTCTCTTCGCTGGCCTTGGCGATGACCGCAAAGCCCTGCGCGTAGCTGACAATCTTGCCGGCCAGCAGTGCCTTTTCCAGGTCTGCCAGGGTCACATCGGTCTTGGCGCGGTTCGGCTTGCCATAGATGGCTTCGGCCGCGACACGCTCGTCCTTCCGCGATGAAATCGAGCGCGCTGCTACGGCGCCTTCGATAGCGGTGGCGGGCACGCCCATCTGCTGGGCCGCGATAGCCGACCAGACGCCGGTGCCCTTCTGGCCCGCCTTGTCGAGGATAAGTTCGACCAGCGGCTTGCCGGTGTCCTTGTCGATTGCTTCGAGCACGTAGCCGGTGATTTCGATCAGGTAGGAATTGAGCGGCCCCTTGTTCCATTCCTTGAACACGTCCGACGCCTGCTTCGGCGTCATCCCCAGGCCGTCACGCATCACGCCATAGACTTCGGCGATCATCTGCATGTCGCCATATTCGATGCCGTTGTGGATGGTCTTGACGAAATGGCCCGCGCCGCCCTCGCCGAGATAAGCGCAGCAGCTTTCGCCATTGAACTGCGCCGCGATCGCGGTCAGCACCGGCTCGGCATTGTGCCACTGCTCCTTGGAGCCGCCCACCATGATGGAGGGGCCGTGCCGCGCGCCCTCTTCACCGCCGGAAACGCCGACGCCGAGATAGCCGATGCCCTTGGGCTTGAGATAATCGAAGCGGCGTTGGGTGTCGGTGAAAAGGGAATTGCCGCACTCGATGATCGCGTCGCCCTTTTCCAGGTGCGGCAGCAGGTGTTCGATCATTTCGTCGACCGGTGCGCCGGCTTTGACCATGATGATGATCGAGCGCGGACGCTTCACGGCTTGCACGAAATCGGCCAGGTCCGCCTTGGCGATCACCTTGCCGTCGAGTCCCTGCTCCTTGGCCATAGCGACGAATTCATCGATGCGGCCGGCGCTGCGATTATGCACGGCAACCATGTAGCCCTTTTCGGCGATATTCAGCGCCAGGTTCGAGCCCATGACCGCAAGGCCAATAAGGCCGATATCCGCTGTCGACATCCGTAAGTCCTTCCGAGGTCCCAATGCGTCAAGTCGCCGCATGCAATTGCAGTTCGCGGCGGGCGCACATGACCACAAAGCGCGCCTAGACGGAAGTCGAATAAGCGTAGTTTTTGGGCATAGCTGCCTTCTTGTATGGCAGCTTGTATTGCCGGATCGCTGCGCCATGGCATAGGGTCGCGCCGATTGCCGGAGGACCGCATGGCCAAGCTTTCTCAGTTCGACTTGACGGGCAAGCGCGCTCTCGTCACCGGATCCAGCCGCGGGCTGGGTTACGCCATCGCCGCCGCCCTTGCCGATGCCGGCGCCTCCGTCATCCTGAACGCGCGCGACAATGTCGCTCTGGGCGCCGCCGCCAGCGAACTCGCGGCCACCGGCGCCAGCGTCAAGGCCATTGCCTTCGACGTCACCAGCCGCGACAGCGTCAACGACGCCATAGCCTATTGCGAAGACGAAATCGGCCCCATCGATATCCTGGTCAACAATGCGGGCATGCAGTTCCGCAGCGCGCTGGAGGCCTTCCCCCCCGAAAAATTCGACCAGCTCATCACCACCAATGTCACCTCCGTGTTCAACGTCGGTCAGGCCGTCGCCCGCCACATGATCAGCCGCGGCCATGGCAAGATCATCAACATCTGCTCGCTGATGTCGGAACTCGCCCGCCCCTCCATCGCCCCCTATGCCGCCAGCAAGGCTGCCGTCGCCAATCTGACGCGTGGCATGGCCGTCGATTGGGCCAAGCACGGCCTCAACGTCAACGGCATTGCACCCGGCTACTTCGCCACCGAGCTCAACGAAGCCCTGACCAAGGACGAAAAGTTCAACGCCTGGATCGAAACCCGCACTCCCATGGGCCGCTGGGGTGAGCCGCACGAACTGGGTGGCGCCGCTGTTTTCCTCGCTTCCGATGCCGCCAAATTCGTCAACGGCCACATTTTGTACGTCGATGGCGCGTTCACCGCGACGGTGTAGGAGACCCCGATGCCCCTGATCCCCGCCCGCATCATCATCGTCATGGGCGTCAGCTCATCCGGCAAATCCACTGTCGGCCAGTCGATCGCGCGCCGCCTCCACGTGCCCTTCCTCGACGGCGACGGCTATCACCCGCCCGCCAATGTCGAAAAAATGCGCGCCGGTATCCCCCTGACCGACGAGGACCGCTGGCCCTGGCTGGAACGCCTGGCAATCGCGCTGCACGAGGCCGCCGACAAGAAGGGTGCCGCCGTCGGCGCCTGCTCCGCCCTGCGCCGCAGCTACCGTGAGTACCTGACGAACAAAGCCGGCGAACCGATTCTATTCGTTCATCTCTCCGGCACCCGCGAAGTCATCGCCGAGCGCATGGCCCGCCGCCAGCACGAGTATATGCCCACCAGTTTACTCGACAGCCAGTTTGCCACCCTTGAGCCGCCCGACCCCGCCACGGAGAATGTCCTCGTCCTGCCGGTGACCGACCCGGTCGAGAAGCTCACCGGCGCCATGGTCAAGGCACTCGACCACCTCAAGACCTTCAAGCGCTGGCAGTAAGCGATCGTGAACGGGCCGTTCACGATTGGTTAGGCCGCTCGGCGCTTACTATGGGCATGGCCGGCAATATCCGGCCGCCAATCGAGGATGTGACATGAGCAAGCTCTCTCGCACGATCCCGACCGATGCCCGCTCCGGCCGCCCCACGGCGCCGAACCTGCCGGCCTGGATGATTACCAACCGAATGCATGCCGAAACCGAACGCCTGACTCCCCAGGCGCTTCACCTCGAATTGCCACCAGCGCGCCCTTGGGCCGACGATCCCGTGGATGGGGAATCCGAAGGCATGTTGACCCTCGATCTCTGAGCGGGACGCGCCGCAAACCGGCCAATTGCGCCAGTCGATTGGCTGGTCGGTGTGCCTTCAGGCGCCGGCCAGCGCCGAATTGTAATACCGCTCGTCGCCGGTCACGTCCTTGCCCACCCAATCGGGCAGTTCGACCCTGGCGTCTTCGCTTTCCATCTCGATTTCGGCCAGCACCAGGCCCGCGTGCCGCCCCTCGAACACGTCGACCTCCCAGTCGCGCCCGGCATAAGGCACCGTATACCGGCGCTTCGCGATCACCTGCTGCCCGGCATGCGCCAGCAGTTCGCGCCCATCTTCCAGCGGCACCTCGTATTCATATTCGTCGCGCGAAAACGCCGTCCCACCCGCCTTGATGGTCAGTACCGCGCGCGCATCCTCGAAGATCCTGATCCGCACCGTGACCCCATCCCCGCGCGCCAGATAACCCTGCACAATCGCCTCGCTGCCGCTGGCGGCCCTGCGCCAGGCATCCGAGTTGACCAGAAACTTCCGTTCGATCTCCTTGGCCATCGCTAAGCGTCCTCCAGCGCCCAATAGCGCTGCAGGCGTTCGGTGAGCGCGCCCGGCTTCTCCGCGGCGATCTGCCGGCCCAGCGCAAAAGCCTGCTCCCCAAGGCCGTGCTGCCGTTCGTTGGCCAGTTCCACCACCGAATTCAGCGCCGCCGGTGCGCCAGCGACCCTCCCACTCAGCACTTCAACCAGCACCGCCAGATCGTGGTGTCGGCCCAATAGATCGGCGAGTTCCGCCAAGAGCTTGCTGCGCCCATCCAGCATGTCGGGCGCATGGCGGCGCAACAGCAGCATATGGTGACGATGATATTTCGCCTGCTTGCGCCAGGCATGCAGCGTTTCCGGCGAACCATCTTCCGCCGCATCGCGCATGCTTTGCCGCATACGCCGATACGTGTCCTCAACGCCGCCGGCGATCGCGCCGAACTTCTTGCGCTTCAACCTCCAGTCGCCCACTCGCTCGCGCATGGCCAATACGGCCTCGCAAAACTTTGCCAGCAATGCCTGCTCGTCGACATGCTGGGCCAGCGCCTGACTGCGTTCGGTCAGCATATCGCGCAACTGCTCCCGTCCGTCCGCGTCCGGCTTCTCTGCCATCAGGCTATCGAACGTTGCCACCATCACTGCCGCATCGCGCGCCTGCGATAGCTGCGAAGCCGCGTCGGCGATTGCGGCGTCTTCCAGCTTGAACGCCTTCAACTGCGGCCGCACGATCCGTAGCAGGCCGCGCAAATTCTTGCAGCGCCGCCGCAACTGATGCACCGTCGCATCGAATTCTGCCTGCGGCGCCGACGCCTCGAGCAGCGCCTTGTGGATCTGCTCGATAGCGATCCGGCGCAAGCCTCGCTCAACATTGCCATCGTCCGTCTCGAAGGCAAACGACATCCGGCGTCTCCGTCTCAGAATCAACAAGGGCAAAACCCATGTCCCAGGTGATCGGTTGCAGTCCCCACGCGCCAGAGCAAATTGCCGAAGGCGGGAAGTCGCTTTCACCAACGCTTTCGACAATGAGAAGCTGGAGCATCAGACCATGCGTTGGAATCGGATTACGGCGCACCGCCATCACATCGTTTGTCCGGATGGATAGCGAACACGGCTGCATCTTGATTGGCCCGGACAAACTCCGCAAAGACGGCAACCGACGTTCTGATACACCCGAACGCTTGCTGCCCCAGGACCAATCCACGTTCAAAACCTGCCACTTCGCCGCCGGTCTGCTTTTCTCCTCCTCAAGAGGAAGGATTGAGCGTGACCGTCCTGACGCACTCACCAACCTGACTATTCCAAGGTTATGACAGCCCCATCCCCGGCGACCGCCGTAGCGTCCGGCATCCAGATCAGCTCGCCCTTCAGCTCGCTTCACCACCACGGCGAGCAAGCCAACCGGTGCCCCTCCCACACCGCCCGAGTATCGATCCTCCTAGAACGCGAACGACCGCTGCCCCGTATCGGGCGGCCCGACCTGCACGCCCTCCAACGCCAGCATGCGCAGCTTGGATGCCGCCCCGCCCGGCGCCGAAAACCCGCCCGGCTTGCCGTCGCTGGCCAGCACCCGATGGCAGGGGATGATCAGCGGGATGCGATTCGCGCCCATCGCCTGCCCCACTGCCCTCGACAGACCCACGTCGCCCAATTGCCGTGCCAGCGCGCCATAGGTCGTCGTCTCGCCATAGCCGATCTGAACCAGCAATTCGTAGGCTCGGCGGTGAAACTCCGGCAGCCCCTCCAGATCGAGCGGCACCGAAGCAAAGTCAACCTGCCCACCGCGCGCATACTCTCGCACCATTGCCATCACGCCCTGGATCGCCGCCGGCGGCTCGCCGACTTCCGCGCCATGCCGCAAAAGCCGCGCTTCCACGCTCTCCCCGGACAGTCCCGGCAGATGCGCCCGCGCAACGCCTGCCTCAGTCCAGCCGAGACCGAACATGCCAAGCTCGGTTTCAAAAACACAGATTTGCATTGGTCCGGTCTACCCTCCTTCGTTCGCCCCGGAGAACCCGATATTGACGCGCTGGATGAAGACGCTTTGAGATTCACATCAGGTCTCCTCCCTGAATCCCACTCCTACCGGCCCTCACCATTCATCGCCGACGCAACCTCCTCCGGCGGCGGCTCCTGGCCGAACACGCTCCGCCCACCATAGCCATGAGAGCGCCAGCGCTCCTGCGCGATGAACGACTCCACGGACGGCCCCGTCGCATAAGGCTCCATCAACCGCGATTGGTCGTCCAGCCGCTTCATCGCATCCAGTGCCTCGCTTTGCCCCAGTTTGGCCTTCTGAACCGCTGACTTCAAAATGCCGATGGTCTCGTCATAAACCTTGATCGGCACCGGGAACGGGTGCCGGTCCTTGCCGCCATGGGCGAAAGAAAACCGCGCCGGATCGCTGAACCGGCAGGGCGCGCCATGCACCACCTCGGCCACCATGGCCAGTGCCTCAACAGTCCGCGCGCCGACCCCAGGCACCATCAACAGTTCTGCAAAATCCTTCGGCCCACGATCCGCCGCCGCGGCCAATGCTCCATGCAGCCGCCGCGTGATCACATCTTTGGGCCGCACATCATGATGCGCCGGCATCACCAGATAGGGCAGCGCCATCTGCGTCGGCTCCTCCACCTCGGCTTTCGGGTTCATCTTGCCCAACTCGCGCGCAATCCCATCCGGCCCCAACGACGCCAGCAGATCGAGCTGCCGACCGCGCGACGCCTCCGCCCGCCGATCCGTCAGGTTGACGATATTGCCCTGCCCCGCCCCTTCGATCGCCGCATGCGGCGCGTCGACGAAACTGGTCAGCCCCTCGGAATGCCAGTGATACCGCCGCGCCACCCGGCTATCGCCATTCATGCCTTGCTGCACCACCACCCACTTGCCGTCATCGGTGACGATGAAACTATGCAGATAGAGGTCGAACCCGTCCTGCACCGCCGCGCTGTCGACCTTGGCCACCAGCCGGCTGGCCTGCCCCAGCGCCACGCCATCCAGCCCAACTTTTTCGCCAACCCGCAGCAATTCCACCGGCGTCTGCCGCGAGTGCTTGCCCCGTCCGCCACAGACATGGATGCCCAACTCTCCTGCCAGTGGCGTCAACCCGCGCTTCAGCGCCCCTATCATGCTGGTGGTGATGCCCGAGGAATGCCAGTCCATCCCCATCACCGCGCCAAACGACTGGAACCAGAACGGATGCGCAAGCCGCGCCAGCAATTCGTCGCGGCCATATTCCATCACGATGGCCTGGCAGATGACGCTGCCGAGCCGCGTCATGCGGTCGGCCAGCCATTTCGGCACCAGCCCGCCATGCAGCGGCAGATCGGCGCTTCCCGCCCGTTGTCCCATTTCAGCCTCGGACCAAACTCACGCCTAAAGCCTACGACGCCTTTGATCGCAATGCAAACAAAACAAGAACATTACTTTTTGGCCTTCGCCCGCAGCACCACGGCGCACCAGTCGTGCAGTTCCTCTGCAATCACCACTGCCGGATCGCCGCGCCGCGAAAATGCCCACCAGATTTGTGCACCCTGCCATTGGCTGGCCATCAACCGGCCCAGCCGCATCTGGTCCACCCAGTCCTGCGTCAGCCGCCTGCCCAGCGCCAGCGCCAATACTTCGCCCCATGCCATGCCCCGCGCCCGCAATACCGGATCGCGCATGTCTTCGCGCAGGATCAGCAGCCCCTCTGCATAGTCGCTCTCGCCCGTGCCAGTCGGAAACATGCGCACCAGCATGGCTATCGCGCCCTCGACGCTTACCGGTTCGGCCCGATCCGCCTCCGCCGTCAGCGCATCCAACTGGTCCCAAGCCCGCACCAATGTGGCCCGAAGAAACGCCTCCTTGCTCGGATAACGCTGCACCAAAGTGGCCGGCGACAACCCCACCGCCTTCCCCACCGCCGCGAAGGTCAGTGCCTCCGGCCCACCCCGATGCATCACTGCGAGAGCTGCATCCAGGATCGCCTCATCCGTCACCGTTCGTGGCCGCGCCATGCAAAATCCATTTGTAAACGAACGTTCATTTATATATCCTGACCACCTTATCAAAGGAGAATCCCGATGGCTAGAATCCTCGGATATATTGCCGCCAGCCTTGATGGTTTTATCGCTACGTCCGATGAGAATCTCGACTGGCTGATGCAGCAACCCGACCTTGACCTGGGCGAATATGACTACCGCCACTTCATCAAAACCATCCGCACCGTGGTCATGGGCCGCGCCACCTATGACTGGATCGAGCGCTTCCCCGGTCCTTGGGACTATGCCGACCAGCGCGTCATCGTCGTCACCTCGCGCCCCATCGATAATCCCAAAGGCCCCCTCGAAACCCGCTCCGATCTCGGCGCCCTGATCGAGGAACTGCGCACCCTTGATGACGGCAATGTCTGGATGCTCGGCGGCGGCAAGCTGCAGATGGAATTCATGGCGCGCGGCGCGCTCGACGAAATCGAAATCTACGTCATTTCCGAAATCATCGGGGGCGGCATTCCCCTGTTCCCCGCCACCGGCGCCCGCCTCAGCCCCAAGCTGATTTCCGCTCAAGCCATCGGCACCGCCTGCGCGCGCCTCCATTACCGTTTTGGCTAGACGACACGCCTCGGCCTGCACCGGCCACAGCGCATTCCACGGAATTGCAATGACCCTGGCAAACGAAAAAGGCCGCCCCGAAGGGCGGCCTTTTTCAGTCTGCTATGAACCTAGCGCTTCAGCGCGTCGCCGGCCTTATTTTTGACGTCGCCGACCTTGGACTGCACCTTGCCGACGGCCTTATCGGCTTTACCTTCAGCCTGCAGCTTGGTGTTGCCTGTCAGGCCGCCCACGGCGTCCTTTACGGCGCCCTTTGCTTGCTTGCCGGCGCCGTCAACTTGATCTTTATTCATCTGGAATTCTCCTCGGGGTTTTCCTGCCGATACAACAAGCGACCCGCCGGGACGTTGCATTACAAATTTGTTACGCGTCCAAATTCACGATCAAGGCCGGTTGTGACCACGCGCAATCTGTCCTCGCCCGCCAAACCCTGCTAACAGGCGCCATGTCCGGTCCCATGCCCACCCTGCTCGACTATTTTCCGCCGCTCGAGCCCTATCTCAATCTCATCTATGGCGATGACGACCTGCTGGTCTTCGACAAGCCCAGCGGCCTGCTCAGCGTGCCTGGCAAGGACCCATCGCTTTGGGACAGTATTCGCCACCGCGCCCGCCAGAAGTGGGCCACGGCCGAAATGGTGCATCGCCTCGACAAGGACACCTCCGGCATCATCCTGATGGCGCTGAACAAGCGCGCCCATGGCAAGCTCGGCGCCCAGTTCGAAAACCGCCTGACGCAAAAGAGCTACGTCGCCCGCGTCTGGGGCAATGTGGAGGCCGACGAGGGCCTGGTCGACCTGCCCCTTGCCAGCGATTGGGATAACAAGCCGCGCCAGAAGGTCGATCCCGAAACCGGCCGCGCCTCCCAGACGCGATGGACCGTCATGGAGCGCGAGGGCAATGCCACCCGCCTGCGCCTCATCCCGCTCACCGGCCGCACCCATCAGCTCAGGGTTCACATGAAGGCCATCGGCCATGTGATTCTAGGCGATGCATTTTACGCCGATCCCGAGGCCTTCGCGGCCGCCGATCGCCTCCAGCTCCACGCCGCCGAACTCAGCTTCACCCACCCCACCACGGGCGAACTCCGCCACTTCACGGCGCCGGTGCCGTTTTAGCCTTCGCCCAAATACCCCACCTCGATCCGATGAAAAAACTCCCCCGCCTTCATCGTATCGAGCCACCTGCGAAACCCCGCCACATCGGCGAATCCTGCCCGCCTCGCATCGGCATCGCTGACATCATCGGGCGACATTTCGTCCATCGCCTTGATCGCCAATAGCCCCACCTTGGTCTTGAGCGTCCCGCCCGGCCGGACGCTCGGCCGGCTCCAGCGCCGGAAGACCAAGTCGACCTTCCCCGCCTTGATCTCTTCCAAAAGTTCGCGTTTCAGCAGCATTGGCCTGGTCCCGGATCAATTTCCTCGCACCATGCGGCCCCCCGAAACGCCGCACAACTGCCGATCCGGTTTTCCACCGCCAGGGCACTGTTCAACTTGCCTTTGTCTGCGCCCATGCCATGCCTATAGTGCCCGCCGAAACGGCCAGCTTCATACCGCCAGGATGCCTGCCATGAGTTTGTTTGCCGCCCTAAGAATGCCGCGCGAAGTCCTGTTCGGCGTCGGCCAGCATGGCCCCTTGCTGCGGGCCGCCTTTGCCGGCAACCTCCCGGCCGCCCGCTAGAACACAAGGATCACCCCATGACCGCCGCCACGAAATTTGATCCAGCCAGCATCGACTGCGCGCCCTATGCCAAGGGCCTGTTCATCGGCGGCAAGTGGCTTCCTGGCAGCGGCATTCCGGTGGTCAATCCATCCGACGAATCCATCCTCGCCGAGGTCCCCGACGCCTCCGTGGCCGACGCCATGGCCGCCGTTGATGCCGCCGATGCCGCCGCCAAGGGCTGGCGCAAAACCCCGCCCCGCCAGCGTGGCGAAATCCTCCGCCGCTGCTTCGAATTGATGACCGCCCGCGCCGAGGAACTCGCCACCCTGATCTCGCTCGAAAACGGCAAGGCCCTGTCCGATGCCCGCGGCGAAGTCGCATACGCCGCTGAATTCTTCCGCTGGTATTCCGAGGAAGCGGTGCGCATCGCCGGCGAATTCCGCATGGCCCCCGCCGGCACCAACCGCATTCTGGTCGATTACCAGCCCATCGGCATCGCCGTCCTCATAACCCCGTGGAATTTCCCGGCCGCCATGGCCACCCGCAAGATCGCCCCCGCGCTTGCCGCCGGCTGCACCGTGATCCTGAAGCCCGCCAGCGAAACCCCGCTTACCGCCTACGCGCTGGCCGATATTTATGCCGAAGCTGGCGTACCTCCCGGCGTCGTCAACGTCATCACCACCACCCAGCCCGGCCCAGTCACCAATGCCATGCTGGCCGATCCGCGCGTGCGAAAACTCTCTTTCACTGGCTCGACCCCGGTCGGCCGCGCCCTCCTCGCCGAGGCGGCCAAAACAGTGGTCAATTGCTCCATGGAGCTCGGCGGCAACGCCCCCTTCGTGGTCTTCGACGATGCCGATCTTGAGGCCGCGCTCGATGGCGCCATGGTCGCCAAGATGCGCAATGCCGGCGAAGCCTGCACCGCCGCCAACCGCTTCATCGTCCAGTCCGGCATTCACGATGCCTTCGTCGCCGGGCTGACCAAGCGCATGGCCGCGCTCAAGATGGGCCCCGGCACCGATGCTGCAACCGGCGTCGGCCCGATGATCACCAAGAAGGCCGTCGACAAGATCGAGCACCTCGTCGCCGATGCCGTCACCCGCGGCGCCAGGATCGAGCTCGGTGGCAGCCGCCCCACCGACAAGGGCTTCTACTATCCGCCGACGGTGATGACCGGCGTCTCCACCGCATCCGAAATGATGCACGAGGAAATCTTTGGCCCCGTGGCGCCGGTCTACCGCTTCGAGACCGACGAAGAGGCCATCGCCATGGCCAACGACACCGAATATGGCCTTGCCGCCTACGTCTTTACCCAGGACCTCAAACGCGGGCTGAGCGTTTCCGGCGAGATCGAGGCCGGCATGGTCGCCCTCAATCGCGGCCTGGTGTCCGATCCGGCCGCCCCCTTCGGCGGCGTCAAGCAGAGCGGCCTGGGCCGCGAAGGCGGCGTGCACGGCATTCTCGAATATATGGAAGCCAAATATATCGCGACGGCGTTCTGACTAACTCAAAACTGCCGTCGCCAGCATTTCCACCCGCAGCCCGCTGGCCAGCAGTTCCTTGACCACAACCGTCGCCCGCACCGGGTACGGCTGTTTGAAGAACTCGGCATAAACCGCGTTCATTCCCTTCGCATCCGCCTTGTCGATCAGGAATACCTGCACCTGCACGATATTGGCCAGCGTCCCGCCGGCTGCGCGAATGGCGATCTCGAGATTCTGGATCGTCCGCCGCGTCTGCACCACGATATCGCCGTGGACGATATCGCCGCTCACCGGGTCTTCGGCGATCGCCACCAGCCAAACCTGCTGTCCGGCGCGAATGGCGTCATTCACCGGCGACGACGATGGCGCAATGCCCGTTTCAATCCGCTCGATCATACTGTGCTCCTCAGACATACCCCAGCGCCGAGAACTGCTGCTGGAACCAGAAATACCCAGCCGCCCCCAACGCCATCCCCAGGATAAACAGCACCCAACCGACCACCGTAAGATTGCTGTGCTGCGCATTGCGATACTGCAACCGCTCGCCGGCTACGAGGAACCCGACACCGAAAATGATGCAGAGCGGCACCAGGATGAAAGCCTTGAGCTGATAGCTCACCTCCTGCGCCCCGCTTTGCGCCTCCTGCAGCGGCAGCCAAAGGAAAAACCATGCCACCGCAACCCCGATGGCGATGCTCGCCAGTCCGCCCAGCCTCAACTTGAGATCCTGCAACATCATAATTTCCCCAATAATCCCATGGCCTCACTGCCATGCCCGGCTTTATCGCGTCAATTCTGAACCGTGTCCGAACGCGCTTGAACGCGCCGACAATAGCAGCCTCCGATTGCCAGATTTTCCCCAGTGTGACAAACAACCCCGTCGACTGACCGGCTTGCGGGCGTGGTGGAATGGTAGACACACAGGACTTAAAATCCTGAGGGGGTATCCCCGTGCGGGTTCGAGTCCCGCCGCCCGCACCAAAGGCCTAATCGCCTGCGCCAAGTTCGATGGGAAATGCTGACGGTTCCCAGAGATGCTCGAGCTTCCAGCCTTTCACCGTCAGTCTCTCCCACTCGCGCAACAGCGCACCAATCGCGGCTCTATCGCCGCTCTTGAGAACCGTTAGCAGAGGCCTCAGTTTCTCAATGGTGCCCAAATCGTGAACCGCGTACTCCACGTCAAGCTTGGCAATCGCGCTGTTTGTACGCTTTGAAAACTCGAGCTCTGCTCGGGCCAACCGTGCAAGTCGCGATCGCTCAATGCCCTCAACGGCAAGCGCAAGAACATCGTGTGCTTCGCCAATACGCCCAAGAGCAGCCAGAACGGTGGCATAGTGTGGGGGTCGACTGCTCAGGGACCGATAAAGTTTTCCGAACCCATTCAGCGTCACCGGATCTGTTCGAGCGAGAAAATCCTCGAGGGTTAAGACACGGGAGAAATCGAGATTTAAAGCCGCCTCAGTCTTCGAAACGACATCTTCGACAAACCCCTGTTCGTGGGTCCTCTTGACGGGAAACCAACCGCTATTCTCGAACCAAAGCCCGGACTGCTCGTCATGGAAGCTGCATAACTTATTCACATACCATACGGGACGACAAAGATTTTTGTCCCAAGATGCGTCAAAGTAGATGCCGCGCACAATATGCTTCACCGGCCCAATAACTAGATTTCGCCCCACCAGGACAAGATCATCTCGCCGCTGCAACAGAGGCAGCATCCATTTCTTGACTTCTGACGCAGTCGTCATCGGTTTGGGCGCACTTCCAGAACGTAAAACAAGACACCGCCAAATTTTTTTGCAACGACTTGCGCAATCTGTTTGATACGGGCCGTTGTCAAGCCTGCATTCCCAGTCTTTACGTCATAAACGCATATCGCTCCCATATCCTCCCGCCTGTCTTCTAGAACGTCAAGGCGCGTCGACCCCAACTTTCCATAGTGGGCGTCACCATTGGCCCCATCTAATGACAGCTCGGCAAAGATGTCATTATTGCTTTCGGGAAAACTGTTCTGGAGAGCGGTGATGATGTCTTTGACTCTCTTGTGAACCGCAGTTCCCCAGCGAGTGGCATCCATTGTCGATCTTTGCGGCGTCAATTCCACCGCAGCCTGATCCGTCCAAGTCTGCACGTCTAGGAGACGCTTGCAGGACAGCCTCAGTTGTTCGGCCGTCAGGGTGGTAACCAGCACCGGTGCCGCATCGGTCTCCTTGCCGTTAGTCCAGGCCTTGAAGGCAACGACAGGAACATCAGCGCTACCGAGATTGGCACCGACCGCATTTAACATGTTATACAGCGCAACCAGCGCGGCGCCGACACTCGCTCCAGGGCCGACCGGGCCAGTCCCACCTCCTGGGCCCGGCTCGTTGTATGGGAAGACGTCGCCAAACGGGTCAGTCGGATTGCGCAACAGGAACGCCAATTCGCGTCTGGCCCTGAGCACAGAAGGCCCCTTGGCAGTCCACGCGCTCTCCAGCAGCGGCGCTACCTCGTCGCCGACATAGGTTGTCTGCACGCCACCAGTCGTTGCAAACCGAACCTTGCCGCCCGTTGGCAGCGTTATCGCGTGTCGAACGGAACTGCCGGAAAACGACGATCGGAACTTGGTACCATCACTACCGATAATGCTGCTTTCCGCGACACTCCCGTCCGGCCGCGCCAGCGTTTCGATGCTGGCCCAATGCTCTCTGCCGGAGTTGTCGACCCGCTGCTCATGGACAAGCTGCAGCAGCGTATTGGCAATACGGGGATCGCCGTAGTACGGCTCGGGCCAGCACCGGCAGTTCGGCGCAGTACCGGGGTGACCACCGGCGGGTGGGCTCGCCCAGGAAAATACCTGCCCGGCATGCGCCGCATGGGACGACCGCACCCGCTCGTCGCCTGCCGAACGCCAAGTGTAATATGTGGTGGGTTTCAGGCGGGTGAACTCGGCCAGCGAGACGTCCGCTCCAGAGCCTAGCGCCTTCTCTGCGTCTACAGCAAAAGCCGCCGCCTGCTTGTGCAACTCCGGCACATGCCCGTAACGCATATAGCTTTCAAACGCGCGGCGTTGCGCCAGCGCCAGCAGCTTGACCCGCTTCTCCTCAAGCGCCCGCGGTAGTCGCACCATGATCGTCTCCAGATTGCCCTGGAGACAATTTCTCATGGTGCTGAATGCGCAGGATAAGCAGGATAAGCCTGATCAGGTGACCCTAAAATCCATCTTCAGGCCATCGGAGGACCGGTCGATTTTCAGCTCAGGCCGAGCCGAAAATGCCGGTTCTCGAGAACCGGACCGGAGCGTACGTTTAGGTACGTGAGGACCGGAAGCGCAGAGAACCTGCATTTGCAGGCCGGCATCAGCCGAAAGGCGATCGGTCCTAGTCCGTGCCGCCGCCGATGGGCGCGGCATACGCCACATCCAGATCCCACGGGAAGAAAATCCAGGTGTCTTGGCTGACTTCGGTGATGAACGTATCCACCAGTTCGCGCCCCATCGGCTTGGCGTAGACCGTGGCAAAGTGGGCGCCCGGCAGCATTTCGCGCACGGCGCGGGCCGTCGAGCCGGTATCGACGAGATCGTCCACGATCAAAATCTTGCCGCCCTTTTTGGCCAGGTCCAGGATTGGCTGGCTGATCGGCTTGAGCACCTGAATACCGCTTTGGCTCTGGTGGTCGTAGCTTTTGACCGCCACTGTTTCGACGGTGCGGATATTGAGTTCGCGCGCCACGATGGCTGCCGGCACCAGCCCGCCCCGGGCAATAGCCACCACCGCGTCGAACGAGCCCATGCCCGTCAGCCGCCATGCCAGGGCCCGGCTGTCGCGATGGAACTGGTCCCAGCTCACCGGAAACGACTTCTGGTTCGGATTGTTCACGCTCGTGTCTCCTGCAGTCGCCCCCACCGGCGAAGAACGGCTCATAGCAAACTCAACGCCCGCCGCCAAATGCTTAGTCTTCCGGGGGCACGATCCCGGCCTTTTCATGCGCCGCCGCCACCATGGCCCGCACTTTCTCGGCCGCTTCCTCCAGCCGCACCGCATCGGACGAGCGCAGCACCAGCTCGGTCATCAACCGCCCTTTGCCCATCTGCGGATAGCTGCCCATCTTCACGTCCGGATACTGGTTCTGCAATTCGCCCAGCGGCCCGCCCACCGTGCCCTCGCCCACCGCCGCCTTGACGGTGATCGACAGCACCTTTTTGCCACCCTTTAGCGTCGGCACCAACGCCTCCAGCATGGCGCGCATGATGACCGGCACCCCCGCCATCACATGCACATTGCCAATCCGAAAACCCGGCGCCGCGCTCACCGAATTGACGATCAGGTCCGCCCCCTCGGGAATCCGCGCCATGCGCAACCGCGCCTCGTTGACCTCGGTGCCGGTCTCTTTCCAGCGCGCTTCCAGCATGGCGCGCGCCTGCGCATTGATCGGCAGCGCCACGCCGAACGCCTTGGCGATGGCGTCAGCGGTGATGTCGTCATGCGTCGGCCCGATGCCGCCGGTGGTGAACACATAGGTATAGCGCTCGCGCAACGCGTTGACCGCGGCGACGATGTCGTCGGTCTCGTCCGAGACGACCCGCACTTCCCTTAACTCGATCCCGAGATCGGTGCAGAAATCGGCGGTCGCGCCAATGTTTACGTCCTTGGTGCGCCCCGACAGGATTTCATCGCCGATAACGAGCAGGCCCGCGGTAACCGATGGGGAAGTGGTCATGATGCAACCGTTTGGAGGAGGTGCCCATGGATGCCCCTGCCTGCCCGCGCCGTCAAGCAAGGCACGCCGATTTAAGGCCTGCATTCAAGGACATGTGCCCGCCCTGGCTCTTTCAATCGCCGCGCGCAGCGATTACCTTCGGCTTTGCCGCTCCGGAGTCTGCCATGATTACCTATGTCGATGCCCCATCCAAAGCCCGCCGCACCGCCGGCGTTATCCCGCTGCACGGCGAGGAAGGTTTTGCCGGCATGCGCAAGGCCGGCGCGCTGACCGCATTGGCACTCGACGTGCTCACCCCCTTCGTTGAGCCCGGCGTGCCCACCGCCACCATCGACAAGATCGCTTATGAATTCGCCCGCGATCACGGCGCCGTTCCGGCGACGGTATTCTACAAGGGCTACCGCCACTCGCTCTGCACCTCGATCAACCACGTCGTCTGCCACGGCATTCCCGACGACCGCCCGCTGCGCGACGGCGACATCGTCAATATCGACCTCACTCTGGTGGTCGATGGCTGGCATGGGGACTCGAGCCGCATGTATCCGGTCGGCGAAATCACGCGCAAAGCCGAGCGGCTGATCGAAGTCACCTATGAGAGCCTCGCGGCCGGGCTCGCTGCGGCCGTCCCCGGCAATACCACCGGCGATATCGGCGCCGCCATCCAGAGCTACGCCGAGGGCGAACGCACCAGCGTGGTGCGCGATTTCGTCGGCCATGGCGTCGGCAAGCTGTTCCACGACGAGCCCAATATCATGCATTTCGGCACCCCCGGCACCGGCGTGCCGCTCCGCCCCGGCATGATTTTCACCATCGAGCCGATGATCAATCTGGGCCGGCCCCACGTCAAAATCCTCTCCGACGGCTGGACCGCGGTCACCCGCGACCGCACGCTCTCGGCCCAGTGCGAGCATTCCATCGGCATCACCGAAACCGGCCACGAGATTTTCACCCTCTCGCCGGGGGGGATTTTCAACCCCATGGCTCCGGCGAAAGCCGCCTGATGGCTCCCCCTTCGGAGACGCCGCCGGGCAGCCTGGGCGAAAGCCCTTTCATTCCCATGGAGGCTGACGCCAAGCCGGAAGCCGATAATGCCGGCCATCGCCAGCGGGTGCGCGAACGCTTCCTTAAGTTGGGCGGCGACGCCTTCGAGGATTACGAACTGCTGGAACTGGTGCTCCAACTGGTCGTGCCCCGGCGCGATACCAAAAAGCTCGCCAAAACCCTGCTCAAGGAGTTCGGCTCGTTCTCCGGCGTCTTCTCCGCCGCCCCCGAGCGCCTGGCCAAAATCGATGGCCTCGGCGACACCTCAGTGGCTCATATCAAGGTCATCCAGTCCGTCGCCGTCCGCTTCGGCCGCGACCGCATCAAACTGGAAAAGCCGTTGCTGGCGTCCTGGTCCGAACTGATCGACTACTGCCGCGCCCAGATGGCCTATGAGAGCATCGAGCAGTTCCGCATTCTCTTCCTCGACAAGAAAAACCGTCTCATCGCCGATGAAGTGCAGCAGACCGGCACCGTCGACCACACCCCGGTCTATCCCCGTGAAGTCATCAAGCGCGCGCTGGAACACTCCGCCACCGCCTTGATCCTGGTGCACAATCACCCCTCCGGCGACCCCGCCCCGTCCTCCGCCGATGTCCGCATGACCCGCGAAATCACCGACATCGCCAAGCCGCTGGGCATCACGCTGCATGACCACATCATCATCGGAAAGTCCGGGCATGCGTCGCTGCGCGGGCTGAAGCTGCTGTAGGACGTTCGGCCCAGCTTGCCCCTGCGCTTGGCTTGGCTTGGCTTGGCTTGGCTTGGCTTGGCTTGGCTTGGCTTGGCTTGGCTTGGCTTGGCTTGGCTGGCTTGGCTTGGCGCTTTAGCCTCGGCCCTTTATGCCTTAGCTTGATCCAACCCCACCCACCGCCCTTCCCGCGGGCTTGACCCGCGGGCCACCATCAGCACGGCACAAGCGGCCAATGGCCCGCGGGTCAAGCCCGCGGGAAGACCGCTGGTGTGGAGAGTTTTCTGGGCAAGTTGACGAACTTGCCGTGGCCAATTGAGGGAACTGGAGCGTTCGATATTCCTCTGAGGCCGAGAACCGGACCGGAGCGTACGTTCCGTATGTGAGGACCGGAAACGCAGAGAACCGGCATTTGCAGACCGCCCCCAGCTGAATATCGAATGCTCTAGCCAAAACTCTGCAGCACCGGAAAAGTCTCCTGAAACCAGTATGACATCCGGCTAAAATTGCCCGTCAAAAACAACAACCCCGCCACCACAAGCAGCGCGCCCATCACCCGCTCCACGGTCCGCAAATGCCGCTTGAACGTGTTGAAAAACGTCAAAAACGGCCCAATCGCGATACCGGCCAAAAAGAACGGCACGCCCAGCCCCAGCGAATAAACCCCCAGCATGGACGCGCCTTCCAGCGCGGTATTCTTGCTCGCCGCCACCGATAGCACCGCCGCCAGCACCGGTCCGATGCATGGCGTCCAGCCGATGGCGAAAGCCAGCCCCAGCAGGAACCCGCCCAGGGGTCCGCTCGCCACACCCGGCCCGTTGTGCCGGATCTGCCGGTCCAGCAGCGCGATGCGGAATACGCCGAGAAAGTGCAGCCCCATGGCGATGATCATCAGCCCGGCAATCGGCGTCAGGATCGGCAGCAACTGCCGGAATGCCTGACCAAAGGCCGTTGCCGTCGCGCCCAGCGTCACGAACACCACGCCGAACCCCAAAATGAAGAACAGCGAAGTGATCATAACCTTGCGCTGCAACGCGCCCGGGCTCGCGCCCTCGGTGCGCAACTGATCGAAGCTCGCCCCGCTCATATAGGTCAGGTATGGCGGCACCAGCGGCAGCACGCAGGGGCTGAGGAAACTCAACACCCCCGCGCCGAACACCGTAATCAGCGAAAACTCCAACGCGACGCTCCCCGCAATTGCCCGCCCTATGTATCCCCTGTCCCCCACAAAGCAATGTGCGCTCCCGTCGCATCGCCGGTTTGTGACCGGCTCGCCGGCTTTGATGCCTCTAAATAGGGAAGTACGATCCGAGCCCTCCCCGTTTGGGTAAGGGCTATCGGATATGACAAGTCAGCTGGTTGCCATGCCTCAGTCGATACCTCCCCCTTCCAGGGGGAGGATCAAGGTGGGGGTCCTCGCTGCCAAATCGGTCTTCCCGAACCCCCACCCAGCCCCCCTGGCAGGGGGAGGAGCCCCCGGTGATTGGAATGGGAGCGTGCCACATGCCATAGGCGGTAGCCCGCATTAAAACCCCTCAAACCTCTTCCAGCTCGATCAAAACCCCATCGAAATCCTTGGGATGCACGAACACCACCGGCCGCCCGTGCGCCCCGATCTTCGGCTCGCCCAGCACCCGCGCACCGCCAGCCACCATCCTTGCCGCAGCAGCCGCCAAATCCGGCACCTCAAAGCAGATATGATGCATGCCGCCGCCAGGATTCTTCGCCAAAAACCCCGCAATCGGCGAATCCTCCCCCAACGGCTCCAGCAATTCCACCTTGCTATTGCCGGTATCGATAAACACCACGGTCACCCCATGCTCCAGCAGTGCCTGCGGCTGACCAACCAGCGCACCCAGTAGATCGCGATATTTCGCCGCCGCCACCGCAAGATCAGGCACGGCAATGGCGATATGGTTGAGGCGGCCAATCACAGCGCCCCCTCATCGGCCCTTCGGGCACCTTCTCCCACGACGGGAGAAGGGAGATGGAGCCGGTAACTCTCAGTCGGCCCCTTCTCCCCTCGTGGGAGAAGGTGGCGCGCAGCGCCGGATGAAGGGGCCTGACTAGTCATCGATTGCTCAGCCTCCCCTCGATCTGGCTCAACACCGAGAACGCTGCCGACAACACATTCGTCCCCGGCCCGAAGATCGCCGCGACCCCCGCCCCGAGCAAAAACTCATAATCCTGTTCCGGGATCACTCCCCCCACAATCACCGTCACCTCATCCAATCCACGATCACGAAGCGCCCCGATCAGCTCCGGCACCAGCGTCTTGTGTCCCGCCGCCAGCGACGACACCCCCACCGCATCCACGCCCAGTTCATCGACATGCGCCGCCACTTCGGGCGCCGTCTCGAACAACTGCCCCAGATGCACCTCGAACCCCAGATCGGCAAAGGCCGACGCTATCACCTTGGCCCCCCGGTCATGCCCATCCTGCCCCATCTTGGCGATGAAGATCGACGGCGCCCGCCCCCGCGCCGCCTTGAAACTGGCGATATGCCCCGCAATGGACGCATATTCCGCATCCCCGGCATACCCATCGGCATAAACGCCCGAAATCACCCGCGTCACCGCCGAGTGCCGCCCGAATACATCCTCCAGCGCCGCGCTGATTTCCCCCAAAGTCGCCCGTGCCCGCGCCGCCTCTATCGCCGCCGCCAGCAAATTTCCCTCGTCCTTGGCCGCAAATTCCCGCAGCGCCGATAGCAGCGACTGGCATTTCGCCTCGTCCCGCCCCCGCCGTACCTCGGCCAAGCGCGCGATCTGCTCCTCGCGCACCTTGGCATTGTCGATCTGCCGCACCTCGATCCCATCTTCGACGTCAAGCCGATACCGATTGACCCCGACGATCACGTCTTCGCCCCGGTCCACCCGCGCCTGCCGCTGCGCCGCCGCTGTCTCGATCGCCAGCTTCGGCCCGCCCGCCTGCACCGCTTGAGTCATTCCTCCGGCCGCCTCGGCCTCCCCAATCAGCGCCTTGGCCCCCGCCACCAGCTCCGCCGTCAGCGCCTCGATATAATACGAGCCCCCCAGCGGATCGACCACGTCGGTCACCCGGCTTTCATGCTGCAAAATCAACTGTGTATTGCGCGCGATTCGACTGGAAAATTCAGTCGGCAGCGCAATCGCCTCGTCGAACGAATTGGTATGCAGGCTCTGCGTGCCCCCCAGCACCGCCGCCAGCGCCTCGATGGTGGTGCGCACGATATTGTTGTGCGGGTCCTGCTCGGTCAGCGAGACGCCAGAGGTCTGGCAATGCGTCCGCAGCATCTTGCTGCGCGCGTCCTGCGCCCCCAGCCCCGTCATGATCTCGCTCCACAACTGCCGTGCCGCCCGCAGCTTGGCGACCTCAAGGAAAAAGTTCATCCCGATGCCGAAAAAGAAGCTCAGCCGCCCGGCAAACGCATCAATATCCAGCCCCCGCGCCTGCGCCGAGCGCACATATTCCATGCCATCGGCCAGCGTATAAGCCAGCTCCTGCACCGCCGTCGCGCCAGCCTCGTGCATGTGATAGCCCGAAATCGAGATCGAATTGAACTTGGGCATATGCTCGGCCGTGTGGGCAATAATGTCCCCCACGATCCGCATCGAAGGCTCCGGTGGATAGATGTACGTATTGCGGACCATGAACTCCTTGAGGATGTCGTTCTGGATCGTGCCGTCGAGCTGGGCCTGGCTCACCCCCTGCTCCTCCGCCGCCACGATGAACATCGCCAGCACCGGAATCACCGCGCCGTTCATGGTCATGCTGACGCTCATCTGATCGAGCGGAATCCCCTCGAACAGGATTTTCATATCCTCGACACTGTCGATCGCCACGCCAGCCTTGCCGACATCGCCGACCACCCGCGGATGATCTGAATCATACCCTCGATGCGTCGCCAGATCGAACGCCACCGACAGCCCCTTCTGCCCCTTCTCCAGCGCCTGCCGATAAAACGCATTGCTCTCCCGCGCCGTGGAAAACCCGGCATATTGCCGGATCGTCCACGGCCGGTTCGCATACATTGTCGCGCGGACACCACGGGTAAACGGCTCCGCCCCGGGGACTTCTGGATCGTCGCCGAGATAGACGGGCCGGACCGGTATGCCGCCATAGTCTCGATCCAGCGACGCGATGGGCGTATCGCGGAGTTCCTTTTGCGCGAGGGCGGCCCAGTGGGCGAAATTGGGCTTGTCGCTCATCACACCGCCTCGAACTCGATCATCACCTGATCGACCGCCAGCACCGCGCCGGCGACCACGTGAACCTTGCTCACCCGCGCCCGCTTTTCGGCCTTGAGCACGTTCTCCATCTTCATCGCCTCGACAATGGCCAGCACCTGCCCATCCTCGACAATGTCCCCCTCCACCACATCCACCCGCACCACCTGCCCCGGCATTGGGCACAGCAGGAACCGGCTCATATCCGGCGGCACCTTGACCGGCATCAGCGGCAGCAGCGCCGCGATATGCTGGCGCACCACCATCACCTTCAAATCCGCCCCGCTATAGCGAATGCGGAACCCTGACGTCATCGCGTTGACCTTGAGCACGCTGGCCGCGCCGCCCTCCCATTCGATCCGCGCAATCGTCCGCCCCGGCGCCCAGTCGAACCGCGCCACCGCCGCGGTCTGGTTGAACAGGTTCAGCTCCCACGTGCCCTCCGGATCGAGCCGATGCAGCTTGAGCGCAATCTGTTCGCCCCCGATCACCACCACCCACTCACCATAAACCTCGGTGGAATGCCCCAGCGGCGCGCGCGAAACCTGACCCTTCCGCTCCTCCACCACCAATTGCATCATCGCCGCCGCCGCCGCGACTTCGAACACCCGTCCGCGCGGCAGAGCCGCGCCGGTAAATCCCTCGGGAAATTCCTCGGCAATATACCCCGTCGTCAGCCGCCCCTCGCGGAACCGCTCCTGGTCCATCACCGTCGATAGGAACGGCAGGTTGTTCCCCACCCCCTCGACCTCAAAGGCGTCCAGCGCCGTCGCCATCGCGTCGATGGCCTCGAGCCGCGTTGGCGCCCAGGTGCACAGCTTGGCGATCATCGGATCGTAGAACGTCGAAATCTCCCCGCCCTCGAACACCCCGGTATCGTTACGCACCGCCACTGCGTCGCTGGCAAATTCCTCCGGCGGCCGATACCGCGTCAGCCGCCCGGTCGACGGCAAAAAATTCCGATACGGGTCCTCGGCATACAGCCGGCTTTCCATCGCCCAGCCATTGAGCTGCACCTGCTCCTGCGTCAGCGGCAGAACCTCGCCATTGGCCACGCGCAGCATCAGCTCGACCAAGTCCAGCCCGGTGATCAGCTCCGTCACCGGATGCTCCACCTGCAGCCGCGTATTCATTTCGAGGAAGTAGAAATTGCGCTCGCCATCGACGATGAATTCCACCGTCCCGGCGCTGGTGTACCCCACCGCCTTGGCCAGTGCGACCGCCTGCTCCCCCATCGCCTTGCGCGTCGCCGCATCGAGAAACGGGCTCGGCGCCTCCTCGATCACCTTCTGGTTGCGCCGCTGGATCGAGCATTCGCGCTCGTTGAGATACAGCACATTGCCATGCTGATCCCCGATCAGCTGGATTTCGATATGCCTTGGCTGCGTCACGAATTTCTCGATGAAAATCCGGTCATCCCCGAACGAACTCGCCGCCTCCGACTTGCTGCGCTCGAACCCCTCGCGCGCCTCCGCATCATCCCAGGCGATCCGCATCCCCTTGCCGCCGCCGCCCGCCGAGGCCTTGATCATCACCGGATAGCCGACCTGCCGTGCGATGATCACCGCCTCGTCCGCGTCGGCGATCAGCCCCATATGCCCCGGCACGGTCGATACCCCCGCCTCGGCCGCCAGCTTCTTGGAGGTGATCTTGTCGCCCATCGCCTCGATCGCCTTCACCGGCGGCCCGACAAAAATGATCCCCGCCGCCTCCAGCGCCTCGGCGAATTTCGGGTTCTCGCTCAAAAACCCATACCCCGGATGCACCGCCTCCGCGCCCGTTTCCCGGCACGCCGCAATGATCTTGTCGATCGACAGGTACGACTCCTTGGCCGGCGACGCCCCGATATGAACCGCCTCATCGGCCATGCGCACATGCAGCGCCTCGCGGTCCGCATCGGAATAGACCGCGACGGTGGCAATACCCATGCGCTTGGCCGTCTTGATCACCCGACAGGCAATTTCGCCGCGGTTGGCAATGAGCAGTTTTGAAAACATCACGCGACCTGCTTTGCAGAAAGACGCCGCACATTGCCCAGCACATAGGCCAGGATGGCGACATGGATCAGAATGGCAATCGCAATTGCCACGATTTGCTGCGTCAACGTTACCGCGCCAGTCCCATTGACCGCCCAACTGCCCAACACGCCGAGCGGCAGAAACAGCACGATTGACGTCACTAGCCCCGGATTATAGCCGCGCGTCACCACCGCCTGCACGATATGCACGACGCCATTCGCGAGCATGAGATAGAGCGCCATCAGCCCCCAGCCGATTCCGGCAGTGGCCGCCAGCCCGAACGCCAGTGCATTGAGCCCCCAGGCCAGAGGAACATTGATCACGAACACGGCAGAGACTGGCAACACATCCCGCCCCCTGCCGATCATCTCATTGATCTTGGCCCGAAACCGATCCGCGTCATGCTCCTCATACTGATGCAGCATGTAGATCGGCACGGTCAGAAACACCGCTGTCAGCGCCCACGGCCAGCCCGACGAAATAATCGGCACCAGCGCCAGCAGCATCAAACCAGCCAGAAAGCCGCCATAAACCCAATTGTCGATCAGACGCTGAAACATGGCCGGGTCCAATCACAGCGGTATATTCCCATGCTTCTTCTTCGGCATGCTCTGCTGCTTGTTCCGCAGCGTTGAGAACGCCCGGATCACCCGCCGCCGCGTGCCATGCGGCATGATAACGTCGTCGATAAACCCGCGCTCTGCGGCGACGAACGGATTGGCGAACCGCGCCTCGTAATCCGCCGTCCGCTGGGCAATCTTGTCCTTATCCCCAAGCTCGGAGCGATACAAAATCTCCACCGCCCCCTTGGCCCCCATCACCGCAATCTCAGCTGATGGCCAGGCATAGTTCACGTCCGCCCGAATATGCTTGCTCGCCATCACGTCATAGGCCCCGCCATAGGCTTTACGGGTAATCACCGTCACCAGCGGGACCGTTGCCTCGGCATAGGCGAACAGCAGCTTGGCGCCGTGCTTGATGATCCCGCCATATTCCTGCGCCACGCCCGGCAAAAATCCCGGCACGTCCACAAGCGTCAGGATCGGAATTTCAAAGCTGTCGCAGAAGCGGATGAACCGCGCTGCCTTCTTGGCTGAGTTGATGTCGAGGCACCCCGCCAGGACCAGCGGCTGGTTCGCCACCACGCCCACGCTCTCCCCATCCAGCCGGATGAACCCCGTCAGGATGTTCCCCGCATGGTCCTTCTGCAGCTCCAGAAAATCGCCCTCGTCGGCAATCTTGAGGATCACCTCGCGCATATCGTACGGCTGGTTGGCGCTATCGGGGATGATGGTATCAAGGCTCGCATCGCCCCGATCCACCGCATCATGGGTCGCCACGCGCGGCGCCTTGTGCCCCGCCGCCAGCGGCAAAAACGAGAACAGCCGCCGCACTTCCAGCAACGTCTCGATATCGTTGTCGAAGGCCGCGTCCGCCACCGATGAAATCTTGGTATGCGTCGAGGCCCCACCCAGCTCCTCCGCCGTCACCACTTCATTCGTCACCGTCTTGACCACGTCCGGCCCGGTCACGAACATGTAGCTGGTGTCCTTGACCATGTAGATGAAGTCGGTCATCGCCGGCGAATAGACCGCCCCGCCCGCGCATGGCCCCATGATGACGGAAATCTGCGGCACCGCCCCGCTCGCCTGCACATTGCGCAGGAACACATCGGCATAGCCCCCCAGCGAGGCCACACCCTCCTGAATGCGCGCCCCGCCAGAATCGTTGAGCCCGATCACCGGCGCGCCATTCTGCATCGCCAGGTCCATGATCTTGCAGATCTTCTTGGCATGGGTCTCGCTCAGCGAGCCGCCGAAGACGGTGAAATCCTGGCTGAACACATAGACCATGCGGCCATCGATCGTACCCCAGCCCACCACGACACCATCGCCAGGAATGATCGTATCGGCCATGTCGAAATCCGTCGCCCGATGGGTGACGAACATGTCGTATTCCTCAAAACTGCCCGGATCGAGCAGCACATCGAGCCGTTCCCGGGCGGTCAGCTTGCCCTTGGCGTGCTGCGTGTCGATCCGCTTTTGCCCGCCCCCAAGCCGCGCCTGCGCCCGCTTGTCCTCAAGTTGTGCGATGATCTTTTGCATATGGCCTCGCTTCGATTGGCGGCGAGCCTATAGAACCATATCGCTTTGCCCAAGCAGGTTAGCGGCGTTCCCCAGCGCAATTGCACAAGCCTTTCCAGTCTCTGTCGTGTGGTGAGTGCCAATCAGTCGACACCTCCCCCTTCCAGGGGGAGGATCAAGGTGGGGGTCCTTTTCGCAAAATTGGGGCTCTCACACCCCACCCAACCTCCCCCTTGAGGGGGAGGAGCAGGTTCGTGGGTACTGGCAGGATGGCGGGAGTCACACCCACCACTCTTGTCCTGTCTGCCTTGGAGCGTTATGGCAGGGACAATAACCCCGAGGGCCAGATGACACACCGACCGATCCGCATCGCCCCCTCGATCCTGTCCGCCGATTTCTCCCGCCTCGGCGAGGAAGTGCGCGCGCTCGACGCTGCCGGCGCCGATTATTTCCATGTCGATATCATGGACGGCCATTTCGTGCCCAATATCAGCTTTGGCCCCATGGTCATGGCGTCGATCCGCACGCTGACCACCAAGACCTTTGACGTTCACCTGATGATCGCCCCCGTCGATCCCTATATCGCTGCCTTCGCCAAGGCCGGCGCCGATAGCATCACCGTCCATGCCGAGGCCGGCCCGCATTTGCAGCGCTCCCTCCAGGCCATCAAGGCCGAGGGCAAGCGCGCGGGCGTCGCCATCAATCCGGGCACCCCGCTGTCCGCCGTCGAACACATCCTCGACGATATCGACCTGCTGCTGGTGATGAGCATCAATCCCGGCTTTGGCGGCCAGACCTTTATCCCCCACGCCATGGAAAAAATCCGCCAGGCCAAGGCGCTGCTCGGCAACCGACCCATCGATCTGGAAGTCGATGGCGGCGTCACCGCCGACAATGCCCGCGAGCTGGCCCAGGCCGGCATCAACGTCTTCGTCGCCGGCACCGCCATTCTCGGCGGCAATGACACGACGACCTACGCTTCACGCATCGCCGCCATCCGCACTGCCGCCTCGACCGTCACCGCCTGACTCAATTTCTGAACCACAAGGCTTAAGCCCATGATTCCGCGCTATTCCCGCCCCGAGATGGTTGCCATCTGGTCGGCCGAAACCCGCTTCGCCATCTGGTTCGAGATCGAAGCCCACGCCACCACCAAGCTGGCCGAGCTGGGCGTCGTGCCGAAGGAATCCGCCCAGAAAATCTGGGACGTGATGAATGCCCGCAAGGCCGAGTTCGGCGATTATCACTTCGATGTCACCCGCATCGATGAGATCGAGCGCACCACCAAGCACGACGTCATCGCCTTCCTGACGCATCTCAGCGAACTCGTCGGCCCCGAAGCGCGCTTCGTGCATCAGGGCATGACCTCCTCCGACGTGCTCGATACCACCCTCTCGGTCCAGCTCGCCCGCGCCGCCGATTTGATGCTGGCCGATATCGATGCCCTGCTGGCCGCCCTCAAGCGCCGCGCCCTCGAGCATAAGAACACCATCACCATCGGCCGCAGCCACGGTATCCATGCTGAGCCGACCACCTTCGGCGTCAAGCTAGCCGAGGCATATGCCGAATTCACCCGCGCCCGCGCCCGCCTGGTCAATGCCCGCGCCGAAATCGCCACCGCCGCCATTTCTGGCGCGATAGGGTCCTTCGCCAATATCGATCCCTCGGTTGAGGAATACGTCGCCGAAAAACTGGGCCTGGCGGTCGAGCCGGTCTCGACCCAGGTCATTCCGCGCGATCGCCACGCCATGTTCTTCGCCACGCTGGGCGTCATTGCCTCCTCGGTGGAGCGCGTCGCTATCGAAATACGCCACCTGCAGCGCACCGAGGTTCTGGAAGCCGAGGAGTTCTTCTCCCCCGGCCAGAAGGGTTCTTCGGCCATGCCGCACAAGCGCAACCCGGTGCTGACCGAAAACCTCACCGGCCTCGCCCGCCTCGTGCGCGGCATGGTCACGCCGGCGCTCGAAAACGTCGCCCTCTGGCACGAGCGCGATATCTCCCACTCCTCAGTCGAGCGCATGATCGGCCCCGATGCCACTATCACGTTGGACTTCGCCCTGGCCCGCCTCACCGGCGTCATCGATAAGCTCGTGGTCTATCCCAAGAACATGCGCCGCAATCTCGACCTGCTCGGCGGCTTGCACAATTCCCAGCGCGTCCTGCTCGCGCTCACCCAGGCCGGCTATTCCCGCGAGGACAGCTATTCGGCCGTGCAGCGCAACGCCATGAAGGTCTGGCAGATGGACGGCGACCGCGCCGGCCAGTTCGCCATCAACCTCAAGGCCGACCCGGAAGTGACTCTGAGCGACGAACAAATCGACGCCATGTTCGATGATGCCTACCACCTCAAACACGTCGATACGATCTTCACCCGCGTCTTTGGCGAGGCATGATGACCATTTTCTACGCCCAGGAAACCGGCCTCACCGCCGAAGAATATATCGAATGCGTCAGCCAGTCCGAGTTGGGCTCGATTCGCCCCATCGGCAACCCCGAGCGAGTGCAGGCCTATCTCGAAAACTCCAACCTGGTGATCACCGCCCGCAACAAGAACGGCACCCTTATCGGCCTGTTTCGCGGCATGACGGATTGGCACTGGGTCTGCTACTGCGCCGATCTGGCCGTTGCCGAAACCCATCAGGGCCAGGGCATCGGCAAGGCCCTGATGGACAAGGCAACCGAAATCCTTGGTCCGGGCGTCACCGTCACCCTTTTGTCGGTGCCCGGCGCCGAAGCCTTCTACAAACACATCGGCCTCAGCCAGACCAGCGCCGCCTTCTATCGCGACAGGACCAACCGCTCATGAAGATTTCCGAAGCCGATGTCCTGATTCTGCCCGGCCTGGGCAGTGCCGGCCCCGGCCACTGGCAAACCCGCTGGGCCGAGCGCCTGCCCTATGCCGCCATCGTCGAACAAGCCGATTGGGACGAGCCCGAACTGGACGATTGGGTCGACACCATCGAGCAGGCCATCATCATGGCCACCCGTCCGGTCGTCCTCGTCGCCCATTCGCTCGCCTGCATCGCCGTGGCCCACACCGCCTCGCGCCTCGCCGATACCAAGGTGCGCGGTGCCTTCCTCGTTGCCCCGCCCGATGTCGAGTTGCACCCCGACGTGCCCGAGGCCACGTGGCCGTTCCGCCCGATTCCGCGCGACCCGCTGCCCTTCCCCTCTATGCTCGTCGCCTCCAGCAATGACCCCTACTGCTCGCTCGACCGCGCCGTCGAATTCGCCACCTGCTGGGGCAGCGATTTCCACCAGGCTGGGGAAGCCGGCCACATCAACCTCGCCTCCGGCCACGGCCCTTGGCCCGAGGGCCTGCTGATGTTCACCCGCCTGATGCAGCGCCTCAAGGCCTAGTGCCACAACCTTGCCGTAAATCCGCCAAGCTCCTTCAATGATGGCGAAATTCATCATTACGAAAATTAATAATCCCTAATTTGAGAAACTTCCGCGGCAGTTCTAATTCTCTCATCGCCGGTTTGAACCGCGCCGGCCGATCCCCTGATCGGCGACACGACGCGATCCGAAAACTGGCTACTGTTCCGGATGCCAAGTGCCCGGACTTTTCGATGGATGCCTAAAATGCGCAAGTTCCTCGTTCCTGTTGCTGTCGCTCTCGTCCTGGGTACATCTGGTCTGGCCATGGCCGCCAGCACCACGGCTATCGCTACCAAGCCCGCAGCAGCGGCAATGGCCGCCCCTCAGGCGGTCACCAACACCATCAAATCGGTCGATATGAAGACCCATACGCTGGTGCTGGCGAACGGCATTTCCTACAAGCTGCCAAGCAACTTCAAGGATCCAGGGCTCAAGGCCGGCCAGAAGGTCACCGTGAAGTGGCAGATGAACGGCAAGGCTTACGACGCCACCAGCGTCGTCCTGGGCTAATCAACACCACAGCCTGATTGAAAAAGGGAGCCCGTCTCGCGACGGGCTCCCTGATCTATTGCAACGATACTTCGGCTATGGAGGATGCGTTGAGATTCAAGTCAGGCCGAAGCGAAAATGGTGGGTTTCGAGAACCGGAGCGGAGCGTACATTTGGTACGTGAGCACCGGAAGCGCAGAAACCCGCCATTTGCAGCCAGGCATCACTTGAAGATCAATGCATCTTAGCCCTCGGCACGAACCTGCTCGTTCGCCACGGCGGTCAGCTGCGCCATCTTCTGGCGAATCACATCGTCGCCCAGCGTCACGTTCTTGGCCTTGAGGTCGGCCGCAACCTTGCGGAAAACGTCCTCATCGCCGGCTTCCTCGAAATCGGCGGCCACCACTTCGGCGGCATAGCTCTTGGCTTCGTCGCCGGTCAGCCCCAGCAGCTCGGCCGCCCAGATACCCAACAGCTTGTTGCGGCGGGCTTCGGCCTTGAAGCGTGTCTCGGCGTCAAATGCGAACTTGGCTTCCTGGCCCTTCTTGCGATCGTCGAATCCGCTCATCTTTTATGCCCCTCGGCTCTGGGTTGTTCGCCTTGCACATAAGGCGTCGCGCCGCTCAAATCAACGCCATGCGACTTTATGCGGCCGATATGCAATAAGCTTATGTCGCAACGGCCGCCATGGCCCGCGCCGAACCGAAAAGGCTTGCATTTTCGTGCCGATCTGGCGCATGAAGCGGCCAAATTTCTCACCCCCAATTCTCCTTCATTGATACGGACAGACAGATGAACCGTCGACGCAGAATCTATGAAGGCAAGGCCAAGATCCTGTTCGAAGGTCCTGAGCCCGGCACTTTGGTTCAATATTTCAAGGACGACACCACCGCCGGCGACGGCGCACGCCACGAAGTTCTCGATGGCAAGGGCGTCCTCAACAACCGCATTTCCGAATTCATCTTCACCAAGCTGAATGGCCTCGGGATCCCGACTCACTTCCTCAAGCGCATCAACATGCGCGAGCAGCTGATCAAGGAAGTGGAGATCATCCCGCTCGAGATCATCGTGCGCAATATCGCGGCCGGCTCGCTGGTCAAGCGCCTCGGCCTCGAGGAGGGCACCCAGCTGCCCCGCTCGATCATCGAGTTCTGCTACAAGGACGATGCCCTGCACGATCCGATGGTGAGCGAAGAGCACATCACCGCCTTCGGCTGGGCCACTCCCGCCGAGCTCGACGACATCATGAGCCTCGCCATCCGCGTCAACGACTTCCTCTCGGGCCTGTTCATGGGCGTCGGCATCCAGCTCGTCGATTTCAAGATCGAGTGCGGGCGCCTCTATGAAGGCGACATGATGCGCATCGTCCTGGCCGACGAAATCTCCCCCGACTCATGCCGCCTGTGGGACATCAAGACCCGCAACAAGATGGACAAGGACCGCTTCCGCCAGAATCTTGGCGGCGTCGTCGAGAGCTATCGCGAAGTCGCCCAGCGCCTTGGCATCCTGGTCGAAACCGACAACGCGCTGACCACTGGTCCGCGCCTCGTTCAGTAATCTGCCGTTAAGGGTATCCGCATGAAAGCGCGCGTCACCGTCACCCTGAAATCAGGCGTTCTCGACCCACAGGGACAGGCGATCGAAGGCTCGCTGAAGAGTTTGGGCTTCGCCGGCGTCGGCGCAGTCCGGCAGGGCAAGGTGTTTGACCTTGCCCTGGAGGGCACCGACGAGGCTGTTGCGCGCTCGCAACTCACCGCCATGTGCGATCGGCTGCTTGCCAATACTGTGATCGAAAACTACGCGATCGAAATATCTCATTAATATCTAATTGCCATAACTCTAGACGTGCCCACGTCCGGCGCAGGACCATTCTGCCATGCTCAGAACCATCTCCCTTTCGGTCATCTTCTTCGCCACCATGGGCCTGCTCTTCGCAGCCTATGCGTCGGTTCCGCTGTAGCTCTAGGGATCGCATTATCCAAACGCTTACCAGTTGAGCAGTTTGCGCGACCACATACTCACCTGTTTACCGACTTGATCCCAGCCGCAGGCTAGACTGCCTCCGATATCCGGAGGAGCGTCATGTCGGAACCTGCGAATCGCCTGCAATGGGTGGATATGGCCAAGGGCCTGTCGATCCTGCTCGTGGTCATGATGTATTCCGCCTTCAGCACCGGCGAAGACACCGGCGGCACCGGCGTGCTGCACTGGGTCATCGGCTTCGCCACCCCATTCCGCATGCCCGAATTCTTCATGATTTCCGGCCTGTTCCTGTCCCAAGTCATCGCCCGCGACTGGAAGCGCTATGCCGACCGGCGCGTGCTGCATTACTTCTATTTCTACGCGCTCTGGGCGCTCATCCACATCATCTTCAAGGAAGCCCTGATCGCCCGCGATCCGGCGACCGCCCTCAGCTATATCGTCTGGGGCATTGTCGAACCCTATGGCGTGCTGTGGTTCATCTACATGCTCGCCGTGTTCAGCGCTGCCACCAAGCTGCTGCATGATCTGCGCGCGCCCCATTGGGCGGTCCTTGCCGTCGGCGCCATCCTGCAGATGTCCGCCGTTCACACCGGCAGCTACGTGGTCGACCAGTTTGCCGCCTATTTCGTCTACTTCTACGCCGGTTACGCCTTCGCGCCGCAGATCTTCAGAATCGCCGATTGGGCAGCAGCCAACGTGCTGCCCGCCATCGGCGCGCTGTCCGTCTGGGCCATAGCCGAGACCGCCCTTGTGTTCTCCGCCGGCTTCGAAGTCGCCCCCGGCCACGTCACCATGGGCCTCGCCGCCCTGCCCGGCATCCATCTGGCGCTGGCCATCATCGGCACCGTCGCGCTCTGCGTGCTCGCGGTCCTTTTGACCAAGCTGCCCGCGATGAACTGGCTGGGCTGGCTCGGCTCCAAGTCGCTCATCATCTATCTGGTCTTCGTGCTGCCCATGGGCATCGTCCGCACCATCCTCCTCAAGCTCGGCATCATCACCGATGTCAGCACGATCAGCATCATCGTCATGGCCGCCTCGGTGATTTCGCCGCTGATCCTCTACTGGATCGTCGAGCGCACCGGCTGGGGCAAATTCCTGTTCGAGCGCCCCGCCTGGGCCCACATCCCCGGCACACCGGGGGCCCGCCAGCCGCGCGACACCACCGCCACCGCGCCCGCGGAATAGCCGATGCGCTCATACCTCGACGCATTGCTGCGCTATTTCGAGTTCTCCGGCCGAACCGGCCGCGCCCAGTACTGGCTGTACCAGTTGGTCACGCTCATCATCGTGGGTGGAGCCATCTATTACGAATATCGCAGCACTGGCCTGCTGCCCGCTGAAGACAATCTCAGCCCGCTCATGATTTTCTTGAGCTTGTTCCACGTCATACCCGGCATCACCGTCACCGTCCGCCGCCTGCACGATATCGGCAAATCCGGCTGGTGGTATCTGCTCAATTTCGTCCCGTTCGGAGGGCTCTGGGTCCTGGTCTGGACCTGTTACGCTTCCGAGCCCGGCTCCAACGAATACGGCGACCGCGACGGCGACTCGGGTCAGCGCCAAAAGTCGCGCCGCGCTGAACCCGAGCCTTATTACGCCCGCGCCCTGCGCCCCAGCGCCGCAAGCGCCAGCAACTCCTCCGCTGGCCCTTCGCGCCCCAACGGCTCCACCGAACGCTTCATCTAAGCTCCCGCTTCCGATCGCCTCGCTCCCCAAAGCCATGGCTCCTTCCTCCATCCTTGGGGGGAGGGCCAGTTGGGGTCACCCACCATCTATCCCCGCTACCGCGCCCCTTCAGACCCAATCCCACCCCACCCACCGCCTTCCCGCGGGCTTGACCCGCGGGCCACCCTCAGCCCGGCACAAGCGGCGAACGACCCGCGGATCAAGTCCGCGGGAAGGCGGTGGGTGGGGATGCTTTGGCGCCTCTCGTTCATCTCAAGGGGAGGGAAGCACACCCTCCCCGCCCCCGGCAGGGTGTGTCGAGCATGAGGTCAGGCCGAGTCGCAAACCGTGGTCTTCGAGAACCGGGGCCGGGCGTACATCTGTACGTGAGCGCCGGAAGTGCAGAAGAGCGCGGTTTGCAGACCGGCATCACCTCAAGACCCTTGCGTTTTCCTCCAAGACTCACGACAAGACGCCCACAACTCCTGACATAGCGAGGATCAGCCGATGAAATCCGCAGTCATCGTCTTTCCGGGCCTCAATCGCGACCGTGACATGATCGCGGCGCTCACCAAGATTTCCGGCACGGCCCCCGCCGTCGTCTGGCATCAGGATGCCGACCTGCCCGATGTCGACCTCATCGTCATCCCCGGCGGCTTCTCCTACGGCGATTATCTGCGCTGCGGTGCCATCGCTGCCCGCTCGCCCATCATGGACAAGATCCGCGCCCGCGCCGAGGCCGGCGTCAAGGTGCTCGGCGTCTGCAACGGCTTCCAGATCCTGATCGAAGCCGGCCTGCTGCCCGGCGCGCTGATGCGCAATATGAGCCTCAAATTCGTCTGCCGCGAGGTCAAGCTCGAAGTCACCAATGCCGCGACCGACTTCACCCGCGGCTACGCGCAAGGCCAGATCATCCGCTGCCCCGTCGCCCATCACGACGGCAACTATTTCGCCGATAGCGAGACCATCGCCCGTCTCGAAGGCAATGGCCAGGTGGCCTTCCGCTACGCCGAAGGCACCAATCCCAACGGCTCGATCAACGACATCGCCGGCATTCTCAATGACCGCAAGAATGTCCTCGGCCTGATGCCCCACCCGGAAAACCTGATCGAATCCGCCCATGGCGGCACCGATGGCCGCGCCCTGTTCTCGGGTCTCTTGCAACAGGTCGCCTGATATGGTGCGCCGCCCCGCCAGAAACCCGCGCATTCTGCTGCCCTGGGTTGGTCTTGCCGTCGGCATTGGCGGCGTGGGGCTGCAATTTTCCCTGTCGATGCCGGCCTATGCCGCCGTGGGCAAGGATATTCCCGGCGCGCTCGGCACGTTCCTGGCGTTCTACACCATCCTGACCAACATCGTCCTGGTGCTGGTCTACCTCTCCGTCGTGACGACCTGGCGCTGGCTTGACCTGTTCCGCCACCCGATCACGCGCGGGCTGATGGCCGGCAATATCGCGCTGGTCATGCTCTACGTCTATTTCATGCTGCGCCATCTGTTCGTCCTCGAAGGCCAGGCGCTGACCGCCGACAACATGCTGCATTACCTGGCGCCGATCCTGTACCTCTTGTGGTGGGTCATCGCCCAGCCGCACGGCACGCTGAAGTGGCCCAACCTGCCGCTGATGCTGGTCCCCACGCTAGCCTACCTGCTCTACATCCTGGCCCGCGGCGCCTGGGTCACCGAATATCCCTACCCGATCCTCGCGGTAAACAAGATCGGCTACGGCGCCGTTCTGCTCAATTCCGCTTACATGACCGTTGGCCTCGCCGCCCTGATGGCAATCGTCATCGCCGCCGACCACCTCCTTGCCCGTTTCTCCCGGACAGTGCCCGCATGACCTATCAGAACCACATCGCCATCACGCCCAAGCTCGTTGCCGATCACGGCCTCAAGCCCGATGAATTCGAAAAGATCGTCGCCCTGATCGGTCGCCAGCCGACCTATACGGAGCTCGGCATTTTCTCGGCGATGTGGAACGAGCACTGCTCCTACAAATCCTCCAAGAAGTGGCTCAAGACCCTGCCAACCAATGGCCCCCGCGTCATTCAGGGCCCCGGCGAAAATGCCGGCGTGGTCGATATCGGCGATGGCCAGGCCGTAGTCTTCAAGATGGAGAGCCACAACCACCCCAGCTTCATCGAGCCCTATCAGGGCGCCGGCACCGGCATGGGCGGCATCCTGCGCGACGTCTTCACCATGGGCGCCCGCCCCGTCGCCGCCATGAACGCCCTGCGCTTCGGCGCACCCGATCATGAAAAGACCCGCCATCTCGTTTCCGGCGTCGTTGCCGGCATCGGCGGCTATGCCAATGCCTTCGGCGTCCCCACCGTCGGTGGCGAAGTCGAATTCGACGCTCGCTACAACGGCAATATCCTGGTGAATGCCTTCGCCGCGGGCCTGGTCGATACCGACAAGATTTTCCTGTCCGAAGCCAAGGGCGTCGGCCTGCCCGTCGTCTATCTCGGGGCCAAGACCGGTCGCGACGGCGTCGGCGGCGCCACCATGGCCTCGGCCGAATTCGGCGACGACATCGATGAAAAGCGCCCCACCGTGCAAGTCGGCGACCCCTTCACCGAAAAGCGCCTGCTCGAAGCGTGCCTCGAACTGATGGCCACCGGGGCCGTCATCGCCATCCAGGATATGGGCGCGGCGGGTCTGACCTGCTCGGCGGTCGAAATGGGTGCCAAGGGCGATCTCGGCATCGAACTCAACCTCGACATGGTCCCGGTCCGCGAAACCGCCATGACCCCCTATGAAATGATGCTGTCGGAATCCCAGGAGCGCATGCTCATGGTCCTGCATCCCGAAAAGGAAGCCGAAGCCCGCGCCGTCTTCGTTAAATGGGAACTCGATTTCGCCACCGTCGGTAAAACCACCGACGATCTTCGCTTCCGCGTCATGTGGCAGGGCGAAGAAGTCGCCAATCTCCCGATCAAGGATTTGGGCGACGAAGCCCCCGAATATGACCGCCCGTGGATCGAGAGCAAGAAGTCCAGCATGCTGGCTGAAAACGACGTCCCGCAGATGGATGTCGCCGACGCTTTGCTCGCCTTGATCGGCGGCCACCAGATCGGCTCCCGCCGCTGGGTTTACGAGCAATACGACACCCTGATCCAGGGCAATTCCCTGCAACGCCCAGGCGGCGATGCCGGCGTCATCCGCGTCGATGGCCACCCCACCAAGGCCCTGGCCTTCACCTCCGACGTCAACCCGCGCTATTGCGAAGCCGACCCCTATGAGGGCGGCAAGCAGGCCGTCGCCGAAGCCTGGCGCAACCTCACGGCCACCGGCGCAGACCCCCTCGCGGCCACCGATAACCTGAACTTCGGCAACCCCGAACGCCCTGAAATCATGGGACAATTGGTCGGCGCCATCAAGGGCATCGGCGAAGCCTGCATCGCGCTCGACTTCCCCATCGTCTCCGGAAACGTGTCGCTCTACAACGAAACCAACGGCAAGGGCATCCTGCCCACCCCAACCATTGGCGGCGTCGGCCTCCTGCCCGATTGGTCGCAAATGGTCCGCATCGCCTTCGCCGGCGAGAACCAGGTCATCCTCCTCGTCGGCTCCCCCGCCAATCGCGGCAGCCACCTTGCCCAGTCGATCTATATGCGCGACCTGTTCGACCGCAAGGACGGCCCACCGCCCCCCGTCGATCTCGCCCACGAGCGCCGCACCGGCGATTTCGTCCGCAAACTCATACGCTTAGGCATCGCCACGGCCGTCCACGACCTCTCCGACGGCGGCCTCGCCGTGGGCCTGGCTGAAATGGCCATCGCCTCCGGCATTGGCGCCACCGTTACCGACATCACCACCGCCGACCCGATCCCGCAGTTCTTTGGCGAAGATCAGGGCCGCTACCTCGTCACCATCAACCTCGACCCCCAAGGCGAGGAAATCGTCGCCCTCTGGGACGAAGCCAAAGCCTTGGGCATCCACGCCCCCTGGATCGGCTCCACCGGAGGCACCGACCTCGTCCTCGGCGATGCCCGCCCTATCCCCGTATCGGCTCTCAAGGCCGCCCACGAGGGCTGGTTCCCCAAGTTCATGGCCGGCGAATGACCTCCTGGGCGCGTTTTTCCGCGAGTTTCGCCTCTCGCATGCGCGCGCGCATGCATCTGAGCCTGCTCAAAAAAACCTACCTGCGCGCCTTGAGCGAACTACCGACCATCACTGGCCCAACCATCGTGGTCGGCAGCGCGCCCAACCCGTACCCGCCGAAGGGGCTGAACGACAACTGGTTCGTCATCAGCGTCAATGCCTCGCAAGTCACCGCCGAACAGTTCGGCCTGCCCCGGCCCGACCTCACCATCCTCCGCGACAATATTTTCTTTCGCGGTAACGTCTTCGTGCCCACCGAGATTCACGACGCCCTATGGGCCGCATTGCGCGGCAGGCAAACCGCCCATGCGGTCGCCATCATGGGTAGCAGCGAGGACAAGGGCGCCACCGCTCAACTCGCCATCCATGACTACCGCGCCGACAGCGTCACCGAGCTAGACCGCCATGTCCGCGGCGCTGTCATCATGGAAATGACCGGCCTTTCTCACGTTGGCCTCAGCGCGGGCATCTCGAACGGCATCTTCGCGGCGTTGCTGGCGCTGAAGCTCGGCGCCAACCCGGTTGTCATGTCGGGTTTCTCGTTCACCCCAGGCTGGCATTTCGCCAAGGACGTTGCCGTACCGCGCGGTCATATCCAGCCCGATCGAGCCGTGCTCAAGGCCATGGTGAACCGCGGATATCCGGTCTTTGCCTCGGACCCGGACTTCGCGAAAAACTCCGGCCTGCCGCTTTGGACCGGCCCCGCCGCCTGATATCGCGCCAGGTTAGGTCCTGCGGTACACTTTACGCGCTGTTCAAATCCCAGCATCGCCTTATGATCGCCGCTCTTTGGCGTCTTCTGGCGCTTGTATTGTGCGATGATTTTGGAGAGCCGTGATGAACAACCGCTGGGCCCTGGCCCCCTGCCTTCTGGCCGCGGCCGCTCTCCTGCCCGTCGGGGCTTATGCGCAATCCGATGTCACGGTCACCCGCTCTATCCTGCCCGATCAGCCCTATACGCTGATCTATCCTGCCGTCATGACGGCCACGGGCGGCGCCGCCGATCCGCTGACCATCAACCATCCCGATGCGCCGCTGCAGTGCAGTGTCACCATCGTGCCGGCCGTCACCGACACCAACTGGACCCCCGACAGCGCCCTGGCCGATTTTGACGACGCCAAGGTCGCCGCCACGTGGACCGACAGCTTTCCCGGCTTCACCGTAGCCAGCAAGGGTACCACCGCCTATCAAAGCGGCCCCGCCCTCATTTATGAGGGCCAAAGCACCAATTCGCCCATGGGCGTGCCGCTGACCATCATGCACACCGAAACCGTCGATGGCGGCCGCGGCTATGTTCTCGATTGCCTGTTCGCCACCGAGGTGGCCGAAAAAGCCCGCCCTATCGCCAGTTTCATCATCGCAAACTTCTCCACCAAGGCGGATGCGGAATGTTGCGTTGGCGCCGAGGTCGCGCCGGAGCCCACGGCACCGGCAGCACCCGCACCCTAGGCCCAGGCGCCGCCTCGTATTGAAGCCTCCCTGCGCACGTGCCATATCAGTCTGACGCGGCCCGCGCCGCCAACTGCCCAGGAGTGCCCGCCATGCCCATGGAATCCGCCGAGATCGAACGCCGCATCAAAACGGCCCTGCCCGATGCGTCCATTGAAATCCGTGACCTGGCCGGCGATGGCGATCATTGGGCCGCTACGGTGATTTCCGAGCAGTTCCGCGGTAAAACCCGCGTGCAGCAGCACCAGCTCGTCTATGCCGCCCTGCAAGGCGACATGGGCGGGGCGCTCCACGCTCTCGCCCTCCAAACGAGTGCCCCCGAATAACATGGCGTCATCGCTGCGCGAATCGCTCGACCTGATCCGCATGGTGCGGCCCGAAGCCGGCACCACCGCGCTCGATCACGAAATTCTCGCCGAGCGCGCCTCCTCGCTCGGTGCCGCTGAACGCCACGTCATCGACGCCATCGCGGCATTGGCGACGGCCACCACAGACCGCGACCAGCGCCTCGCCGAGGCGCGCCAACAGGTCTGGCAATATTTCGTGCAGCGCGAACTGGTCGGCTTCCGCCGCCACACGGACGTGATTCAAGACCTCAAGATCCCGCCCGAAGTGCTTGCCGGTCTTGGTGCAATGCCGGCGCGGCGCAAGTGATCCAGATGCAGAGCGAGCCGGGCTGCCGCTTCTGCCTCGCCAATAATTTGCTGGTCGACACGCCGTGGCTTGAGAGCGATCATTTCTTCTGCCTCGGCAGCATCGATCCCCTTAGTCCCCACGGCATTATGATCATCCCACGGCGCCACAGCGAAACGCCGTTCGAGCTGAATGCTGCCGAATGGGCCGGCATGGGCGAGATGATGGCCAAAGCCAGTGAGCGGCTGGCTCCGCACGGACCTGACGGTTTCACCGTCGGATGGAACGTCGGCGCCGTCGGCGGCCAGAGCGTCTTTCACACCCACATGCACATTATTCCCCGCTTCAAGGGCGAGATCAACGAGGGCGCCGGCCTGCGCCGCGTGCTCCGCCCCGTCAAACTACTGGATGCAGACGCATGACCCGCGCCGTTTTCCTCGATGTTGATGGCGTGCTGGTGCACGGCTATCACGCCCGCCCTGACCTCCAGCAGCGCTGGGACGAAACCCTGCTCGCCGATCTCGGCGTCGATCCCCAGCGCTTCCGCGACGAGTTCATCTATGACGTCTTCATCAAGAAGGTGATCATCGGCGAAATATCGTTGATCCACGCACTGGAACGGCGCCTGCCCTCGATGGGCTTCAGGGGCTCACCCATGATGTTCGCGCACTATTGGATGACCCACGACACCAAGCTCAATCACCCGCTGCTGGCGCTGGTCAAACAGCTCAAGCAACGCGATGACTTGACGCTCTACGTCGCTACCAACCAGGAGCACATGCGCGCCCTCTGGCTCTGGCAGCAATTGGGCATGAGCGAGCTGTTCGAAGACATTTTCTATTCCGCCCGCATTGGCGCGATAAAGCCAGCGCCCGCTTATTTCGATTTCATCATGGCCCGCATTGGCCCCCAGTCCGAGCCGCCGCTGTTCTTCGACGATACGCCTAAAGTCATCACCGGCGCCCGCGCGGCCGGCTGGGACGCCGTGCAATTTGACACCATCGACGATTTCACCAGCCATCCCTGGATCGCCGAACGGCTGGCGCTGTAAACACCCAATTCACCCGCAGTTCATCCCCGCTCCGCCAGAACACGGCATCGCCACTGGCCCGGAGCCAAAATGATCCGCCTCGTCATCATCGCCACCCTGCTCGCCCTTTGCGCCCCCACCGCCTTCGCTCAGGCGACCGCGCCGGACGAGGCGCTCGAGTGCCACGCCAATGACCTGCACTACGTCATCGGCATCCCCTCTGCCGACGGCGGCACCAGCTACCGCGTCGGTGACTTCACCGGGCCGGACCAGACCAATACCTGTAGCATGGACGCGCCCTTCACCCGCGAATTCGTCGCCGAGGACGGCAACCGGCTCTCTTTCCAGGCCATCTCCGACGACCTGCTGGTGCTCGCCGAATCCACCGGCCCGCAATATTTCCTAGAGGTCTATAATCTGGAGCCGTCCGGCCCGATCCTGAAAGCCGATGCCCAGGACGTGGAAATCTCCGAGCTTGGCATTCACTATTATGCGCCCGCAGGCCCCGCCACCCCGCAGACCTGCCCGCGCTACGACGAACTCACCGCGGGGGGCATGGGCGCCATCATCGGCGAGGAACGCTTTTACGCCTTCACCACCGCATCGATCGTACCCGGCAAGGGCACGCGGTGCTACCAGACCCCATGATCACAGCATCGGTAATTGCCGATGAAACCCTCGACAGCGCCGCTTTGAAGTCCTATTTATGGACCAACAATTTCCCGGCCCTCCCCCGGACCCCAGAAAGGCAGCGACCCATGACCGATATCAACGCGTTCATCGACGAGAAGGTGAAGAGCAACGACGTGTTCCTGTTCATGAAGGGCTCGCCGGACTTTCCGCAGTGCGGCTTTTCGGGCCAGGTCGTGCAGATCCTGAACTATCTGGGCCTCGACTATGGCAGCGCCAATGTGCTCGAAAGCGCTGAACTGCGCGACGGCATCAAGGCCTATACCAACTGGCCGACCATTCCCCAGCTCTACGTCAAGGGTGAGTTCGTCGGCGGCGCCGATATCGTGCGCGAGATGTTCCAGGCCGGCGAATTGCAGAGCCACCTCGAAGCCGCCGGCATCCCGGTCAAGCAGACCGCCTGATTTTAATGTGACGGAATTGAAAACGCCGGTCCAATGGGCCGGCGTTTTGTTTTCATCGACGCAAATCTCTCCTATCCGCAGCCCTTCCCACGGGCTTCTGCGAGAGGCACCGAGTTTTATGGTGTGCTGCGAGTGACCCGCGGATCAAGTCCGCGGGAAGAATAGGCTAACCCTGCGCCTTCACGTCCGCCGAAAACCGCAATTCCCGCAGCGGGCGCACGCGATCCGTCGCCTTGGCGTAAGTCGGATGCGCCTTATACGCCGCCAGCGCCGCCGCATCCTCGAATTCGGCATAGACCACCACGTCGATCTCGTTGGAGATCTGGTCAACCTTGGAATTGCGCGTCACCTCGAAATGGCGCGAATGCGGAATGGTGCCAAGCAGCATCAGCCCCTCGCAGATCGCGTCCAGATTATCGTTGGATTTGGCGGTGAAAAATACGATGTGACGGATCAAAGTAGATGCTCCTGGCGCAGCGGTCTTGTCCCCGCGATTGACGCAAGCGTCAACCCTCATCAACGGCCTTGATAGATCCCATTCAGCAAATGCGCTTTGCGACACGCCGCCGCAGGGGTAGGTAACGTGTCCAATCTGGATGCGCCCCATGCCCAACACCACGCTTCGCCCCGCAGTGCCACTGCTCCTGCTGATTATCGCCGGCTGCGCCATCGCCGCCATCGGCAACGGCATCCGCACCAGCTTTGGCCTGTTCACCCTGCCGATGACGGCTGATCTCGGCCTGACGCGCGAGGGCTATGCCATGGCCATGGCGATCCAGAACCTGGCCTGGGGCATTGCCCAGCCGTTCGCCGGCAATTTCGCCGATCGCGTCGGCACCGGCCGCACCATCGCGCTCGGCGCGCTGATCTACGCCACCGGCGTTATTCTCACCGCCTTCTCGCCCAGCGCCAGCCTGCTCATCCTCACCGCCGGGATCATCACCGGTACCGGCATCGCCATTTGCTCATTCAGCGTGGTGATGGCCGCGTTCGGGCGCTCCGTGCCCGCCGAAAAGCGCCCGATGATCTTCGGCATCGCCACCGCCGCGTCCTCCTTCGGCCAGTTCGCTTTCGCCCCCATCAGCCAGGGTTTTATCAATGCCTTCGGCTGGCAGACCGCGCTGGTCTATCTCGGCATGCTGCTGCTGCTCATCGTCCCGCTGTCCTTCGTGCTACGCGGCCGCACCGAAAGCACGCCCGGTCAGGCCGACCTGCCATTCATGGAAGCTCTGTCGAAAGCCTGGGGCCACGGCTCCTATCGCCTGCTGGTCATCGGCTTCTTCGTCTGCGGCTTCCACCTTGCCTTCATCAACGTGCACATGCCCGCCTATCTGGTACAATGCGGCCTGTCGCCTGAAGTCGGCTCCTGGGCTATCGCGGTCATCGGCCTGTTCAACATTGTGGGCTCCCTGCTCGCCGGCTATCTCGGCTCCCGCATGCCCAAGCAGATGCTGCTCGCCTCGATCTATTTCCTGCGCGCCGTCGCCATCGCGGCGTTCCTCTTGATCCCGGTCAGCGAGTTCACCGCCTACGCCTTTGCCGCCGCCATGGGCCTGCTCTGGCTCTCGACCGTCCCGCTGACCGCCGGCCTCGTCAGCCTGTTCTTCGGCCCGCGCTATATGGGCATGCTCTATGGCGTGGCGTTCTTTTCCCACCAGCTCGGCTCCTTCACCGGCGTCTGGCTGGGCGGTTATGTGTTCGACGTTACCGGCTCCTACAGCTTGGTCTGGTATCTCGGCATTCTGCTTGGCCTCGGCTCCGCCGCCATCCACCTGCCCATTCACGAGCGTGGCGCCAAGGCGTTCGCCGTCACACCATTGCCGGCCTGAGCCAACGGGTTACGACCAAAGTCTGACTCATTTTCGCAACGCTGCCATGATCCATCGGCTTTTGCCGATGCTCAGGGTTGCCAAACCATCCCGCCGGGTTCAAGGTCCGCGCAATATTGAGCCGCCTCCCCGGCCGCCCCTTTTCGAGTTTCATTCATGTCCAGCCACTTGACGCGGGTCCTCTCCCGCCCCGAATTCATTGCCTTGATGGCTGCGCTGATGGCGCTGAACGCCCTCGCCATCGACGTCATGCTGCCCGCTTTGCCTTACATGGGCGAAGCCCTCGGCATCTCCAGCGAGAACGAACGCCAGTTCGTCATTACCGCCTATATGCTCGGCATGGGCATTGCCCAGCTTGCCTTTGGCCCGCTCTCGGATCGCTTCGGCCGCCGTGCGCCCCTGTTCATCGGCATTGCTGTCTATGTAGCCGCCGCTTTCGCCGCCGCCTTTGCGCCTAGCTTCGCCATCCTGCTCGCTTTGCGCTTCACCCAGGGCGTCGGCGCCGCGGGTACGCGCGTGATCGCCACTTCGATCGTGCGCGACATGTATTCGGGCCGCGCCATGGCCGAGGTCATGTCGCTGACCTTCATGGTCTTCATGGCCATTCCAATCGTCGCGCCGGGCATCGGCCAGCTCCTGCTGCTCACCGGGCCGTGGCAATATATCTTCCTGTTCATGGCCGGCCTCGCCACCATCTTCGGCCTCTGGGGCTTTTTGCGCCTGCCCGAAACCCTGGCCATCGGCAATCGTCGTCCGCTGACCTTCAAGGCCGTCGCTGACGGCTTCCGCATCGTCTGCACCAACCGCGTCGCCTTCTCGTACGGCTTGGCCGGCATGTTCCTGTTCGCCGCCCTGTTTGGCTTCATCAGCTCGGCCCAGCAGGTCTATGTCGATATCTATGGTCTGGGCGTCTATTTCCCCGTCGCCTTCGCCGCCATGGCTGCGCTGATGTCGGTGTCGTCCTTCACCAATTCGCGCATCGTCAGCCGCCTCGGCATGCGCCGGCTCTCGCACTTCGCCATTTTGGTCTATACCGGCGTCGCCGCCATCTGGCTGGGCCTCTCCATTGCCGGCTTCATGCCGCTCTGGCTGTTCTTCCCGCTGCTGGCGATTATCATGTTCGCCTTTGGCTGGGCCGCTTCGAACATGAATTCGCTCTCCATGGAGCCTCTCGGCGCCGTTGCCGGCACCGCCTCATCGGTGTTCGGCTTCATCCAGACCGTGGGCGGCGCCGTGATCGGCAGCTATATCGGGCAGCAGTTCAACGGCACCGTCGTGCCCGTCGCCGCCGGCTATTTCGTGATGGGCGTGCTGACCCTGGTCTGCGTGCTGGTCGCCGAAAACGGCAAGCTCTTTGGCGTGGGCACCGAATATGCCCACACCGACATGAGCCAGCACGCGGCGCACTGAGTTCAGTCGGGGCGGCCCGCCGCCTCGACCTCCCCACGATCGGCGTAAACGTGGTCAACTATGCCCCAGGTCTTGGCTTCCTGTGGCGTCATGAAGTTATCCCGCTCCAGCGCCGCCTCGACCTCCTCATAGGTCCGTCCGCAATGCTTGGAATAGAGCGTGTGCATGCGCCGCTTCAGCCGCTCGCTCTCCTGGGCATGGATCATGATATCGGTGACCTTGCCCTGATAGCCGCCGCTGGGCTGATGCAGCATGATGCTGGCATTGGGCAGGCAGACCCGGCTTCCTGCAGCCCCGCCCATCAGCAGGAACGAGCCTGCCGACATCGCCATGCCCATGCACAGTGTGCCCACCGGGGCCTTGATGAATTGCATCGTGTCGTACATCGCCAGCGCCGAGGTCACGACGCCGCCGGGTGAGTTGATATAGAGGCTGATCTCCTTGGCCGGATTTTCGGCCTCGAGGAACAGCAACTGCGCGCAGACCAGCGAGGCCATATTGTCCTCGATTTCGCCATTGACGAAAATGATCCGCTCCCGCAACAGCCGCGAGTAGATATCGAACGAGCGTTCCCCCCGGCTGGATTGTTCCACCACCATGGGGACGAGTTGCATCATGTCGCGCATCGGCGATCTCCGTTCAGAAGTTGAGTTGAAATTTTCCGGGTGGCGAGATGACCTCCATGGCCCCTCCCCACCTCCCTTCCCGCGGGCTTGACCCGCGGGCCACTCACCGCTCACACCGTGCTGCCAAAGGCCCCCGGATCAAGTCCGGGGGAAGCGCGGTGGTTGTGGAAGACTCATCAGGCCGCCATCAGCATCGGCGTATTCCCGTTCGCCGCCACCGGCAGCGCCATCGGTGCATGCGTCAGCCGAAACCACGTCCCGCCATCGCTCATCGGCGTGATCTCAAACGTCACCAAGCTGTCCTCGGCCCCCACGATGGCGCCCTGCCCGCTGTCGCGCCAGCGATAGGTCAGCGACTTGTTCTCTTCCGAGGTCACCACCGCCAGATCGATGTTCTCGGCAGTCGGCTTCAGCCACCGCTCCAGATATTCCGGAATGCTCAGCGCCCGCCAAACCTTCTCGGGCGGCGCGTCCAGCGCGCATTCGAACACCAGCGCGTCCTCGTCGGTCGTCATTGGTCCATCTCCTTGAGCAAGTCCTTGAGCGCATCGATCCGCTCCGGCCAAAAGGCCCGATACCGCGCCAGCCACGCATGCAGCGGCGCCATGCCATCAGGCTCCACCCGGTAATGCGCAAACCGCCCGGCCCGCCGCTCGCTGACCAGCCCTGCCCCGCGCAACACGGCCAGATGCTGGCTCATCGCCGGCTGCGAAATGGCAAAGCCCTCGCGCAATTCCGTGGCGGTCATCTCGCTGCCGGCCAGCCGCTCCAACACCGCCCGCCGGGTCGGATCGGCCAGTACTTTGAAAATCTCTGCTTCGCTCATGATCATACATAAGCACAGACTTATGCGTCGCGCAAGCTTCCCCAATCAATGCCATTTTCACCCGCCGCGCGAACGCGCTACAGCTTGATGCAGCTAAGGAATCACCGGCGGAGACGACGACATGGCCTACGTATCGGGGCGCACCTACCTAGCCATTCCCGGCCCCTCCGTCGCTCCGGATCGTGTGCTGTCGGCCATGCACCGCGCCGCGCCCAATATCTATGAGGGCGAAATCGTCGAGATGACCCATGGCATCATCGCCGATCTCAAGCGTGTCGCCGTCACCACCCAGCACGTCGCCATCTATATCGCCAACGGCCACGGCGCCTGGGAAGCCGCCAATGCCAACATGTTCTCGCGCGGCGACCGGGCCCTGCTGGCCGCCACCGGCCGCTTCGGCCATGGCTGGTCCGAACATGCCCGCCGCATGGGCATCGATGTCGAAATGATCGATTTCGGCAAGAACGCACCGGTGGACCCCGCCCGCGTTGCCGAAGCCCTCCAGGCCGATACCAATCACACCATCCGCGCCGTCCTGATGACCCATGTCGATACCGCCTCCACCGCGCGTAGCGACATCGCCGCCGTCCGCGCCGCCATCGATTCGACTGGTCACCCCGCGCTCCTCGCCGTCGACGCCGTGGCCTCGCTCGCCTGCGATGAGCTGCATATGGACGAATGGGGTATCGATGTCGTCGTCGGCGCCAGCCAAAAGGGCCTGATGCTGCCGCCTGGCCTGGGCTTCCTCTGGTTCTCCGACAAGGCGCTGGAAGTCTCCAGAACCGCCGATCTCGTCAGCCCCTATTGGGACTGGAAGCCGCGTGGAACCGGCACCGAGTTCTGGCAGTTTTTCGGCGGCACCGCCCCGACGCACCACCTCTACGGCCTGCGCGAATCGCTCACCATGCTGTTGGACGAGGAAGGCCTGCCCAATGTGTGGCGCCGTCACGAAACCCTCGCCAGCGCCGTCTGGGCCGCCTTCGACGCATGGAGTACGACGGGCAATATCGCTCTCAACATGACGGACCCAGCCGCGCGTGGCCGCTCCGTCACCGCTGCCCGCATCGCCAATGGCGGCGCCGGTTCCCTGCGCAAGTGGCTCGAAACCGAAGCGGGCGTCACCCTGGGCATTGGCCTCGGCATGGCCCTGCCCACCGATCCCGCCTACGCCGATTTCCTGCGCGTCGCCCATATGGGCCACGTCAACGCCCACATGACCCTAGGCGTCCTCGCCACCATGGAAGCCGGCCTGCAGGCGCTGGACATTCCGCATGGCTCGGGGGCGCTGGAGGCGGCGGCGTGGGCTATTGCCCGCGGTGCGGCATCTAAACCGTAAACACCTCGCGCCGCAGCGTCTCCCAGCTCTCCCGGTCGCTCGCCACAAGCAGCCCGCCACCGCGATGCTCGGCCCGATATTTGGTGCCGTCCAGCCGCGCCACATGCCCACCGGATTCGGCGCAGATCAGCGTGCCCGGAACATGATCCCACGGCATCAGCTTGTTGTAGAACAGGTAATTCAGATGCCCGCCGGCCGCCATGCGGTATTCCTGCCCGGCGCAGCGGAAGCTCGACGACACCCGCACCTTGGCAAGATTGGTGAGCACCCCAGCGCGCTGCTCCAGTGGCAGATAGAACGGCGATGCCATCCCGGTCATCTGCTCCAGCGGCAGGGGCGCGGCAAACTGTTGACGCACCGTCGAGCCATCCGGCCGCCGCAGCCATGCGCCACTGCCCTTCTCGGCCAGCACCCAGTCGTCGCCCATCGGATCGTAGATGATCCCGCCGACCGTCTCGCCCTTGACCACCACGCCCGCCATCACCGCAAACAGCGGCACCCCGGCGGCAAAGTTGGACGTACCGTCCACAGGATCGAGGAAGATCGCCAGATCGGCGCCCACCGAACGATCCAGCACGGATGCGTCGGCGGACACCGCCTCTTCACCCACCACCATAGCCTCTGGCCAGAGCGTGTTGATCGCCGCCGTGATGACCCGCTCAGCCTCGGTGTCGGCCTCCGTCACCAGATCGATGGCCTCGGTCTTCTCGTGCACCATGCTGGCATCCAGCCGACGAAACCGCGGCAGAATCTCCGCGTGAGCCGTTTCGCGTAACAGCTCGGCCAGCTTAACAATATCCACGCTCACTCAGTCGCCCTCCGGTCGAGCAGTCCGGCAAAATCGAACAGCTTTGGGTCCAGCAAATGGCTGGCATTAACGTTCCCTAGCGCACGGATCATGACATCCTTGCGACCCGGCATCCGCTTTTCGATGTCACCCAGCATTGCCTTCATCGCATTGCGCTCCAGCCCATCCTGGCTGCCGCACAGATCGCAGGGGATGATCGGAAACGCCATAGCATCCGAGAATTTCTGCAGGTCGTCCTCGGCACAATAGATCAGCGGCCGAAGCACCTCGACCGTGCCCTCGTCGTTCAGCAATCGCGGCGGCATTGCCGCGAGCTTGCCGCCATGAAACAGGTTCATGAAGAAGGTTTCGAGGCTGTCGTCGCGGTGGTGTCCCAGCACCAGCGCCGAACAGCCCTCCTCCCGCGCGATGCGATAGAGATTGCCCCGCCGCAGCCGCGAACACAGCGAGCAATAGGTCGCCCCTGCCGGCAGCTTGTCGGTGACGATGGAATAGGTGTCCCGATATTCGATCCGGTGCTCGATCCCCAATCCGGTCAAGAATTCGGGCAGGATATGCTTGGGAAAATTCGGCTGCCCCTGGTCCAGATTGCACGCTAGCAGTTCAACCGGCAACAGCCCGCGCCATTTGAGATCCAGCAGGATCGCCAGCAGTCCGTAGCTGTCCTTGCCGCCCGATAAAGCCACCAGCCACTTTTCGCCCGCCCGCGCCATGGCGAACTTCTCGATAGCCTCGCGGGTATTGCGGATCAGCCGCTTGCGCAGTTTGTTGAACTCCACCGATCGCGGCGCCCTGGCATAAATTGGATGCGCGCCACCCTCGGTTTCGGATTCATCAAGGGGCCGCTCGGCCAAGTCCATATCGCTCATGGTCGAAACTCTCCGCATCGCGCCCCGTTGCTGATACCGCCTCCCCCGCCGCAGGGAAAGAGCAAGCGCGCCCGAACCTTACGGCGAATTCATTCCGCCGTTCTTGCTTATGCCGATTTGTGTCCGCTAGATGACAGCAGTTCATCGACACCCAGGAGTTTGCCCGGTGTTCCGTTCGTTCTTTCCCGCGCCAAAGATATTCTTCACGTCTGCCGCGCTGTGGATCGCGCTGACGATGCTAATCTGGTTCACTATCGGGGGTGCCATCGAGCCCTATCTTAGCCTCGGTCCTTGGCTGAGCATTCCCGTCACCGAAGCCAATCCAGCCCCCTTCTTCAACAGCGACAAGGTTTGGCTCTACCAATATGTGATCGTCGCCGGATATTTGTTCTGCGTGCCGTGGTTCTTTTTCAACGACAACCGCCGCTGGTATTGGTGGAGCGTCGTCGGCACGGTTACTATTATTGAGGTGGTTTATTTCAACGTCCAAGTCAGCGCTTGGCTGAACGATTGGTATGGCTCCTTCTATGACCTGATTCAAACAGCACTCGATCCGGCAAAGAAAGGCACGGTGACTCTCGATCAATACTTTGGACAGATCGCTACGGTGGCTATCGTCTTCGCCGCCAACGTTCTAGTCCTTGTGATCAACGCCTTCCTCAATGCGCATTATTTGCTGCGCTGGCGCCGGGCGATGACGTTTTACTACATGGCAAACTGGCCGCAGGTGCGCACCATCGAAGGCGCCGCCCAGCGCGTACAGGAGGATACTCAGAACTTCTCATCGATCGTGGAGGGGTTGGGGCTCAACATAATCTCGTCGTTCATGACGTTGATCGTGTTCCTGCCCATCCTGTGGAATCTATCGAGCCACATCATCGATATTCCGATATTTGGCGCGGTGCAGGGCAGCCTGGTGTGGCTGGCGCTGTTCCAGGCAATCTTTGGAACCGTGCTGTTTGCAGTCGTTGGCATCCGCCTACCAGGTCTCAACTTTGCCAACCAGCGCGTAGAGGCAGCCTTCCGTAAGGAATTGGTCTATGGCGAGGACAATGGCGGTCGGGCAGATCCAGTCACTGTGCGCGAGCTCTTTCAAAACGTTCAGCGCAATTACTTCCGCATCTATTTCCACTACACCTACTTCAACGTCGCCCGCTACGCGTTCATCAACTCCTCGCAGTTCTTTCCTTACCTCGCCATGGGTCCAACGGTGATCGCGGGGGCGCTCACCTTTGGTTTGTTCCAGCAAATCCTCTCGGCCTTCGGTCAGGTGGCTGACTCATTCAGCTTCCTGATGAATTCGTGGACCACAATCATCAACCTCATCTCGATCTATCAGCGTCTACGCGGCTTTGAAAAACAGATCCCGGCCAAGACAAAGATTTTCGCCAACGACTATGACGACCCCCGTTTTCTAGACTCGCGCAATATTTTCGTCGATCCCATCCCACCCAGCCCTGCGCTCTGATCGGTGACGGGCAGGTCACGGGTGGTTCTCTAAAAGGCGCCACTCGATAACCTGAAAAACAAAAGGGCCGCTCCGAGGAGCGGCCCTTTCCAATTCTAGATCGATCGAAAACCCGTATGGAGCTTCGTTCCCGTGAGTCAGCTGGTGTGGTCTTCGAGAACCGGAGCGGAACGTACGTTTGGTACGTGAGCACCGGAAGCGCAGAAGACCGCGCCAGATGGCCGCCGGAGCAGAAGCTCCGGGCGGGTTTTTAGCGCGAGTAGAATTCGACGACCAGGTTCGGTTCCATCTGGACCGGGTACGGCACGTCCGACAGAGCGGGAACGCGCACGAAGGTCGCGGTCATCTTGTTGTGGTCGACTTCGACATATTCCGGCACATCGCGCTCAGCCAGCTGCACGGCTTCGAGCAGCACGGTCAGCTGCTTGGAGCGATCGCGCACTTCCACCTTATCGCCAACCTGAACCTGATAGGACGGGATGTTGACGCGCTTGCCGTTGACCAGGACATGGCCGTGGGAAACGAACTGACGGGCAGCGAACACGGTCACCACGAACTTGGCGCGATAGATGATCGCGTCCAGACGGCTCTCGAGCAGGCCGATCAGGTTCTCGCCGGTGTCGCCCTTGACGCGGGCAGCTTCGGAATACAGGCGCTTGAACGCTTTTTCGGTGATCGAGCCGTAATAGCCCTTAAGCTTCTGCTTGGCGCGGAGCTGCAGACCGTAATCGCTCAGTTTGCCCTTGCGGCGCTGACCATGCTGGCCGGGGCCATAGGCACGGGCATTGAGCGGGCTCTTCGGACGGCCCCAGATATTCTCGCCAAGACGGCGATCGATTTTATGCTTTACTGAACTGCGCTTCGACATCGCGTATCCTTTTCAAAAGTCGAATGGATCGCGCCCTCCTCTGCCATCCGGAAACCGGATGACCGACAGATCCCAAATATATGAGGAGATCCCGGGTGCGCCTAGGGGCCATGAGGCCCGGATAGGTAGCGGCGTCATATAAGCGACATGGGTCGAAGTCAAGCCGGTCAGGCTTTGGCGATTGGCTCGACGATGCCATCGTGCACCATTTTGCGGTCAAGCGTCTTCTGTTCGCGCAGGCCGGGGAAAATCTGGCTCCAGATGCCGGCTACCGCCATGGCGCCAAAGCCCCCGATCACCACTGCCCCGACCGGCCCGATGAAATGCGCCACCGTTCCCGCCCGGAACTCGCCCAATTCGTTGGAGGCCCCGATGAACACCGAATTGACCGCGTTGACGCGCCCACGCACCTCTTCGGGCGTCCACAACTGCATGATGGTCTCGCGAATCGTCACGCTCACCATGTCCGATGCGCCCACCAGGGCGAGCGCCGGGATCGAGACCCACAACGACGTCGAGACTCCAAACACCATCGTGAATGCCCCAAACAGCGCCACGAAAACGAACAAAATCCGCCCGGCAAAGTTGCGGATTGGAAACTTGGTCAGGTACAGCGCCATCACGATCGCCCCAAGACCCGGCGCTGCCCGCAGCAACCCATTGGCAATCGAGCCGCCATGCAGGATGTCGGTGGCATAGATCGGCAACATGGCCACCGCGCCGCCCATCAGCACGGCAAACATGTCGAGCGAAATGGCGCCCAGCACCACCTTGTTGGCGAAGATGTATTTGAACCCGCCCAGTAGGGTTTCAACGCTGGTCGCCTGATGCGACTCGCGCTTCGGCGGCTGCGGTATCAGCATCACACTGACGATCGCGCAGGCGAGCAAGACTGCCCCGGTGCCAAAAGCGACCACGGGGCCAAAGCTGTAAAGCACCCCACCCAGTGCTGGGCCGGCAATCGAAGCAAACTGCCAGGCGGAGGCATTGACCGTTATGGCATTGGACAGCGCCTCGGACGGCACCAGGTTGGGCGCCAGCGACTGCGCCGCCGGTCCCCAAAACGCACGTGCGGTACCCAGCACCACCAAAATCACGAACAGCGGCGCGATTTCATGGGCTTGGGCATTGGAGAACAGCAGGAAACTGATCGCACAGGCAAGTTCCACGCAGAGGCAAATTGCCATGATGCGGCGACGATTGAACCGGTCGGCGACGAGGCCCGTCACCAAGATCAAAACCAGCGCGGGCAAGAACAGACATAGCCCCACCAGCCCCAAAAGCAGCGGCTCGCGCGTCACCATGTAAATCTGGTAGCCGATGGACACCGACATGATCTGCACGGCGAAACTGACCAGCAGCGTGGTCAGCCAGAAAAACCGGAAGCCGATATAGGAAAAGGCTTGTCTGCTTTTATCGTGGGGGGCGAGCGTACTCATGGCACAAGCCCATCGCACGACCTTTTGCCGCAGTCAAAGGCGGAACTGCCCAAATGCGTCTGCCCCGCCCGATTCCTAGGTTTTGTCACCCTGCGGCTTCTGTCGGTTGGGATTGGGCCGCTCATGCTTGCGGTCGATGGATGAAATCACCCCGCGCAGGGTGCGGATTTCCTGACTGGTGAACTGCCCCCGCGCCAGCATGGTGCGCAGATTGTTGACCACCGTCGGCCGCTTGTCCGGCGCAGTGAAAAATCCGGAGCGGTCCAGCGTATCCTCCAGATGCCCGAACAAGCCCACTAGTTCCTCGCGCGGCGCCGTGTCGGCCATAGTGTCGCCGAACGGCAGCGCGCTGCCCGCAGCGCTATGCCGCCGCCACTCATAGGCCATCAGCAGCACCGCCTGCGCGATATTGAGCGAGGCGAAAGCCGGCTCAACGGGCAGCGTCACGATCGCGTCCGCCAGCGCCACTTCCTCGTTCAGCAGGCCCCAGCGCTCCCGACCGAACAGCAGGCCCGCGCCATGGCCGGCGCCAATATGCGCCGCCAGCCGCGTTGCCGCTTCATCTGGGCCGAACACCGTCTTCTGCAAATCGCGCGAGCGCGCCGTGGTGGCATAGACCAGCGTTAGATCGCCGATCGCCGCTTCCAGCGTCTCGAACACCCGCACCCGCTCCAGCACATGGTCGGCGCGGGAGGCGGCGTTGATGGCTTCTTCATTGGGCCAGCCGTCGCGCGGGCGCACCAGCCGCAGGTCCCACAGTCCGAAATTGGCCATGGCCCGGGCGGTGGTACCGATATTCACACCAAGCTGCGGCTCGCACAAAATTACCGCCGGTCCGGGCGCTAGAACGATCTCGATCGATGAATCTGTACCAGCCATGTCGCCTCATCCTGCGGATAGAGGCGCACATAGCGCATTTGCCAATGCCAACGCAAATGGATGGCTAGGCGACCCGGTGGCGCGGCGGCAAGTCCTTGACCTTCGTCGACCGCTGCCATTCACGATCGAGGATGGCAAAATGCAGTTCCTCGTCCCATTCGCCTTGGAACAGCGCGTGTTCGCGATAATGCGCCTCGAGCCGCATGCCCATCTGCTGCAGCAGCTTGATCGAATGGTGGTTGCGACCGTCGCACCGCGTGAAAATCCGATGGATGCGATAATGCTCGAACGCCAGGTCGAGCAGCGCCGAAATCGCCTCATTGGCATAGCCTTGCCCCGAATAGCTGGGGTTGATGACGAAGCGGACTTCGCCCTGCCCCGCTGTCGCGTCGGACCAATGCAGCGACACGTGCCCGATGATCTGCTGGTCACCCTTGCGCACCATGGCCAGCGTCAGCGTATCGCCCGGCCGCTGCAGGCTGACATGCCCGCGCATAATGTTGAGTGCCGCGGCAACTTCGGAGCGGTCGCGCGTCCGGCTGAAGACATAGCGCTGCACCGTGGGCAGTGCATGATAGGCGGCTACGCCCTCGATATCGCCGCGCTCAAACGTCCGAAGGATCAACCGATCCGTCTGCACCGGTAAAATGGAATTGGTCATCTTGGCACGATCCTCCCGCACATCGTCGTAAGCCCAAGTCAAGAACGCGACCTCGGCTGCGGAAGTTCCTGCTGCGATTGGGAATAACTTGCTAACCGGCGAGACTGGAATCGATACCAAACACTACCGGTCGTCCGCTCATTCCGGCCGCGCCTGCCATTCCCGGCGCAGGATGGCGTAGATGAACTCCTCGTCCCACTCCCCTTTCACAATAGAGTGCTCGCGGAAATGCGCCTCCCGCCGCATGCCCAGCCGTTCCATCAGGCGCGATGATGCCAGATTGCGGGCGTCGCAGCGCGCCATCGCCCGGTGCATGTCACCGGGGCCGAAAGCCAGGTCCAGCAAGGCGCGCGCCGCCTCGGTGGCAAAGCCCCTGCCATGGTGATCCGGACTGAAAATCCAGCCAAGCTCGCATTGCCGCGCCTCGACACTGCGCCAGATCAGCGAAACCTCGCCAATGAGCTGGCCGGTGGCCCGCTCGTCGACCGCCAGGATGATCTTGTCGTCATTGACTTCCAGCGCCACTTGCCCGATGCGCTGCTGCACCGCCATGGCGCATTCCTCGCGGCTCAGCGCCACGTCGAACAGGTAGCGGGCGACATCTTCCCGCCGGCGATAGGCATAAACGGCCTCGACGTCGCCGCGCGTGAAAGGCCGCAACCGCAGCCGTTCCGTCAGCACCGGATAGTCCGGATAAAGCGTCATGCGAGCCCCCAAGTGTCGCGACGCACTTTTGCCAGTGCGTCGCGCAATTGCAAGGGCCCAAGGATTAGCCGGCGCGGCTGAACACCAGCGCCGCATTGACGCCACCAAAGCCGAAGGCGTTGACCAGCACGTGGCGCAAATCCTTGGCCTTGGCCGTGTGGGGCACCAGATCGAAGCGGTTTGCGTCCTCGTCGGGTTGGTCCAGGTTGAGCGTGGCGGGAACCATGCCGTGGCGGATAGCTTCGATCGAAAAGATTGCCGCCAGAGCGCCAGCTGCACCCAGCAAATGCCCGGTCGCCGACTTGGTGGCGCTGACCGCAAGGTCCTTGCCCCGTCCTTCGAATACCGTGCCGATCCCAGCGATTTCCGCTGCGTCGCCCACTTCAGTTGAGGTGGAGTGCGCGTTGACGTAGTCGATATCTGCCGGCGTCAGCCCGCCCATCTTGAGCGCATTGCGCATCGCCGTGATTGCCCCCTCGCCGTCCGGCGAGCCGGAGGTGAGGTGATAAGCATCCGCCGAGGTGCCATAGCCGGACAGCACGGCCAGCGGGGTCGCGCCGCGCGCCTTGGCGTGGCTGAGCTTTTCGATAACCAGGATCGCCGAGCCTTCGGACAGCACGAAGCCATCGCGCTTGGCGTCGAATGGACGCGAAGCCTTGGTCGGATCGTCGTTATGCGCCGATGACAGCGCTCGCAACGCACCGAATCCACCGATGGAGATCGGATCAACCGAGCCCTCGGCACCACCCACGATAGCCACATCGGCCTCCCCGGTCATGATCAGGCGCATGCCATCGCCGATGGCCTGGGCCGAAGCCGCACACGCCGTCACCGGCGCGCCCAGCGGGCCCTTGAAGCCGTATTTGATCGACACCCAACCCGCCGCCAGGTTGGCCAGGAAGGACGGCACCGTGAACGGCGACAGCCGCCGCGGCCCGCGCTCGGCGATCAGCTGCGCCGCCTTTGCCATTACCGGCGAGCCACCCACGCCCGAGCCAATGATCGTCGCTGTCGCGCGGCGATCTTCGTCGGTTTGCGGCGCCCAGCCCGATTGAGCAATCGCCTCGGCGGCCGCGACAAGTCCATACTGGATGAACAGGTCCATCTTCTTGACGTCCTTGGGATCGACCGCCACCAGCGGATCGAACCCCTCTGGGTCCTTGTCCTTGGTCGGCACCAGCCCGGCGATACGCGCGGTATAGTCCGTGGTATCGAAGCGGTCGTTTTGCACGATCCCGCTCTTGCCGGCGATCAGCCGCGACCAGTTGGTCCCCACGCCGACGCCCAGCGGGCTGACAACCCCCATGCCGGTGACAACGATGGGATCATTCGGATCGGGCTTCAGCATATGGTTCTCCTGAACATGGGAAAGGATTGCGATCGACCGCTCTTGCGGTAATCAGATTTGGGGAAGTCTCTGCAGTCCGGCAATCAACGCGTTCATCGCGTCACCGCCAAGCAATGCGTTCATCTCACTTTGCAGTCCACGCCAGACCGGCAACAGCTTGGGCACCAGCGCCGCGCCTTCTTCGCTCAGGCTGACCAGCCGTCCATTGCCCTTCTCCGCGTCACGCCCGGCGATCAGCCGTTTGCGCTCCAACAGATCCAGGTTGCGCGATAAGGTTGTCCTATCCATGGCGATCGACTTGGCGAGGTCGGTGACCGATTGACCGGGACGGGTCGACATTGTGCTCAGAATCGTGAACTGAGCCGCCGTGACACCAAATGGACGCAGTTCGCGATCATAGCGCCGCGTCACGGCCCGTGCGGCCATGCGCGTGTTCAATAGTAGACATCGCGAAAAATCATCCTGCATGGTCGCCATATAGTCGTGCATATACACGACGTCAAGTTGAACGCCAGAACGGCAAGCCCCCATGCCGACCTAGCCTTTGCGCTTTCCCACAGCGATGCTATACGGGCGCGAAGCGGGCCGATGGGCCTTTTGCAGGATTTCAGGGAGCTATTGAATGAGCAAAATCAAGGTCGCCAATCCGGTCGTCGATCTCGACGGCGACGAGATGACCCGCATCATCTGGCAGGCGATCAAGGACAAGCTGATCCATCCCTATCTCGATCTGCCGATCGAATATTACGACCTGTCGATCGAAAGCCGCGACGCCACCAACGACCAGATCACCATCGACAGCGCCCACGCCATCCAGAAATACGGCGTCGGTATCAAGTGCGCCACCATCACCCCCGATGAGCAGCGCGTCGAAGAGTTCAAGCTCAAGAAGATGTGGAAGTCGCCCAACGGCACCATCCGCAACATCCTGGGCGGCGTGATTTTCCGCGAGCCCATCATCTGCACCAATGTGCCGCGCCTGGTGCCCGGCTGGACCCAGCCGATCATCATCGGCCGCCACGCCTTCGGCGATCAGTACCGCGCCACCGATTTCACCTTCCCCGGCAAGGGCACGCTGACCATCAAGTTCACCGGCGAAGATGGCAAGGTCATCGAGCACGAAGTGTTCCAGGCCCCCGGCGCCGGCGTCGCCATGGCGATGTACAACCTCGATGCCTCGATCCGCGATTTCGCCTATTCGTCCTTCAACTACGCGCTCGATCGTGGCGTGCCCTGCTACCTCTCGACCAAGAACACCATCCTCAAGACCTATGATGGTCGCTTCAAGGACATTTTCCAGGAGATCTACGAGGCTGAGTTCAAGGAAAAATACGAAGCCAAGAAGATCTGGTACGAGCACCGCCTGATCGACGACATGGTCGCCTCCGCCCTCAAATGGAGCGGCGGCTATGTCTGGGCCTGCAAGAACTATGACGGCGACGTGCAGTCCGACATCGTCGCGCAGGGCTTCGGCTCGCTCGGCCTGATGACCTCGGTTCTGGCCACGCCCGATGGCAAGATCGTCGAGGCCGAAGCCGCCCACGGGACCGTCACCCGTCACTATCGCCAGCACCAGGCCGGCAAGGAAACCTCGACCAATTCGACCGCCTCGATCTTCGCCTGGACGCGGGGCCTGGCCCACCGCGCCAAGCTGGATGACAACGAAGCCCTCAAGAACTTCGCGCTGACACTGGAAAAGGTCACCGTCGACACCATCGAAGAAGGCAAGATGACCAAGGACCTGTCCCTGCTCGTCGGCCCCGATCAGCTCTGGCTCTCGACCATTGGCTTCCTCGACGCCATCGACCAGAACCTGCAGAAGGCCATGGCGTAAGCTTTTCGGTTTCGACTTCCGGGGCGGCGCATGGCGCCGCCCTTTTTGTTTGTCGCTGATGCCGCTAGGATGAGGCCTCGCAGCAGGAGGCAGACATGGCACAAGGCACCGGCACCAAGGACGACCCCTGGCTTCTAAAGACCCCACCCGGCACGTCCGACATCGTCCTCTATCGCGCCGCCGACGCCACACCACCTGCGCTCGTTTGCATCGCTGGCGGCACCGAGCTGCGGTACCACCTACGCGCCATCGAAGACTATCACGCCATGCTCAAGGCCCATGGCGACTGGATGGAACTGGGCAATGCCGACGAGCAAAAGCCCGCCAAGGCCGGCACTGTGGAAGCCTGGGCCCGCGCCGCCGATAACCCGGTCGGCGGTTGGTACGGCATCAAGAAGGGCCTGCGCGGTCGCTTCGCCAATTACGTCTCGCCGGTGATGGAAGTCCTCGGCCTGGTCGAACTTGAACACAGCCCGCGCAACAATCGCGTCCGTGCCATCTGAGACACGCTCCTCATCACGCCGGCGTGAAAACCTTTCGTCCGAGCCCTTGTGGCCGGGCGCTTCGCCTCCGATATCCGGCTCTGGTCCAGCATCGGGCCTGCTTCGAGGGAGGCCAGTTTGCGCCAGATTCTACGATTTGCACTTGCCGGTTCGATCGCCCTGGCCATGGCCGGCGGCGCCATGGCCGAGAGTCGCGATTTCGATCTGAAGGGGTTTACCAAGGTCGAAGTCAATACCGGCATCAATGCCACGGTTACGCTCGGCGATGCGTTTTCCATCCACGCCGTATCCGCCAACAAGGACCTGCTCGACAAGCTTGAAGTCACCCTTGACGGCGATACGCTGAGCGCCAGCGTCGATCAGAACTTTCTCGACTTCATCTTCAACGGCGGTGTCGTCGGCCAATTGCTCGGCGCCAATAATCTCACGCTAGCCATCACCCTGCCCACCCTGACCGGCGTCAGCGCCAGTTCCGCCGCGGATGTCGATGTAACCGGCGCCAAGGGCGATCTGGATATCAACGCATCGAGCGGCGCCGACCTCGCCATCACTGGCGCAACGCTCGGTGCCGTTCGCGTCGATGCCTCCAGCGGTTCGGATGTCAGTCTGGGTGGCACCTGCACCAGCCTAACCGCCCAGACATCGACCGGCGCAGACCTCAAGGCCGCCGACCTGCAATGCGCCAGCGCAATCGTGGACGCCTCAAGCGGCGGCGATGTCTCCGTATTTGCCAGCGCCAGCATTAAGGCCGAGGCCTCGACCGGCGCCGATGTCACCGTAGGCGGCAACCCGGCCGAGCAAGTCGTGGACAGCTCAAGCGGCGGCGACATCACCATCACGGACTGACCAATTCAAAGGGCGCCCCGTCAAGGAGCGCCCTTTGAATTGAGGTTCTCCCCGCCGTCATCACCGGGCTTGTCCCAGTGATCCATCGTGCCGCACGCGCTGCGGCACGGATTGCCCGGACAGGCCGGGCAATGACGGCGCTGTGGAAACCCGACTACTTCTTCTTGCCTGTGGGCACTGCCGGCGCCGTCAGCGTGATCTCGTTGCGCTGTCCGGCAACGATCGTCACCGGCGTCTCGAAATCCACCCCCGCTGCATCGCGGCTGAGGATGACATAGTCGCCGGCCTTCAGCGTCGTTTCGAAGCTGGGACCATAGCCATAGTCGAAGCTCTGGCGATTGCCCTTGATGTCCTTGGTGGCACTGAACAATTCGACATAGTTGTCGGCTGGCGTCGTCACCGCCAGCACGCCCGCATCGAGCACAATGGTCACATCGGTCTTCTCGGCGGTTTTGACGCTGAACGGAATTTCGCCCTTGGTACCATCCAGGTCATAGGTCACCACATAGTCGCCCTGCGCCAGATCGAAGGTCTGGTCGCCGCCATAGCCGTAAATCACCGACTTGCGCGTGCCATCCAGCGCCTTCTTGGCCTCGAAGACCTCAAGGTAGATATCGTCCTCGACCGGCTGGCCTTCCACATATTCCGACTGGAACTGGGCAATGCCAGAGCCGACCACGATGTCCTTGTCCACCGTCTCGCCGGCCGCCGCGGTAAAGCTGTCCACCACCTTGGCCGCCCCGATGCTGACATTGAGCGTGATGTCGCCGGCCGGCACTACGGTATCGACTTCACCATAAAACGTCGTCTGGTCCTTGGGCCACACCACATTGACCGTGGCGTCGCTATCGACATCGGCGCCTTTGCTCGGCCGCGGATGCACTTTGAGCACCGCCGCGTCGAGCACGAAATGCGGCTCAGCCACTGCGCCGGCCTTGATGGTCACAGTCTGGCTGGCGATCGCATAACCCATGGTCGCGGTGATGATGTAGTCGCCGGGCTCCAGCGTACCCTTGAAGGTCGAATAGTAGTCCGTGCCGACATACTCGCCCTGGCCGCCATCGGCCGCCACCTTGTACCAGGTCCAGACCAGGTCGGCCGCGTCATCGACGATATCGGGCCCACCCTCTGCCAGCGAGGCGCTCGGCTTGAAATTGTAGTCGGCAACCGCCGGCTTTGGCTCGGGCGCCGGTTCGGGCGCGGGCTGCGCCACCTCGGCCACGGTCTCCGTCAGCGCCTGCACCAGCGAGGCGCCATCCTGCGCCGAAAGGTACTTGCCGCCGGTGTTTTCCGCCAGGCACGCCACCTGCTTGCCCTCGTCATCCGACAGGCCAAACCCCAGCACGTGGACGGTAAAATCGACGCCCTTCTGCTCCAGCTCAGTCCCCAGTGCGCAGGGATCGACCTCGCAGGTCTCCAGCCCATCGGTGATCAGGATCACCGTGGATTTCTCCTCGGTATATTTCAAATCCTCGGCCGCCAGTCGCACGGCGTCCGAAAGCGGCGTCATCCCCTTGGGATTGATATCCGCCACCGCCGCCTTGATCGCCTCGGCGGTTCCCGCGGCCGGCTCGACCAGCATTTCGATATCGCCGCAATCGCCCTTTTTGCGATGGCCATAGGCCATTAATCCCAGCTCGACATCGGGTGAGATGGTCGACAGCACAGAGTCTAGCGTCTCCCGCGCGATGGTGATGCGCGCTTTGCCATCAATCTGCGCCCACATCGAGCCCGACGCATCCAGCACGATGATCGCCCGCTCGGCGGCCATGGCCGGCATTGCCAGTCCAAGGACCGCAACCGCGCCAACGAGAATTTTGTGAAGTAACCGCATGAGCGAAGCCCCTCCGTTCGCTTGTCTGTACGAAGACTGTAGTACATCACGCAATACACAGCATGCGCCGGCTGACGCCAAACTGAACACATCGTTCAGACTGCACCGAAACTATCAGACATTTACGAAATTTCATCGACACCCCGATGATGACGTGGCGATCACCGGAACACCACCCCCTAGGCCGTCGCCATGATGACGTGTGCCTGAATTTTGGCGCTAACCGCGCCGTCGCCGTGTCTGCGGGCGATCGCGGCCGCGACGTAGTCGGTTGCGGCGTCCAGTTTCCCTGGGTCCCTGGCCTCAATTTCGGTACGAAGAACAGTTCCCTGGCAATAGGCAACGGCCGGAATTCGCGGCGATGACGCCTGGCTTTGTTCGGCCCTCGTCTCAATCGCCACTTGGGCAAAACCCGCGTCTTCCAACTCGCGACGGATCAGTGCCGTATCGTGGTAGCCGTGCGGCGTGCGCGCCAAAAAGCGCGGCGGATCGTTCGGAAAAACCTCTGCGAGAGCATTCGTCACGTCATCCGCAAACACATTCTCTTCGATACGATCCCACACGTTGAACAAAAAATGTCCTTCGGGCTTCAGGACGCGCTTTGCCTCGCGGTACGCAGATAGGCGGTCGGGAAAGAACATTGCGCCGAACTGACAGCAAACCAGATCGAACGTCCTATCCTCAAACGGCAGCGCCAGGGCATCCGCCTGGAGCCAGTCGATGCGACTGTCGGCGGCTTGTCGCGATGCGGCGTAATCGAGCATCGGCTGGTTGAAGTCGGTGACCACATAGCTCGCGTTCGGGGACAATTTTGGCGCCAATGCGCGGGTGACGACACCCGTGCCTGCGGCTGTTTCCAAAACGGCGCTTGGCGACAAAGACGCCGCTCGTCGCGAAATATCCGCAGCGAACGGCTCGAAAATCAACGGCACCATATAGCGGTCGTAATTTTCCGGAATTGAGCCGGCGAACACCTGGTCCGTTTCCAGCATCGCTCTCACCCGCCATCCAGTGGATCGCCAGCAAGCTAGCACAACTGGCTGTATCCCGCACGCGATCCAGACGGCCGCGCGCTAATGAGCGCACACCCTGTTTTCCAGTCGACGGCAATGGCCGTGCCGACTAGGCTGAAATCCTCGCCTGCTCCCTCCAGCCATCGGTGTCGTTATGCCCGTCGGGGTTCTGTTCGCTATCGGCGCCTATTCGATCTATTCGGGCGGCGATGCCATCATCAAAGGCTTCGGCACCACCCTCAGCGTCTTCGAGATCGGCTTTTTCGTCGCCCTTTTCTCCCTGCTGCCGGCCCTGTTTGCCAAACCAAAGGCCGAGCGCTGGCGCGACGCTTTCCAGTTGACCCGACCTGGACTGGTGCACTTGCGCTCGTTCAGCGGCGTCATGTCCTCGCTGCTGGTCACCTACGCCTTCGTTCATATCCCCTTCGCCGAAACCTATTCGCTGGTCTTCATGATGCCGCTGTTCATCACCGTGTTCTCGGTGGTCCTGCTCAAGGAGAGCGTCGGCCTCACCCGGTGGGCCATGTTGCTCATCGGCTTTTGCGGCGTCATGCTGGTGGTGCGCCCCGGCTTTCGCGACCTCGAACTCGGCCACATGGCGGCCCTGGCCTGCGCCGTGTTCGGCGCTATCAGCACCACAGTCCTGCGCGTCGTCGCGGGCGACGAAAAGCGCGTCAGCCTCATCGCCCTGCCCGCGCTTTATCTTATCGTCGCCACCGGCGTGCTGATGCTGCCCGGCTTCATTATGCCCAGCCCGGCCCAATTCGCCCTGCTGGCCCTCAGTGGCAGCCTTGTCGGCATGGGCCATATCCTGCTGATCGCCGCTACCCGCAATGCGCCCGCCAACCAGGTCGCGCCGATCCAATATATCCAAATCCTCTGGGCCATCGGGCTGGGCTCATACTTCTATTCCGAACATCCGGACGCGCTGGCTTATGTGGGCATGGCGGTCGTCACCATGTCGGGCCTCGTCAATGTCCTGCTTGATGGCGCCCGCGCCCGCATCGCCGGCCGCTATGCCGAATATCGCGCCCGCCAGGGCACATCGCCGACCGACATTGCCGAAGTTCAGGGACCGGAAATTTAACGCCACCAACAGCTTCGTCCTCGACGCCGTCGCCGCGATCTTGTATGGTAACGCCAATCCCCGCCGTCCCTCCTGTATCCGGACTATTCGATGCCAATCGGCGTCATTCTTGCTTTTGTGGCCTATGCCAGTTTCTCTATGGGCGATGCGCTAATCAAGGCCATCGGTCCCGGTTTCACCGTCTTCGAAATCGCCTTTTTCACCACCAGTTTCTCCATCATTCCGCTCGCGCTCACCAACCGCCATGAGCGTTGGCGCGAAATGTTCAAGATGACACACCCTTGGCTGGTGCAGCTGCGTTGCCTGACGGCAATCTGCGGCACTGCCCTCATCATGTACGCCTTCACCCACATTCATTTCGCCGAAACCTACGCCATTGCCTTCACCACGCCGATTTTCGTCACCCTGCTATCCGTGCTGATCCTCAAGGAACACGTGACGCCGCTGCGCTGGGTTTTGCTGCTGGTCGGCTTCGCCGGAGTGCTGCTGGTGGTGCGGCCCGGGTTCCGCGAACTGGGGCTGGGGCACCTCGCAGCCTTTGCCAGCACCCTTGTGGGGGCGGTCACGACCGTCATCCTCCGCCATATCGCACCAACAGAAAAGCGCGTCACCCTGGTCGGGGTTCTCGTGGTCTATTCCGTGCTCTTCAATGGCACGATGATGCTACCCAGCTTCGTCTGGCCCAGTTGGGAACAGTTCGGCATCCTGGCGCTGTGCGGTGCCTTTGGCGGCTGCGGTGGCCTGCTGCTCATCGCTGCGACCAAGGTCACGCCGGCCAACATGCTGGCGCCGGTCCAATATAGCCAGTTGATCTGGGGCATTGTCCTCGGCGCCGCCTTTTACCACGAATATCCCGACGCCCTGGCGATCGGTGGTCTCTTCGTCGTCCTCGGCGCCGGCCTGATGAACGTGCTCAGCACTAAAACCAAAATCCGCTGGAAGCCGCGCGTCTTCTTCTATCGCAGCGGGCTCTAGATACGCCAAAGCCCGCACCGGTAAGGATGCGGGCTTCAAGATCTCTAGACTGCGTCTAAAGCGCCGAACGGATTGCTGCCATGGCTTCGCTGGCCTTGCTGCCATCGGGACCACCGGCCTGCGCCATGTCCGGGCGACCGCCGCCGCCTTGACCGCCCAGGGCGGCAGAACCGGCGCGCACCAGATCAACCGCAGACACCTTGCCGACGAGATCCTCGGTCACGCCGACCGCCAAGCCGGCCTTGCCATCCTCGGTTAGCCCGATCACGACGACGACGCCCGAGCCGACCTGCTTCTTGGTCTGGTCGACCAGGCCGCGCAAATCCTTGGGCTGCAGGCCATCGACGATACGACCGACGAAGTTGACGCCATTGATCGTCTCGGTTTCGGCGGACGGACTATCCGCCCCGCCGCCCATTGCCAGCTTCTGGCGAGCATCCGTCAGAGCACGTTCGGACTTCTTGAGCTGATCCTGCAAAGCGGCGATACGATTGAGCACCTCCACTGGCTGAGTGTGCAACACATCAGCCACGCTGGCGACCAGATTGCTATTGGTGCGGGCATGATGACGTGCCCCCCGCGCCGTCAGCGCCTCGATGCGACGTACGCCGGCGGCCACGCCGGATTCCCCGAGCACTGAAATCAGCCCGATATCCCCGGTCCGGCCAACATGCGTGCCGCCGCACAATTCGACGGACCAGCCCACCGCATTGCCGGTCGGATCGCCCATCGAGACCACACGGACCTCGTCGCCATACTTTTCGCCGAACAAAGCGCGGGCGCCCGATTGCTTGGCTTCCTCGACGCCCATCAACCGCGTTTCCACGCGTGAATTCTGCAAGACTATATCGTTGGCGATATCCTCGATCTGCGCCATTTCCTGTGGGCTGATCGGCTTGGTATGAACGAAGTCGAAGCGCAGCCGGTCGGCCGAGACCATCGAACCCTTTTGAGCGACATGATCACCCAGAACGATGCGCAACGCTTCGTGCAGCAGGTGGGTGGCTGAGTGATTGGCGCGAATGGCCGAGCGGCGGCCATGATCGACCACCAGGCCAAGCGGCGCACCCAGCGCAAGCGTGCCCTGCCGGACAGTTACCTTGTGGCCGAAGATGCCATGATTCTTGACCGTGTCGGTGACGTCGGCGGCAACGCCTTCGCCCGCGATGGTACCGGTATCGCCGACCTGCCCACCACTCTCGCCATAAAATGGCGTCTGGTTGAGGACGACAAAGCCCTCCTCACCGGCAGCAAGCGTCTCGACCATCGCGCCGTTGCGCACCAGAGCGGTGACGACGCCCTCGGCCACCTCAGTTTCGTAGCCGAGAAATTCCGTCGGACCGACCTTGTCCGCGACGGCAAACCAGACCTTGTCCTCGCCCGCCTCGCCCGAACCGGACCAGCTCTTGCGTGCTTCCGCACGCTGGCGCGCCATTGCGTCTTCAAAGCCCGTCAGATCGACATTGATGCCGCGCATGCGCAGCGCATCCTGCGTCAGATCGAGCGGAAAACCATAGGTGTCGAACAGCTTGAAGGCAGTGACGCCCTCGAGCATGTCGCCTTGGCCAAGACCCGTGGTGGCCTCGTCAAGCAGTAACAGGCCGCGGCTCAGCGTCTTGAGAAAGCGGTTCTCTTCAAGACGAATAGTTTCCTCGATCATGGCTTCGCCCTGAACCAATTCAGGATAAGCCTGACCCATCTCCCGGACCAGGGTTGGCACGATACGGTGGATCACCGGCTTGTCCGCCCCCAGCAAGGTGGCGTGCCGCATCGCACGCCGCATGATACGGCGCAGCACATAACCGCGACCCTCATTGGAGGGCAGCACCCCCTCCGCGATAAGGAAACTCATCGACCGCATATGGTCGGCGATGACGCGCAGGCTCGGGGTCGTCGGATCACCGTGGAAGCCGGTGGCTTGCATGGTCGAGGCGATCAGCGTCTTGAACAGGTCGATTTCGTAATTGTTGTTGGTGCCCTGCATGACCGCAGCCACGCGTTCTAGCCCCATGCCGGTGTCGACCGACGGCTTGGGTAGCGCCGTGCGGCTCCCGTCCGGCGCCTGCTCGAACTGCATGAAGACGAGATTCCATATCTCTACGAAGCGGTCGCCGTCTTCCTCGGGCGATCCCGGAGGGCCACCCCAATACTTGTCGCCATGATCGAAGAAAATTTCCGAGCAGGGGCCGCACGGCCCCGTATCGCCCATCTGCCAAAAGTTCGACTTGGCGCCAAGCCGCACGATCTTGTCGTCAGGAAGGCCCGCAATTTTCTTCCACAGCGCAAAAGCCTCATCATCGTCCTGGTAGACGGTGGCGCTGAGCTTGTCCTTGGGCAGGCCCCATTCCTTGGTCAGCAGATTCCAGGCGTATTCGATCGCCTGTTCCTTGAAATAATCGCCGAACGAGAAATTGCCCAGCATCTCGAAGAAGGTGTGGTGCCGAGCGGTAAATCCGACATTGTCGAGATCGTTATGCTTGCCGCCAGCGCGCACGCTTTTCTGGGCCGAGGTCGCGCGCTTGTAGTCGCGTTTTTCGACGCCGGTGAAGACGTTCTTGAACTGCACCATCCCCGAATTGACGAACATCAGGGTCGGGTCGTTGCGGGGCACCAGCGGGCTCGACGCCACTTTCTCATGCCCGTTGCGGGCAAAGTAATCGACAAAACTCGACCGGATCTCGTTTACGCTCGTCATCAGACACTTTCATCGCGGGAATGGCGCATCGCGAGGCGCCGAAGAAGGTACGGCTTTCTATCGCGGCCCCGGCTTCCCTGTCCAGCATTGGCGCCCCGTCGCTGCTTCAATCAGCCCAGAAAAACGCCATTCCGTAAAAATGGCGGCGCCGAAACACAAAAAAGGGGCAGTGCTTGCGCACCACCCCTAAATCCCTGCATGGGATAATCTTATTCGGCGTCGTCCGCCGCATCCTCGTCACCGGCCACGGCCAGCAGCACCTCGCCCAACAGGCCCGAGCTCTCGCGCACGCCCTGTTCGATGGTGGCGGCAATCGCCGGATTGTCCTTGAGGAACTGGCGCGAATTCTCGCGGCCCTGCCCCAGGCGCTGGCTATCATAGGAGAACCAGGCGCCGGCCTTCTCGACGATGCCGCTTTTCACGCCAAGGTCGAGCAATTCACCGGTCTTGGAAATGCCTTCGCCATACATGATGTCGAACTCGACCTGGCGGAACGGCGGCGCCAGCTTGTTCTTGACCACCTTGACGCGGGTCTGGTTGCCGACGATTTCTTCGCGATCCTTGATCGCGCCGATGCGACGGATATCGAGGCGCACCGAAGCATAGAACTTGAGCGCATTGCCGCCCGTCGTGGTCTCGGGCGAACCATACATCACGCCGATCTTCATGCGGATCTGGTTGATAAAAATGACCAGGCACTTGGACTTGGAGATCGAGCCCGTCAGCTTGCGCATTGCCTGGCTCATCAACCGCGCCTGCAGGCCCGGCAATGAATCACCCATTTCGCCTTCGAGTTCGGCCCTTGGCGTCAGTGCCGCCACCGAATCGATGACCAGCACGTCGATAGCGCCGGATCGAACCAGCGTATCGGTGATTTCCAGCGCCTGCTCACCAGCATCGGGCTGCGAGATCAGCAGGTCATCAATATTAACGCCCAGCTTGCGGGCATAAATAGGGTCCAGCGCATGCTCGGCGTCGACAAACGCGCAGATGCCACCGGCGCGCTGCGCCTCAGCGATCACATGCAGTGCCAACGTGGTCTTGCCCGAGCTTTCCGGCCCAAAAATCTCGACGATACGGCCCTTTGGCAAGCCGCCAATGCCCAGCGCAATATCGAGACCCAGCGAACCCGTGGAGATCGATTCCACCTCGATCGAAGCGCTTTCGCCAAGGCGCATGATCGAGCCCTTGCCGAAATTGCGCTCGATCTGGCTGAGAGCCGCCGCGAGCGCTTTATCCTTATCCATCGATCCACCTTCAACAACGCGAAGCGGCGAGCTAGCCATGATTCTCTCCTTATTTCACGCTCTTGTGGGCCTGGCAACGCGCTGACGCCGTAAGTAGCTGTGCATTGAATGTGCCCTATTTGTTCTCATTTTGTTTCTAGCCTGTCAATGGGGAATTTTGCTTTCCGCGCAAACCTCGCCGGTACGCTCCAGAATCTGCGCGCCCCATCGACGCCGCGCCATTTTCCGCTTGCTCAGGACTAACATGTTGCGTTTTATGCCGGCCAATCAGCCCGAACCGGGCCAGCCACGGCCAGGAGCCACGCGATGAATCTCATTCAGTATTTCGACCTCAATGGCGAACGCGCCGTGGGCCAGGTCGATGGTGACCTCACCCGGCAGGTCAATGACGCCACCAGCGTCTACGATCTGGCGATAGCCGCGCTCGCCCGCAATATCGGCATCGGCGCGCTGATCGCCGAAAAGGGCCTCGGCGCCACCGTCGACAAGGCAGCGATTCTGGCTGAGGGGCGCATGCTGGCGCCGATCAACCATCCCGATCCGGCCCATCTCTATGTCACCGGCACTGGCCTAACCCATTTGGGGTCGGCCTCGACACGCGACGCCATGCACAATTCCAACAAGCCGGCGGGCGAGCTGACCGACTCGATGAAAATGTTCCAGATGGGCCTGGAAAATGGCAAGCCGACCGACGGCACCAAGGGCGTGCAGCCGGAATGGTTCTACAAGGGCAACGGCTACACCGTGGTCAATCCCGGCCACCCGATCCCCTCCCCGTCCTTCGCCCGCGATGCCGGCGAAGAGCCCGAAATCGCCGGCATTTATGTCATCGATCAGAACGGCCAGCCGCGCCGGCTCGGCTTCGCCTTGGCCAATGAATTTTCTGACCACGTCACCGAGCGCGTCAACTACCTCTACCTCGCCCATTCCAAACTGCGCGCCTGCGCCTTCGGCCCCGAGCTGCGCGTCGGTGACCTCCCGGCCCATATCGAGGGCATGTCGCGCATCAAGCGCGATGGCCAGGTGATCTGGGAAAAGCCCTTCCTCAGCGGGGAGGACAATATGAGCCACACCATCGCCAACCTCGAATATCACCACTTCAAATACGAGCTGTTCCGCAATCCGGGCGATATCCACGTCCACATGTTCGGCACCGCCACGCTGAGCTTTGCCGATGGCGTGGTCACCCAGCCCAATGATGTGTTCGAGATCGAAGAGCGCCAGTTCGGCGCAGCTTTGCGCAACCCGATCCGCATCGAAGCCGAACACCCGGTCATCGTCGGCAACGTCTACTAAAGCGTTTCCAGGAAATCGCTCGCTAACTTTGGTCGCCCCGCCTTTACGCCGCGCCACTAACATGTCAGTTGTCCCTCCACCCGGAGGGACAATCATGACCAAGCTCAGTTTTGAAAAACGCCGCGTCGGCAAGACCGCGCTCGAAGTGACCACTCTAGGCCTCGGTGGCGCCTCGCTCGCCGGCATTTTCAGCGCCGTGCCGGCCGATCAGGCCCGCGCCACGGTGGCCCACGCGCTCGATGTGGGCATCAATTACGTCGACACTGCCCCCCAATATGGCCTCGGCCGGTCCGAGCATCTGGTTGGCGACGCGATCCGCGAGCGCCGTAGCGACACGATCCTGTCCAGCAAGGTCGGCCGCCTGCTCAAGCCCGTCAAAGCGACCGAACAGGACAAGGGCGCCTGGGTCGATCCCCTGCCCTTCAACCAAGCCTATGACTATTCCTATGACGGCGTCATGCGCTCGTTCGAGGACAGCCTGCAGCGCCTCGGCCTCAATGCGATCGACATCGTCTATGTCCACGATATCGGCGTTTCCACCCACGGCGCCGAGGCCAACAAACCGCTCTGGGCACAGCTCGCCAACGGCGGCTATAAGGCCTTGCGCGAACTGCGCGATAGTGGCGTCATCTCGGCCATCGGCCTTGGCGTCAACGAGTGGGAAGTGCTGATGGACGCCTTCGCGCTCGGCGATTGGGACGTCTTCCTTCTCGCCGGCCGCTATACGCTGCTGGAGCAGACCTCCTTGCATCCCTTCATGTCCACCTGCATCGAGCGCGGCGCGTCGGTCGTGGTCGGCGGTCCGTTCAATTCCGGCATTCTGGTCGGCGGCGACAAGTTCAACTATGCCAAGGCGCCCGACGATATCGTCGCCAAGGTCAGGGCCATCGAAGCGGTATGCAAGGATTTCAACGTGCCTCTGCCGGCCGCTGCGCTGCAGTTCCCCCTCACGCATCCGGCCGTCTGCAACGTCCTCCCTGGCCCGCGTTCTCCCGCCGAACTCGACGGTATTCTCGATTGGTGGCAGGTCAAGATTCCTGCTGAACTCTGGACGGCCCTGGCCGATAAGGGCCTCCTCGCCGAGGGTACGCCGGTCCCCCATACTGCCGCCTGATCTGCTTGACGTCACGCCGCGTCCAGCACTAATATAACCAGATAGTTTTAGAACTCTCGGGTTATAGAAATGCTGGACGCGGCGCGCCTCGACGCTACCTTTTCCGCCCTTGCCGATCCAACACGGCGGGCCATTTTGGCGCGACTGGCGCAGGGCGACGCCTCGGTCACCGAATTGGCCGAACCATTTGCCATGAGCCAGCCGGCGATTTCCAAGCATCTCAAGGTGCTGGAAGGCGCCGGCCTGATTTCGCGCGGCCGCGACGCCCAGCGCCGTCCGTGCAAGCTGGAGGCCGAGCCACTGGCCGAAGCCACTGGCTGGCTGATCGAATATCGCCAATACTGGGAAACCAGCTTCGAGCGCCTCGATGACCTGCTGGACGAATTGAAGCGGCTCGAAAAACTGGCTGGCAATCGCAACTGAGGAGGACCGCATGGGCTTTGCCGGACCATTGACCATCACGACGCCGAGCGACCGCGAAATCGTCATCACCCGCCAGTTCGACGCCCCGCGCCATCTGGTATTCGCCTGCTACACCCAGCCGCCATTGATCCGCCGCTGGCTCAACGGTGCGCCGGGCTGGACCATGCCGGTCTGCGAGTTCGAGCCCAGGGTCGGCGGCAAATACCGCTACGAATGGAAAAGCCCCGATGGCTATGTCATGGCCATGGGCGGGGTAATCCGCGAAATCGAGCCGGTTGAACGCATCGTCAGCGCCGAGGTGTTCGACGAGGACTGGACCGGCGGCGAAACCGTCTCCACCATCCTGCTGGATGAAGCCGATGCCCGGACCACGCTGGTCAACACCATCGTCTACAGCTCGAAGGAAGCCCGCGACGGCGCCTTGGCAACGCCGATGGCCGAGGGCATGGAAATGAGCTTCTCCAACCTCGATCTATTGCTGGAACAGGGCCCAGATCATTCCAACGCATAATGCTCCGGCCTGAATCGTCAATTCAGGTCGCGCGCGTAAGCCCTTAGCGTTTCAAGCGGAATCAGGTCCAGCACGACCTGGTTGGTGGCGCGCAGATAGACGCGCGGCGCCATGCCAGCCTCGTGCGCTTGCTGCCAGCGCATCGCCACCAGGCACCAGCGGTCGCCCGCCTTGAGGCCGGCAAACGCAAAGGCCGGCATAGGGGTGCTCAGGTCATTTCCCACCGAACTGGAATAGGCCAAAAATGCCTCAGTGGCTTCGATGCAGACCAGGTGACGCGCAGCCCCGTCCGGGCCTGCCGCACAATAGCCGGTGCGGAAAAACCCGGTCAGGGGATCGCTCGAGCAGGGCTGCAGGGCTTCGCCCAGCACATTGAGTTCGGCCATTCCTTCGAACCGCGCGGCGGCGGTCACGCCTCGTCGTCCTTGCCGATTTTCTGCAGCACTTCCTTGACCTTGGTGTTAATCTGGTCGAGCGAATAGGGCTTGGGCAGGAATTCGACGCTCTGGTCGTCCTCGATATCGCGCCGCACGCTTTCTTCGGCGTAACCGGAGACGAAAATCACTTTCAGATTGGGCATGGTCTCGCGCACATGCTTGAGCAGCGTCGGCCCGTCCATTTCGGGCATGGCGACGTCGGAAATCATCAAGTCGATCTTGAAGTCTTGGTCTTCCAGCACTTCGAGCGCTTCTTCGCCGCCATCAGCCTCAAACACCTGGTAGCCCGTCGCGCGCAACGCCGTGGCCGAGAATGCCCTAACGCTTTCCTCGTCATCGACGAGCAGGATACGTTCGTGACCGGTGAGATCGCGCACCGGCGCAGCCACTGCGGCCTTGACCACCTCGGCTTCCACCGGAATGTGCCGCGGCAGGTAAATCTTGAACGTCGTACCCACGCCAACGACCGAGACAGGATAGATAAAGCCCTCGGTCTGCTTGACGATGCCATACACCGTCGACAGGCCCAGGCCGGTGCCCTTGCCCAATTCCTTGGTGGTGAAGAACGGCTCGAAAATCTTCTCGATGATTTCCGCGCTCATGCCGGTGCCGGTATCCTGCACTTCGATCAGCACGTAGTCGGCCGGCACCATGCCCTTGAACGTCAGCTTTTCGGCCTCGTCATGGGTCACATTGCCAGTCCGCAGCGTGATCGAACCACCATCGGGCATCGCATCGCGCGCATTGACGACGAGGTTGATGATAACCTGCTCCAGTTGCACCACGTCGGCGCGCACCGGCCAGATATTGCGGCCATGCTCGACCTGCAGCGTATTCTTCTCGCCGATCATGCGCTTGAGCAGCACGGTCAGGTCGTCGACGATCAGCGGCAGTTCCAGCGTCTGCGGCCGCAGCGTCTGCCGGCGCGAAAAGGCCAGCAATTGCCGCGTCAGGCCCGCCGCGCGATTGGCATTCTGCTTGATCTGCATCAGTTCGCTGAACGAGGGGTCCCCCGGCTTGTGCTTGAGCAGCAGCAGGTCGGAGAAGCCGATGATCGCGGTCAAAAGGTTGTTGAAGTCATGCGCAACACCGCCCGCCAACTGGCCGACCGCCTGCATCTTCTGGCTCTGGGCAAACTGCGCCTCGAGCTTACGCTGGTCGGTCATGTCGAGCGCATAGACGTTGACCTGTTCGGGCGAGCTGGCGCTCATTTCGGACCCAGACACATAGAGCCGCACCGCGTGATCGCCCTCGGCGGTCAGCAGGGCATCGACCGGATCGATCTCGGACTGATGCGCCGCCGCGTTCTCGATGGCCTTGGCGAACTTTTCGCGGCTCCCCTCGCCGATAAGTTCGGCCAGCGACTGCAGTTCCAGGCTCTTTTCCTCGCCCGACCATTTGAAGATGCGTCCGAACGGCGCATTGGTGCGGATGATCCGCCCCGCGCCGTCCAGCGTCGCGATGGCAAACGGCGTATCGTTGAAGAACCGCGAGAACCGAACCTCGGCCGCCCGCAACTCTTCCTCGTTGTCCGGGGCGCTGGAGCGGTCCAGCACCAGGGTCCGCGTCTCGCCCAGTTCGCCATCGGCCATGCGCGCCGCGCGGTGCAGTAGCCGTACCGGGAAGCTGGTGCCGTTGCGGCGGACCAGGTCGATATCGATGATCTCGGTGCGGATTTCGCCATCGCTACGACCGCGCATCAACAGCGTCGCGCCATCGCCGCGCACGATATCGGACATGCTGAGATGGCCCGAATTGAACTCGGCGAGGTCATAGCCCAGCCAATCGGTCAGCGTCGAATTGAGATACTGGATCGCCCCATGCGCGTCGGCCGAGAAGAACCCGGCCGGCGAATGGTCGAGATAGTCGATTGCCCGCTGCAGGTCGCGGAACGCGCTCTCATTATTGTCCCGATCGCGGGTGATGTCCTCCACTGACCACATGATCAGCGGTTTGCGGACCTCGTCGGTCTCCGGCAGTGGCCGCACGGCCACGCGATACCAGAACGCGCGATTACTCTCCGCCTGCGAACCGCCGAGCCCGCCGACCAGCCGAATGTCCTCGACCGCGCCACGCCCATCCTTGGCCGCGCGAGACAGCCGGTAGATCGCTTCGCTGGCCTCCGACTGCCCGGCAAACAGGCGTGGGACGCCCAGCGGCACCCCATTGCTGACGCCGCCGGCAAAAGAGCCGTAATGTCCATTCACGTAGGAAATCTTGCCGTCCCGATCGGCCACCACAGCGCCATAGGGCAGGCTATCGACCACGGCGCGCGAAACCGTCCGCCGTTCCTCGGTGCTGCCGAAGCGGAACAGGCCCGCCGCCAGCCCGAACAGGCAGAACACACCGACAACCGCCAGCACGCCGACAAAAGCGATAACCCAGTCGCCCGGAATCTGCTCCCCGAACACCGAGAACACCACTGCCGCGACGACGAGCACCAGCCCCAGCGCGGCCACCCGCCACACGCCGGCATTGCTGCGGGACGATGCCAGCAGCGGCTCCGGATAATTGCCATCGCCCAGCGGCGTCGATGTCATGGATGTCGCACTCCGATGCCGAATCAGTGGCTGCCCCTAGCTCTAGCAAATGGCCCGCCCGTGCGGGAGGTGCATGCGCGTTATCAACATGGTGCACCCGCCCGATGGCGGCATAATGACCGCACTATCACGCCTACAACGCCTATTCGCCGGGATTTACTTGGCTGCTTTCCAGCCGGTCCGGCTCTTTAGCCGCATCACGAAGCCGATGACCTCGGCGACGGCCTTGAAGTGATCGCCCGGGATCACGTCATTGACCTCGACGCTGGAGAACAACGCTCGCGCCAGCGGCGGGTTCTCGACGATCGGCACATTATTCTCGGTCGCCACCGTACGAATACGCAAAGCCACCGCATCGGCGCCCTTGGCCACGCAGATCGGCGCCCGCATGGCCTTGTCATAACGCAGCGCCACGGCAAAGTGGGTGGGGTTGGTGATGACCACGGTCGCGTTCGGCACCGCTGCCATCATGCGCGAGCGAGAACGCTCCTGCCGCAATTGGCGAAGGCGGCCCTTGATCTTGGGATCGCCTTCCATCGATTTGTATTCTTCGCGGGTTTCCTGGACCGTCATCATCTGCCGCTTCCACCATTTCTGGCGCTGGTAGATGAAATCGGCCATGGCGATGATGGTCATCACCGCCAGCACCGCCGTAAAAATCTTGACCCCGATTTCCTGGAAATCCGCCAGGATCATTCGCGGATCTACCGTCATCATCGTGTCGAGGCGATCGCGTTCGGGCCAGATCGTAAAGAACAGCACCGCGCTGACGATCCCGATCTTGGCCAAGCCCTTGCCGAAATTGACCAGCGCCTCGCCCGAAAACAGCCGCTTGAACCCGGCGAGCGGCGATACTTTCGAGAACTTCGGCGTGATCGGCTCGGTCGACAGCAGCGGCCGATGCTGCACCAGGTTGGAGGCGATGGCGCAGGCCGACAGGATCGCCAGCGGCGGCAACACGATGCCCAGCAGCGACAGCGCCAACCCGTTGAAGAAACTGCCGAATGCCGCGCCACCCAGCTCGAACTGGTCCGAATTGGCCATCAGGACGCGCAGCGACTCCATCAGGCTGGCGCTGGCCGATGGCGCGAACATCGCGAACACCGCCGCCGAACCGAGCAGCATGAACCAGGTCGTCACCTCCTGGCTTTTGGCGACGTCGCCTTTTTTGTGGGCGTCTTCGAGCTTCTTTTGTGAGGGGTCCTCACTTTTACTGGATTCTTCCGGGGCTTCGTCTGACATGGCGTCAGCCCCTCCACATCGCGAGATGCTCTTCGAATGCCGATAGGTACCAGCCCATCATCATCGTCAGCAGCAGTGCAAAAAGGATCAGCCCACCGATAATATTGGCGGGCATCAGCACGAAGAACACCTGCATTTGCGGCATCAGCCGCGCCAGGATGCCGGCGCCCAGGTTGAACACCAGCCCGAACACGATGAACGGTGCCGACATCTGCACGCCAATGATGAAGGCATGCGACACTGTCTTGATCATCAACTGTGCCGCATCATCGAACATCAGCGGGCTTTCGACAGTGAACACCATATAACTGTCGTAGATCGCCGCCAGCGCCACGTGGTGCAGGTTGGTGGCAAAGATCAGCGTCACCCCGACAAACGACAGGAAACTGCCGAACACCGCGCCCTGAATGCCAGCCTGCGTCGGATCGGCGGACTGCGCGGTACTCAGACCCGACTGAAACGCCACGATCGCGCCGGCCACCTGCGTGGCCATCACCGTCACCCGCACGATGGCGCCAAGCATCAATCCGATCGCCAGTTCGTGAAACACCAAGCCGATAACCGCCATCGAGTCGCCGGGCAAAGCGGGCATGCTGGGCGACAGCAGGGGAAAAAGCACCAGCGTGAAAGCCAGCGCAAAACTCAGCCGCATCCGGGCCGGGATCATCTGCTCGCCCAAGGCGGGCATCAGCATCAGAATGGCGCCAATGCGCGCAAACAGCAGGATGTAGATAAAAGCGGTCTGGGGCAGCCAGTTGAGCCCGATGGTCAAGGGCTATCCGCCCACGATGATCATATCGATCACCCGATTCATGTAGCCGCCCATGGTGGCGCCGAGAAACGGCAGCGTTATCAGCATGGTCAGGAAGATGGCGATAATCTTGGGCACGAACACCAGGGTCTGTTCCTGAATCTGCGTCAGCGCCTGGAACAGTGAAATCACCACGCCCACGAGCAGTCCAACCAGCATCATCGGCGCCGACACGATAATCAGTGTCCAGATGCCATCGGTGGCAATATCGAGAACTTCAGCACCGTTCATCGTGGCTTCCTGTGACGTCTCGCCGGCGAATCGTCGCCCCACTCTACTCCCGTCGTATCATTCCGGCACAAGCCAGAATCCAGTATTCTGCGCTCCGGCGATCACTTCCGGCTTGGGCCGGAATACCCGCCCGGCTAAAGTCAGATCGGCATCCGCATGATTTCTTCGTAGGCCGAGATCACGCGATCGCGCACGGTGACCATGCTCTCGATAGCGATTTCGGTCTGCGACAGCGCGGTCACCATGTCGACCACGTCAGCCTTGCCGTTGACCATGTTCATGGCCATGGCGTCGGAGGTCTTGCCGGTATCGACTACACCCTGAACGGTCTGCGAGAGCATCTTGGCGAAGTCGGGCTGCAACGCGTGCTGCGCCAGCAGATCACTGCCAGGGCTCGAAGCCTGGGACACCTGCGATATGAGTTGGGAGGCATTGTTATAGGCCGCCGTGGCGGCATTCAAAGGTACGGTCATGATCTGGTCCCTTAACCACGCAGGATGTCGAGTGTCCGGCCCAGCATCTGCCGGGTAACGGTCACTACATTGAGGTTGGCTTCATAGGTTCGTTGGGCCTCGCGCATATCCATGGCCTCGATCAGGGGATCGACATTTGGATATTGCACATAGCCCTTTGCGTCGGCGGCCGGATGGCCGGGCTCGTACCGGCTCTGGAAATCGCTCATGTCATAGGCCAGCTTGCCGACTTCGACGATCTTGCCCCCCACATCGGCGTCGAACTTGGTATCGAAGGTGGGAACCCGCCGGCGATAGGGATCTTCCCCTGGCTTCTTGCCGGTCGAGTCGGCATTGGCCAGGTTTTCGGCGATCACCCGCATCCGCGCGGTCTGCGCGTGCAAGCCCGTGGCCGCAATCCGTAGCGAAGCATTGAAATCGGCCATGCTCTAAACTCCTAGGCCTGCCGGCCCATTGCGGTGCGCAGGATCTTGATCGACTTCTGGTACAGCGAGGTTGCCGCCTGGTAGTCCATCAGGTTGGTGGAAACCTTCATCATCTCGTCTTCCAGCGACACGCCGTTGCCTTCCGGCGTAATCTCGAAATTGGCCATCGGCTGGCCGCTCAGGGCGCCCTGCCCGTCATTGCCCACGGAAAAGTGTTTGGGCTGCGTTGCCGTCGTCGTCACGGTCGCCGAGGAGAATGGCCCCACCTGATCGGCGAAATTGAACTCTTTCAGGTCCCGCCCGCGAAACCCGGGCGTTTCCGCGTTGGCCACATTTTCGGCCAGCAGCCCTTGACGCGCCTGATGCCAGTGCATTTTGTCGGTCAGTGCAGTAAAGACTGGCATGTCCAGCAGGCCCATAGATCAAACTCCCCACGACTCTGGCGTGATGGGCAATTCTTGCCGCCTGATGGTTAACCAAGTGTTAACGCAGGGCGGCTACACCCCCTAGCAGTGTCGCAATTTGCGAATTTGCAGGTTAAATCGGCAAAATATGCCGCCTCAGGGTCGGCGCGTCTCGGAGATACACAGTGAATTTCATCACTAGCCTTTTTGGTGGCGAGGGGAGCTCCCTCTTCACCGCCCTGTTCGCGCTAGGCGTTGTCATCGTCTTGATCGTGCTTGCCGTTTGGCTACTCAAGGTAGTGTTCAATGCCTCGGGTAATATCGCGCGCGGCCGCAACCGGCGCCTGTCGGTGGTCGATAGCCTGGCGCTCGATCCCAAGCGGCAATTGCTGATTATCCGCCGCGACAATGTGGAGCACCTGATTTTGACCGGCGGCCCGCAGGACGTCGTCATCGAGGCGGGAATCGCCATCGAGGAAGCGGCAGTTCAGCCCAGCCGGCGCCCGCTGCCAGTCGCGCCACGCCGCCCAATGCCGATTCGTCCCGCCGCGCCTGCCGTTGCCAGCGCCGCTCCGGTATCCACGCCGGCCGCCGATCCTGAGCCTTCGGCTGCCCCTGCCCGCGCCATTGAAAAGCTGCGCACCCCTCAGCTTCGCTCGCCAACAAAGTCGCTGCGTCATACCGGCCTGATGCGCCCCGTGCCGCCGGTTGAACCGGCTGTTAACCTCTCCGAGAATTCAGATCAGCTCGATCACGACTCAGCTAAAGAGGTTGAGGGCTACTCCAGCACTGGAATCACAGAGTTTGACGAACAGGACGGCGACATCCGGCGAGATGAACGAAAAGCCGACGGCGTCTAGGCGCCGCCGTTACCTGCCGTGGCTGGGGTTGGCCGCCGCACTGGTACTGACCTTCGCGCCAAGCCTGGCCTTTGGCCAGGAGTTGTCCATCGATTTTGGCAACGAGACGACACTGACCCAGCGGGCCATCCAGCTCATCGGGCTGATCACCCTGCTGTCGCTGGCGCCGTCGATCCTGATCATGGTCACCAGCTTCACCCGCATCGTTGTGGTGCTGTCGCTACTGCGCACCGCCATTGGCCTGCAGACCGCGCCGCCCAACTCGGTGATGGTGTCGCTGGCCATGTTCCTGACGCTGTTCGTCATGGCGCCCACTTTGCAGCAGACCTACGACCAAGCCATCGCTCCCCTGATGGCGGGCCAGATCGAGGCCACCGAGGCGTTCGAGCTGGGCAGCAAGCCGATCCACGAATTCATGCGCGCCAATGTGCGTGAGAAGGACCTGCAGCTCTTCTACGAGCTCACCGATGCCCAGCCGCCCCAGGATCCGGCCGCCATTCCGCTGCAACTGCTGATCCCCGCCTTCATGATCTCGGAACTGCGCCGCGCCTTCGAAATCGGCTTCCTGCTGTTCCTGCCCTTTGTGGTCATCGACATGGTGGTGGCATCGGTGCTGATGTCGATGGGCATGATGATGCTGCCGCCCATCGTGATCTCGCTACCGTTCAAGCTGATCTTCTTCGTGCTGGTCGATGGCTGGTATCTGGTAGCCGGCTCGCTCGTCCGCAGCTTCGTCACCGGCACTACCGGGGCCGGCTAAGCGCCTCGGGAGCACGCCGTAGGGGTTTGCTGGAAACGCTTCTGCGCGGAGACGTTGCACCCCCGCCGTCATCGCCGGCTTGTCCCGGCGATCCATCTTGCACCTTCCAGCCCCGGATCGCTATTGCGCGCTGGCCAGCGCCGGCTGACCATTGGTGGCGAATGGCGGCGCGAGGGCACCGGTGCTGCCATAGGTCTGGCGATAGGAGTCGAGGAAGGCGTTGAGCCCGTCGAGGCCGGACACGTCGCGGGCGACCTTCTTGAACTCCAGGCTGCTCGTGGTGATCTGGCCGGTAACGTAATCGAACATCGGCCACTCCGGCGTCGTCACCATGCGATCGGAGAATTTGGAGCGTAGCCGCGCCGAGCCAAAATCATCGCCGCTCAGCACATAGCCAACCGCTGCCTTGATCACGTTCATGCGCGTCGATGGCCCCAGCGGCTGCGTGGGATCTTGCCCCAGCACCATGGCCTCGATCATCTCGCTGGCCTGCGAATACCGCCCCGCCTTCCAGTGTGCATCAATGCGCAACAGGTCGGCATCCTGCCCGTCCATGTCTTTGAGCACATCCAGCGCCAGTTGATCGCGCCCGCCATCGATCAGCGCCCGCGCCTCCAGAACCCGACGCTGCCGTGCCAATGATGGCGGAATGCTGGGCAGCCGGCTGCTGTTGAGCACGCGCAAGGCGTCCTGCGGCTTGCGGTCGGCCAGATAGATTACGGCGAGATCCGCCGCGATCTGCGTGCGCGCCACGCCGTGCAGACGGTTCTCAAGCTGATAGTTCAGCAACTGCGCCGCCTGTGCCAACAGGTCGACCTTCACCAACCGCCGCGCCAGATTGCGGATCATCTCGTCGCCTCGGGCGCCAGCCGGCGTGAGCTGGCGGAAATCGTAATACAGCCCCAGCGCATCGACCGGCCCCAGCGAGTCCGCCAGACCATCGAGATAGAGGTCGCTGAAAATCTTCTGCGCATCGTCACGCAGTTCGTTGACCGGCGTGCTTTCAGGATAATTGGCCACTGCCTGCTTGACGGTCTCGAAACCTTCCCGGTAGTCCCCCTCGCGGAAATAGAACCCGGCCAGCATGCGCTGCATGTCGGACTCCAGGGAATTGCCGCGCCATAGCAGCGCCTCGGCCGCTAGCGTGTCGGTGGCCTTCTTCAGGTCGAGATTGCCCTGCTTGTCGAGCAGGCCCAGCGTGCGGTAGATCGCCTCCGCCCGTGTGGGCCTGAAGTCGGCAGTGATGACCTGGCCATAGGTGTCGATGGCCTCAGCCGTCCGCCCCGCCGCCTCGTCGATGCGACCGGACAGCAGATGATAAAGGCTGACTTCCTCAAGGTCGAGGCTACCGAAATCGATCTCGTTCAGCATCCGCTCGGCCATGGGCGTGTCGTCGCTCTCGACGGCGGAACGCACGGCGGCGAAGTAGAACCGCTTGCGCGCCCACAACGGATAGCTGCCCACGATTCCCTGGGCCTCCAGCGCATCGCTGCGCGCACCCTTGAATTCATAATTGTCCGCCCGGGCGATTGTACGCCAGAGCAGGGCGTCGACTTCCTCGGCCAGCGAATCCGAGTTGAGAATTGCCAGCGCGTCCTTGGGCCGCGCGGCCATGGTATCGGCAATCGCCAGCGACATGCGGACTTTGCGCGTCAGGTTCTTGTCCTTGAGCTCGTTCTCAAGCACATGCAGCACGCCGATCGCCTCATGGGCGAACTGGTTGGCCAGGTAATAATCGGCCAGGTTCAGGCGGGCGATATCGCGTTCGCGGCCATCGGTCTGCGAAGCGGTCGCCGTCAGGTCTTCGCGCGTCTTCACAAAGGCCGCGGGATCACGCTCTTCCAGGCGCGTCAGGTCGATGAAGCTGGTCCGCGTCGATTCCGCCGCGCCATTGCCCAACTCACGCGGATGATCGAGCGCCGAAACGGTCAGGCCGTCCTGGGTCGAGATCACCGCTATGTCATTCTCGACGGCCACTTTGACATCGAGATTGGCCGGCTTCACCACCAGCCCGTGCACACTGCGCAGGGCGGAAAAATCGACATAATCCAGCGTCCGCGTCAGCCCGCGCGCCGGTGGATAGGCAGTCACCACCTCCAGCACGTCACCCACCGATGGATCGCGGAATTCGTGCACCCGCGCTGGCCGCGCCAGGTCGGCCGTCATTTCGAACAGGCCCTCCAGATCGCGGCGACGCGTCAGCGTCACCGGCTCAGTCGGGGTCAGCATGATATCGCCCAGCGACAGCACCCATGCCATGCCTTCCGAACCCAGCGTCGCCAGGCGGTCCTGCGACAGGTCGATCCGCACCACCTGGGTGTCGCCCGATGAAATCACCGAGAAATTGCTGGCCAGCGCGTTGAGCGCCTCGTTATCGGCCGGGGACGTGATGCCGGCGACGGTGTCGAACAGCATCCACACCGTATCGCCGCGCCGGAATACCGCAGCCGGCGTATCCTGCTCGAACGGAAACACCACCCGGACGGTCGATCCCAGCACGCTGACAAACGGCGTTACAGTATGAGCCGCCTGCGGATAGAGCGCATTGATCGGATTGGGGGCGTCGGGATGCGCACTGGCCCCCTGCGCTGCCGCATCGGCGGCTGCAGCGTCCTTGGCGAGGTCCGGCGCCGTCAGCTCCGGCAGCTTGGCGCCAGCCAGATCGACGTCGATCACATATTGACGCGGCGACGTCTCATAGAAGCGCGGCGTCACGCCCTTGGCGAACGCCATGGTCACGGTGGCACCGTCGGGAGTATTGGCGCTGTTGACCGACAGGATTTCGGCCGGCAGGTCGGTTGCCAGCGCCAGCATGTTCACATCCACCGGCCATTCGAAGGTCACTTGCCCGTTCTGGTCGGTCTGTACGAACTTGGCCGTGGTATCGACGCTCCAGTCGAACTGCACGCGCATGAATGTCGGATTGCGGCCGATCCGGACCGTCGCCGCTGGCTTCAGCTCAAGGGCGCCGGCCGCCTTGCGCTCCTGCTCCGCCTTGATGGCGGCAAGGCGCGCGCGCTCCGCCAGCTCGTCGATGACATCCTGCGGCAATGCCGGCGGCATGCCCTGCCAGCTCAGCGGCAGCAGATCGACGAATAGCTTCTCGCCGGCATCGATCTTATTGAAATTGAAACCCGACTTCAGCGCCAGCCGCAGCCCTTTGCCATCGGGATCGACCCGAGCAATCGACACATAATTCGGCAGGATCGTGCCCACGTCGGGAAGCTGGATATTGACCGGCTGTTCGAACTGGATGGACAGCACGCCATTGTCCGCCTTGATCGTATAGGCGGGCAGACTGTCGCGGTCGGGAAAGCTGAGGATTAGCCTCGCATAGCCGCCGGCTTCCTCGGTTACGAAAAGCTGGCCCTGGTCGAGGCCATAGGCCGGCGCCATCGCCCCCCCAAGCACCGCCAGCACGATGGATAGCAGCAGGCCGCGCAGGGCCTTCTGCCAGTTTAGTTTGAACGCAGTCTCCACCGGCTGCCCTGCCCGACGCAATTTGCGTTTCGGGCGAAGTCCAGGACTTCGGATTCCCAAGAACGCGGGTTACAACTCTACTGGAGCTGACCATATCGCGCCGGACTTAACGTCGCCTTACGCAGACCGAGAAGGCATTGCTACTCTTCGATATTATTGTCCGACGATTTGCGGCAGGGCGGCCAGCGCATCGGGCGTCATCTGCTCGGGTGGCTGGTCGGACAATGCCGCCATCCGCACCGTCAACTCCTGCGCTCGCGCGGGGTCCATCGCTGCCATGATCGGCGACATCTTGCGCGGATTCATCAGTTTGGCGACCCGTAGCAGCACTTCGATGTCGAGCGTGTTGAAGATCGTCGCCGCGTCCTTCGGCTTCATGTTCTGATAGAGGGTCACGATGCCGGCAAACTGCCCCGCTTCCAGCGTCTTGCGCTGATCGACCAACGCCGCGATCTGGTCTTCAAGCGCCTGCAAGGTTGCCTGGCGTTCCGCAACCTTCTTTTCGGCCGCATCGACCAGCGACGAGCGCAGCACCAGTTCCTGCTCGTAATTCTGCAGTTCGGCACGACGCTTGCCCAGGCTCTCCAGCACCGCGGCTTCGCTCAGGGTCTGGCCATCCTCGCCGACCAGCGGGATCGGCTGCCCATCGGCGCCCAGTCGCGTTGGCAAGGCATCGGTCAGCGGCACGCAACCGGCACTGACCGTCGGCGCGGCAGGAACCCCATGATCGCCGGCCGCAGGCGCAGCCGCCGTAGGGTCGAGTGCCGACGGACTGGTCGCCCCTTCGCCCAGGACAGGGGTTGCGGCACCGGTTGGCGGGCAAACCACGTCGAGGCCTGCCGGAAGACCACCCTCGGCGCCGTGTTCGCTCGGGGCGCCATGCTCGCCTTCAACCGCGGGGGCGGCGTCGTGTGCTGTCTCGGCTTGCGCGACCTCAGTGGGCGCACCGTGATCGCCCGTCGCTGCGGCTGGCGCGGCGCCGTGTTCGCCTGCCGCCACCGCAGGCTGCCCCAGCGTCGGGGCGCCATCGGACAGCGTCGGGCTGCTATCGGCCATGGTGGGCTCGACCGGCAGCGTCATCGTGCCATCGGCCCCAACCTGGGCGGCGGCGGGGGCACCATGGCCACCGCCACCCTCTTCCGCCTGCACCGCCGTTACACCGCCGAGCACGTAGCTGCCGGTAATCACAAGGCCCATGGTCTTGAGAACCAGCAGCGCGCTAACGGCCAGAATAACGACAGGCAGCAGACGGATCGATTTCACGCCGCGTTCTCCCGGGCCCGAGCGCGCGCATTCAACTGCTGCAGCGCCGATTGCACCTTGTTGGTCTCTTCGAGCGCCGGCTCGACGGCAACCGGATGGCTGCGCGCGATGCTGGTGATCTTGGCGATGCGCTCCATCAGCATCGAGCCGGCGCTGACGTGGTTGGCCAGTTCGATCCCGAAGCGCTCGGCCTCTTCCAGCCGCGCAGTCAGCGCCAGGTCGGCATCCATGGCGGTGGTCTTGAGTTCCTTGATCGCCTGGTTGGCGAGATTAGTGGCCCCCACCAGGTCCGCCACCATCTGCTGCAACATCGAGCGGTCGGCATGCAGCCGCTTGAGGCGACTATTGAGCACGACGCAATATCCAATCGTCAGCGCCATCAATACAGCGACCGCCGATTCCACGAAAAACCCCAAAGGCAAACCGAACATCATCGTCCTTCCATTTTCTCGTCGATCGCCTCGAATGCCGCCATGGTGACCTTGGGCGGATTGAGCGGACGAATCGCCCGCACCGAAACATGATTGCCAATATGGCCCATAATGGCCTCTGTGAGATCGACATCGCCACACCGCAGCCGCACCGGATCGTTGGGCGAACGTTCGAACATGATGGTATCGCCGGGCTTGAGGCCCAGCACGCGCGACAGCGACAGGTCCTGCTCATGCAGCACCGCCTCGACCTCGACATCGGCCGCGTAGATCTCGGTGGCCAGATGGCCTTCCCAGGTCGCGTCGCGGCCGAATTTTTCGCCCATGAACATCTGCAGCAGCTGTTCGCGGATCGGCTCGATGGTGGCGTAGGGCAAGAGGATTTCCACCTTGCCGCCGCGATCGTCCATCTCGATGCGCAGTTCGATCAGGATGGCCGCATTGGCCGGGCGCGTAATCGCGGCAAACCGCGGATTGGTCTCGATGCGCTCCAGCTTGAAATGCACCTGCGTCACCGGCTCGAAAGCCCGATGGGTGTCCTCGAGAATGATGTCGATCATCTTGCGGGCCAGCGCCATTTCGATGGTCGTATAGGGCCGCCCCTCGACCCGAACGTTGCCGCCGGTGCGCCGTCCGCCCAGCAATACGTCGATCATCGAATAGATCAGGTTGGAGTCGACCGTCAGCAGCCCGTAATTCTCCCATTCCTCGGCCTTGATCACCGATAGAATGGCGGGCAGTGGGATGGAATTGAGATAGTCGCCGAACCGCACCGACGAGATCGCCTCCATGGTGACTTCGACATTGTCGCTGGTGAAATTGCGCAGCGACACCGTGGCCAGCCGCACCAGCCGGTCGAACACGATTTCCAGCATCGGCAGGCGTTCGTAGCTCACCAGCGCCGAATTGATCAGCGCCTGCACGCCGGTCAGCTCCACATTACTGGCGGCGCTGGAGTCAAAGCCCAGCAGGTTGTCGATTTCGTCCTGGTTGAGTACCCGGTCGACGCCATCGTTGACGGCGCCGGCCTGCGCGTCGATCATCGCCGCCCATTCGGCGGCCGCGTCGGCGGCACTGGTCTCGCCTGCGGGCTCGGAGCCGTTCTGGACATCGTCCAGACCCCAGTCTTCCGCCAGTTTATCCTGATCGTTGGGACCGGCCATTATTGCACCAGGATTTCTTTGAACAGGATGCTTTCCACCTTCTCGGGATAGATCGCCACGTTCACGCGCCGCAGCAATTCTTCCTTGAGTCGATAGATGCCGGCCGAGCCTTCGAGATCACTCTTGCGCAGCTCGCGCAGGTAAACCTGGAAGGCGTCGACGACCTTGGCCATGCTGGGCTGAATCTTGGTCATCATCTCTTCATTGGCCACTTCCAGCGCCACCGTCAGCTTCATGAAAGCCTCGCCGTCGGTCTCGTTGTTGAGATTGACGGTCATCGTGGGCAGGTTGAAGATGAAGCTCGGATGCGCGGCCAAAGCCGCGTCCGCGGCGGCGTCCGCACTCTTGCCGGCGGACAGGAACAGGTAGAGCCCCGCGCCCGCCAGCAGGACGACGACGACCGCGGCAGCGATGATGATCAGCTTGCCTTTGCCCTTCTTGGCAGCGGGGCCGCTTTCGATTTCAGCTTCGGCGGCCATGCTAAACCTCGGAGAACAGGGGATTTTCGGACGATTCCGTCCCCGCCATCAGCTAAGCGATCGATGGTTAACGAATAGTTACAAATCCCGGTCAGGCGGCAAAAATTGCCGGGCAGCATTTGCCGCCCCGTCACGGCAATTCCTGCCAAAATCCAGATCCCTGTCGCACCAGATCGTTGAATTCATTCATCTTTCCGATCTGGCATGGTTTCTGCAAGGTTAACGGCGAGCCTGCCAGCTTGGGGAAGCGGGACGGCTCGGGGATATTCGGGGACTGAACGATGATTAAGAATGCGCAACTGATTGGACTATCTCGCCAGATAGCCTTGGCGCGCCAGATGGACGTGGTGGCCAACAATATGGCCAACATCAACACCACCGGCTTCAAGGCTGAAGAATCGCTGTTCGAGGAATATGTGGGTCCCGTGGCCCGCGACCAGGACTTCATGGGCAAGGACCAGCCGCTCTCCTATGTGCAGGATTGGGCGACCATGCACGACCTGTCCGCCGGCGACATGGTGCAGACCGGCAACCCCCTCGACGTCGCCATCAACGGTGCCGGCTTCTTTGCCGTGCAGACCGCCGGCGGCGATCGCTGGACCAAGGCCGGTGCCTTCCAGATCAACGCCGGCGGCACGCTGGTCGACCTGAGCGGCAATCCGGTGCTCGGCGACGGCGGCCCGATCCAGTTCGGCCCCGAAGAAACCGACGTCAATATTTCGGAAGACGGCGCCGTCAGCAGCAGCGCCGGCGCCAAGGGCCGGCTGCGCATCGTCGAATTCGCCAATCCGCAGGCCATCAAGCACGAGGGCGGCAACCTGTTCTCCGGTGGCGCTCCGATCGCGCCGAACGATAGCCGCGTCATGCAGGGCTTTATTGAAAAATCCAACGTCTCGGGCGTCTCCAGCATGGCCGAAATGATCAAGGTGCAGCGCGCCTATGAGTCCGCCGCCGCCCTGTCGCAACGCCAGGACGATATGCGCCGCAGTGCCATTCAGCGCCTCGGCGACCCTAACGCTTAAAGGATCATGCCATGAAAGCCCTTTATATCGCATCGACCGGCATGAGCGCTCAGGAGCGCAACGTCGAAGTCATCTCCAACAATATCGCCAACATGCGCACCACTGGCTTCAAGCGCCAGCGCGCCGAGTTCCAGGACCTGCTCTACCAGCAGATCACCCGCGCCGGCTCGCAGACTTCGGACCAGGGCACCAACCTGCCGGCCGGTGTCGAAATCGGTTCGGGCGTCCGCACCGTCGCTACCCCGCGCATCATGAGCCAGGGCAGCGTCGAGCCCACCGAAAAAGAACTCGACGTCGCCATCCGCGGCGAAGGCTTCTTCATGATCAACATGCCCGATGGCCGCACTGCCTATACCCGCGACGGCTCGTTCGACCGCAGCGACCAGGGCACCATCGTCAATTCCAGCGGCTATGAGCTGCAGCCCGGCATCACCATCCCCGGCACCGCCAAGTCGGTCAGCATCTCGCCCGACGGCATGGTCGAAGCCGTGCTGGCCAATGACTCGGTGCCGACCCAGATGGGCCAGCTCCAGCTCGCCCGCTTCGTCAACAAGGCCGGCCTTGAATCCCTCGGCGATAACCTGTTCGGCGAAACCGCCGCCAGCGGCGCCCCGCAGATCGGCACGCCCAATGCCGATGGCGTTGGCGACCTGCTTGAAGGCTACCTCGAAATGTCCAACGTCAACTCCGTCACCGAAATCGCCGATCTGATCGCCGCCCAGCGCGCCTACGAGATGAATGCTCGTGTGATCAGCGGTGCCGATGAGATGATGCAGTCGACCACGCAATTGCGTTGATAGGAGCTCCGTAAATGATCAAGCGCTCCCTCATTGCCGCATTCGCCACCGCCCTGCTTGCCGGCAGTGCTCTTGCCGCCCCACAGCTCAAGGCCGAAGTCGTCGTCATCGGCGCCGTGGTCACCGTCGGCGACATGTTCGACGATGCGGGGCTCCAGGCCGAGCTCCCGCTGTTCCGCGCACCCAATCCCGGCACCAGCGGTTCGGTCCCCGTCGCCGCCATCACCGCCGCTGCCGCCCGTATCGGCATTGCCGCCTTCGAGGCCAATGGCCTGCAGAGCGTCAACGTCATCCGCCGCGCCAGCGTGGTCGATGAGGCGGTCCTGACCGACCTGATCACCCGTGATCTCGTGACCCGCGGGACCATTGGCGCCTCTGTCCATGCCCAGGCCATGTTCGCCACGCCCGTCACCCCGATCAATGCCGAAGCCACCGACGCACCCGCCACCCTGCTCAGCCTGCGCTACCTGCCCGGCAACGGCGTGTTCAGCGCCCGCTTCGCCGTCGCCGGCATGGCCAAGCCGCTCGATGTTTCCGGCACGCTCGACCTCACCGTCGAAGCCCCCCATCTGGCGGCAAACCTGGCGGCTGGCACCGTCATCTCGGCCACCGATATCGAGATGCGCCCGGTCTCGCTGCGCAACGGCGATAACAGCGGCTTTGCCGACGCGGCACAACTGATCGGCATGCAGCTCAATCGCCAGAGCCGCGAGGGCATGCTGCTCAAGCCAACCGATGTCTCGACCCCCACGATGATCGCTCGCAACGACCTCGTTACCATCTATTTCCGTGAGGGTCCGATGACACTGACGGTCAAGGGCCAGGCCATCACCAACGCCGTCGCCGGGGCACCGGTCCAGGTGCTCAATCTTATGTCCAAGCGCGTCATCACCGCCAAGGCGCTCGCCGCCGGCGCCGTCGAAGTGAGCAAGGATCCGCTCGCTCTCGCCGGCCTCTGACCAGCTTTCAGGAGAATTCCAATGACACTTTTCAAGATCACCGCAATCCTGGCCCTGACCGCGGCGCTGGCCGGCTGTAACACCATCGACCGCCTCGCCGATGTCGGCAATGCCCCGCGCCTCACCGCCATCGAGGACCCCACTACGGTGGCGGGCTACGTGCCGGTCCGCATGCCGATGCCCGAGGCAATCGAAGATACATACCAGCCCAATTCGCTCTACCGCATGTCGGCCAAGGGCTTCTTCAAGGACGAGCGCGCCCACCGCGTCGGCGACATCCTGACGGTGATGGTCACCATCAACGATAACGCGCAGATCGACAACGCCACCCAGCGCGCCCGCAGTTCGTCCAATTCGGCGGGTCTCGGCGGCATCCTCGGCTCGGCCGTCACGAATCTCAGCGCCGGCGCAGTCGATCCTGCGGGTGCCATCGATATCACCTCGGGCATGAAGGATACCGGCAACGGCTCCGTCAACCGCTCGGAAAGCCTGCAGACTTCGGTCGCCGCCGTCATCACCCAGGTCCTGCCCAACGGTAATCTCGTGATCGAGGGCCGCCAGGAAGTGCGCGTCAACTTCGAAGTGCGCGACCTGATCGTCGCCGGCATCGTCCGCCCCTCCGATATCCAGGCCAACAACACCATCCCGTCGTCCAAGATCGCCGAAGCCCGAATCGCCTACGGCGGCCGCGGCCAGATCACCGACGTGCAGCAGCCGCGCTACGGCCAGCAGGTGATGGACGCCATCCTGCCCTTCTAAGGCAGAACTCCCCTTCCCGGCCGCACAATCCCCCATTGGTGCGGCTGGGCTCCTCGGCAAGGTCCAGAAGGAATTGCCACAAGGCTTGTCTCCAGAACAGAGGCGGCCACCAGAGAGGCGCAGTCCCCCGGCTGCGCCTCTTCCCCATTTTAGCCATGGCTCTTTTGCAGACTGGGCGGCGTCCCCATGTGTGACACTCACAGACAAGGAGAACCAGAATGACCAAGTCCCTGACCTCCGGCATCATCCTCGGGCTCGTCCTCGGCGTCGCGATTGGCTCGCTGATGGGCAATATCGCGATGGGAATCGGCGTCGGCATTGCTCTCGGCATCGTTATAGGCGGCGCGTGGCAGGCGATAAGCGGCAGCAGCCGGCCAAAATAAATCCTCCATCATATTGGCCAGAATTGCTTGATCCATTAAATGCCACCAAGCGTCCAATTAACGAAACATTATCCATAGCAATATTTACCAGTGGAACTTCAAACTGTAACTTCGCGTTCTTTCGGGCTCAGGAGGACGCGCTATGGCTTTTCTTCCGCTCGGCATTTCATTTGGATTATGTCTCGGCCTCATCATTGGCCTCGCCACCGGCAACTTGATGTTGGGCATGGGGCTTGGCGTCGCCATCGGCGCCGGTGTTGGCGTGACGCTCATGGCAATGACGCACGAAAAACCCCTGCACTGGCCTTTCATCTGGCGCTAGGCTGTGGAACATCTCCGGCACTGATATCCGGAGCCTCTCATGTCCTTTGCCAAACTCGACGATCTCGGCCGCAAGCTCGAAGCGCTCGAACATGCCCTCTCCATTCTCGGTGCCGACGAAGCCACCCACATGGCTGTCGGCGGCGGCGAGAAGCGCGCGGAAGCAATGTCGAATCTGGCCGGCATGTATCACGCGCAGGCCACCGCCCCGCAAATCGCCGATTGGATCGAGGCCGCCCAGCCGGAATCCGAGGACCAGCGCCTGGCCCTGGCCGAATTCAAGCGCAGCTACATCAACGCCACCTGCCTGCCCACCGAGTTCGTCGAACGCCGCACCGCCGCCACCATGCGCTCCGAACAACTCTGGCGCGACCTCCGCGCCAAGAATGACTGGGACAGCTTCCTGCCCGCGCTCGAAGGTGTCGTCGCGCTCGTCCGCGAAGAAGCCCAGTTGCGCGCCGACGCCCTCAAGCTCGCGCCCTATGACGCGCTGATGGAACAATACGATCCCGGCAACCGCACTGCCGAACTCGATGGCGTCTTTTCCGACCTCAAGACATTCCTCAAGGGCTTCGTCCCGGAGGCGCTCGATGCCCAGGCCGAACGCCTCGCCAAGCGCCCCCGCAAATCCCTCAACGGCCCCTATCCCATCGAAAAGCAGCGCGAACTCGGCCTCGCCGCCATGCGCGCCGTCGGTTTCGACTTCACCCACGGCTCGCTCGCCGTCTCGCACCACCCGTTCTGTGGCGGCGTCCCCACCGATGTGCGCATGACCACGCGCTACCGCACCGACGAATTCCTCTCCTCCCTGATGGGCGTGCTGCACGAAACCGGCCACGCGCTCTACGAACAGGGCCTGCCCAAGGCCTGGTCGCACTGGCCACTCGGCAAGGCGCGCGGCATGGGTATTCACGAAAGCCAGTCGCTGTTCGTCGAGATGCAGCTCGCCCGCTCCCCCGAATTCTGGGAATTTGCCCTGCCACTGGTGCATCTGCATCTTGGCCCCGACGCCATCCCCGGTTGGGCTATCGAGGATGTGCTGGCCGAGGTGAACTTCGTCGAGCGCGGCTATATCCGCGTCGATGCCGACGAGGTCACCTACCCGCTCCACGTCATCCTGCGCTACGAGCTGGAGCAGGACCTGGTCAATGGCAAACTCGAGGCCAGCCAAATCCCCGAAGCGTGGGACGCCAAGATGACCGAATATCTCGGCCTCTCGACCCTCGCCGATCCCAAGGACGGCCCGATGCAGGACGTCCACTGGCCCGGCGGCGCCTTCGGCTATTTCCCTAGCTACACGCTGGGCGCCATGATCGCCGCCCAGCAATGGGCCGCGCTGGAAAAGACCAGCCCCAATGTGCGCTCCGACATCGCCAAGGGCGACTTCACCGGCGTCAATCAGTGGCGCAGCGACAACATCTGGACCCAGGCCTCGCGCTATTCCACCCCGGACCTGATCACTCGCGCCACCGGCGAACCCCTCAACGCGGATGTGTTCAAATCCCACCTCAAGCAGCGCTATCTCGGCTGATAGCTTGGCGTACGGCACCCGCTTCCACCCGCGGCAGCGCTTGAGGGCACCACCCCTCCTCCCCACCGACCCTTCCCGCGGGCTTGACCCGCGGGCCTCCATCAGCATTGCACGAGCGGCCAATGGCCCGCGGGTCAAGCCCGCGGGAAGATCGGTAGTGGGGGAAATCAGGAGGTAACTGGGAATGAGTTGGCGGAGCACCACCCAAAAAGCCAACAGCCCGTTCCAAAGGTTTGAAGCGGCACCGGCCTTCCTCGCCACTATATGGCCTTGAGGGCACCACCCCTCCACCCCTCCGACCTTCCCGCGGGCTTGACCCGCGGGCCTCCATCAGCCCTGCACAGCGGCCAATGGCCCGCCGGAAAATCGGTGATGAGGAATGAGTTGGTGCAGCACACCCACAAAAACCAACAGGCCGCCCCGAAAGGCGGCCTGTTGTGTCATCCGATGGCGGATGCGCCTAGAACTCGTTCCAGTCTTTGTCCACGGCCGCATTGCCGTGCGTCATATAAGTGCGCGCGGCGGAAACCACCTTCTTCTGCAACGCCTTGATGCCCATGCTCCGCGGCGCCGGCTCCCGTGCCGGGGCACGCGACGGCGCGGCAACACGATGCTCGTCCAGCGTGAAGATGCCAACCACGCGGTCGAGCTCGCTGGCTTGCGCTTCCGTCTGCTCGATCGCCGCATTGGTCTCTTCCACCAGGGCGGCATTGTGCTGGGTCATCTCGTCCATGGTGCGAACCGCCACGGTGACTTCCTCGATCGCCGAAGCTTGCTCGCGGCTTTCGCGGGCAATCCCGTCCATCAGCTCATGGCTCTGGCGCGCCGCGACCAGCATGGCCTGCAGCTTACCCGCGGCTTCCGCCACCAGCTTGCTGCCGCCATTGACTTCGCTGGCGCTCTGCTCGATCAACAGCTTGACCTCGCTCGACGCCTGCGCCGCCGATTGCGCCAGCCGCCGCACTTCCACCGCAACCACCGCAAAGCCCTTACCCGCCTCGCCGGCCCGCGCCGCTTCCACCGACGCGTTCAGCGCCAAGAGGTTAGTCTGGAACGCGATATCGTCGATCAGCCCGATGATATTGGAAATCTTGGACGATGACGCCGTGATGCGGTCCATGGCGAGGTTGGCCTGGCTCATCACCTGCCCGCCCTCTTCCGCCGTCCGCGTCAGCGTACCGGCCGCCACGCTGGCATTATTGGCCCGCTCGGCGTTCTGCACCACAGTGACCGCCAACTGCTCCATTGCCGCCGAGGTTTCTTCGATCGTCGCCGCCTGTTTGGTGGTGCGTTCGCTCAGGTCATTGGCGCCGGACAGGATTTCGCTGGTGGCGGTCTTGAGCGCACCCGACGTCTCGCGCAACTGCCCGACGATCTCGGTCAGCTTGTCCGCCACCGCATTGGTGTCGGCCTTGAGCTTGGCGAAGGCACCCGAATATTCGCCCTCCATGCGCTTGGTCAGGTCGGTATTGGCCAGCGCAGCCAGCACGTCGCCGGTCTCGGAAAGCCCGTGCTCGACGGTTTCCACCAGGCCATTGACGCTCGACGCCAGGCCATTGAGTTCCGGATCGGGAAATTCCACCTCGACCCGGCGGCTGAAGTCGCCAGCGATGGCGGCATCGACCACCAGCCCGAAGGCGCTCTGCAACTCGCTCATCATGGCGGCGCGATTGGCCTGGTCGGCGATGATCCGCGCGGCTTCCGCCTCGGTCATCTGCGCAACGCGCTGGCCATTCTGGCGGAACACCTCGACGGCGTTCGACATCTGCCCGATCTCGTCGTTGCGGTCCGCATAGGGCACTTCAACTTCGAACTCGCTATTCGCAATCCGGCGCATCGTCGCCGTCATGCGCATCACCGGCTTGGCAATGGAATTACCCACCAGCCAGAACACCGCAATCGCCGCGAGCAGCACGCCGATGCCGCCGCCGATCATGATATTGCGCTGCTGGTCGGCAGCGGCGAGCAGGGTCGCCTCCGGCACCGCGGCAATGACCAGCCATTTTTCGGTCGTGTTGATCACGTCGAAATCCTTGACCGTCACGCGCCAGGCGCCGCCGCCGAAGTTATCGACATATTGAAACATGTCATGGTCTTTGAGCCCATTGACCGCATTGACCACCCAGGCGTCCTCCGCCTTGGTGCCCAGCACCTTTTCGTCGGCGTTGAGCAGCCAGACCTGGTTCTCGTCGAGTGCGCCGATGAGGCCGCTGCCCATTGGCGCCTCGGCGCCGACCACGGTCTGGATTTGCCGGGAGTCGAAGTCGATGCCCGAAACCCCCACCACCTTGCCGCTGGCGTCGTGGATGGTGTTGTAGAACGAGGTATAGAGCACCCCGTCATAGTTGATCGGGCCCTGGATTGTTGGGCCATCGGCCGCCATCGGCGCATCCATCCAGGTGAAGCCGGCAGTCGATGTCGGGAAGGGAATGAGACTGGCTTTGCCATTGGCGTCGCGCTGGGCGAAGGCGGCAAAATGGCCATCTGCCGTCATGAACTGTGAGGTCGCGTAGAACTGATTGGCGGCAACCCCGGCATCGGGCGTCAGCACGATCGAGACGCTGCTCGCCTTGGGCAGGCTCTCCAACTGCTGCAGCACGATGGCGCCGTAGACGTCCGGCATCATGGTCTGCGCCGAGAGCAGGGCTGTGGCCGTCTCCGCATTCGCCGTACTCGCCGAAACGTAGCGGCCCAGTTCGACATTGATGGCGGCCGCCTTGTTTTCGGCAATGCCAAGCACGACTCGGTCCGCGTCCACGAGATCGGCGGCGCGAATGGTGCTGACGACGTAGAACAGGCTGCCGGAAATAGCGATTGTGAAGACCGCCGCAGCGGCGAGGATCAGCTTGCCGCGCATCTTCAGCGCTGGCAGCCGGAAATTAGACGTTTTTGACATTCGACTCTGCCCCGCAGCGTTCTGCTGCCCGTTCGGCGCCTCATGCGCGTCTATGGGAATCTGCGGATTCGTCGTTAACGAGAGGTCAATTTCCCACCTGCCCCCGCGAAGATATCTATGGCATCGCCTGGCTAAATTGTCGCAGTGCCGCCCCCTAGGCGTAAATCCCTACAGCTAAAGGATAACTTATCGGGAATCTGGCCCCGGATGGCCCATGATAAGCGCCCAGGCCGGACGCCCACTGCCCCGGCAGACCAAACCGAACACCGTGCTGGAACGTTTGTCACGAGCGCCCGTTTCCAACCGTTGCCATTCCATCCATAAGCACCCGTGTACAAATTCAATCACGCCCGCTCGCCTGCCCGCGTTTCCGGTAGAGCCTCATGACCGCACGCCGTTACCCAATTGGTGCCGAGGCCACGCCTGATGGCACGCATTTCCGTGTTTGGGCTTTGGGCCACCGGGCGGTATCGCTCGTCCTCGAAGGTCATGTGCCGCTCCCGATGCAGTCGACTGAGGACGGCTATTTCAGCGTCTTCGTGCCTGATATCGGGCTAGACACGCGTTATCACTTCCAGATCGACGGCGGCGAGGTCCTGCCCGATCCCGCCTCACGCTGGCAACCTGAGGGTCCCGACGGGCCATCCGTCGTCACAGACAACACCTTCGCCTGGAGCGACGCCCACTGGCGCGGCGTTCCGCCCGACGGGCAGGTGCTCTACGAGGTCCATATCGGCACCTTCACCCCCGAAGGCACCTGGGCCGCCGCGATCGAACGGTTGCAGACCCTGCGCGATCTCGGCATAACCGTCTTGCAGGTCATGCCGATCGGCGAATTCAATGGCACTTTCGGCTGGGGCTACGACACCGTCCTGCCCTACGCCCCCAGCCACCTCTACGGCCAGCCGGACGATCTGCGCCATTTCATCGACCGCGCCCACGCGCTGGGGATCGGCGTCATTCTCGACGTGGTCTACAACCATGCAGGCCTCGGCGATCGCTTCAAGGACTTCAGCCCCCACTATTTCAGCGCTACGCATAAGGGCGAATGGGGCGCCATCTTCAACTTCGATGGCGAAGGCGCGGCCGGCGTGCGCGAATTCATGGTGCAGAACGCGGTCTATTGGGTCCGCGAATTCCACTTCGACGGCCTGCGGCTGGACGCCACCCAGGCGCTGTTCGATGACAGCGACACCCACATCATCGCCGAAATCGCCGCTGCCGCCCGCGCCGCGGCGCCCGATCGACAGCTTTTCATCGTCGCCGAAAACCAGCCGCAGAACCGCCGCCTCGTCGACCGCCCCAAGGCCGGCGGCTACGGCATCGACGCTATCGGCAATGACGACTTCCATCATGCCGCCCGCGTCGCCCTGACGGGCCACAACGACTTCTACTATCGCGATTACCACGGCACCCCGAGCGAACTGCTCGCCGCCGCCAAATACGGCTTCCTCTACCAGGGCCAGCGCTCCGACATGCGCGAGGCGCCCTATGGCACGCCGTCGCTGAACCTCAAGCCCACCAATTTCGTGCATTTCCTCGAGAACCACGATCAAGTCGCCAATTCGGCGCGCGGCCTGCGTATGGATCGCCTCGGCTCGCCCGGCGCCGTGCGGGCAATCACCGCGCTGTTCCTGCTCGCCCCTCAAACCCCCTGCCTGTTCCACGGCCAGGAATTCGGCGCCTCGACCCGCTTCCTCTATTTTGCCGGCTTCACCGGAGAAACCGCCGCCGCCATCGCCAAGGGTCGTGCGCAAAACCTGCGCCAGTTCGCCGGCGTTTCAGACCCGGCCATGGATGAACGGCTCGCCGATCCGGCGGACCCGGCAACCTTTGCCGCCAGCAAGCTCGATTGGACCGAATACGACCAGCACGGCGAAATCGTCGCCCTGCACCGCGACCTGCTCCGCCTGCGCCGCAGCGAGACCGCCTTCACCCAGCAGGGTAAGGGCGCGCGCATCGACGGCGCCGTCCTGGGAGATGAGGCTTTTTTCCTGCGCTATCTGGCGGAAGATGGCGATGACCGCCTGCTGTTCATCAATCTCGGCCACGACCGGCACATGAACATCATTCCCGACCCCCTCGTGGCCCCGCCGGCGGGACGGCACTGGGAGGCGATCTGGTCGAGCGAGCATCCCGACTATGGCGGGTCCGGGCGCTACGCTTCGGACATGAGCAAGTTCTGGATTTTGCCCGGCCGCAGCGCGCTATTGTTCGGCGCCATCGATATGAAGGCCCGCATTGCTGCGAGCCTCATAAGTTCGATCAGGCGATCGGTGCAGTGACCTATTCGTCCCGATAGACCTTCTCGCGGCGCTCGTGCATTTCCTGGGCTTCCAGGCTGAGCGTGGCGATCGGGCGGGCGTCGAGCCGGGCAATGCCGATCGGCTCGCCGGTATCTTCGCAATAGCCGTAGGTGCCGTCGTCGAGCCGCTTGATCGCGGCATCGATCTTGGAAATCAGCTTGCGCTGACGATCCCGGGTGCGCAGTTCCAGCGAACGATCGCTTTCCGACGAAGCGCGGTCGGCCATGTCGGGATGGTTCTGGCTTTCTTCCTGCAGGTTTTCGAGGGTACCGCGGCTTTCGCGAAGGATATCTTCCTTCCAGCCATTCAGCCGGGCCCGGAAATATTCCCGCTGCCGCGGGTTCATGAACGGCTCGTCGTCACTGGGCCGGTATTCAACTACGTCAACAACCGAAGACATCAGCAGACTCAACTCCAATGCACCCCATAGGTGGGCCTCTATAGTCCAGCAGGCGAGGACCGGCAAGCGGCCAACGGCGCTGTGATTAACTTGTGAGACCCCTTTCGCATCAGGCGCATAGCGCCCAATCGATGACATTGTAACGACGCTGTCTCTCAAAGACCGTTTGGAAACTCGTTCCCGCGAGTCAGATGGCTGCTCAAAAGGCTGGAAACAGCCCGAGCTTGGCCAGCTCAACCCGCACCCGCAGGTCGATATCGTCGAGCAGACCATCGAGGCCCGGCTCGGACCGTTCGCGCGCCTGGGCCACCATGGCCATGAGATTGTTGAGCCGTTCGGGGCCGACCTGTCCGGCCAGCAGATCGGCTTTCACCTCTTCCAGCTCATCGAGCAGCGTGCGGGCAAGCATGATGACCTTTTTCTTGCGTCCATGCAGCGGGTCTTCGACGCCCTGCAGCGCCAGCAGGTAATCCAGCGACGCAGGCGCGGCCGCCGGCGCGGTGGTGGCGGCCCGGGTCGGCGCCTCTGCGCCCGTCGGATTGAAGACAGCGCCGCCCTGATCGCGACCCGCTGGGCCGCGTCCGTTGACGCCGTTGTTTCGCTGGACAGTGTCGATGCGCAAGGAAGGGACTCAAATGAATTGGTGTCTATATCCGGCAAAATCTGCCGCAATCTCTTAACAAGACGTTAACGGGCCCGGCAAGAATTGCTCACCCCACCCCTCGCCTGAGCCATCGTATCGCTAGATGACAGTTCAAACCCAACAAAAACCCATAGTTATCAGCCCGTTAACCCCGGTGTATCTACTTTGGCACGGTTTTCGCTAATGGGAGGGTGAAGCGGCGCCATGGGGATGGTGCTGCCCCATCGGGGACCCGAGACTATGGCAAAGCTGTTACGGATTGTACTTGCGGGCTGGATCGCGGCAGCGACCCTGATCGCGCCCATGGTGCCCGCCCAGGCCGCCGCGGCGCGGATCAAGGACATCGTCGATGTCGAAGGCATCCGCGAAAACCAGCTCGTCGGCTACGGCCTCGTGGTCGGCCTCGACGGCACCGGCGACAGCCTCAACAATTCGCCCTTCACCAAGCAATCGCTGCAATCCATGCTGGAGCGGCTGGGCGTCAACACCGCCGGCCAGAACGTGCGCACGGCGAACGTCGCGGCTGTGATGGTCACCGCCAACCTGCCGCCCTTCTCCACTCAGGGTTCGCGCATGGATGTGTCGGTCGCCTCCCTCGGCGACAGCAAGAGCCTGCAGGGCGGCACCCTATTGGTCACCCCGCTGCTCGGCGCCGATGGCGAAGTCTACGCCATCGCCCAGGGCCCGGTGTCCATCAATGGCTTCAAGGCCCAGGGCGACGCCGCCACGATCATCTCGGGCGTGCCGACCACCGGCCGCATTTCCTCCGGCGCCGTGATCGAACGCGAAATCGACTTCAAGCTGGGCGCCCAGTCCACGCTCCGCCTTGCCCTCCGCAATCCCGACCTGACCACCTCGCGCCGCATTGCCCTTGCCATCAACGATTTTATCGGCACCCCAACCGCGACGCCCGAAGATCCCTCCACCGTGCGGCTCACCCTGCCCCGCGGCTTCAACGGCAATATCGTCGACCTAGTGACCGATATCGAGCAACTGGTCATCGAAACCGACCAGACCGCCAAGATCGTCATCGATGAGAACTCCGGCATCATCGTCATCGGCAAGGACGTGCGAGTCTCCAGCGTCGCCGTGGCTCAGTCCAACCTGACCGTTACCATCGCCGAAAACCCCACCATCGTGCAGCCCGCCCCCCTCAGCAATGGCGTGACCGCGGTGCAGCCGAGTACCAACATCAACGCCAACCTCTCCAATACCGCGCTGGCCGTGGTCAACGAGTCGGTGACGCTGCAGCAATTGGTCGATGGCCTCAATGCCTTGGGCATCGCCCCGCGTGACCTGATCGCCATTCTGCAGGCGATCAAGGCAACCGGCGCGCTGCAAGCCGAAATCGAGGTGCTGTAATGGAACTGCGCGGCGCCACGCCCACCCAGCCATCCAATCTCGATCCAGCCGCCATGGGCCGCCTGCGCAAGCAGGCCGAAGAACTCGAAGGCGTGTTCCTCAACACGCTGACCAAGCAGATGTTTTCCTCCCTCAAGACCGACCAGGCCTCGTTTGGCGGCGGCTTCGGGGAAGAAACCTGGCGCTCGATGCAATCCGAACAGATCGCCAATTCCATGGCCCAGAACGGTGGGCTCGGCATCGCCGACCAGATGATGGGCGATTTGGTGAAGATGCAGGAAGCCGCCCAAAATCCTTACAATATGACCTCAGAGGGAACATCGACACGATGACCGCCGCAGCCCGCATTGAAGCTCTCGACACCATGCCCTCGCCCGATCTGTGCAGCCAGGCGGAAATCGCACTGACGGCACTGGTCGACGTGATGAACCAGGAGACTACCCTGCTGCGCGCCGGCCGTCACAACCAAGCCGTCGCCCTGACCGCCGAGAAGGCGCGTCTGGCCCAGGATTATGTGGTGCTGGCCCGCTCGGTGCAGCGCCAGGCGGCCCGGCTTCAGGCCGACGCGCCCGAGCTGATCGATCGCCTGCGCAATGGCCACGAGCGCCTCGCCACCCAGATGGCGGAAAATCTTCGCGTATTGGCAACGGCCCGTACGGTCACCGAAGACCTGCTGTCCGACGTCGCCGAAATGGTTGGCCAGCAAGACAAAGCCCGCATTTACGGCAAGAGCGGCGCTATCGCCATCGACCCGGCTTCCTCTGCTCGCGGCATAGCGCTCAATCGCTCGCTTTGATTTGCTTCCCATTTGATTAAAAACCCTGGAGATCGGGCAAGACTGGCGTAAAGGCCATGCATCTATCCTGCGAACGGCATTGAAGCCCCAAAGGATAGTTTTATGGTCGCCAGAATCGCGTCCGATCCCATTTTAGTCAGCACTCATAGCCTGACCGATTTTCGTTCGCGCCAGGTGACCGGCGAGCGCTCGCTGTTGCAGGACGGCGTCCTCCCGACGCCCAAGAATTCCGATGCCGGCGGTCGCTTTCCTGATCCCGAGCAGCAGTCGCAACCCGAGCATAAAGAGCCCGTGGCGCCGTTGCTGCCTCCCGGCGCAATGTTCGCCGCAGCCGTCATTGCCGGCCGGCTGTCGCCGCGCCCCGAAACTCTGGAAGAAGTTTACGCCCGCATCGGCAGCGCCTGGATTCCCCCCGAATCCGAATTTCAGCTCCGCGACTTCGCGGTTTAACGCCGAAGTTCTCATTGCCGCTGAACAGCCGCCACACCGGGCCACTCCCGTGTCGGCGGAGATTCCATAACCACAGAGCCGAATCCCCCTACCCGGGGAGGATGTCGACTGCCACTTGGCACCAAGCTCGAATCCGCCCGCCGAACCTCCTCTCCCATACAGGGATGAGACGCAGAGGACGCCACCCTATCCCGGCGCCGTCCCACATCGCTCAACCGCGCGGCAAACCTTGCCGAGCGCCGCGATAGCGGGCGTTTCGGCGCCAAACTGCCCCTTTCACGCGCCATTAACCGGGTCGTCGAAATCGTACAGATAGTTGCTAATGCGATGGGCCAATTAACCAATTTTTATATCCTGTCGGGCAAGGATCAGGGCGTCTCAGGAAGAGGCGTTCGTAACTAATCGAATCCTAGAAAAGGACTATCCAGAATGGCAATGATTAATTTGACGGCAGCCGTCCGTTCAAACCTGTCGGCTCTCCAGGGCACCGCGACCCTGATGGCCAAGACCCAGGACCGCCTTTCGACCGGCAACAA